>JAZDPG010000120.1:0-65923 GCA_043797815.1 Bacteroidota bacterium
CCGTGGTGATCAGAGCGATCTTGATACCTCCGGCTACAATGGTCGGAGAAATATCTCCCTGCTGCTGGATGTTGTCGAATGCATCGATCATCCCAATTACTGTACCAAGGAAACCAAGCATGGGGGCGATGGCGATGAACAGCGAGATCCAGGAGAGGTTCTTCTCCAGGAGACCCATTTGAACACTTCCGTAGGAAACAACTGATTTTTCAACCACATCAATTCCTTCTTCAACCCTGTCCAGTCCCTGGTAGAAGATACTGGCCACCGGACCTCTGGTATTGCGGCAAACCTCTTTGGCTGCCTCTACTCCGCCTTCATTCAGTGCATCTTCAACAGCACCGAGAAGCTTGTCGGTGTTGGTGGAAGCAAGGTTCAGGTAGATTACCCTTTCAAAGGCCAGTGCAAGACCGAAGATCAAAGTCAGAAGCACAGCGCCCATAAATCCGGCACCTCCTTCAATGAATTTGGTCTTCAGGTTGGTGTGCAATACTGCCAATCCACCTTCTTCTTCAGCAGCAACCGTTTGCACAGGAGCAACGGGAGTTTCAACTGCAACCTCTTCAGCAACCTGTGTGGTATCTTCGTCAGCAGGAGTTTGGTCCTGTGCGAAGATAGATGCTCCCATAAAAAGCATCCCGAATACGGCTATCAATGCAAATAATTTTTTCATGGTGTTGTTTGTTTGTTTTTCTTTAATATTTAACGTGAATACTTCCAATTTATATGTTTAGCGGAGAGAGAGGGATTATTCGGGACCTTTGGTCCCTCATGATCTCGGTTCGAACCCTAAACTCCACCGTTATTATTAGTACTTTAAATGTGTATTCAAAGGACTTTCGCGGAGAGAGAGGGATTCGAACCCTCGGTACCCTTTAGGGGTACACACGCTTTCCAGGCGTGCCAGTTCAACCACTCCTGCACCTCTCCGGAATATCAGTAAAATATCCCCTGCGTGTTAAACCCGCTAATTTTCAGATTTTTATAAGAACCACTCCCTGAACCGGACAACACCTTTATCACGGGAGAATTTCGCGGCGAAAAATACAAAAAAAATATTAATATGAACACTCACTACAAGGTGATTTCGCCTTTAAGCGATTTATTTAAAAGCATTTTAATCTCAGCGTCCTCTAATTTCTGGCCGAGCAGGACCATTAATTTGGTGGTGGCTGCTTCTGTTGTTATATCGTAACCACTTATGACTCCGGCATTTATAAGGTGCCGGCTGGTTTCGTAACGGCCCATCTCCACACTCCCCATGATGCACTGGGTAACATCAAGAACAATAATTCCCTTATCCACAGCTTTTTTTATCCTGTCCAGGAACCAGGGACCTGTTGGAGCATTTCCGGCTCCATAGGTCTCCATTACCACTCCTTTTAGCCCGTCCAGTCCCAGGATGGCATCCATGTATGCCCCGGTCAGCCCGGGGAAAAGTTTCAGGATGGCGATCCGGTTGTCCAGTACCTTGTGTACTTTGAGTTCCGGGAATTTGCCCGGATTTCTGATGAACTCCCGGTTGTAGACCAGATGAACTCCCGCTTTGGCCAGGTAAGGGTAATTGGCCGACTGGAAGGCATTGAAAAGTTCAGCGTTGACCTTGGTGGTGCGGTTGCCACGGGACAATTTGCTTTCGAAATAGATGCAAACTTCGGGGACCACAGGTTTTCCATACTCCTTAGCTGCAGCAATGACGATGGAGGTGACCAGGTTCTCCTTCCCGTCTGTCCGCAAAGCACCTATGGGCAGCTGTGCACCCGTAAAGATTACCGGTTTGGCAAGATCTTCCAGCATGAAACTTAAGGCTGAGGCCGAATAGGCCATGGTATCAGTTCCGTGGAGGATCACGAAACCGTCAAACTGATCGTAATTCTGTTCGATGATCTCTGCCAGTCGCGTCCACGTTGAGATATCAATATTGGATGAATCAATGGGCGGATCGAAACTGATCGTTTCAATCTGGTAACCATATCCCCTGATTTCGGGGATGTGCTGCATGATTTTCGTGAAATCAAAGGGTCTCAGTGAACCTTTGACAGGGTCTTCCAGCATACCAATGGTACCACCGGTATACATTATCAATATGGAACGTCCGTTAGATTCCATGGGAGGTGCCGGTTTGAAAGAGATCGAGTGCATTTCTTGTGGTAATTGCACCGATCTTTTCCACGGTTAAGTTATGAATTTCTCCCACTCTGGCGGCAACATGCAGAAGATAACTGCTTTCATTTCTTCTGCCCCTGTGGGGTACCGGAGCCGGAAAAGGGGCATCGGTCTCCAGCAGCAGGTTTTCCAAAGGGATGGAGCGGACCACACCGCCCAGATCAGAATTTTTGAAAGTGACTATGCCATTGATGCCAATCATAAAGCCATAGGAAAGTGCTTTCTCAAGTTCATCTTTTCCACCCGCAAAACTGTGAAAAACACCGCGTAAATTTTCTGTTCCCGTCTCATCCATCACCCGGAAGATTTCCGCAAATGAATGCCTGGCATGGATAACCAGGGGAAGCCCAAGCGCTTTGGCCCAACCGATCTGGGTCCTGAATACGATTTCCTGTTCCCTTAGAAAGGTCTTGTCCCAGTAAAGGTCAATCCCGGTCTCACCGATACCGATGATTCCGGGATGGTCCAGGAGTTTTTCAATGACCCTGAGTTCTTCGCGGAAATTCTCCTTCACAGAGGTGGGGTGCAGACCCATCATGGGAAAGCAGTTGTCGGGATATTCCTCTGCCAGGCTGAACATGGACCGGGTTGAATGGCTGTCAATATTGGGAAGGTACATGCGTGTAACCCCTGCCTCCACAGCCCTTTTTATCATTTCTTCCCGGTCCTCTTTGAAAGCTTTGAGGTAAAGATGCGTATGTGAATCGGTAAACATTTTTTTCAAGCGGGTACAAACATACGATAAACCTTCAACAGAACAAGCGATCCCTGTACCGGAAGGCACAGGGATCCTTGAGTTGAGGCCGGCAATCAGGGGAACTCTCTATACCACCCCCTGGGCCATCATGGCATCGGCTACCTTGACGAAGCCGCCCACATTGGCACCATTCACATAATTTATAAAGCCATCCCCCTGGGTGCCGAAGTTCACACAGGTCTGGTGGATGTTCTTCATGATGGTCTGCAGCCTGTTGTCCACTTCTTCCCTGGACCATGGCAACCTCATGCTGTTCTGGGTCATCTCCAGTCCCGATACAGCCACACCACCTGCATTGGCTGCTTTTCCCGGTCCGTAAAGGATCCGTGATGCCAGGTAGACCTCTATGGCATCCGGAGTCGAAGGCATGTTGGCTCCCTCGCTGATCACATTGCAGCCGTTCTTAATCAGGATTTCAGCATCTGATTTACCGATTTCGTTTTCGGTGGCCGACGGGAAGGCTACATTGCATTTCACATGCCAGGGACGCTTGCCTTCGAAATACTCACAACCGAATTTATCAGCATATTCCCTGATTCTTCCCCTTCGAATGTTCTTTAGCTCCATGACCCAGGCCAGTTTCCCGGGATCAATACCATCGGGATCGAAGATAGAACCTGCTGAATCGGAAAGGGTTACTGCTTTACCACCCAGTTGGGTCAGTTTTTCCACCGTATATTGTGCCACATTTCCCGATCCTGAGACTGCAGCGGTTTTTCCTTTCAGGGAGTCTCCTTTGGTATTCAGCATCTCTTCGGCAAAATAAACTGCACCATAGCCTGTTGCTTCAGGCCTGATCAGGCTGCCGCCCCATTCCAGGCCCTTGCCTGTAAGTACTCCTGTAAACTCATTGCGGATGCGTTTGTACTGACCGAACAGAAAGCCGATTTCACGTCCACCCACTCCAATATCTCCCGCGGGGACATCCGTATTGGGGCCGATGTGCCTGCACAGTTCGGTCATGAAACTCTGGCAGAAACGCATCACTTCATTGTCCGACTTGCCTTTGGGATCAAAGTCAGAACCTCCCTTTCCCCCGCCCATGGGCAGGGTCGTGAGGCTGTTCTTCAGAACCTGCTCGAAGGCCAGGAATTTGAGGATTCCCAGGTTCACCGTGGGGTGAAACCTCAATCCTCCCTTGTACGGCCCGATGGCGGAATTCATCTCAATGCGGAATCCACGGTTGATCTCCACCTCTCCTTTGTCATTGATCCATGGAACCCTGAAAAGGATGACCCTCTCGGGCTCAGCGATCCGTTCGAGAATCTTTGCATGTTTGTACTTTGGATTTTCTTCAATGAAAGGGATAAGTGATTCGGCCACTTCATGTACCGCCTGGTGAAATTCCGGCTCGGCCGGATTTTTGGCCTTGATTCTGGCCATGAATTGTTCAACTCTTGGATCCATATTTGTTTTTTGAAGGGTTCAACTGCTCGTAAATCTAAAAATCTTTCTTCATTTGGGCATGCCCTTTATCAGGCAACAAACATGTCATTAAACATATTCAAACAACTGGATCAAGGCTTGGAAGCCAGACTGATCCTGGCCCTGTAACAATTGCCCGGCTCGGATGATACCCACTCATTCAGTTCCATCTCCAGCAACAGGGCAAGCACTTCCTGGATGGGGATTCCGGTGATGCCGCTTAAGCCATCCGGAGTGATCCCCGGGGCCTGTTCAACTGCAAGGAGGATTTTCTTTTCCTGGTTTGTAAATGCCAGCTCCCGGGCCGGCCTTTGATGCGAGATCTCTGGAATATCCCAGTTCAGGTATCTGATGATCTCTTCCGGTGATTCAGTTAATGCTGCCATGTTCTTTTTGATCAGGTTGTTGCAACCTGCCGATTTACTGTCAACCGTCCGCCCCGGCACTGCAAAAACCAGCCTGTCGTAATGAAAAGCCATGTGGGCAGTGATTAGTGCGCCTCCCTTTTCAGCCGATTCCACCACCAGTGTTGCATCGGACAACCCTGCAATAATCCGGTTCCGTCTGAGGAAATTGTTCCGCTCGGGCTTCATCCCCGAACCAAAATCTGTGATAAGTGCCCCCTGATGGATGATCTTTTTAGCGGTTTCCCTGTTGGAAGCCGGGTACAGTGTGCTTAAGCCATGACCAAGTACTGCCACTGTGGGCAGCCCCCATTTCAGGGCAGCCTGGTGGGCAATCACATCGATACCATACGCCAGTCCGCTGACAATCAGCAAACCGGGAACCAGGTCTGCCAGTCCCCTGATGATCTCAATGCACAGATCCCGCCCGTAACCTGAGGCTTTCCGGGTACCCACCACACTCAGGCTTTTTAATGGATTCAGCCCCTGGTTCCCTTTGACGTATAGCAGGATGGGTCCATCCTTGCACTGATTCAACCGGGTGGGATAGCCCGGATCTTTAAAATAGAGGACTGAGATGCCTTTTTTCTCAATGAACTCCATCTCTTTTTCAGCTTCTAACAGCAGCGTGGATGCGTTGAGTGAGCCCGTTATGTGGGGCCCGATTCCATTAATTTTTTCAAGAACCTCCCTTTTCTGTTTGAAGACATCACTGGCCTCTCCTGCTTTTTCGATCAGTTTCCGGGCCGTGATCGGGCCAATGGCCGGAGCGATGCTCAGGGCGATACGGTACTGGAGTTCTGTCCGGTCATCGTGTGGCATACTTTTTCGGGGTTGATGTGTTTCAAACCCGGGTTATCGACGCCTTGTGTCGGGAATGTCATACCATATTCACATCCTTATGAGCTGACTTAACAATTCCGGCTAGGACCTGGTGTACTTCTGAAGGGAGGCCAGCAAGCTCTGTTTGTCTTCTTCCTCCAAGGCTGAGAGGCTGATGGGGGGATAGCTCACAATCCGGTTGCGGAAGTTCTGGTAGAGAATAATTTTGTCCTTCCGGCCAAAATAGAACTTCTTCAATTCGTACTTCACGAACTGCTGTTTGGGTATCTCGATGGAGTTTTTTTTGCTGTTGAAAAGGTTCAGGGGGTAGTAGCGGAACAAAATCATCTCTCCATGGTCGCTGTATGAAATGTAGTTGGGAGATTTCATGGAGTTCATCACATTGATGACCACATAGATCACGGCGATCAGGATGATCACATGGTATTCGGTGAGCCAGAATCCCGGGCCCTCAAACCAGGGAATAAAGATCATGAGAATGATCAAAAAGGTGAAAAGAATGGCCATGATCAGCCTTCTGATCCAGATGCGGTACGTATTTCGCTGGTTGTCGATCTTCATTCCTGGTTGTCAATCCGCATTGTTTTTTCTTCTGATCCGCTCCTTTTTAATAAGCGCCAGTTCCCTTCCGGTTTGCCCTTTGACCGACGTATTCTCTTCCACCCTTCTCATCAGGTAGGGCAGTACAAAACGAACCGGACCGTAAGGTACATATTTTGCAACATTAAACCCTGCCGCAGCCAGGTTGAAACTGATGTGCTCGCTCATGCCGTAAAGCTGGGAGAACCAAACCCTGGTGTCTGAAGGATCAGTTTTAAGCTCCATCATCAGATCAGCCAGGTACATGCTGCTGTATTCGTTGTGGGTGCCATTGAAAATGGAGACCACGTCCAGGTTATCCATGGAAATTTTCAGGGCCAGGTTGAAGTCCCTGTCGGTGCTCTCCTTGTCAGGCTGAATGGGATCCAGGTAGCGCAGTTTTCTGGCACGCTCTCTTTCCCGCTCCATATAAGCACCCCGTACAAATTTCGCCCCGAGGAAAAACTTCTCCTTCCTTGCTGTGGCAATATCTCCTTCCAGCACACCGATGCGGTCGTGCCTGTACATCTGGTAGGTATTAAAAACAATGGCTTTCAGGGTATTGTATTTCCGCATCATATCCATGACCACCTGGTCGATGAATTTCTGATAATAGGTATCTTCGGCATCGATCATGATGGGAATATCATGTTTATAAGCGGTCAGGCAAAGCTGATCGATCCTGGATTTGAATTTCTCCCCCTCTGCGATGTCATCCTTGTCAGGTACAGCAGCTCCACTGAGCATCTCAAGGGCCCGGCTGTTGCCGAAAGCGGTGGGTTTGAATACCGCAAAGGGGATGTCAGGGTTATGCCCCGCATGCCTGACAGCCCTCAGGGTCTCCTCCAGGGCGGCATTGATGGCTTTGTCAGTTTTTTTTCCTTCCACCGAATAGTCAAGGATGGAAAAAACATTGGCACTTTTGAGCTTTAACACCGCCTCCTGGCACTCCTCAAGGGTTTCGCCACCCACAAAATGTTTGAACGCGGTGGGTTTGACGATCCACCCGATGGGAATCCTCAGGGTGGAGCAGACCCAGATAAGCGGGTTGGCGATCTTTACCAAAATGGGGTATGAAATCAGCTTGAACAGCATATAGGCCCGCCGGAGGTCCCGGTCCGTTTTTATGCTGAAAGCGGTTCTGGTGTCTTCGAAATTAATCATGATCTGTTCTTCAGTTTATGTTGCCATTTTTTGACGGGACCAATATAGGCTATTTATTATCTTTGAATCATGAAAAAAATCATTTCCGGGCCACAAAATCCAATACAAGGTACAATATATATCCCTTCGTCTAAAAGTATCTCCAACAGGATGCTGATCCTGCAGGCTCTGTCAGGAAAGAGCGGCGGGATTATCAATGTGTCTGACAGTGATGATACCCGCCACCTGGTCAATGCGCTTGAGAGTGACCGGGCCATCCGGGACATTGGCCATGCCGGAACAGCCATGCGTTTTCTGACGGCCTTCTTCGCAGTCCGGGAGGGAAGCGTGGTACTTACCGGGTCGGAACGCATGAAGCAGCGGCCGGTGGGGCCGCTTGTGGAAGCCCTTCGGGCATTGGGTGCAGAGATCCGGTATATGGTGCATGAGGGTTGTCCCCCGCTGGAAATAGTTGGTGGCCTGGTGCATGGCGGAAGGATCACAGTGGATGGTGGAATCAGCAGCCAGTTTGTCAGTGCACTGATGATGATTGGTCCCGTGCTTGAGGGCGGTCTTCACATCGCTTTATCCGGGGATGTGGTATCTTCCACCTACATCCGCATGACGCTCTCCCTTATGAAAAAAGGGGGTGTTGAGGCTGAATTTGACGGAAGGGAGATCCGGATCGGTCAGGGAACCTATGATTTCGGCCCTGTGACCGTGGAGGCTGACTGGAGTGGGGCCTCCTACTGGTACCAGGCTGCTGCCCTGTTGCCCGGTTCGGTGATCAGGCTCCCCAACCTGGAAAAGGAGAGTCTGCAGGGGGATTCGGCACTTGTTGAGATCTTTCATCCACTGGGCGTGGAGAGCCGTTTTGAAGGTACCGGGGTGGTGCTGCATTCGGGCGGGCCGGCAGACGGCAGCCCCTTTGGCTATGATTTTACAGGTTGCCCCGACCTGGTACAGACCTGTGCGGCAACACTGTGCGCCAGGGGGATTCCTTTCCGTTTTACAGGGACACGTACCCTGCGGGTGAAAGAAACAGACCGGGTTGCTGCGCTTCAGTCTGAATTGCGAAAGCTGGGTTTTGAGATCGCATCGGACCGGGCAGGGGACTGGATCAGCTGGGATGGTCGCCGAACAGGGGCACAAAAGAATCCGGTCATAGAGACTTACAATGACCACCGCATGGCCATGGCATTTGCTCCCCTGGCCGTCCCTTTTGGCACCTTGGAGATCAATGATCCCATGGTGGTGACCAAATCTTATCCGGGGTACTGGGAGGATCTGGAGAAAGCAGGCTTTCGGGTGGGTAATTCCTAATTCTTCAGGTCCCTGCGGTTCAGAAAGAACTGCTTCAGCAATTGGGCAGAAGGCTCCACCAGGATTCCCGGGACCACTTCTGTTTTCACATGGAGTATGGATTGGTTAAGCCGGGTATAACCTTCGCGGGGGTCCGGGGCTCCGAAAACGATCCGGTCCAGCTGGGCCCACTTCAGGGCAGCGGCACACATGACGCAGGGCTCCAGTGTGACATACAGGGTACATCCCTCCAGGTATTTGGCCCCCAGGTAATTGGAGGCGGAGGTAATGGCTATCATTTCTGCATGGGCGGTCACATCCTGCAGTTGCCTGGTCATGTTGTAGGCCCTTGCGATGATACGGTCCTGGTTGACAATCACCGCTCCCACCGGTACTTCTTCCATATCAAATGCCTTCTGTGCCTCTTTCAGGGCCTCTTTCATAAAATATTCATCCGGGAATAGTGGTCGCTCCATACATAAAGTTGTTAAATTTGCACCGCCAGTGATTACAAAAATACGCATCATAAGGTGCTGATGACATAAAAAGAGAAAAAATGTACAGAACACACAATTGCGGAGAGCTTCGCATGAAGCATGTGGGAGAAAGAATCATTCTTTCCGGATGGGTCCAGAAATCAAGGGACCTGGGGGGAATGACTTTCGTTGACCTTCGGGATCGTTACGGGATGACCCAGCTGGTATTTAATATGGAGACCGACAGCAAATTGTGTGGAGAGGCACGGAAACTGGGACGCGAATTTGTGATCAGGGCAGAAGGCACGGTGGCTGAAAGAAGCAATAAGAATCCGCAGATGCCCACCGGTGATATTGAGATCCTGGTAAGTAAGCTGGATATCCTGAACCGTTCGCTGACGCCTCCGTTTACCATTGAGAATGAAACCGACGGGGGCGAGGACCTCCGCATGAAGTACAGGTACCTGGATCTGCGCCGGGCCCAGGTCAGGAAAAACCTGATGCTGCGCCACAAAATGGCCTTTGAGGTCAGGAAATACCTGAGCGATGAGGGATTCCTGGAGGTGGAGACGCCGGTGCTGATCAAATCCACTCCGGAAGGGGCCCGGGACTTTGTGGTTCCTTCCAGGATGAATCCCGGCGAGTTTTATGCGCTGCCCCAGTCGCCGCAGACTTTCAAACAGCTGTTAATGGTGGCCGGATTCGATAAATATTTTCAGATTGTGAAGTGTTTCAGGGACGAGGACCTGAGAGCCGACCGCCAGCCCGAATTTACCCAGATCGATTGCGAGATGGCGTTTGTGGAAAGGGATGATATACTTCATGCCTTCGAAGGGCTTGCCCGGCATCTCTTCAGGACCATCAAGGAAGTTGAGATTGAAGGAGAGTTTCCGAAAATGTCCTATGCTGATGCCATGAGCCGTTATGGGAGTGACAAACCCGACATCAGGTTCTCCATGGAGATCAGTGAAATGAGCCATCTTGTAAAGGGAAAGGGATTTCAGGTTTTTGATTCGGCAGCGTATGTGGGCGGGATCTGTGCCAGGGGGTGTGCGGAATACAGCCGCAAACAACTGGATGAGCTCACCGATTTTATCAAAAGGCCACAGCTGGGTATGAAAGGGATGGTATGGGCGAAGGTCAACGAGGATGGGACCATCAAATCATCGGTGGATAAATTCTATGATGAAGCCTCACTAAAGCAGTGGGCCGGTTTGTTAGACGCTAAAAAGGGTGACCTGATCCTGGTTTTGGCCGGAGAGAAAAACCTGACGCTGAAAGCACTGAGCGAGCTCAGGCTGACCATGGGTGAGCGGCTCGGCCTTCGCGACCCCAATGTTTTCAAACCACTGTGGGTGGTGGATTTCCCGCTGCTCGAGTGGGATGAGGAAACCCGGCGCTTTCATGCCATGCATCATCCCTTTACCAGTCCGTACCCCGAGGATCTGGAGTTGTTCAGGACCGATCCGGGCAAGGTTCGTGCCAGGGCCTACGACCTGGTGATCAATGGGGTGGAGATCGGCGGCGGTTCCATCAGGATCCATGATGAAGCCATGCAGAAACAGATGTTTGATAACCTGGGATTCACAGAGGAAGAAGCCAAAAAGCAATTCGGATTCCTCATGAGCGCGTTCCGCTTCGGGGCGCCACCCCATGGCGGGATTGCCTTTGGCTTTGACCGCTGGGTTGCCATGTTTGCAGGGGTTGAATCCATCAGGGATGTGATCGCCTTTCCAAAGAATAATTCGGGCCGTGATGTGATGATCGATACACCCTCAACCATTTCGGATGCCCAGCTGGATGAACTCTACCTGAAAACCGTCCTGGCGGAATAGGATTCCCCGATCAGTGTTGCAGAGGTGCAAGCGGTTATTTTCACGTGGGTGTAGTCGCCTGGCTTCAAGTTTCCACGGGGAAAAACCACCACTTTATTCTGTGAGGACCGTCCGTAAAGCTTTTCCTCCGATTTTTTTGATGTTCCTTCCACAAGGACTTCGAAAACCCGCCCTATGTCCTGTTCTTTGCTGTCAAGAGACAACTTCGTCTGAAGATCGATGATTTCATTGAGCCGCCTTGTTTTTACCTCTTCCGGCACATCATCCTTATAGCTGCGTGCAGCAAAAGTACCGGGTCTTTCGCTGTATTTGAACATGTAGGAAAAATCATATCCCGCCCACTCCATCAGGCTGAGGGTCTGCAAATGATCCTCTTCGGTCTCGCCACAAAATCCGGCAATAATGTCTGTGGAGATGGATGCGCCCGGGAGATATTTCCGGATGGCTTCAATCCGGTCCATATAATGTTCCCTGGTGTATTTTCTTTTCATTCGATCCAGCACCCTGGTGCTGCCAGATTGGACAGGCAGATGGATGGACCTGCAGAGATTCTCGTGACTGGCCATTAGCTGAAGAAGATCATCAGACATGTCTTTGGGATGGGAGGTGGCAAAGCGCACCCGGAGCCCGGGGTCAATACCTGCTACCATGGCCAGCAGCCGTTCAAAGCTTACCGTGGTGGCGCCCGTTTCCCACCGGTATGAATTCACATTCTGGCCAAGGAGGGTAAGCTCCCGGTACCCGTTTTCAAAGAGGGAAGCGGCTTCCTTCATAATGGATCCGGGATCCCGGCTCCGTTCCCTGCCCCTTGTTCCGGGAACCACGCAGTAAGAGCAAAAATTATTACAACCCCGCATGATGGACACAAATGAGCTTACATGGTTCTTATCCATCCGCACCGGGTTGATATCCCCATAGGTTTCTTTCGTCGAGAGGAGGGTATCTATCCCTTTTTGCCCGTTTTCCACCTGTTCCAGAAGTGCAGGCAGCTGCCGGTATGCGTCCGGTCCCACCACGAGGTCAACAAGCGGTTCTTCTTCCAGCAATTTCTCCTTCAGGCGTTCAGCCATGCATCCTATCACACCTACAGCCACCCCCGTATTTTTTTGTTTGACCCGCTTGAGTTCCTTAAGCCGGGAACGTATCCGCTGTTCAGCATGGTCCCTGATGGAACAGGTATTGACCAGGATCAGGTCGGCTTCATCCATCTCTTCGGTAAGCTGGTACTGTTGTTGCTGAAGGATGGCCGCCACCACTTCACTGTCCACAACATTCATCTGGCAGCCATAGGTCTCGATATAAAGTTTCCTTAAAGACATGGCTGGCAAAGGTAGTTAAAAGTCCATTTACCGACAATTCGTGCAGGTTCGCCGATTTCCTGTTTCAAAGTTGGATCAATGTCCATAAAATTGCAGTATAAATAATGATATAAACTTAAAAACTGATGAAAATGGGAGCTGGTTTATTCTGGGGTGCCTTCTTACTCTTACTGGGTATTGCACTGATTGTTAAGGTAGTATTTCAGGTAGATTTCCCGGTCTTTAAAGTACTTCTGGGTATTTTCCTGATTTTATTCGGGATCAAGGTGTTGTTCGGGCGCTTTGTGATTCCTTCCCACCATTTCAACCCCGAGGAGACCATATTTAACGAACGGGTTTATGATGACCCGGAGCCGGGAAAGGAATATACGGTACTGTTTGCCAAGGGGGTATATGATTTTACCAAGGTGGATCTGAGCAAAGGAAGTTTCCATACAAAGATCAGCACGGTGTTCGGGGGCACACAGATCATCATTCCCCGGAATGTACCCGTGAAAATCAAGGCAGATGCAGTATTCGCAGGGGCTGAACTTCCCGATGGAAATACGGCTGTGTTTGGAACATCCATCTATCAAAGTGAATCCTGGTCACCCGATTCGGTAAGTATCAATATCAAAGTAGACGTGGTATTTGGGGGCGTTCAGGTGATCCTCAGGTAAATCGTTTTCAGAACACATGTAAATTCTTAATTTTGCAGGAAACAATGCAAAATTATGTCAGGACACAGCAAATGGTCTACCATCAAGCGCAAGAAGGGCGCCAATGATGCCAGGCGAGGCAAATTATTCACCAAGATTATCAAAGAGATCACTGTAGCTGCCAGCGAAGGTGGTATGGATCCGGAAACCAATCCGAGGCTCCGGGCTGCGGTTCAGAACGCAAAAGGGATGAACATGCCCAAGGATACCATCCAGCGGGCGATCAACAAAGCAGGCAAGGACAGTTCCGCTTTTCTTGAACTTACCTTTGAAGGGATGCTTCCGCACAGGATCGGCGTTTTCGTCGATTGCCTGACTGACAACCGCAACCGGACCGTGGGCAATATAAGGGCCATATTCAATAAGAGAGGCGGAAACCTGGGGACCAACGGTTCACTGAGCTACATGTTCGAACGTAAAGGGATCATCAGCCTGGCACAGGTAGAACTTGACCCCGAAGAATTTGAACTGGAGTTGATCGATGCCGGTGTGGAAGAGATCGAACATGACCAGGGGACATTCATGATCACCACACCCATGGAGGAATTTCATAACGTACAGAAAAAACTCCAGGAGATGGGACTGGAATCGGATAGTGCCGAATTGCAGAGGATTCCCAATGATACCATTGAGCTCCCCGTTGAACAGGCCTTGCAAATCATGAAGATCATTGAGGAGTTCGAAGATGACGATGACGTTCAGGCAGTGTGGCACAACCTGGAGGTAAGCGATGAGGTAAGCGAAGCGATGGATTAACGAGAGCTCAGGCAGACATTCCCCTATTGATCAGCCGTACACAGAATATCATCACACCGATGATGATACAGGCCATGGCCCCTGTGTGGCCCGGGTGATCCGGATCATACCAGTCGAAGAAAACCAGCGCAGGCCCTGAAATAATCAGAAGGACAGAGGAGATCAGGGGGAATCTGGCCAGCCTGATTTTTGTCAGCCCAAGCCCAAAGGCCCATAATCCGACGCAGCTGCTTCCGATATATCTGAATAACTGTTCCTGGCTGAACTGTTCCAATAAAGAAAGAGTTGACTTGTCACCTGCCAGTTCCCGGGGCAAACCCAGCCCTGTCAGCGCCATCATCACGAACGCGGTTGTTGCCCCCAGCATCAGAAGCCCGTTTATGTAATGCAGTACCCTGAGCCGTTTTCTGAAAACTGCAAAGTAGAAAGGAAGGGCTATCCCGGTAAAAACGGCGGTGGCCAGCCATGCACAGGAACTGATTTTTTGGCTTCGTATATGTTCTGAAAGGTAAGCCAGATCTTCCTGAAGTGTTGCATAGGGACTAACAAATTTGAAATCAAGCAACAGCGAGGCGACGTAACTGAAGGCCACAATAATGAGCATCAGCCCCGCGAAAACCTCTGCCCGTCTGGTACGGGTTAATATTTTTTGCTGCATACAGTGAAAGTAATCAATTTATGCAAATTTGATTAATTTTATCCCACCAATGAAAGAGATGAGATCCAGCCTTTTCGTTATTCTCAGCATTTTTGGAGGCACACTCCTTCAGGCCCAGTCGGCCTCGCGGGTTGACCTGCTGAAACAGTGGCAGGATGCCGGTGAAAAAAGCCAGGTGCGAATCGAAGTGGACAGTTTGCTGGTAGCCAATTATTACAAACTGATGGTTATCAGCAGCCAGGTCTCCGGTGTTCCCGGATACCGGATCCGGATTTATTCAGAAAGCGGAACCGGTGCCAAAGAGGAGCAACAGCGGGAAAGGGCGAAGTTTCTTTCACTCTTTCCGGATGTGGATGCTTATTACAGGTACGATGAACCCTATTTCAAGGTGTATGTGGGTGATTGCAGGACCCGCAGTGAGGCTCTGAAATTATATGACCGCATCAAAAAGAGTTTTCCCAATCCCATCCTGGTTGAAGATTTTATCAACATTCAATGACAGACGAGATTAAGCACAAATGCGGTATTGCCCTGGTGAGGCTGCTAAAGCCCCTGGAGCATTACCAGCTGACCCATGGATCTTGGAGATACGGATTGGAAAAACTCTACCTGCTGATGGAGAAGCAAAGGAACAGGGGTCAGGATGGAGCCGGGATGGTTAGCCTGAAACTGGACACCGCTCCGGGAAAAAAGTATTTCAGCCGCCAGCGTGAAACCGGGGAATCTGCCATCAATGAGATATTCAGCAAGGTATACAGTATTTATTCGAAGGCCGAGCGCAAGCACCCCGATGCATATAATGATCCCCAGTGGGCCAAACAGAATCTTCCCTTTGCAGCAGAGGCCTACCTGGGCCACCTTCGTTACGGGACCTTCGGATCCAACAACATGGATAACCTGCACCCGGTGATGCGTCAAAGCAACTGGCGGACCAGGAACCTGGTACTTGCCGGGAATTTTAATCTGACCAATGTTGATGAGTTGTTCCAGCTCCTTGTGGACCTGGGCCAGTTCCCCAAAGATTATTCCGATACGGTAACCATGCTCGAAAAGGTAGGTCACTTTCTGGATGTGGAAAATCAACGTCTCTTTGACAGCTATAAGGCCCAGGGGTATACCAACCGGGATATAACCGATCAGATTGGAAAGCATCTCGATGTTGGCAAGATACTTGAAGGGGCAAGCAAACGATGGGATGGAGGATATACGGTGGCTGGAATGATGGGTCACGGTGATCTCTTTGCCATGAGGGATCCATGGGGAATCAGGCCTGCTTTCTATTATCAGGATGAAGAGATTGTGATTGTTACCTCAGAACGGCCTGTGATCCAGACCGCCATGAATGTGAAATTTGAAACAGTGAAAGAGTTGCCTCCCGGACATGCCCTGGTGATTAAGAAAAACGGGGAAGTGATCCTTGAACAAATCAGGGAACAGCAGGAGAAAAAATCCTGCTCTTTCGAAAGGATCTATTTTTCAAGGGGTTCCGACAGGGAGATTTACAGGGAGCGCAAAAAGCTGGGCGAACTGCTTGTGCCGGATATACTGAAGGCCATCGATTATGATGTTGACAATACCGTATTCTCTTTTATCCCGAATACTGCCGAGTCGGCTTTCTACGGGATGGTTAAGGGTGTGGAGGATTATATGGTGAAGTCAAAACTGGAGAAGTTTCAGAATTTGAATGGGACATGCAGCCAGGAGGACGTTCTGAAGATTATGACCGAGCGGGCACGAATCGAAAAAGTGGCCATCAAGGATTTGAAACTCAGGACTTTTATTTCTCAGGATAAGGGGCGTAAGGACATGGTGAGCCATGTATACGACATCACCTATGGATCCATCCGGCCGGGCATTGACAACCTGGTTGTGATCGATGACAGCATTGTGAGGGGTACCACCCTGAAACAGAGTATTATTAAGATCCTTGACAGGCTTGAACCAAAGCGCATTGTGGTGGTCTCCTCCTCTCCTCAGATCAGGTATCCGGATTGTTACGGGATCGATATGGCAAAATTGGGAGACTTTACGGCATTTCAGGCTGCCATCCAGTTGCTGAAAGAGAATGAGATGGAGCATGTGATCAACGAGGTATACAAGAAATGCAGCATGCAGAAGGATCTTCCCAAGGAGGAGTATGTGAACTATGTCAGGGACATTTACAAACCATTTACCGTGGAGCAGGTGAGTAAGAAAATCTCAGAGATGCTGACGGACAAGGATGTGAAGGCCGAAGTGCATATTGTCTACCAGACCATTGAGAATCTGCACAAAGCAGTGCCCGATGACCTGGGTGACTGGTATTTCACAGGTGATTATCCCACCCCGGGAGGAAACAAGGTCGTGAGCACCTCATTCCTGAACTACATCCACGGAATCAATTCACGCGCTTATTAAACTTAAAGCGCCTGGTAAGCCTGGCAATCTTCAGGTCCCTCCGTCGGATATTTTTGATCTTTTGCAGTTGTTTGGGCACATAATTCATCACGTGCCGCTCCAGCTTCTCCTTATAGAGGTCGCTCACACTGATCATTATCCCGGTCTCCTCCACATCCCCGAAGGACTTGTTCAATACCGTGCCAAAAGTTCTCATGGATGGTGAAAGGTTCATATATGCATTGATCAGCGGGGGGATGTTTTCGCCGCATGCCCTCACCTCTTTGGACAGGATCTTGTAATCCCGGGTATAATCCTGTCCGGTGAAGATGGCTGTCAATTTAGCTCTGTCAGTGTACATTTTCAGAGGTTCTTTGGGAGTAACAAGATCCTCCCTGTCAGGAAAGTGCTTGTTCAGGAAAAAAAGAATCATGTCCCTTGCCATCTGATGGTAGTGGAGGTACATGGTCACTTTTCCGAACATGTATTTTTTATCAGGATAGTCCAGCACCAGTGTTCCCAGTCCGTCCCAGAGGTTATCAAGGGCATAAATTCCTTTTCTGCGCAGGCCGGTGGATTGGTATTTGGGCTGAACAAACGAACGGCCCAGTTCGATCATGTGGGGAAGATAATCCTGTACAAACTGGTCTGAAAAATCAAATAGTTTGGAGGTGGCCAGCTGAACTTTGCCATCTTTTACGCACTTTCCTGGTTCGCAGATATAAAAACGGTAACCCCCCAGAATGGCCTTTTCGTCGGGATCCCAGACGATCAGCTGTTTGTATGAATCAATCCCCGTATCGTATTCGTCAAGATCACATTCCAGTCCTGTACCTCCGCCGGCATTACGGAAGGATAACTCCCTTAACCTGCCGATTTCACGCATGGTGTTGGGTGCAGTATCGGCTTTAATGATGTATATCTTGTTGCCGGCTTTGTTGGTCTTCCTTATAAATGTCTCCTGGGTGAGTTCATCCATCAGGGCTTCCAGGGGAACCGGAGGAATAATGTCCTTCATGGCCATGGTACTGCAGTTTATTGTTGAATAAATTCGAATTTTTTCTGAGGGTCATTGGCAATTGCATAAACGTGGTCCTTTACCAGCTGAGCCCAATCATTGTCAGTGAATCGCTTATCGAAAGTTTCATAAGGTATGATTGTCCCAAAAGTAATCACGAAATGCTTGTTTCGGTGCTTATAAGACTCATTGGGTAGAAAAAACATCTCCAGATTTGTTTTGATCCCAAAGAACTTTCTGATGTTGGACAGGTTGTAGAAGAAGTTTGAGTTCCTTCCCGATACATGAATGGGGACGATATCCCGTTTTGACTGACGCGCCTTGGTAATGAAGCTCTTCTGCCAATCGGGATCTCTGATCACACCCTTTTTCCTCCGCGAAACCAGTCCGGCCGGAAAGGACATGACCTGTTCGTCCGATTCAAAAATCGCATTGATCCGCCGAACATTTTCCATGGCCTGTGCCCCGTGCTTGTTGATGGGAACAAAGATTCCATCCATGTTTTTCACCTTGGTCAGCAGGTCATTCACCAACACTTTCAGATGGGGATATGTTTTGCTTAACTCACTGATTATCATCATTCCGTCAAATCCTCCCAGGGGATGATTTGATGCAAAGATAAAGCGTCCCTCCTTTTTCAGATTATCCCTGCCCACCACATCCAGGGTGACGTTGAAAGCATCTATGGAGGCCCTGGCGAAATCCACATTCTTTTTGTATCCATGGTTGTAAAGAATGGGATCATTCATGAAGTCGATCCGGAGCATTTTTGAAAGGAGACGGAATACAAATCCAGGAATCCACCGTGCTGCAGAGGGACTCTTTTCCAGGAAAAGATCCTTTAGTACAATGGGTTTAAAATTCTTCTTATGGGTGGCTTCGTCCATACAGATAAAACAAAAGTATTAAAAAATTCCCTGGTACCCTCATTCAAAAGTTATGAACAAAGTGGGAAAATGTGGGGTGAAATGGTACAAAGTGGAGAAAAAGTACTATTTTTACGTTCAAACCCGCGGAAACGCTATGATAACCTTCATTGGAGACTATACAGTAAGGCTCGATCCGAAAGGGAGGCTCTCTTTTCCTGCTGCATTCAAAAAGCAGATCAGAGAAGCGCTCCAGGATGGATTTGTGCTGAAGCGGGATGTGTTTGAGAGCTGCCTGATCATGTATCCCATGGAGGAGTGGGAAAGGCAGAACAAGATCATTCGGTCCAGGACCAATCCCTACAACAAGGAACATGCCCGGTTCCTGAGAATGTTCTTCTCGGGGACGGCAGAGGTTTCCCTGGATGCCAACAACCGGATGCTGATCCCGAAAAGGTTACTGGAATATGCACACATCCACAATGAGGTTGTGCTGGCAGGCCAGTCCGGTAAAATCGAGATCTGGGCTTCCGAGCAGTATGGCAGTGTAAGTGTGGCTGATGCTGATTTTGCAGCCTTGGCTGAGAAGATTTTAGGTGGATCATTTGATGAATCAGAACCGTAATGGGCTATCACAAGCCGGCATTGTTGCATGAAAGTATACATGGATTAAATATCAGACCAGAAGGCATTTATGTCGACATGACCTTTGGTGGTGGGGGGCACTCCCTCGAAGTTCTAAAAAAGTTGGGAAAAAAAGGAAGGCTTTTGGCATTTGACCAGGATCATGATGCCCTGGCCAATGTTCCGGATGACAAACGTTTCACATTTATCGGGGCAAACTTCAGATATTTAAGGAATTACCTGAGATACCATGACATTGAAAAGGTTGACGGAATATTGGCTGACCTGGGTATCTCTTCTCACCAGATCGATAAGCAGGGCCGGGGTTTCTCATTTAAATCAGATGCAGAGCTGGACATGCGCATGGATGTGCGGGGCAGTATGACAGCTTCCCGGGTGTTGAATGAATACACGGTGGCCGGTCTGGCAAAGATCTTCTGGAAGTACGGTGAACTGGCCAATGGGAAGGCCCTCGCTGTGGCAATTGACAATTCGAGAAAGCAGAAGAAACTACAAACCACGGGGGATCTGGAGGATGCTCTGAACAGGTTCATTCCCGGGAATAAGCCCAGCAAGTTCATGGCAAAGGTCTATCAGGCTTTGCGTATCGAAGTCAATGCCGAAATGGAAGCACTGGGGGAAATGCTCCTTCAGACTCCGGAGAGCCTGAAGCAGGGAGGAAGGCTGGTCATTATTTCCTACCACTCCATTGAGGACCGCATCGTCAAAAACTTCATGCGTTCCGGGAACCTGGAAGGGAACCTTGCCAAGGATTTTTATGGCCAGCCGCAGACACCCTGGAGGCTGGTAAACCGGAGTGTAATCATTCCTTCGCCCGAAGAGCTGGAAGTGAACAACAGGGCCAGAAGTGCCAAACTGAGAATTGCAGAAAGAACAGACTGATGGCAAAAGAGAAGCAAAATATTGAATTTGATACTTCCATGGAGGAGAAGGATCGTTCCTTCTCCTTTCGTGATCTGCTGGATGGCAACGTACTCACAAGGAAGTCGGTTATAAAGCAGTCCCGATTCATCCTTTTACTGGTACTGGTGGCCTTTGTCTCCATTGCCAACCGGAACCAAGCTGAAAAAACAGTGATACGGCTGAACCAGTTGCAGGGGGATGTAAAAGAGTTGCGTGCCAAATCCATCACAATTTCCTCCGATCTGGTACGCATCAGCCGTCAGAGTGAAGTAGTCAGGCTGGTGAACCGTTATGAACTGGGTCTGGAAGAGAACCTTGAGCCACCTAAAAAACTGATCGATAGGGGAGAATAGCATGTCGTTAAAAAGGGACATACTGATACGTGCATCACTGGTCTATATCCTGATGCTGATCGTGGGTCTGCTCATTTTTGGAAAAGCCCTGCACCTGCAGTTCTTCGAAAAGGATAAATGGGCCCAGGAAGAGAACAGTACTGTACGGCACAAGGTGATCGAGCCCAACCGGGGAAATATTTACTCTTCCGACGGACGTTTGCTGGCCGTATCTGTTCCTTTCTATGAGATCCGGATGGATTTCCGTTCAGAATCATTTACCAATGAGATTTTCGACAGCGGGGTCGATGAACTCTCAAAATCGCTCTCCAACCTTTTCCGGGACCGTCACTGGACCACCTACAAGCGTGAACTGGTCAGGGCCCGTGAGAGCGGCAACCGCTATTTCCTGGTCAAGCGCAATGTAAGCTACACCCAGTTGCAGCAGGTGAAGGAGTTGCCCATATTCAACATGGGTAAGTTCAAAGGGGGTGCGATTTATGTGCAACAGAACAAACGGATTCTTCCATACGGGATGCTGGCAGCCCGGACGGTGGGCTATACGATGAGCGGGGACCTGCGAAGTGTGGTTGGCATCGAAGGAGCTTACGAAAAAGAGCTGAAGGGGGTGGAAGGGTACCGCCTTATGAGAAAGATCCGCGGAGATGTATGGATGCCCATCAACGATGCCAATGAGATCGAACCCGAAGACGGGCACGACATCGTTACCACCATTGATGTGGACCTGCAGGATGTGGCCCAGAATGCTCTCCATACCCAGTTGCTGCGCCATGGGGCCGATCACGGGACCGTGGTGCTCATGGAGGTGAAAACAGGAAAGGTCAGGGCCATTGCAAATCTGGCCAGAGGCGAAGACGGAAACTACAGGGAGGATTACAACTATGCCATTGGGGAGAGCACCGAACCGGGTTCCACCTTCAAACTTGCTTCCATGATCGCGTTGCTGGAGGATGGTTATGTAACTCCTGATGAGATGATCGATGTGGGAAACGGGGTAACCTATTATTACGGCCAGAAATTGGAGGACAGCGGAGATGAGGGCCTGGGGAAGATCACTGTCAAACGCGCTTTCGAGGCCTCTTCCAATGTGGGAATCTCCCAGCTGGTGAATAAGCATTATCAAAAAAAGCCGGAGCAATTCGTCGACCGGCTGTATGAGATGGGCCTGAACCGGAAACTTGGAATAGCAATCAAAGGGGAAGGGAAACCTGAAATCAAGTATACGGACAGCGAACTTTGGTCGGGTTTGTCACTTCCTTGGATGTCCATCGGCTATGAAGTAAGGATGACCCCCCTTCAGATCCTTGCATTTTACAACGCCATTGCCAACGACGGAAAGATGGTCAGGCCGATTTTTGTGGAGGAGATGCGTTCTCATGGAAAAACAGTGAAGCGGTTTTCCACGGAGGTTCTCAATAACCACATCTGTTCAAGGGAGACCCTGGGTTGTATCAAAGGGATGCTGGAAGGTGTGGTGGAGAACGGGACCGCCCGGAATCTTTCCAACACCAACTACCAGATTGCCGGCAAGACCGGGACAGCCCAGGTTTCAACGAGCAAGGAGGGATACTCCAAATCCCTGTACCAGGCCTCTTTTGTAGGATATTTTCCGGCCGATAATCCCAAGTATTCATGTATCGTCGTGGTCAACGCTCCCTCCAAACATATATACTACGGGAACCTGGTGGCAGGGCCTATTTTCAAGGAGGTCACCGACCGGATCTATGTGAGGGAATTTGAAATGCATGATGGTCCGGTGGTACTTACAAAACAGGAGATTCAGTCTCCCTATGCAAAAAGCGGACAAAGGGAAGCCCTTGAATACACTTACACCAAGCTGGGCCTTCCCATTCATGAGGCGGCCGGTAAAGGCGATTGGGTATCCACCCGGAGTACGCCGGCCGGTATGGTTTTCAGTACAAGGGAGATTCCCGGGTCACTCGTGCCCAATGTAGTTGACATGGGGCTCAAGGATGCACTGTACCTTATGGAAAGCAAGGGAATAAGGGTTGTGGTCGATGGCAGGGGAACGGTGCGGCAGCAATCAGTTCAGGCAGGAGCCAGGATCATCAAAGGAATGGAAGTCAGGTTACAAATGAGTATCAGAGAAGGATAATTGAAGCTGAAAGAGATCATATCGGAACTTGAGATCCTGCACATCAGAGGGACTACTGAACCGGAGATCAGCGGGATCACCTTTGATTCGCGAAATGTGGTTCCGGGATCTGCCTTTGTGGCCATCAGGGGTGCCGGTGCCGACGGACACGACTATATTGGTCAGGCCCTTTCTTCCGGTGCTGCTGCTGTGATTTCTGAAGAAAAACCCCTTCCCGGATACCCGGGAGTCACCTGGATCAGGGTGGCAAAGTCCAGGAGTGCCCTTGCCCTGATGGCATCAGCATACCATGGTCATCCCTCCCGGGACCTGCACATGGTAGGTATCACCGGTACAAACGGAAAGACCACCATCGCCACTTTGCTTCACCGGATTCATACAAGACTTGGATTCAGGGCCGGCCTGCTTTCCACCATCCAGGTGCTTGTAGGAGAGGAGTCCCATCCGGCCACCCATACCACCCCTGACCCTGTTCAGATCAACAGCTACCTGAGACAGATGGTCGATTCGGGCTGTGGGTATTGTTTCATGGAAGTATCCTCCCATGCCATTCACCAGGAACGCATTGAGGGACTTGATTTCAACGGAGGTGTGTTCACCAATCTGACACGTGATCACCTGGATTACCACAAGGATTTCATGGAGTATCTGGAGGTGAAGAAACGGTTTTTTGACAAGCTTCCTCCGGGAGCTTTCGCTCTGGTGAACGGGGATGATAAGCACGGTAAGGTCATGCTCCAGAACTGCAAAGCCAGCGCACATACTTACAGCCTCAGATCGGTTTGTGAATTCAGGGGAAGGATCAAGGAGATGCACATGGAGGGTTCGTCCCTGGAGATCAACGGATCAGAGGTGTGGGTCAGGCTGCCGGGGCGTTTTAATGCCAGCAACATGGTTTGCACCTTTGCTGCCGCGGTACTTTCCGGACAGAAACCGGAGGATGTGCTCAGGGAAATGAGCCTGGTGGATTCTGTAAAAGGCAGGTTTGAGACATTTACTTCGAAAAAAGGGACCACAGGTATCGTGGATTATGCCCATACCCCCGATGCTTTGAGTAAGGTGCTGGAGACCATCCGGGAGGTGAATATCCGGAATGGTGAGATCATTACAGTGGTGGGAGCAGGAGGAAACCGGGACCGGGGAAAGCGGCCCATGATGGCTCTGATCGCTGCAAGGGCGAGTCAAAAAGTGATCCTGACTTCCGACAATCCAAGGGATGAGGACCCGGAGTCCATACTGGACGACATGATGGAGGGGATTCCCCGGAACCTCAGAGAGAAAATACTCCGGATCACCAACCGGGAGGAGTCCATCCGCACCGCATGCATGCTTGCAGGTCCGGATGATATTGTCCTGGTGGCGGGGAAAGGGCATGAGAATTATCAGTTGATCGGGAAAAAGAAGTTTCCTTTCAATGATATGGAAATCCTTCAACAGAATTTAAACTGAACCAATGATCTACCATCTGTTTACATACCTTGAACAGTTTGATATACCAGGGGCCGGCATGTTCCATTACATCTCCTCCCGGGCGGCATTCACGGTGATCACCTCCCTGGTTATCTCCATGCTGTTGGGGAAACGGATCATCAATTTCCTTCACCGCAAACAAATTGGTGAGTCGGTAAGGGACCTTGGACTGAAGGGTCAGTCCCAGAAACAGGGAACCCCCACCATGGGTGGCATCATCATCCTGGCATCCATTGTGGTTCCGGTTCTGCTCTTTGCCAACCTGACCAACATTTATATCATCCTGATGCTCATCACAACCATCTGGCTGGGAATCATCGGTTTTCTGGATGACTATATCAAGGTATTCAGAAAGAACAAGGAGGGTTTACGTGGAAAATTCAAGATCGTCGGACAGGTGGGGCTGGGCCTTATCGTAGGGATTACCCTTTACATGAGCGATGATGTTATGATCCGTGAAAGGATCACCATCACAGATGATAATTTCACTGAATTCAGGACAGAGGAGATGCAGGTTGATCATGCCGGAAATCTCTATGTGGTTCATGAGCACAAAAGACCATTGACGACCATCCCCTTTGTGAAGAACAACGAATTCGATTATTCATGGCTGGTATGGTTTGCAGGGAAATATACCGACCCGCTGGTCTGGATCATTTTCGTACTGGCTGTCATTTTCATTGTAACATCGGTTTCCAACGGCGCCAATCTTACAGACGGACTGGACGGACTGGCCACTGGTTCTGCCGCAATCATCGGTGTGACCCTGGGGATCCTGGCCTGGCTTTCAGGCAATGCCATCTATTCCAATTACCTGAATATCATGCATATTCCCTATGCGGGTGAACTGGTGATCTTTGCAGGGGCCTTTATCGGGGCAACCATTGGATTTCTCTGGTACAACTCCTTTCCGGCCCAGGTATTTATGGGCGATACGGGAAGCCTGGCACTGGGAGGGATCATTGCGGTTTTTGCTGTGATCATTCGAAAGGAGCTGTTGATTCCCATACTCTGCGGAGTTTACCTGGTGGAGAGCCTGTCGGTGGTCCTTCAGGTAGGATATTTCAAACGGACAAAAAAGAAATACGGAGCCGGCCGGAGGATCTTCCTCATGGCGCCTCTCCATCATCACTACCAAAAGATCGGATACCCCGAACCCAAGATTGTGACCAGGTTCTGGATTGTCGGGATCATGCTGGCGGTAGTCTCCATTGTAACCCTGAAAATACGATAACCCTAAAGCACATACCCTATGGAAAACAGAGAACGAATAGTGATCCTCGGAGCAGGAGAAAGTGGGACAGGAGCTGCCATTCTTGCAAGGAATAAAGGATTTGATGTATTTGTTTCTGATGCCGGAAAAATCAAACCATTTTACCGGGAACTGCTGGATGAGTATCAGGTGCTGTATGAATCGGGAGGACATACCGAACGCCTGATCCTCAATGCCACAGAAGTGATCAAAAGTCCGGGCATCCCGGAAAGTGCTGCCATTGTGAAGTTGCTTCGAAAAAAAGAGATCAGGATCATATCGGAGATTGAGTTTGCTGGACGGTACACCAATGCGAAAAAGATCTGTATTACAGGCAGCAACGGGAAAACAACCACCACTTCGCTCATTCACCACATGATGCGCAAAGCAGGCCTGAATGTGGGAATTGCCGGAAACGTGGGAAGGAGTTTTGCATACATGGTGGCCACAGAATCATACGATTACTATGTACTCGAACTGAGCAGTTTTCAATTGGACGGGATGTATGAGTTCAAGGCTGATATTGCCATCCTGCTGAACATTACTCCCGATCACCTGGACCGGTATGATTATAATTTCCAGAACTACATTGATTCCAAATTCAGGGTTGGGCAGAACCTTACCGAAGATGAGTATTTCGTTTTTTGCTCGGATGATGAAATCACCATCAAAGAATTGGAGAAGATCGTCTTAAAAGCGCAGCAGCTTCCCTACGCTTACCAGAAAAAGGACAAGGATGTGGCATGGGTTGAGGAGGATTCAATATTGCACATTGAATTCGATGATGTGGATTTCACCATGTCTGTTGAGGAGTTGTCCCTCAAAGGTAGACACAACACCTACAACAGCATGGCAGCAGGGATTGCGGGCAATGTACTGAAGATCAGGAATGAGGTAATCAGGGAGGCCCTGATGGATTTCCAGGGGGTGGAACACAGGCTGGAAAATGTAACCAAGGTTCACGGGATTAATTTTATCAACGACTCCAAAGCCACCAACGTCAATGCCACATGGTATGCACTTGAGAGTGTGAAAGGAATGATGGTGTGGATTGTAGGAGGTGTGGACAAAGGAAACGATTACAGTGAACTTTTCAACCTGGTGGAGAACAAAGTGAAAGCCATTGTTTGTCTGGGAAAAGACAATACACGTATTGTACAAGCCTTTACAGGGAAAGTGGAGTCCATTGTGGAGACAAACAGCATGGATGATGCTGTAAAAACCGCATATTACCTGGCCAGGGATGGTGAAACGGTGTTGCTTTCACCGGCCTGTGCGAGCTTCGATCTGTTTTCCAGTTTTGAGGACAGGGGACGACAGTTTAAGGATGCAGTCAGATCCCTTTAGAATGGGGATTGGGGGTTTAAGGGTTTAAGGGTTTAAGGATTTAAGGGTTTAGGGTGTAATAGGAATTAGATTGTGAAACTGAGAAGGTACATAAAAGGCGACAGGATTATCTGGCTGGTCATATTGATCCTGCTGGTGATATCCCTTTTATCGGTCTACAGTTCCACCGGGTCCTTGGCTTATCAGCACCGGGGAGGGAATACTTTCTTTTATCTTTTCAGGCAGCTGAAATTCATACTCCTGGGGCTGATGATTATCTTTTTCGTCCATCTGGTTCCTTACCGTATGTTCAGCAGGGTTTCAGTGGTGGTTCTTTATCTGGCCATACCTCTTCTTGTACTGACCCTTGTGGCAGGTAAAAACATCAATGAAGCCACACGATGGCTGCAGATTCCGGGGACAGGTCTCACCATTCAGACTTCAGACTTTGCAAAGATCGCCCTGATTATGTACCTGGCCAAGGTTCTGTCGGTAAACCAAAACAACATCAGGGATTTCAAGGAGGTTTTCGGCAAAGTTTCCCTGGCCATCATTGGAATATGCGCCCTGATCCTTCCCTCCAATTTTTCAACAGCCCTGCTGTTGTTCATCACTTCGTTTGCCCTGATGTTTGTCGGGAGAATCCCGTTGAAGTATCTGGCACTGATGGTTATTACCGGTATCATTGCCCTCTCGGTTTTTGTGGGCGGGTCCCTGCTACTCAACAAAGAGGGGCGGATAGCCACCTGGAAAAACCGGATTGAAACGTTTGTGGACGGAGAAGGGGACAGCTACCAGGCCGACCAGGCCAAGGTGGCCATTGTTCAGGGGGGCCTTTTCGGAAAAGGACCCGGGAACAGTACCCAGCGAAACCTGCTTCCCCATCCCTATTCCGATTTCATTTATGCCATTATCATTGAAGAGTATGGCAGCCTTGTAGGCGGGATTCTTGTCCTGGCACTCTACCTGTGGCTCTTTTTCAGGGCCGGACTGATTATCCGGAGAAGCCGGAGTACCTACGGTGCTTTCCTGGCCTTCGGGCTCTCCCTGGGCCTGGTCCTCCAGGCCTTTGTAAACATGGCTGTGGCTGTGGGTCTTGTTCCAGTAACCGGGCAGACCCTGCCCCTGGTGAGTATGGGAGGATCATCCATTTTCTTTACCAGCATGGCCACCGGCATGATCCTTTCAGTGAGTTGGGGCACCAAGGAAGTGCCCGGTGACCAGTCCTCAGAGCCTGGTGCGGAGGGTGAAGAGGAAAAAAATGTAGAAGATGCAGCTGAACCGGTTCAGCCTGAAGGCAGGGTTCCGGGAGATCATAAAAAAAACCAACGTCCGGAATTTGAGGTACATGGGTGACCTGCGTAAATACAGAATCCTCATTGGAGGTGGTGGGACCGGGGGCCATGTATTCCCAGCCATAGCCATTGCAGATGCCATCAAGGCAGCACACCCAAAGACGGAGTTCCTGTTTGTGGGTGCTCTGGGGCGACTGGAAATGGAAAAGGTCCCGGAGGCGGGATACCCCATTGAAGGATTACCCGTGGCTGGTTTTCAGCGGAGAATGACATTGAAAAATGTGACCTTCTTCTATAAACTGGCGGCAAGTTTACTGATTTCCCGCAAGATCATACGGAGGTTTAAGCCCCACATGGCAGTGGGTGTGGGCGGATATGCAAGCGGGCCCATCCTGAAGGCTGCAGCCAGAAAGGGGGTACCTATACTGCTCCAGGAGCAGAACTCCTGTGCAGGAGTGACCAACCGGATGCTGGCCCGGTCGGCAAAAGCCATCTGTGTTGCTTATGAAAATATGGAAAGATATTTCCCGGGGGGACATATTGTGGTAACCGGGAATCCCATCAGGCAAAACCTGTTGAACAAGGCGGGAAACCGGGAGGATGACCTGAAGGAATTCGGACTGGAGGAAGGGAAAAAAACGTGCCTGGTTGTGGGTGGCAGCCTGGGTGCAAGAACCATTAACCTGAGTCTGGCAGGGGGATTAAAAAAACTGGACCGGGAGGATATTCAGGTCCTCTGGCAATGCGGGAAGCTCTACCTGGAGGAAGTGGAGCAGGCTGTGGCCCAAAGCGGATTGAAGCAGATCAGGGTCATGCCTTTTATTTCGAAAATGGAGTGTGCCTACAATGTGGCCGATGTAATCGTTTCCAGGGCCGGGGCCATCACCATTTCCGAGCTATGTGTGATCGGAAAGCCTGCGATCCTGGTCCCTTCACCCAATGTGGCGGAGGACCACCAGACCAGGAATGCTGAGGCTCTGGCTGACCGCAATGCAGCGGTAATGATTCATGACAGGGATGCAAGGGAAGGACTGGTGGAAACCATGATCAAACTGGTTAAGGATAAGAGGCGGCAAAAGGAGTTGTCAGACAATATAAAACGAATGGCCATCCCTGATGCATCCCAGCGGATTGCAAGGGAGGTTTTAAAAATAATGGAATCGAAATGATCTGGTCGAACCTTGATAGTGTCTATTTTATTGGTGCTGGCGGCATCGGGATGAGCGCGCTGGCCCGGTACTTTGTGAGTCAGGGGAAGCAGGTGGCGGGATATGACCGTGTCTCTACTGCCCTGACTGACCAGTTGAACAGGGAGGGTATTGACATTCACTTCGAAGACAGGTCCGTACTGATCCCGGATGCTTTCCGGAATCCGGAACGCACACTGGTGATTTTCACCCCGGCAGTACCTGATAATCACCAGCAGCTGAACTATTTCCGCAAACGCGGATTCAGGGTGATCAAGCGCTCGGTGGCTCTTGGAGAGGTTTTCAATACGGGCAGGGGGATCGGCGTGGCCGGCACCCACGGCAAGACCTCCATCTCCACCATGGTGGCACATATACTCCATGATTCAGTCCTTGGGTGCAATGCCTTCCTGGGTGGGATCAGTCAGAATACCAGGAGCAACTTCTACCTGGATCCGGCATCACAGATCATTATTGCCGAAGCCGATGAATATGACCGCTCTTTCCTGACCCTCTTTCCCGAGTTGGCTGTGGTCTCATCCATGGATGCTGACCACCTGGATATTTATCACTCTCAGGAGAACATTATAAAAGGATTTGAATCTTTTATCAGTCAAATCAGGGAGAAGGGGACACTGATCCGGAAACTGGGATTGAACCCGGCCATTCCCGATCATGTGGAATGCTACACTTACCATGTAAGCGATCCCAGGGCAGATTACCACACCATCAACCTGGCAGAACAGGAAAACGGATCCCGGTTTACGGTGGTAACGCCCCATATGGTCATTCCTGAAATCAATCTCAGGATTCCCGGGTTGCTGAATGTGGAAAATGCTGTGGCGGCAATAGCTGTGGCCCACCGGATGGGATTGGCCCCGGAGGTGATCGCAAGGAATATCTCAAGCTTTAAAGGAGTGGAACGAAGGTTTGATATTCAGGTTCAGAAGAAAGGGAGGATCTATATTGATGATTATGCACATCACCCGGAGGAGATCAGGGCTTTCCTCAGTTCGGTACGAAAACTGTTTCCGGATAAGAAGCTGACGGGGATTTTTCAACCTCACCTCTTCTCCCGGACACAGGATTTTGCAGGGGAATTTGCAAGGAGCCTGGAACAGTTGGATGTGCTGATCCTTATGGAAATATATCCAGCACGCGAGGAGCCCATTCCGGGTGTGACCTCCTCCCTGATTTTTGATCAGGTGAAGCTGACCGAGAAGGTTCTAGTGAAAAGGGAGCAGGTGCTGAAGGTCCTCGTGGAACAGGAGCCTGAGTTGCTGGTTACCATGGGGGCAGGAGATATCAACCAGTTTGTGTCACCCATCAGGAATTGGATGGAGAAATTATGATCAAAAAGATCGCAAAAATAGTGACCTGGATAGGACTTGCCGCATGGTATGTGGTGGTGATGGGATTTGTATCCACAGAATCGGAAGAGGTGCTTTGTAACCGCATTGATGTGATCCTTGGCGATAGCCTGCAGAGCCGTTTTGTGACAAGGAACGATGTAAGGCGGATGGTGGAAGACTCCGACGCCCAGCTGCAGGGATATCCCCTTTCGCAGATCAACACCAGGAGCCTGGAGGAAAAAATAGAGGAGAACCAGTTCATCAGAAATGCAGAAGTGTGTAAAGATATCTCAGGCAGGCTCGAGATCAGGGTTGAACAGCGTGTGCCGCTGGTGAGGATCCTGCCCGATGGCCAGAGAGGGTTCTACCTGGATACGGAGGGAAAAGTCCTTCCGCTGTCGGACCGTTTTACTCCCCTGATTATGCTTGCTTCGGGTACCATTCCAAATCAGGGGAAAGGTGGAAACACAAAGGGCCGGCTGGAAGAGATCTACCGGTTCTGCAAATTCCTGGAAACAGATCAATTCTGGAGCAACCAGCTGGTACAGATCTATGTGAACCGCTTGGGTGAATATGAGTTGATTCCGCGTGTGGGGGCTCATCAGATCCTTCTGGGCAGCATGGATCAATGGAAAAAGAAATTAAAAAATCTGGAACTCCTCTATGAACAGGGGTTTACAAAGCAGGGATGGAATGAATACCAGACAATTAATCTGAAATATACGAACCAAGTTATATGCACTAAACGTTAATACTATGGCAACAAAAGGAAAAATTGTAGCTGCGGTTGACATCGGTACCACGAAGATCGTGAGCCTGGTGGGCCGGATGAATGAACAGGGCAAGCTTGAAGTCCTGGGCATCAGCCAGACTGCTTCAAAAGGGGTCAAGCGGGGCGTTGTTCTCAATATTGAGGAGACCGTCAATGCAATCCAGACAACCTCGGAGGAGGCAATGAAGCAATCGGGCATAAAGTTCAAAGAGGTATTTGTGGGAATCGCAGGACAGCATATCAAGTCTGTCCGGAACCGGGGATACACCAACCGGGATTCATATGATGATGAAATTACCCGGAAGGATCTTCAAAACCTGATCGATGACATGTATAAAATCCCGGTGGACGTGGGTGAGGAGATCATCCATGTGTTGCCCCAGAATTATATTGTGGACAATGAGACTGGTGTGAAGAACCCGGTGGGCATGTTCGGGAAGCGGCTTGAGGCCAACTTTCACATTGTCATCGGCCAGATCTCCTCGGCCCGCAACATCAGTAAATGCATCAACCGGGTGGGATTGGATGTAAAACAACTTGTACTTGAACCACTGGCTTCCAGTGCAGCTGTGCTCACCGATGATGAGAAGGAAGCCGGGGTAGTCCTGGTGGACATTGGAGGGGGGACCACCGATGTGGCAGTATACTATGACGATGTGATCAGGCATACTGCTGTTATTCCTTTCGGAGGCAATGTGCTCACAAGGGACATCAAGGAAGGATGTGCCATACTCCAGCGCCAGGCTGAGTCGTTGAAGGTTCAGTTCGGTTCGGCGCTGGGAGATCTGGCAGCAGAAGACAAGGTAGTGACCATTCCGGGGATCTCCGGAAGAGACCCCAAGGAGATCAGTTTCAAAAGCCTGGCCTATATTATCCAGTCGAGGATGGAAGAGATCATCGATGCGGTAAGCTATGAGATTGAAAGCTCCGGATATATGGAAAAACTAAGTGCAGGTATCGTACTTACCGGTGGCGGTTCCATGTTGAAACACCTGAACCAGCTGGTTAAATTCAAAACAGGCATGGATGTGAGGATCGGTTTCCCGGGCGAAAAAATGGCTGCGGATACTCCCGATTCAATCAATCAGCCCATGTACGCAACCTCAGTGGGGCTCCTTCTCAAGGGACTTGAATACTATGGTGAGAAGGATGAAGGGATGATCATTGAAGAACACCTGTCAGGTGCTGAGGAGAAGGAAATGGCTGTTGAAGATCCCGTTGTGGAGAAGCGATCCAGGATTGGCCGTAAGACCGGGAAGGTCTTTATGGACACCCTGAAGAACACCCTCAGTGATATTTTCGATGAGACCGATGTAAGAATGTAGAAAACCTGAAACATGGAAGACTTAATGAATTTCGATCTGCCGCTTGACCGTTCATCCATTATCAAGGTGATCGGTGTGGGTGGCGGCGGCAGCAACGCAGTAAACCACATGTACAACAAGGGAATTCAGGATGTGAATTTCGTGGTGTGTAATACCGATGCCCAGGCCCTTCACAACAGTCCTGTGGCTGTAAAACTTCAGCTGGGAGACAGGCTGACCGAGGGCAAGGGGGCAGGAAGCAAAGCCGATATAGGACGGGAAGCGGCCCTTGAGAGCCTGGACCGGATCAAGGAGGTGATATCAAGCAACACCAACATGGTCTTTATTACCGCAGGTATGGGAGGAGGAACGGGCACAGGAGCTGCGCCGGTCATTGCGCAGACAGCCAGGGAAATGGGAATACTAACTGTTGCCATAGTGACCATTCCCTTCCGTTTTGAAGGTCCCGAACGCATCAACCAGGCCATAGAAGGTATCAACGCCCTGAAGGATCATGTGGACTCGCTGCTGGTGATCAACAATGAGAAGCTGAGGGAGATCTACGGGAACCTGAAGGTGAGTAACGCATTTGAGAAAGCCGATGATGTGCTGGCCATCGCTGCCAAGGGAATTGCTGAGATCATCACCGTGCACGGATATATCAATGTGGACTTTGCAGATGTGCAGACCGTCATGAGCAACAGCGGCGTGGCCATCATGGGATCAGCCACTGCAAAAGGCGAGGAGAGGGCTCAGAAAGCCATTGCCGCAGCACTTACCTCACCGCTTTTGAACAACAATGACATCACAGGAGCAAGAAGCGTGCTGCTTAATATTACTTCGGGAACCGAGGAAATCACCATGGATGAGATCTCCGAGATCACCGACTATGTGGTCAGTGCCTCTTCCCGCAATACCACGCTGATCTGGGGAATGGGAAGGGATGAATCGCTGGGTGAGCAGATTAGCGTTACCATCATTGCCACCGGGTTCAAAATGAACAGCATCCCTGAACTCTATATTGGGAAAAAGGAAAAACACTTTCTTCCCCTGCGGGATAACGGCCAGGATTCCTCCCGGGGTGTATCGCAATCCAACGCGGTGCCCAGGCAGGGTTCCCTCGAATTCGGCATGAAAGACAAAGATGCTGAGGAGTATATACTGATGGATCAATCACCCGACAACACTCCGGAAGACAAGGAGAAGAAGATGGCCGAACGTATGAGAATCCTGAAGGAGACGCATGAGAAAATACGGGAGCGAACTTCACTTTCCCAGATCAACGACGAGATCGAAGAGCTGGAGAATATTCCGGCCTATGTGCGAAAAAAAATCCCCATTGAGCAGAAGAAGCACTCGGAGGACCAGGAGGTTTCCCGTTATCGCCTGACTGACGAAGAGGGCCCCAAACTAAAATCCGATAACAGCTATTTGCATGACAATGTAGACTGAGCTACGGGTTTTCGTTGCCTCGCTTAATTTCTTCGCTGCGCGAATAAATATAGGCTTCGGCAGCCGAAAACCCTATGCAGGGGAAAGGCTTCGGCAGCCGAAAACCCCGGTTGCTTTGACATACGATTTTGTACCATAAAAATTGACAGACCATGAAAAAGTTCCTTCTCCTTGCAGGTATTGTTTCGTTGCTCCTTTCGTGTACTTCAAAACCGCCATCCGGTTCAGATCCGGTATTGACAGCCCAGGATCAGAAAATGGAGTGGTGGAGGGAAGCGCGTTTTGGGATGTTCATCCACTGGGGATTGTATGCCCAGCCGGCAGGGGAGTGGAAAGGAGAGCAAATTCCCGGTATCAGTGAGTGGATTATGGCACGGGCCAAAATCCCGGTAGCTGAATATGAAAAACTGGCGGAAACATTTAATCCTGTAAAATTCAATGCCGAAGATTGGGTGCTCACGGCAAAGCGGGCAGGAATGAAATACATCGTGATTACCTCAAAGCACCACGACGGATTTGCCATGTTCAAGTCTGAAGCAAGCAGGTATAACATTGTGGATGCTACCCCCTTCAGGCGGGATCCGCTGAAGGAACTGGCCGCAGCCTGTGAAAAGCACGGGATGAGGCTGGGATTCTATTATTCCCAGGCACAGGACTGGCACGAAGCGGGAGGAACTTACTGGAACATAGAGGAGGGTGAGCCGCACTGGGACCCGGACTTGGTGCGGGAACCATTGATGAATTACATTGAAGGGAAAGCCATTCCCCAGGTGAAGGAGATTCTGGAGAGTTACGGGGGATTGGATATACTTTGGTGGGATACACCCCGGGGCATGACGGAAGAAGCAGCTCAGGCCCTTCAGGATGTGGCGGATGACTATCCGGAGATGATCACCAACAACCGCTTGTACAGGCCCTGGCCGGGAGATTTTTCCACTCCTGAACAACATGTGCCCCCCACCGGTCTGGATTATGACTGGGAGGTCTGTATGACCATGAACACCAGCTGGGGCTACAAACATTATGATCAAAACTGGAAATCATCCGAAACCCTCATCCGGATGCTGGTGGATATTGCCAGCAAAGGAGGGAATCTCCTGTTGAATGTGGGCCCCACTGCAGAAGGAGTGATCCCAGCTCCCAGTATGGAACGTCTGGAGGCCATTGGACAGTGGATGGACGTGAACAGCGAATCCATCTATGATACGCAGGCAAGTCCATTTTTCAAATTGCCATGGGGAAGGTGCACAAAACGGAAGACAGAAAAAGGAACACAACTCTTCCTGCATGTTTTTGAATGGCCCGGGGACCTGGTTCTAAGAGTCCCCGGTTTGAAGACAAGGGTGAAAAAGGTATCTCTGTTAGCAGATCCGGATCAAAAGCTCAACTTCCGTTTTGACCAGGATGATTTGCTGATCGAACTGCCTGAGGCATGCCCCGATCCCATCAACACGGTGATTGTTGTTGAAACAAAGGGGAGACTGGACATCATCAGCAACATGCCTTCCCTGGAAGATGGATTGATCTCCTTGCCAGCGGACTTTGCAGATATCCATAATCCGGGGTACGGAACGCACATGGTGCTGAAAGGATCAGGAGAAGAAGCAGCCATTACAAACTGGGTCGATGACCAGGCCTGGGTGGAATGGATGTTCAATACCCCTTCTCCGGGGATCTATGCGGTGAGCGCACAAATGAAATCAAAGGATACCTGTACAATATTCATTGAAGTGGGAGAGGTCACTCTGGAGACTGAAATCAATCCCACTGGCGGGGAGTTTGAGACCATGGACCTGGGCGAGATTGAGATTTACGGACCCGGCGACCTCGTTCTTGCATTGCATCCTGTCAGGGATCAGTGGAAAGGAGTTGAATTAAAGAAGGTATTGCTGGCACAAAAATAGAGAGGCTGCCCCCTCCGGAACAGCCTCTTTCAGCGATTTAACTATGTTTTGCTTTAGCGAGTATTTGTCAGGCGAAGCAACCTGGGATTATTTGCGAAGCAATTAACCACGTTGCGAGCTGATAAATACGAGCCCTAGTTGTAGAAGAGCTTCAGCCGGTTGTCCTCCACGTTGGCTGCGTCTACCAGTGCGTTATAGGCTTCGTAGTTGCTTCTGGATTCAAGGGTGTACCTGAGTCTTGAACGGGTACCGGCATCAATGGTTTTCACTTCGCCTGCATCAGTGCGGTTGGTAACAGCAACAATGAATACCCCGCTTTCACCGACCAGGGGCCGGGAAATCAGGTCAACGGGCAGGTACATGGCCGCTCCCACGATATAGGGCTCCAGTCCCACTCCCGGAACATAGGTGTTTGCAAACTTCACCTGGGTGGCCTCGCCCACCTGCTGGTTGTTTGCCATTCCGTACTGGTTCAGGTCGGTAACCCCGGCCAGTTGTTCACTCAGCCTGGATTGAAGCACCTTGGCTTTTTTCTCCTTCTTTACTGCCAGCATGATCTCAGCTCTAACATCTTCCAGGGTGGCATATCCTGCTTCTTTGACGTCGGTAAGTACTGCTACGATATATTTATCATCGGTCTGGCTGAAAATGTCGCTCACGCTGTTGATTTCGGAGGAATATGCCCACTTGATCAGACTGGTGGGTTCTTCAATACCTGGAATGGACTCCTGGTCTTTGGTAATGTTGGGTGCAAATCTGGGATCGAGTCCGAATTCACGGGCTTGTTCTGCAAATTTCTCCACGTCTGTAGCTTTGCCCCTGAATTTAACTGCACGGTTGTAGTAATCCTGGTTGGTTTCGTCGCTGGCGTAAATGTTTCTGACAATGGAGGCTACCTGCATTTTCTTTACCGGCCGGCTCTGCTCCTCCACCCGGATGATGTGGGTGCCATATTGAGTCTGGGCAGTAACCAGGTCTCCTGTTTTGTTTTCAAAGCATGCATCATTGAATTCGGTGGGCAAAGAGCCCTCTTTGATCCAACCCATGTCCCCGCCAATGGCGCGGTTGCTTTCATCCGCTGAATACGCAAGCGCGATCTGGTTGAAATTGCCACCGTTCTCAATCACCCCCACAAGGCTGTCTGCCATGGAGGACAGGGCATTGCGGTTGCCGCCAAATGCCTGAAGCGACAAAAGAATGTGCCTGACCCTGACAGAGTCGGGACGCATCTGTATATCATAGGCACGTGCCAGTCTGAAAGATTCCTCATCCCGGTAAGGTCCGAAGACCTGTTCAACCGGTGCATTGAAAACAGAATCCCTGATGATGTCGGGGATCTCCTCGTAGGTATAGTATCTTACATCAAAGGGTTCATCCGAAGTACCATTGATATAACGGGGGATCTCCTCCCCCTTGGTACGATTGAATTCTGCTTTGGTCTGTGAAGTCCAGTACCTGGCGTTCTCCACATCCCTTTCACTGGGAATTACCTCAAATACAACATACTGGAAAGTTCTGGAAGCATCCTGTTTATAGTGTTCCTTATGGGCACGAAAGTATGCTTTCAGATCCGACTCGGTGAAAGTGATATCTTCGTCGGCTATTTCAGTGAAAGGTTTTGAAATATATGCGAAATCGATGCTTCTTCCGTTCTCGGCAACGTAGTCCTTCAGGTCCAGTGATGAGGGTTGGAATCCCTTCCTGACCAGGTTGAGGTACTTCTCATTCATTTTCTCATCCACAATCTCATTTTCAATGAATAACCAGCGCCTCTTTTCCTGGGCGAATTGTGGATTTTCCAGTGCATTGAAGTAATTGGTCATCACGGCACGGTTCAGCATCCCTGTTTCAGGGTTGGCAAACATCTGCCGGATGATGGGATGTGGTTCACTTAATGCAGGATTTCCGGCGAATCCCATGGACTGGTCTCCGGTCACCATTGTTTTCAGCTCATCCGTGCTCACATTGATTCCCAGTTTCTGGTATGAGCGGTCCATGATGGTCTCCCTGACCAGCCTTCTCCAGGTTTCCTGCTGAATCTGACGTTCCATTTCAGCATCAAGAGACTGTCCGCCCGCATTAAGCTGATAAAATTCGCGCAGGTTCTTTTCGCGGTCCAGGTAATCGTTGACTCCGATCGCTTTTCCATTGATCTCAGCGACGGCACTCTTTCCAAGTCTGGGTGCCCCGGATCCCAACATATCGCCAAGAATAAATGCAAAAAGTGCAAGTCCGATCACGATGGCTATCAGCAATCCAGCCCTGTTTCTAATCTTCTGTAGTGTGGCCATTTATTATTCCAATTATACGTATGATATACCTTAAAATTTTAGCGTACGAATATAGTAATAATTAGATGTTTAATTACAAAAGCAGGAGCGAAATTTGGGAAATCAGGGACTGACCACCTTCAGTTCAACTTCTTCCACACGGTTGGAGCTCACATCGGTAATGGTAATCTGGAAATTATCCAGTAAAACAGTGGCGTTTTTCTCCGGTATGCTTTCGTAATGGAAGATGATGTAACCAGCCAGTGTATCATATTCCTCCGATTCGGGGATGGAGAGGAAGTATTTCTCATTCAGATAATCAATCTCATGTCTTCCTGAGAGCAGAAAACGGGTCTCATCAAGTCTCTTTTCCACCAGGACCCTGCTGTCATGTTCATCTTCAATCTCACCGAAAATCTCTTCAATGATATCTTCGGTGGTAATCAGGCCGGACGTACCGCCAAACTCATCCACCACCAGTGCAATATTTTTCCTCTCTTTAATGAATCCTGTGAGCAATTTATTCACTGGAAGCGCTTCCGGCACAATCTGGATGGATTTAAGGTGGGTTTTGACCAGGGCAGGTCCCCTGAACAGGTCTTTGGAATTCACATACCCGATCACATTGTCGATGGTATCGCTGTAGATCAGAATTCTGCTCAGGCCGCTGTCCACAAAGCGACGGGCCAGCTCTTCAACGGAAGAATCCTCCTCAAGTGCAATTACATCGGTCCGGGGAATCATGCAATCCCGTACTTTCAGGCCCGAGAATTCCAATGCATTCTTAAATATCTTCAGATCTTCGATTTCTTCGCTGCCGGTCTTTTTCTCCGGTTGTATGGTGGTTAGAAAATGATCCAGGTCTACCTTACCGAATACCGGTTCTCTGGAAGGGAGGTCCGGTCTTACCCTCAACAGGTACCTCATGGTTATACTGGAAATACCTATGGTAAGAATGGTGATGGGGTATAACAGCACATAGAAAACCATGATGGGAACGCTCAGCAGGCGCAATGAGTTGTTGGGATTGATCCTGAAAAGGGTTTTTGGAAGGAATTCGGCAGTCAGCAGGATGATCAGGGTTGAGATCAGGGTCTGGATCAGGAGCACTGTTGCTTCGGATTCGGTGCCGGTCAGGTTTCTTATGGGATCCTCAAGGAGCATGGCAAAGGAGATCCCGTAAATCACCAGTGAAATGTTGTTTCCCACAAGCATGGTGGCTATAAACCTGGCCGGGTTTTTGGTGAAAAAGGAGACGATTCCGGAAAGGATCTTTCCCTGTTTACGGTCAATCTCAATGCGCAGCTTGTTGGCGGAAAGAAATGCGATCTCCATACCGGAAAAGAATGCCGAAAAAAGAATTGAAACCAGGATGGGGATGATGAGTAACAAGGCCGGTGGTTTTTAACGTCGGTTCAAACGCATTCTTCTTCTGAGGAAATACATGAGGAAAGCCAGTATGGAGAAGAGGTAGTAATACCAGCTTTCACTGAAACCGCTGCCTGTGGTTACCTGTACTGCCATAAACAGCATGAGTCCCCCCAGGACAAACCAGACCACTTCGAAGATACCTGAAATACTATTCTTCATCCTGTACGTTTACTGTTCCGGTTGTTCCTTTCAATTGCCAGTTGGTCAGGTTCTGTTGAGATTCAAATCCCCGCTTGCCGTAAAAAGTTCCATCCTCATTCTGAATCCTGGTATAGGCATCAGAGTAGATCAATTTGGCGGCTTCATCCCAGTAGAGGTCTTCTGTGTGCAGGGCATCACCGTTATCAAGCCGGCGGGCGACCACATTCCCGGTAGCATGCCACAAACTTTCATCTGAGAAGTAGATGGCATAATCGGCCCTGATTTCAGATTCAATTTTCATTGAGTCATTATAGAAAAAAACTTCCAATCCATCGGGGAATTCAATATAAGGTTTTTCCACATCGGGAAACTGCCTGAATGAAGCAGCCAGTATCTGCACCTTCACCTTGGCCGAGTCGCTGTAGATCACCTTCACATTGGTTCCCTGTACTTTGGGGACTTCGGTTTCATCGGTGAGCATGGAGATCTTTTCAATGTCGTTCTCGCAACCCGCTGTCAACCGCAGGATAGCCAGAAGCAATAAGATCATATACCAATTGTTGCGAACCATCTGTACAAATATAGCAAAAAGGCCGTCCCGAACGGAGGACAGCCTTTCCGAATATGACCTCTTATGGTGGTTTATTTCCTTGATCTTACAGTGGTGTATTCATTGATACATCCCTTCACCTGATAGGAATCACCGTCCTTCAGATCGCGAAAGAAAATCTCCTCGTGGTTGGGATACTGGGTAGAATAGTCATTCAGTTTTTTATCGGCATCTTCCGTCACTGATGGATCAGCCGCCTTTGCCCTGGCATATTTGTCAGCCGCTACCCAGAAAGCTGTCCTCTGCTCAAAGTCATCACCAAGATTGTCACGTGAATCGATAATTGCATCACCCATGACAATGTACGCCTTTCCATGTTCGCTGTTCAGGGTTACTGCCTGTCTTGAATAATCGATGGCATCACAATAATCTTTGTTGTACCTTGAGACAATGGCAAGTTCATAGTACCAGTCAGCTTTGGTTTGGTTATCAAGGTCTGAACCCCTTACAGCCTCTTTCAGATAGACAGCCGCCTTATCGAAATCACTCTTTGCAATGAAAAGCACAGCCAGCTGGTGTGCTGATTTTGGACCCGGTGAAAGCACATACATCTGTTCAGATGCTGACACGTAGAGGTCTGACCGGTCACAACCTGATGTTGAATAAAAATTGATCAGCTTTTCCAGGAATACCTGGTCTTCTTTCCCGGCTTTATACTGGGGTTCAAAATATCGGTTCAGTGCATCGCAGGTGAGCAGTCCGCTTTTAAGCATCAGGTCATCGATTAATCCTTTGGCTTTTTCCCATCTTGAGCTCTGGCTAAGGAGTTTATCAACCATTCCGGTAACCATGAAGTAATCTTCGATCACCTGGTTGTCATCGATCCTGCCTGCTTTGTTTAGTGAGATACTGCTATTGATGAACGTGACAAATACTGCATCGCGGGAGTCATTTTTTTCCATTTCGATGCTCTGCTTCAGATAGCCATACGCTTCTTCGACGGCATCCGTTTCTGTACTAAGGTATCTCAGAAGGTCAATTCCCATTCGTCCAAGGGTGCTTCCGTTTCCCTCCGGGTAGTACTCCATGCGGCGTTTATAGACCAGCATAAGTGTGTCAATCAGCTCTTTCTGACGTACCGGGGATGATGAGGATTCAATAAAACTCTTGTACATGGTTACGCCTTCCACATACATCTTCTCACTGGATGCCGGGCATTCACCGAATACGTGTCGCCATGGACCGATGGCATCCCTGTAGTTGTTGTGTTTAAAGAATTCCTTGTAAAGTGAAAGGTTTTTGATACAGTTTATACTGTCCTCTCCTTTCCCGTATTTTGATCCATCCTCAATTCCTTTTTGAGAAAAAGCAGGAAGGACAAGCAAAAGGGACAGAGTCGCTGTTATTACAGATTTGAGGGCTATCTTTTTCATACCAACCAAGTATTTTCCATGTTTAATCAAATTTCCGTTTCCGGAACCACAGATCGTGCAAAGTTACATTAAATGTGATAATTCCATAATTTTCTTTCACCAAATTGTACTCGGTTGTACCCCTTGTACCCAACGTGAAAGCCACATTGATGCTGGACTTTATCGATCTGACCGGTAGACCTACTCCAAATGTTATGCCATAATCAGATAACTGGTAATACTGATCCGTGGCCCCCGGTTCCGGATTGGGTTTTAGCACGGACAGGTAACTGTCGGAATAATAGCCGCCCACCCTGTAGGTCATGTATTTGTGGTATCCCCTCAGAGCCTCTATATCAGGTGTATATTCGGCACCAAGATGGAAAGAGGAGGCATTGGCGGTTTGGTAATTTGGACCGGACAAGGCATTTGTCCAGTCCTGCGTAATGTAGTCGCCGGTAATCGTAAGCTTGTTGGGGATTCCCAGTGCAAATCCCACTCCGATTTTCTGTGGAAGGTTAAAACTTCCGTCCAGGGTATCGGAACTAAGATCATATTCGGGGGTAATGGAGACCGAATCATTGATGTTGATGGGACTCCCTGCATAAATAACATTCTCTACAGTGTACTTGAGCTCCACATTGGTATAGGTTTTCACATCATACACACCACCCAGGGTGAAGAAGAACTTGTCTTTGAACACCTCTTTGTACTGAAGGCCAAAGCTAAAAACAGGCTGTCTGAGGTCAAAGTCCTCCCTGGAAGAAGTGGAGGAATAGTCTTCCGGTTTCATGGGAAATTCCACCTGCCTCTCCCGGGTAAGCTTGCCCATGAGGTAGTTCATGGTAAGCCCAAGGGAGACCCGGTTGAAAAGCTTCACCGAGGTACCCAGGAAAAAATTCATGATTCCTCCCTCTCCCGAGTAATAGGTGTCCAGGGCCGTTCCGGATCCATAATCGTTGTATTCCTGCTTGATGCTGTATCCGATGCTGCTGTATGGGACGATCCCTGCAGTGAGGCCCATGTATTTTCCCATGGAAGAGCCAAAAGCCACATGGTGGAAATTCATGTTCCACCATGAATTATTGATGTTGGGGGCATCGGGAGTGGTGTGGTCCTCGTACTGGTACTGGCTGAAAAAGACATTGGCCCCGAAATCAAAATAGACTGATGTGCTGTCCAGTGATGATGATGCGGCCGGGTTCAGGTAGTTGATCCTGTTGTTTTCGCGGATGGCAATCCCGGTACCGCCCATGGCCTGGTTTTGTGCAAAGCCGTTCTTTGAAAAGTTACCCAGCGCAAAACGCGTATAGGGTGAATAGGTGTTGAATTGGCTGTACAGGGGGGTTAAAATAGATAGGGCAACCAATATGATGCTAAGTCTCCTCTCTTGCATTATGCTCCAGTATTCTGTTAAGTCCGATCAAGTTCAGATTCAGGTTCACAAAGATGCTACTTTTTAGTTTTCCCTCAAAGTATTTTGCATCTCCACCGGTTAAAACCACCTGTAATTTAGGATGCTCCTGGTGGAGGGCGGCAATAAATCCATCGATTTCGAACAAGATTCCGTTTACAATGCCGGCTTCGATGGCTTCCCTGGTACTGGTTCCCAGCAGAGCAGGAGTTTCAAGGGGCCGTTCCAGGAGTGGCAACCGATTGGTGAATTTGTTTAAGGATTTAAACCTGATTCCCAGTCCCGGGGAGATATTCCCTCCCAGGTATTCACCACCTGCTGTCACAATATCATAGGTAATGGCCGTGCCGGCATCTATGACCAGAACGGTTTTTCCGGGGTAAATAGTATATGCACCCACCGCTGCAGCAATCCGGTCATACCCCAGTGTATCCGGTGTACGGTAACGGTTGGCCAGGGGGATGGGCGTATTGTGATCCAGTTCGATACAGGGATTGAAAAGGCTGCCCAGGTAATCGATCATCTCCCTGTAATCATTGACCACCGAAGAGATGATGACTCCTGCCAGACCTTTATAACGGGTATTAAAATAGGTAATTTCCCTCTCAGTTATCTTTTCATACACAGCGGATTCGATGACTTGTGTGCCTTCGCAGACCGCAATCTTTCCACTACTGTTACCCAGATCGAGAACAAGGTTCATTTGTGTGATGCGTTACCCAATTTATTCAGGATAACAAAAGCTTCCTGAATGGAATTTACCTGATCGCTTCTCAGACTTAGCCTCTCCTGGTCCTCCCTCATCCGGAAGATCAGGGGATGCGCCTGAATGTTTCCGATTACCTCCTGGAATTTTTCCGACTTGTAGAAGGAAGAATCGGGATTGCTTACAAAATACGTGATCAGCGTGCTCTTTTTCAATACTATTTTTTCAACACCAACCTTTCTGGCCAGCCAGCGCAGTTCCACCACCTTCAATAACTCTTCCGAGGGAACCGGCAGGGGACCGAAGCGGTCGGTGAGCATCTCCCTGAATGCCCTGAGGCCTTCCTGGTCCCCGATGGCATCCAGTTTCCTGTAAAGTTCCACCCTTTCACTGATGTTGGACACATAATGATCGGGAAACAGCAGCTCAAGATCTGTATCTATATGGCAATCAGGAATATAAACTACATCTTCGGGGGTCGATTCAACAGGCTTGGTATAGAGGTCGCTGAATTCTGTTTCCTTTAATTCCAGGATGGCTTCATTGAGGATCCTGTTGTAGGTCTCAAATCCAATATCGGCAATGAATCCGCTCTGTTCGGCGCCAAGCAGGTTGCCGGCACCGCGTATGTCCAGGTCCTGCAGGGCGATGTTGAAACCGCTGCCCAGTGCTGAGAACTCTTCTACCGCTTTCAACCTTCTCCTGGCTTCCTGAGAAAGAAGTGTTACGGGGGGTGCAAAAATATAACAGAAAGCTTTTTTATTTGAGCGGCCAACCCGTCCTCTCAGCTGGTGGAGATCGCTCAGTCCAAATTGGTGTCCGTTGTTGATAATTATTGTATTCGCATTGGGAATATCGAGTCCCGATTCCACAATGGAGGTGGCGATAAGCACGTCATAATCTCCCTTCATGAAATCCAGCACCACAGATTCCAGCTTTCTCCCCTCCATCTGACCATGGGCAACCACAGACCGCACACCAGGCAGCAGCCGGGTTACAATCTCCTTGATCTCCATGATGCTCTGTACCCTGTTGTGGATAAAAAAGACCTGTCCACCCCGGTTTACCTCGTATTCGATGGCTTCCCTGATGATCTCTTCGTTGAAGGTATGCAGTTCGGTGATGATGGGGTGGCGGTTGGGAGGTGGCGTATTGATGATGGAGAGGTCCCGGGAACCCATCAATGAGAACTGAAGGGTTCTGGGAATGGGAGTCGCTGTGAGGGTCAGGGTATCCACGTTGAGCTTCATCTGTTTCAGTTTCTCCTTAACACCTACTCCGAACTTCTGCTCCTCATCGATGATCAGCAGCCCCAGGTCTTTGAACTGGATATCCTTGCCCACCAGTTTGTGGGTGCCGATGATGATGTCAATTCCACCCTGTTTCAGTAAGGTGGTGATCTGCCTCTGTTCGGCCGCGGTCCGGAACCTGCTCAGGTAGTCCACGGTGCAGGGGAATTCCTTCAGACGCTCCCTGAAGGTGTTGTAATGCTGGAACGCCAATACGGTGGTTGGAACCAGGAGGGCCACCTGCTTGCTGTCGGTCACCGCTTTGAATGCTGCCCTGATGGCTATTTCTGTCTTCCCGAATCCAACATCCCCGCAAATCAGGCGGTCCATGGGAAAAACAGCCTCCATGCCGGCCTTTACATCCTCGGTGGCCTTGAGCTGGTCCGGGGTGTCTTCATAAATAAAGGAAGACTCAAGTTCCTGCTGAAGGTACGTATCGGCCGAAAATGGAAAACCTTTCTGTTCCTTCCGCTTTGCATAGAGGAGAATCAGTTCCCGTGCAATGTCCTGAACCTTTTTCTTTGTATTGCTCTTTAGCTTTTGCCAGGCCCCTGTACCCAGTTTATAGATTTTTGGAGGATCGTTGTCTTTGCCTTTGTATTTGGTGATGCGGTGCAGGGAGTGGATGTTCACATAAAGCACATCGCGATCTTTGTATACAAGTTTGATGGCTTCCTGGACCTTCCCGTTCACATCAATCTTTTCGAGTCCCCCGAAGATTCCGATGCCGTGATCCACATGAACCACATAATCACCGGGATTCAATCCGATCAGTTCCCTGACAGAAACGGATTCCTTCCTGCTGAAACGGTCGTTGAACCTAAACTTGTGGTAGCGTTCAAAAATTTCGTGATCCGTGTACCAGGTGAACCGAAGGGTCTGGTCAGTGAAACCTTCATGAATGGTATGGCCGACCGCCTCATATTGCAACCCGGGATCGATTTCATGGAAGATGGACCGGAGCCTCTCAAGCTGTTTCTCATTGTCGGAGAGGATGCAGTTGAGGTATCCCGCATTGCTCTGTTCCTGCATGGTGGTGACCAGCAGATCAAAGTTTTTATGAAATGCAGGTTGGGGGATGGTGTTGAATTGCCAGCTGTGCCCGGTCCGCTGGTGATGATGAACGCCGAAGATGACCTGCCTGAACCGCTCCATCTGCTGGCGGATCAGACTTCCCGGGATCAGGACATGCTCCTTTTGTACGGGCTTGTCATGCTCCCCGTTAAACTCGGTTTTGTCATAGAGGGACTGGACCTGTTCACAGATAAGGTCCGGATGATCTGCCCAAAGGGTGGTTTCAGCAGGAATGTAATCGAGGAATGAGATCCGTTTTCCACCCATCTCATGTTCCCACTGGATGTTGGGGATGATGATCACCTTCTTCACGGTCTCCATGGAGCGCTGTGTATCGGTGTCGAAGATTCGGATGGAATCCACCTCATCGCCGAAGAAATCGATGCGGCATGGGTGACTGGCGGCATAGGAGAATACATCTATAATTCCGCCGCGCAGGGAGTACTGTCCAGGTTCATAAACAAAATCAACCAGTCTGAAGTCATAGGTCCGCAACACTTCCTCCAGGAAAGCCATGTCGATTTTTTCGCCCTGTTTTACCTCCAGGGTGGATTCTCCCAGCTGTTTCTTTGTGACCACCGACTCAACCAGTGCTTCCCCGTAAGAAATGATAAAGCTGGCCACCCTCCGCTCCGAAAGACGGCGCATGGTCTGGGTCCGGGTGATGATGTTGGCCTCATCGGCCTGCCGGTACTGAACCGACCGTTTGTATGAGGAAGGAAAGAAGAGGGTGCGTTCCGGGGTCCCCTCCAGGGTAACCAGGTCTGTATAAAAATAAGCTGCCTCTTCTTTGTCCTGGAACAAAATCAGGTGGGGTCCCCTGAGGTCGCTCAGGCAGGCCTGAATCAGGGCTGACCTGGCCGATCCGGCAAGTCCTTCCAGATATTGAATTTTTGCATCACCCTCCCGGAGTGAAGCCGTTAAACCGGAGAAATTCGGATGGGACGGATATGGATTCCTGATCATGATCTTCTGCGCGGGCAAACATAGTAAAAAGTGTGTTCATATCAATCCATGTCCCACCGTATATACCAGGATCAATCCGATGATCCCAACCATCAGGCCAACCAGGGACATGGGGATCAGGTTTCGTTTGATCAGCAGGCCTTCCACTCCCACGAGGCCAACCGTGGCACAGGCAGCGATCACATTGTGGACACAGATCATGTTGCCCATAGCCCCTCCGATGTTCTGAAGGCTTACAGTAAGGATGGTGGATATCCCCAGCTGGTCGGCAATGGAGTACTGGAAGAAAGAAAACAACATATTGGAGACCGTATTGGATCCGGACATGAACGAACCCAGGGCACCGATAAAAGCATCCACCAGCGGCCAGGCTCCCCGGAAAATACTGGTCATGGCTGTGGCCATGACGATGGGCATTCCCGCCATACCATTGGGATTGTTTCCGGACTGCATCATGATCCTCACCATGGGTACCGCGAAAACCAATGCAATCAGCGGATTCCTGATGCGCCTGACGGCCTCACCCCAGGCCTTACCCACCTGTTTTCCCTTCATTCCGAAAATAGGGATGCACAGCAGGGCCACCAGTATAAAGGGCATGATCCCCGGATTGTAGAGAGGATCGATGTTCCCGCTTACCGTCGTATCAAAAAGGTTCGTGTAGTTGATGGATGCTGACTTCACCCACTCCCCGAAGGGCAGGCTCCGGATTCTTGTGAGAACCAGAAGCAAACCGATAAGGATATAAGGGCTCCACGCCTTAAAAACGGATATTTTTCCATTTTCATTCCCACCGGTCATGCTGATGGATCCGGCCCAATTCTTTTCCCAGCTCTCTTTGGCAGGAAAATCCCAGCTCTTTTTCGGTACCAGGAATCCGGCTCTTGTGGCGGGGATGAGAATGGCCAGTCCGATCAGTCCCCCGAGCAGGGTTGGGAATTCAGGACCCAGGAATAGGGCCACCAGAAGGTAGGGGCACACAAAACAGAATCCTGCAAAAAGGGCGTAGGGCCAGATGGCCAGCCCTTCCCGGATGCTCCTTTTCTCACCAAAGAAACGGGTCATCATGGCCACCATGATCAGCGGCACAATGAATCCGGGGATGGCATGCTGAACCGCCGTCCAGACGCCAATCTGCTGGATATATTCCGCATAAGTCATGCCTGATTCCGCCAGGGCCTGCTGTACGGACGGGAGGTCCAGGGAGGACTGAATCCCGATCAGGGTAGGTGTCCCCACTGCCCCGAAGGAGACCGGGGTAACATTGGCAATCAGTGCCACCATGACCGCAGCCAGGGCCGGAAATCCCAGCGACAGCAACAAAGGCGCCGCCAGTGCGGCAGGGGTTCCGAATCCGGCCGCACCCTCAATGAAGCCACCAAAAAGCCAGGCGATGATGATGGCCTGAACGCGCTTGTCGGTTGAGATGCTTGTAAATCCCCGGTTGATGGCTTCAATGGCCCCGCTTTCCCTCAGGGTAAACAGGACCAGCAATGCACCGAACACAATGAACAGAATCTTGAAAGCGATCACCACTCCGTTCACCGAAGCTGCAAGCACCCAGTTCACCGGTGTTTTCCAGATGGTCAGTGCAAGCACCAGGGCGATCAGGAATGCCAGGGGCATGGCCTTTGTGGCCGGCCATCGAAATCCGGCCATGAGCACAAAAATTGCTACGATGGGAAGCGAGGCGATCAGGGCAAGGACTCCGGCTGACATGGCAGGGTGTGTTGGTTCAGACATTTAAAATATCGAAATTATTTCATTCCAGGATGATATGACTACTTTTAATGGCCAACTTTGTTCAACATGAAAATAGTTATCGCTCCGGACAGCTTCAAGGATTGCATGGGTGCCCTTGCAGTGGCAGAGGCACTTGGACGTGGAATAGGCAGGATCCTTCCTGATGCCCTTATTCAGTACATCCCCATGGCCGACGGGGGTGAGGGGACTGTTGATTCCATCATCGGGGCCACGGGGGGAAGAAAGCTGGCGGTTACCGTGAGGGATCCCCTCATGCGGGAGATCTCCTCATCATACGGGATCTCCGGCGACGGCACCACTGCAGTGATCGAGATGGCTGCAGCCTCGGGCCTGGAGTTGCTGGGCCGGGATGAAAGAGATCCCTGGATCACCTCCACCTTTGGCACCGGCCAGTTGATCAGTCACGCGCTGGACCAGGGGTGCAAAAAAATCCTGCTTGGAATTGGCGGGAGCGCGACCAATGACGGGGGAATGGGCATGGCCCGGGCCCTGGGGGTGAAATTCCTTGATGCCGGCGGCAATGAAGCGGAGGAAGGTGGGGGTGCAGCCGGAAAGGTCACGAAGATCGTGCCCGGGGGGTTGGACCCCAGGATCGGCCAAACCGGGATCCGGGTAGCCTGCGATGTAAGCAATCCGCTGACCGGGCCTGATGGAGCTTCCCAGGTCTATGGTCCGCAAAAAGGGGCTGATCCTGATATGGTATGTAGGCTGGACAGCAACCTTTCCCGGTTGGCAACCCTGGTGAGGGAGCAACTGGGGAAGGAGGTGGACCGGGTTCCCGGAGCCGGAGCTGCCGGAGGACTGGGCGCAGGCTTATTGGCCTTCCTGGATGCCAGTCTTGTCAGGGGTTTTGAAATGGTGGCCGAAAGTGTCAACCTGGAGGATGCCATCCGGAACGCTGACCTGGTCATTACAGGAGAGGGTAAAATGGACAGCCAGACCCAATTTGGAAAAACGCCCTTCGGGGTGGCCCAGATGGCAAAAAAACACAGGAAACCTGTCATTGCGGTTGCGGGGACTGTGGATGAGGGAGCGGATGCGTTGTACGGAGCGGGATTCGATGTGATCATGCCCATCCAGGAGAAACCTTCGGACCTGGCCAGTGCGATAAAACAGGCGCCTGCCCTGCTGGAAAGAGCGGGGGAGAGGATCGCAAGGCTGATCCGCCTGCAGATCTAATCCAGCCGTTCCACCGTCATATTTTCGCCATCAGGTATCTTTCCAAGTTCAAGGGGTTCAATCTTTCGCAGCCTCCCGAATATATTGACAGCACTGGCTGCCACGGGTTGATCACCGGTGCTCAAAGGTGTGGGCCCGAAAAAAATGCAAAAGGCCGGCATGTTGGGCCAGTAAGCCAGATCTCCGGCAGAGACTTCAGCCCGTGCACCCACTTCCAGGTCAACACGGCTGTTCAGAGCGAAATATATCTCTTTTCCCCAGGTGCTTGCATTGCACTTCACCGGGAGCTCATTGTATACAGCCCTGCCGGTGGGTGTATCAAAGATTTCTGCCTCCACCCTGTACAAACTGAAACTGATAATTATCTGCATGTAATTTAGAAGATTGCCCGTGTTTGCTAATTTTGATCTCAATTTAGGAATTAATTCAATATAAAAATGGTCGTATTCAAGTTTGGAGGGGCATCGGTAAAGAGTGCCGAAGCAGTCAGGAACATTGTGAAAATCCTGCAAAAATACCGGGATCAGCAGATTGTGGTTGTGGTGTCTGCCATGGGAAAGACCACCAATGCACTGGAGCGGATCATTGAAGCTTATACAGCGGGAAAAGGAGAGATCATGACCCGTGAGGTGGATCAGCTGGCTGCCTACCACCTTGAGATTGTGGGCGCGCTGTTTGAAGACAAGCTCCACCCCGTATACAAGGCGGTGGGAGAACTGTTGCATCAATTGAATGATAGAGTTGCCAAAGCCCCCACCCTGAATTTTGATTTTGATTATGACCAGCTGATCTGTTACGGGGAGTTGCTTTCCTCCACCATCATCAGCCACTACCTGATCCATGCCGGTCTCTCCTCCCGCTGGATGGACATCAGGCGATCCTTTAAATCCGACAACAACTGGCGTGAGGCAAAAATCGACTGGGAGCTGTCCACCCGGCTGGTCAATGAGCAATTCGTCTTCAACGGGGAGAACATCCTGATTACCCAGGGATTTCTGGCTTCCACCATCAACGACCAGACAACCTCACTGGGGAGGGAGGGGTCCGACTACACGGCGGCCATCCTGGCCTATATGCTGAAGGCCGGCAGTGTGACCATCTGGAAGGATGTGCCCGGTGTACTGAATGCAGATCCGAAATATTTTGATGATACCGTCCTGCTTGAAAAGCTCTCCTACCTGGATGCCATCGAACTGGCTTATTACGGTACCAGTGTGATCCATCCCAAAACCATCAAACCCCTGCAAAACAAGAACATCAACCTCCATGTAAGGTCCTTCCTGAATCCGGATGCGCCCGGTACGCTGGTGGGTAATATCTCATACGATGTGCTGACGCCCTCCTTTATCTTCAAAATGGACCAGGTGTTGATCCGGACCTCCCCGCTTGATTTTTCGTTCATCAACGAAAACAACCTGGAGGAGATCTTCGGGATTCTCGGCAAACACGGGATGAAAATCAACCTGATGCAGAATTCGGCCATCAGCTTTAAAATGATCGTAAACAATGACAAGCGAAAACTGAGGGCCGTGGTGGATGAGCTGGAAACAAAATTCAAGGTTGCATACCAGACGGGCCTTGAACTGGTAACCATCCGCTATTTTGACCAGTCGACCATCGACCGGGTGATGATCAACAAGGAACTGATCCTGGAGCAGCGCGGGGTTCATAACATTGAACTCCTTGTCCGCGACCTGGGATGAGCTGCTATTTGGTAATAATTCTGCTTTTCAAGTAACATTTTCCCGGATCCCACGTCCTGTACACAGGAACCAGATGTACATTACCGTACACCCCTGTCCGGAACCGTTCTATTCAGTGGAAGGCTAATTGTATGTAATGAACACATAAACAGGGATATAAGCGGTATGGCACAATTTCTGAAAAACACAGACAAACCCAAATCTTATGTGGAGAAATTTCATCAGAGTCACCATCCGCAGCATCAGCAAGAACAAGGCATTCAATGCCATCAATATCGCCGGTCTGGCCATCGGTCTGGCCAGTGCTATTTTTATCATCCTGTATATCATCTCCGAATCCAGCTTTGACCGGTTCAATGAACGGTCGGCCGATATTTACCGGCTCTACCTGGATGGAAAGATGGCCGGGGAAGAGTTCAAGGGGGCCTGGAACAGCCCCATATTCGGCCCCACTTTCCATGAAGAGATCCCTGAGATAGAGAAATTTTGCAGGTTCTGGACGCAAAATAACTGGCTGACGTGGGTGGACCCTGCCAACAAATATCTGGAAAACAACATTTTGTATGTGGATTCATCTTTCTTTGAGGTATTCTCCATCAAATTGCTGGAAGGGGACCCGGCCACCTGCCTGGATGAACCCAACTCAATCCTTATTTCTGAATCCAAGGTCAGTCAGTATTTTCCTGAAGGCAAGCCCATGGGAAAATCCATTGCCATGAATGATGATTCCACCCTGTTCCGGGTCACAGGTGTGGTGGAGGATGCTCCCAGGACTTCCCATTTTTATTACGATTTTCTGATTTCTTATTGCTCCACAGAAAGGAGCCGGAGAACTGGCTGGTTCAACAACCACATGCAGACCTATATCCTGGTTCGGCCGGAGACTGATCAGCATGAGCTTGATGACAAAATCAATGCCTCCCTGATTGAAAACATCCGCCCCCAGCTGGAACAGTTCATGGGCATTACGCCGGAAGAGTTTGCGGAAGCCGGCGGTAAATACGGCGTGTTCACCCAGGCCCTGCTGAAGATTCACCTCGATCAAAATATCGAAGTGGCCGGGGATGTTTGTTTCCGGCCCATCGGGAACCGGACCTATCTGGTCATCTTTGGGGTGATCGCCTGTTTTGTGCTGGTGATTGCCTCCATCAACTTCATGAACCTGAGTACAGCCCGTTCACTGAGCAGGGCCAAGGAGGTGAGCCTTCGTAAAGTGGTGGGTTCGGACAGAAAGCAACTGATCAGGCAGTTCCTGTTTGAGAGTGTCTTCCTGAGCATGGTTTCCCTTGTGATCGCCCTGGCCCTGGTGATGGTGTTGCTGAATCCCTTTAACAAACTGGTGGGTCTCAACCTGATACTGGGGGATATATTCCGTTGGTACATGATCCCTTCCTTCCTTGTTCTCGCGCTCCTGGTTGGCCTGCTGAGCGGAAGTTATCCATCCCTTGTGCTGGCCTCTTTCAAACCCATATTTGCCCTGAAGGGGAATGCCAGTGCCAAAAACGGAACCACCTGGCTGAGAAATGCACTTGTGATTGTCCAGTTCTCCATCTCGATTATTATCATTGCCGGTACGCTGGTGATTTACTGGCAGTTCAAATACATGACCGAAAAAGACCTGGGCTTTGACAAGGAGCAACTGGTGGTCATGGACCGCATCCATCCCCTGGACAAGCGCATACAGACCTTTAAAGAGGAGCTGAAGGCCCATTCCTCCATTCTGTCGGCCACCAACTCAACCGCCTACCTGGGTGCACCCAACAACAACAATACGCATGGCATCAAAGGGCGGCCACCAGAGGAGGCCGTACTCATGTTTACTTTCTGGACCGATGAAGATTTCATGGAAACCTACCGGTTTGAGCTGGCCACCCCTGGCAGCAGATTTTTATCCAGGGATTTTACCACCGATTCTGCAGCATGCCTGGTCAATGAGGCTGCTGTAAGAAAGTTCAATATCGAGGATCCCCTGAACCAGTCCATCCTTGAAGGCGGGGAAGGGGAGATGAGGATTATCGGGGTGATGAAGGACCATCACTTTCTTACCCTGAAGCATGAAATCGGAGCTCAGGTGGTATTTTTGAAACGGCCCCAATGGAACTGGTCCGGCTACCTGACTGTCAGATTGGCCCCTGGAAAAGAGAATATCGAATCTGGTTTGAAGTTTATGGAAGAAAAATGGAAAGAGTTCGCCGGGGATGAACCCTTCCAGTATTTCTTTCTGGATGAGGAGCTGAATAAATATTATGCCGAGGAAAAACGAACTGGCACAGTGACCATGATTTTTTCCATCCTGGCCATTTTCATTGCCTCACTCGGACTCTTTGGTCTTACACTCTATAATTCTCAGAAACGGATCCGTGAGATCGGCATCCGGAAGGTAATGGGTGCCACCGAAGGCAACATCGTCTCTGTAATCTCCAAAAGCGTGGCATATGCAGTGGGGATCTCCATCCTGATTGCCATGCCTGTGGCTTATTTTATGATGCAGGACTGGCTGAGGGATTTTCCCTACAATGTGGGATTCCAGCCGATACTGTTTATCATGGCAGCCCTGCTGGCCATTGTCATTGCCATGGCAACGGTTACAGTCACCACCTTGAAAGCGGCACGCATCAATCCGGCTTTGGCGCTGCATTATGAATAGTGCAGCGATGCGCAAGCGAAAAGGTGAAAGTGAAAGGGGAATAGTGAAAGAGGAACATACATAAAAAAAGCCCAACATGTGGAAGAATTTTATCCGGGTTGCCATCCGCAGCATCAGCAAAAACAAGCTATTTAACATCATCAACATTGCCGGTCTGGCCATCGGTCTGGCCAGTGCCATTTTCATCATCCTTTATATCATTAGCGAAACCAGCTACGACCGGTTTAACGAACGCGCGGAGGATATTTACCGGCTCTATATCAAAGGGAAAATGGCTGGGGAAGAATTTACGGGTGCATGGAACGCACCCATTGCAGGGCCAACCTTTTATGAAGAGATTCCTGAGATAGAGAATTTCTGCCGTTTCGATTTTTGGGGCAACCAGCTCATGTGGGCGGATCCGGACAACAAGTTCCTGGAGACTTCGGTTATGCTGGCCGATTCCAGTTTCTTTGAGGTATTTTCCATTCAGCTCCTGGAGGGGGACCCGGCCACCTGCCTGAAGGAGCCCAAAACCATCCTTCTTTCCGAGTCCAAAGTGATTCAGTACTTTCCGGAAGGGGAGCCCATTGGAAAGTCCATCGCCCTGAATAGCGAATCTGAGCTATACAGGGTCACCGGAATAGTGGAAGATGCTCCCAGGAACAGTCATTTCGGCTATGATTTTATTGCTTCCTATTCATCAGATGAGCGCGGCAAGAGCACTTTCTGGCTCAGCAACTGGATGATGACCTATCTTCTGGTGCGGCCCGGCACCGACCAGGAGCAGTTAAATCAAAAGATCAATGCTTCCTTGATTGAGAATATACGCCCCCAGCTGCAACAGATCATGGGAATCTCTCCAGAGGAATTCATGGAAGGGGGGGGAGAATATGGCATGTATACCCAGCCACTTCTGGACATACATCTGGATCAGGGAATAGACCTGCCCAATGAGCTGGGTTACCGGCCCATTGGAAACCGCACCTACCTGGTGATCTTCGGAGTGATTGCTTTTTTTGTCCTGGTGATCGCCTCCATCAATTTTATGAACCTGAGTACAGCCAGGTCCCTGAGCCGTGCCAAGGAGGTAAGCCTGCGCAAGGTGGTGGGATCCGACCGGAAGCAACTGATCACACAGTTCCTGTTTGAAAGTGTATTCCTTGGCCTGATTTCGCTGGTTATAGCGCTTGTTGTGGTTGTGACCCTGATCCGCCCCTTTAACAACCTGGTGGGAATGAACCTGGAGCCGGGAGATGTTTTCCGCTGGTATATGATCCCTGCATTTTTGGTACTTGCCATTGTGGTCGGACTTCTGAGCGGCAGTTACCCCTCATTTGTTCTGGCCTCCTTCAAACCGATTTTTGCCCTGAAGGGGAATGCCTCTGTGAGAAACGGGACTACGGTGCTTCGAAATGTACTGGTGATTATCCAGTTCTCCATATCCGTAATCATCATCGCAGGAACCCTGGTGATATACTGGCAATTTCGTTTCATGACCAACAAGGACCTGGGTTTTGACAAAGAACAGCTGGTGGTGATGGAGCGGCTGCACCCTCTCGACGGTCAGATCCAGGTTTTCATGGATGAACTGACCGACCACACATCCATCCTTAGTGCCACCAACTCCACAGCCTACCTGGGAGCCACCAACAACAACAGCACCTTCTTCATCAAGGGAAGGCCCACTGATGAGGCTGCCATGATGTTTGTCTACTATACCGATGAGGATTTTAAAGAGACCTACAGGTTCGGCCTGGCCAATCCCGAAAGCAGGTACCTTTCGGAAGAGTTTCCGGGTGACTCTTCTGCCTGCCTGATCAATGAAACAACCGTGCGAAAATACAACCTGGAGGATCCGCTGAACACAATTTTCCTTGAACCGAATAATGAGGGAATAAACAAAGAACTCAGGGTCATCGGTGTGGTGAAGGACCATCATTTTTCCAGCCTGAAAGATGAGATCGGGGCTCAGATTATCATGCTCAAACCCAAATCCTGGAACTGGCACGGGTACATTACCCTGAGGCTGGCCGGGGGCAGGGAGAACATCGAAGCAGCACTTGGGCACATTGATACGAAGTGGAAGGAGTTCACCGATGATGAGCCGCTTCAGTACTTCTTCCTGGATGAACAACTTGATAAATATTACGCTGAGGAGAAACGAACCGGTATCATCACCCTGATCTTCTCCATTCTGGCCATTTTCATTGCTTCGCTCGGACTGTTCGGGCTTACATTGTATAATTCCCAGAAACGGATCCGGGAGATCGGCATCCGGAAGGTGATGGGTGCCACCGAAGGCAACATCATCACTGTGATTTCCAAAAGCGTTGGATATGCCGTGGGGATCTCCATTCTGATTGCCATGCCTGTGGCCTACTTCATGATGCAGGACTGGCTGAGGGATTTTCCTTACAATGTGGGATTCCAGCCCCTGCTGTTTCTCAGTGCGGCCCTGCTGGCCATTGTTATTGCCATGGTGACGGTAACCATCACCACCCTGAGGGCAGCCCGCATCAACCCGGCCACCGCACTCCACTATGAATAAATATAGGCGCCTATGTTAAATACCCTATTTGATATTTAAAATCGAAAGGTGAGCTTGACCTTCAGCCGGGCGCTTGCTTCCACCAGCTGAAACCTGTCGTAGGGATCGGCCGCAATGCTGTTCCAGACCAGGAAGACCTCCTTTCCCGGAACAATAATCCACTGGAACCTGGATTGCCAGCCCATCCGGCCCGACTGGCTGTCATATTGCACAAAATTGTAAAGGGTAATGTCGGGGGAGAAAAGTACATTCAGATTCAGCCTGTAAACAATGGCGATAAATCCATCGTCCGCTAGGGTGATATTGTTTCTGATCAGTTCTCCTCCCACAAACAGGGGAACCATCACCTTGTAACCGGCTTTGAGTTTGATCTCATTTCTTGTGCCGTTGTAAAAATCACCGAACCGGTAATCAATGGTGGCCCAAACCTTTCGCCTCTGGGCCGAAGCAAGGGAAACCGACTGGAAGAAAAAGTGATGATCCCCGTCGGGAATGATGTGATTGTTATAGATGGAGAAGGAGTCCGCCAGGAATTCATAGCCTGAATGAAGCACGTATCCGATTCCGTCTCCCGACAGGAACCTGATCTTCAATGGCGAGGCAGTCCATTCCCGGGTCAGCATTTTCCCGCTGAAATCCGAAATGTGGTCCAGCCCCGATCCTGCCTGTATCTGCATGATCCCCCATCTGTTTGGGCGGGGTCCCACCAGGAAATTTCCATAAGTCTGCCGGACCCCCGGACGGGGAACAAACCCGGCCCCGGCAACGAAATTTTCCTGGATCTGCATGTGACCTGCCCGCAGGTTCAGAAAATCATTGGGATAGACAAATTCAATCCCGTAAGCCAGTTCCCTGCCGTGGGAATCACTGTCAGGGGCTTCGGTTTCCGAATGGGACTTCAATCCGTACAGGGTAAGACCCATGTTTTTATCCCCCCTGAATGTTGAGGTCCCCAGTCTAACATCAAATCCAAGCAGGTAGTTCAGTACATCCTTCTGGGCATTTCCATAGGTGCTGATCAGCCCGGCCTGGGACTGGTCCCCTAAATTTCTGGAGATCCGGGTCACGGCAAAATGGGAGTTGGTCCAATCCTCCCGCTTGTCTTTCATGTACATGGCACCGATGTTCCACGGGCCGGCCTGACCCGTAATCTTGGTTCCGTATTGTAAAGGAATGGGATTGCCTGTTGAATCGAGACCGATGCGCCTGGAGAAGAAGGGAATCAGCCGGGTATTCCATGGATTGTCCTGGTCGCCGTTGATGCCAAAATTGAAATAGTTGGCACCGTCCAGGAAAAAATCACGTTTCTCCGGATAAAAGAGCCTGAACCGGGTCAGGTTGATCTCCTGTGCATCCACTTCTGTTTGTGCGAAATCCGTATTGACGGTCACTGCAGCTTTCAGGTTTGAAGTGAGGTTGTAATAGGCTTCAAATCCGGCATTCAAAACGGGTTCGGTTCCTCCCTCCTCTTTGGAAAAATCGGCACCCGTAAGGCCGTAAGGGACCAGATCCAGCCCGACCCCCTGACTGATTCCTTCCAGGCCTTCCAGGGTTCCTGCATCCGATACCTGGAATCTGTAGGTGTTCAGGTTGGCTGCGGGCCAGTAACCGGTTTCTGTATTGTGCATATAGTTCCTGATGAGCTTCAAGCCCCAGGTGGTATTCCCTTTTTTAAAACCCATGGTTTTAAACGGGATGGACATCTCCGCATCCCATCCTTTTGCATGAATGGAAGCCTTGCCGGTCCATAGTCCGTCCCAGGCCTTGTTAAATGCAGCACCGTTCTCACTCACGATGGCATCCCCGATAGAACCCCGCGGGCCCACCTGGAACCAGTAGGCATTGCGGCGGTCCATATAGGTGTCCAGGATCACCTGTACCCGGTCGTCATTTCCCAGGCTTACATCCCTTGCCAGCTCCTTGGCAGTGATCAGGTCCGGATTCCCAAAACAGCGGAATGCGATATAGAGGTTTTCCTGGTCATAGCCCAGGTAGACTTCGGTTCTTTCGGTAAAGGGTTCGCCATTGTATGGTTCCCTCTGAATAAAACGGTTAACTGGGCTGCACTGCTGCCAGATTTCATCAGAGGCAATGCCGTCGATCAGGGGCGGATTTTCAAACCGGACGGCACTCACCCTGTCCTGTGCAGTGCCCCTGGTAAACGAAAAAACAAGCAGAAAGATGCCAAGAAAGAGGGTATTGCGGTACACGGGCGCGGATTTGATCCGCAAATATAAAAATTATTCCTCCACCCGTGCTTTCTCTTTCAGGTTCCTGATCAGGCCTGCATCCACCCAGTAGATGTCCGGATTCCCGTTGTTCGGACTGTTATAGAGGTCCTTCAGGGTCTTGTAATTCCAGTTTTCAGGCTCAATTTCATGGGTTCGTACAGCCATGAAGAAAAAATATTTTCCGTCGGGAGAAACGTAGGGTGACCATCCCCGGGCATTATCGGTATTGATCTGCGGACCCATGTTGACCGGATCCGACCACCGGTCGTTCATGTCCCGGAATACGATGTAGTAATCCACCCCGTCATAGGCATCCTCCATGCCTGCCGAGGGAACGATGATATAGCTCTCATCGGGTGAAATATAGGCGTTAAAGCGGTTGGCCCCGCAATTGACCTGTGAAGGAAGCAGTTCAGGTTCCTGGTAAGTACCGTTTATATATTTGCTGCGAAAGATCTGGTTCAGGGCACTGCCCTTCTCGTTCCTGGTGAAGTACAAAGTACCGTCGCGGGTCAGGGAGGGAAAATACTCACCTCCGTCTGTATTGACCGGTGCCCCAAGGTTCACCGGCTGGCCCCATCCTTCACTGCTTCGTTCCACATACCAGATGTCCTGGTCGCCCGCCGGTTCATCCCCGTCGGGCCTTGTGGAGAGGAAGAAGAGCCTGGATCCGTCCGCAGAGAAAGCGGGTTCGAAATCAAAGACACCAGGTCCGCCCGAGAAGGGAACAATCTCCGGCTGGGTCCATATCCCGTTTACCTCCTTTGAATATAGAATGGTCGCGTAAGTGTAATTACCCATGGCCACGCAAAAGCATATCTCCCTGCCGTCCGGGGATATGGCCATATCACGGGTGAACATTCCGGTGGAGACCACTCCCGGGGCAAACAGCGTGGGGATGGAATCGGGAAGAGGCTGTCCCAGGTAAGGGCCCCTGAGCTGGGGAAACGCAGGTTCTGAATCCGCGTTGGAAGTGGAGGAGGTGCAGGAAATGACCGTTGTGGCCAGGACCAGAAAGGATGCCAGGATTGTGCAGGGACTGTGTTTTTTCATGGAATATCGTTTATACATAAAATATGGAATCATTCTGAATGATCCGCCGGAAACCGAAAGTTACATGAACTCAACTATCTTTGCAAAGATTAAATATGTAACCATCTGAATGATCAAGGGTATGCGTGTAACCATGAAGAGGAGGCAGTTTTGGATCCTGATTTTGCTGGCTTGGAGTTCCATCCCGGTGGTAAACGCCCAGGGATTTTTGCATGCCGACGGAAAGCGGATTGTGAACGGGGACGGGGAAAATGTGATTTTAAGGGGGGATCGGCACCGGGAACTGGATGATACAGGAAGGTTATATGATGGAATCAGCCGGTGTGGCCGGGACCCAGCATGAATTCCGGGCGAAGTTGATCAGCACCATTGGCGAGACCCTGACGGACAGCTTCTACACGGTGTGGCTTGAGAATCATTTCACCCGGACCGATGTGGATTCCATGGCTTCCTGGGGTTTTAACAGTGTCAGGGTGGCCATGCACTACAAGTGGTTCACGCTTCCCATTGAGGAAGAACCCGTTCCGGGGGAACAGACCTGGCTTCCCAGGGGTTTTGAGATGATCGATTCGCTGCTGGACTGGTGCGGGGACAATGGGATGTACCTGATCCTGGACCTGCACGGGGCTCCCGGCGGACAGGGAAAAAATGCAGATATTTCCGATTACGACCCCACCAAGCTATCGCTTTGGGAAAGCCAGGATAACAAGGACAAGACGGTAGCCCTCTGGAAAAAACTTGCGCAGAGGTACAGTAATGAGCCGTGGATCGGCGCTTACGACCTGATCAATGAGACCAACTGGACCTTTCCCGAAGGCAACAACAGCCAGATGAGAACCCTGTTTATCCGGATTACCGATTCAATCAGGGTTGTGGATCCGAACCACTTGATCATTATCGAGGGCAACTCCTTTGCCAATGATTTTTCAGGATTGCTCCCCGCATGGGATCCGAATATGGCATACAGTTTTCATAAGTACTGGACCTATAACCATGCCAATTCTTTGGAATGGGTGACAAAAAATGTACGGGACAAGTACAATGTACCCATCTGGCTGGGTGAATCGGGGGAGAACTCCAACACCTGGTTCACCAACCTTATTTCCCTGAGCGAGTCACAGAACATCGGGTGGTCATGGTGGCCGGTGAAAAAGGGTGGGATCAACAATCCCCTGAAAGTGGAGGTCAATGCAGATTACCTCCGGCTGATTGATAACTGGAAGGGAAGCGGGCCCGTGCTTTCGCAGGAAGAGGCATTTCAGGCTGTCATGACCTTTGCCCGTAACCACCGGATCGGGAACTGCCATTTTCAGAGAGATGTGGTGGATGCCATGATGCGCCAGCCCCATACCACCGAAACACAGCCCTTTGTCCCGCGGTCGGTGGATGATGTGGTATTTGCGTCCGATTACAATCTGGGGCGGAACGGGTACGCCTATTTTGACCAGGACACGGCCGATTATCATGGTGAAAACGGTGTTGATTTTACTGCCTGGAACGCGGGTTGGACTTACCGGAGCGACGGAGTGGATATAGAGTCCTGTACTGATGCCCTGACCAATGGGTACAGTGTGGGGTGGACCAACAAAGGAGAGTGGCTGACCTACACGCTGACCAACGGCACGGCGGCTTCCTATACCCTCGAAGTCAGGTCGGCAGCGGGGGGAAGCGGGGGACAGATTCACGTGGAAGTGAACGGTGTGGATGCAACTGGAACGGTTGCCCTGCCGGCTACAGGGGGCTGGTACACCTGGAAAACTTCTGACATTGAACATGTGATTCTGCCGGAAGGCCAGGTAGACATCAGGATTGTATTCGACCAGGCCGGTTCCAACCTGAATTTTATCAGGTTCACCAACCCGCAGCCCGATTCACTGCTTCCATTTGAATTTGCCTCAGCAAAGACGGAAGTCCTTGACAATGTTGTATATGTATCACTGAACAAGCCGGTGACCTCTGCAGCTTCATTTGAAATATCAGATTTTACCCTGACCCAGGACGGATCGGCGGAGGTGATCGAAAATGTGACTTTGAGCGGGGTGGACCCAAGGATCCTGGTCATCACCCTGACCGGGCCCCTTTTCTACAACAAAAGTCTCAGAGTCTCCTATACGGGACAGGAAATCATGCACCAGGATCAACAGCTGTCCACATTCCAGTCAGAAACAGTGAACAACCTGCTGGCCAGGCATTTTACAGTTCCGTCCAGGGTGCAGGCCGAGCTCTTTTATCGCAACAACGGACTTGTCCTGGAGGATTGTTCAGATGCAGGAGGAGGACAGAACACAGGCTATGCCAACGTGGGTGATTACCTGGATTATGTCCTTAATGTGCCCGAAGCCGGGGAGTATTCCCTGGACTTCAGGGTGGCCACCGGGTATGCCGGTGCAAAGCTGAGCCTTCGGGTGGACAGGGGTGATGGATTCCAGTCCATCGGAACCATGAATTTCAGTAACACGGGGGGGTGGCAAACATGGACCACCCAATCCACCAAAGTAAGCCTTGAAGCCGGAAAATACCTCTTCAGGCTGCTGGTGACCGGAAATGAACACAACCTGAACTGGTTTGAGTTCAACAAGGTCCCCGTTTCCCTTGAAAAACAGAGGGTTACGGATTCATTCGACCTCTATCCCAATCCGGCCACGGGCCATACAACCATCCGGATCCGTTCAACGGTTTCCGAACCTGCGGAGCTTGAGGTTCTGGATGGAATGGGCAGGGTCGTTTACAGGTCGCGGATCAATGGTCAAAAGCTGGACATTGATACTTCCGCTTGGGTTGAGAGTTTGTATTTTGTCAGGCTGAGCAGGGGCGGAAAGACGGAAGTCCGCAAACTGATTGTGAAAAACTGACAGTTCCTATTTGGGCAGTTTTATAAATTTTCCGGTTTGGACGATTCCGGTTACAGGGCGGGATATCAACAGGTAGGTTCCTGCAGGTAATCCGCTGATATCGATCTCTTCCCTTTGCCTGGTTGATGTTCCTTGCATCACCACAGATCCGGTCAGGCCGATGATCTGATAACTGAATTCCCCCTCCGGATGATCCATCATCACAATCCCGGTGGCGGGATTGGGGTGGATGAAAATATTGCCGGTGGCACGAGAGATGCCCGTTGAGTTGGTGGAAGCCGGAGTGAAACTTATGTTTCCCAGGTTAAAGCCTCCCGTTGTAAAATGAATCCTCATCACCGTATCGCTTTCATACAGGAAAATGGACCCGGGACGCAGGGTGATGAATTTGTCCCAGCCCCCCGTGCCGGGAACCGGGATGGGGCCCATGCGCTCTTCCCCGTTCACCAGGACCGAAAAGGGTCCGCCGGATGCATTGGCGGTGGCCACCCGGAATGTGGCATCATAGGCCCGGGAGGAGTCTGCACGGATGGAATAATCCATCCATTCACCAGCGAGGATCCATCCTACATTGGGCGTATTGTTGTCGCTGTTCTGGGTATCAATCCGCTCATCCTGCCTGACCCCGTCCCCTTCATTGGCAGCGGTGAGGTCATGATAGGCCACCCCTTCACCTCCGTAGTCAAAATCAGTGGCATTGATGGAGCCTGGAATGGCATGCGAAACCAGCGGATCCGGGTAAGGATACTGCCCGGTCTTTAAAACTTTGTGGCTGAAAGTGCAGGTCCCGCAGCTGTTGGTTGTCATAAGGGAAACCTCTGTAAAAAGTGAAGCCCATTGAACGTGCAGGGTGTTGGTTCCCTGCCCCTCTAAGATTTCAGCATCTTCAGGGACACTCCACGCATAGGAGGTTTCTGACATGGCTTCGATGGAGAATACAAGGTCACCGGCATTTTCATCCGCAAACAAAGGGCCGCTGACAGAATTCTCCACCGCCACCAGGATGAAGGGCTGATAGGTTCCGCATTTTCCTGTAACCGAACAGCTTACCTCCCCTCCGGTGCATCCCCAGTTAACGGTAATCTCCGCAGTACCCTGACCCTCCATAATTTCAGCATCTTCGGGAACAGACCAGGCATAGCCAAGTGAATCGGAATAAGGCAGCGTGTAGGAGAGTCCCATGCTTCGCTGTCCCACCAGGGCTTCACCCGCTATGGCAAAGTCCCCGCCATTCTTGTAAACCCTGATATAGTCCACCTCCAGGTGCTGAGGGAATACGGTGGTGGCATCGGGGCTTCCCGGCCAGTTTCCTCCCACGGCCAGGTTCAGGATCACAAAGAATTCGTTGTGGAATTCACTGAGAGGGGAGGGCTTGATATCGATGATGTTGTACCGGGTTCCATCCACGAACCACCGGATGGTTTGCGGCGTCCATTCCACGGAAAACAGGTGAAATGTGTCAGCAAATATCCCTGTCGGAAGGCTGTAGGGTTGTCCGTAATCAGCGTTGGATCCGTTGTGGTCCCAGAAGACCGTCCCATGGACCGTATTTTCCCGGGCCCCGCCGCCGATCATTTCCATGATATCGATCTCACCGCAGGCGGGCCATCCCGCTTCAGAAATATTTTCTCCCAGCATCCAGAAGGCCGGCCAGATACCCTGGCCGTAAGGCAAGCGCATCCGTGCCTCGATTTTCCCATATTGGAATTCAAATTTATCCTTGGTGGTGAGGCGGGCCGAGGTGTATTCCCTCCCCCCGTAACTCTCTTTTCTTGCAGTAATAACAAGGGTTCCGTCCTCCACATAAGCGTTGGAGGTATCAGATTTGTAGTACTCAAGCTCATTGTTTCCCCACCCGCCGCCGCCGGTCTCAAAATTCCAGGTTTCAGTGTCCGGCACACCTGTGGAGTCAAATTCTTCGGCCCAGACCAGTTCATAACACTGGGCCTGCAGGGGCAGTGACCCGATGCCCAGCAAGAGGGCCGGGAGCAATTTGTGAAAGTACTTCATGCATGCAAAAATACCAATATTTGCCTAAATTGCAGTAAGTACGCGTACTTTGGTGCAGAATCCTTTCAGGTTTTGAAAGAATTTAATACATTTCGTAGTTCAAAAATTTCTAAGTCTGGCAGAAAGAAAAATATTCTATTTATGAACCAATGTTTAACTTAAACCTAACTACTATGAAAATCAAGATTTTTACACTTTTTCTATGTACCCTGTTCGTGGCGTTAGTGACGGCCCAGGAACGGCCCACCTATTCGGTGCCGCGGGTGGACATCGGACCGCTCATTGACGGTGAGATCGATGAGATGTGGGAAACGCTGGAACCCCAACTTATCGACAAGCCTTTCCAGGCGGAATTGCCAACGCTCGGAGAATCCGGTGAGACCTACTGGAAAATGGTCTGGGTGGAGAATCTGGGCATTTATGTCCTCGTGGTGGTGGCTGATGACTACTTTTATCCGCCCTATGTGGACGGATCCACATCCACCTACCTGTATGACAAGCCTGAAATCTATTTCGACTGCAACTACGAGCTTCAGGATGACGGAGGAGCATCGGCTGAGGGACAGCCCGGCAACGGGCACCACCAGTGCGCGCCGCCTCCTTCCGAAGGATTGCTTGATGGAACCATGCTGGATGCTGGTGAGGATGGGGAGGCCGATTCGGATGATCTGGGTGTGAAATATGCCTACATGCTCAATGATCCCGATTATCTGGTAGAATACTTCTTTCCCATGGAGTATCTCACAGAC
>JAZDPG010000123.1:0-42223 GCA_043797815.1 Bacteroidota bacterium
CCCCCAGGGAAGGTTTCTTTTAAATGCCCATTATTATAAAGGGGATTGTCAGCTCAGGCTGCAGCAAAATGAGGAGGCACTTGAATCACTGGATTTCATTGCTGCGCAGCCGCCCAACATGTTTACCGAACCGGCACTGGAATCAGCCTCCAAGATCAATTTCAGAACCGGAAACTACCACAGTGCAGCGGACAATTACAGGGCACTGATCCAGCTGGCCAACCGGAAATCCAGCATTTTCGATGCCCATGTTGGTTTGATGCGCTGCTATTACGAACTGGGGGAGTATGCCAATACCATCGACGCAGGAAGACAGTTGTTGTTACTGGACAAGGTACAGGAAGAGTATATACGTGAAGCAAATTTCAAGATCGCCAAGTCTTTTCAGGGGCTTGGTGAAATCGATTTTGCAAAGGACTATTACGGGAAGGTGGCACACGAGGTGAACAGCCAGGAGGGAGCAGAATCCAAGTACAGGATCATCGAAATCATGTATGAACAGGGTGACATGGACAATGCCGAACAGGAGGTATACCAGTTCATCGAAATGAATACGCCCCACCAGTACTGGATGGGAATGTCTTTCCTGACACTTTCGGATATATACATTGCCAAAGGAGATGAATTCTCAGCCATCAACTCCCTGCAAAGCCTGATCGACTATTACACCATCCCTGATGACGGGATCATTGCCAATGCAAAACAACGCAGGGTTGCCCTGGCAGAGCAGGCCGAGAGTGAAATAGCCCCTGAGGGCGACCCGGTTCAATAGTGGTGCTTATGAAAAGGAGAGAAATGAAAAACAACAACATACCTTCCGTATCCGTATTGGGGATTCTTATTGCATTCATCATGTCCCTTTCAGTTGCCGGGCAACAGAGCGAGGTAAGGGTTGTGAAACCCTATTCCCCCACACTGTCCGGGGCAAACAAGGTCCAATTGCTTCCCAGCCTGGACGAGGAGATTGAATATGATACCCCGGCACTCAATTATCAGCTCTATCCGAAACTCTATGACAGCGAGTTCAGGGTTGAGCCCATCAAGGCGGCGCGCATGGTAAAAATGCCATTGAAAAAACTGTATAAGAGTGAACTCACCCTGGGGATCGGGAATTACATAACCCCGCTGGCAGAACTGAACATCAACCAGCTCAGGTCACGCAACGGAACCCTCGGATTTCAGCTGAAGCACCACTCCATGAACGGGAAACTGAAACTGAACGATGAACTGAAGGTGCCGGCCGGTTTCAGTGAAAACAGTGCAAAGCTCTATGGAAGCAGGTTCATGAAATCTTCGGTAATTGACTACCGGGTGGGTGCCGGTTATAATTCCTTTGTGCATTACGGGGTGGATACGACTGTGGTTACAGAAAGTGAACTGGTAAGGGACAGCCTGAAGCATCCCTATTTTCTTGCTGAAGCAAATCTGGGCATGCATTCCATGAATGCCGACTCCTTCCATTTCAACTATGACGCCGGCCTGGATTATTACTTTTTTACGCACCGGTTTGATGAGGCAGAACACGGTGCAAAGCTCAGTTTCAGGTTTGACAAGGCCCTGAGGGTTGTGGATATTGCAGGGGAAGCCGGTGGTGCCTTTTATGGCCACTATCCCGACTGGGATCAAACCATCGGGAACCATACCATGGTTTGGCTGAATCCCCATGTGGCAAAAAATACCAGCGAGTGGAAATTTACGGCAGGGTTCAATACCTACCTTTCTTTCGCCGGCGATACCGCCGCGGGCGATATACAACCCTTCCACCTCTATCCCAGGGCCTCTTTTGAGTTCGACGTGGTGAAAGAAGTGATCGTTCCCTATTTTGGGGTGGATGGCTATCTGGAATCCAATAATTACCGGAAAACCGTGGAAGAGAATCCCTACGTGTTACCCACCCTCTCGGTCAAACCCACCAGCCACAAACTTATTGGAACCCTGGGGGTAAAGGGGCGCATTACTGATGGATTTGCCTACAACTTCAAAGGCAGTTACTCCATCATCGACAACCAGTACTTTTTTGTCAATGATACCTCCCAACTGCTCAGGAACCAGTTCTCGGTGGTTTATTCGGACATTACCTTACTGAACCTTCAGGCAGAGTTGACGTTCCGCCCAGGTGATTCATGGAAGATTTTCCTGAAGGGCAACTACTACAGGTATACCCTCTCCACGATGTCCACAGCCGGCGGAACCACCCGGAATGTAAGGGACGATGACCACCCGTGGAACAAGCCGGCATTCGATGCCTCCCTTCAGGCCCGGTATAACATGAGCGACAAGATCCTGGTCAGCATGGGGATATACACAATCGGGAAACGTTATTACGAAGATTTCGACAGCACCCTGGAGGAAACTCTTCCCCTGACCGTTGATGCCAACCTGGGCCTGGAATACCGCTACAGCAAGCTGCTCTCCTTCTGGCTCCGTATCAACAACCTGGCTGCACAGAAGTATTACCTCTATAACCAGTATCCGGCCTACCGTTTCAGGGCGATGGTCGGGTTTACGTATTCTCTGTAATAGAGGATAGGGAGATAGGGGGATAGGGGGATAGGGAGATAGGGGGATAGGGGGATAGGGGGATAGGGAAAGTTTATGACATCTTATTCAGATATCGGATATATCTGTTTATCTGTATTGATAAGTTTTGTAATTCCATAATCATTTCTTTTCCTTGTTTTTCCTCAATGAGTTTCCGTTGAATGGATATTTCTATCCAGTTCGTTGTTTCACAGAGAGAACCTCTTGCGTAGAAAGCAAAACGTTTTCTGTCAGGGAAAGAATACCGGCCATGTGCTTCGCTAAGGTTCGCTGCTATAGAATCCGCTGCTCTTGTCAACTGTCCGCCGACAGTATTTTTTTCAAAATAATTCCATTTTTTGACTTCTTCCCATATTACTCCAGAAACCTGATTGGCTTGTTCTATAAGATGAAATTTACTAAGATCCATGTTTTACTTTCTTAATGCATTTGCAGCACCCCCTATCCCCCTATCCATTCTATCCATTCTTTATTACCTTTATATGACAAATACCAACAAATTGACAAACAGACTTTATTACCATGTACCTACACAATTTCTCCTATCGTGAAAACGCCGGAAAAACCATCGAATGGCTCATAGACAATGTGAGCCTGGGCGAGATCAACCTGGTGGTAGGGATGAATTCTTCCGGGAAAACCAGGACCCTGAATGCACTCACCGACCTGGTCAGCATGCTGAGGGGAATTGGAACCGCAGCATCGGGGCCTGTGAGCTATGAACTGGTTTTCAGGAACAGTGAGGATTTTATGAGGTATGAACTGGAGTATGACCTGGAGACCATTCGCATGGAGCGCTTGTATATGGGTGAGGAGCTGGTTCTTGAGCGAGGGGAGGGGGGTCAGGGTGTGGTCAAGTATGAATCAACCCCCGGAGCCATATACCTGGAATTTGAGATTCCACACGACCAGCTGGCCTGTTATGCCAAAAGAGACCGTTTGCAGCACCCTTTTATCGAGATCATTCATGGATGGGCCATCAGCCTGCGGCGGTTCGATTTCAGCGGGGACCTGGGAAAAAGCAGGTACGCCCTGAAATCATCATTTGAGGCCAGGGAGCTTGACCTGAGTATAACCACCAATTCCCTGGTACCAATTATCACTGTGGCCAGCAAGGAGTTTCCAGGATTCAGGAAGGCAATAATCGAGGATATGTCCGAGATCGGGTATGCCCTGGAGGATTTCGGGATCATCCACTTTTCTGAGCGCTTTGGTCAGGCAGACCAGGATCGTTTTGCGGTGTATACTTCCGAGACCGGACTGGAGAAACAGGTTACCCAGCGGGATATGTCCCAGGGGCAGTTCAGGGCCTTCTCGGTGCTGGTGCAGGTAAATTACTATGTTCTGAGCGGCCACAAGGGGTTGGTGATCATAGACGATATCGGGGAAGGGCTCGATTTCTCCAGGGCCAAACTGCTTGTTCAGTTGTTGATCAGGAAGTCCAAAGCGGCAGGAATCCAGCTGATTATGTCCACCAATGATCAGTTTATCATGAATGCGGTGGATATTGAGAATTGGGCGGTTATTATGCGGGAAGGAAACAAAATCAGCCTCTTCAACTATGAAAACTCGAAAGAGATCTTTGAGGAGTTCAAGTTTACCGGGCTGAACAATTTTGATTTTTATGCCAGCGAATTCTTCAAGTCAGGGTTTACCGAAGAGAAACCTGGAGAGGGCGCAGGAGAATGAGGAAGATTGCAATTTTCGTTGAAGGGCTGACTGAGCAGATCCTGGTCAGGCAAATGCTGCAAACCGTACTGAACAGGAATAAGATTGCCATCCAGACTGTAAAGATCACCGGGGGGCACAATGTGAGGATGTCTTTTACGGTAATGAAGGCAGCTCATGTGCAAAATCAGACAGATTATTATGTCCTGATTTATGATTGCGGGGGTGAGACCAATGTGAAGAGTTACCTGCTGGCCCAGCGCCAGAAGCTGGTTTCCAATGGTTACCAGATGATCCTGGGTCTGCGGGATGTGTACCCCAATTTTCAGATGGAGGAAGTGGAGAAACTGCGCAGGGGGCTCAACAGTCAGCTACCCCAGAAAGGGGCAAGGACGCAAATTCACCTGGCCATTATGGAGACTGAGGCATGGTTCCTGGGTGAATACGGGCACCTGAAGAAGGTCTCCCGGAAACTTACCCCGGAGTTCATACAAAAACACTTTGGATTCAATCCCAAAACAGATCCCATGGAGGAGAGGCACAGGCCTTCTGAGGACATGAAGGCTGTTTACAGGCTTGTAGGACATGATTATACCAAGAAGCGAGATAAACTGAACGCGGTGGTAAGCAAGCTGGATTTCCATTACTTCACCCATGGACTGGCCAAAAGGATGCCCAGCCTGGAAAGGTTTATCACCGAGTTGGAACATTTCTTCAGGGAATCATTTTAAAAAAGTTTATGTAGAACCATGGAATACCGACCCATTGTTGTTGAGATCATTGAAGCGCTGGAAGATCTGGGTTCCCCCCAAAGGAAGGAACTGTCCAAACACTATTTTCCCACCTCCCAACGGGTGATCGGAGTTAACAACCCGGATTTAAAGGAAATGATCAAAGCACTCAGAAGCCGGTACAGGGAGTGGACAGAAAGGGAGTGGATCGGATTGTGCAAGGCACTGGTGGATCAGGGGATCTTTGAGTGCCAGGTGGTGGCCTTCGAAATAATCGGAAGGGACAGGAAGCTGTTGAATGCGCTTGGATATGAGGATGTGAAGGACCTGGGCCGGAACCTGGACAACTGGGCCTCGGTAGACCACTATACGGTTGGGATCTTCGGCGTACTTTGGGGAAAAGGGGTGGTGAAGGATTACCACATAGAAAAGTTGCTGAGATCGGACAAGGTGTGGGAAAGAAGGGTGGCGGTTGTCTCCACGGTGGCACTGAACCTGAAATCGCGTGGCGGGGAAGGGGATACTGCCCGGACCCTGGCAGTTTGTGAAAAGGTAGTGGATGAACGCCATGATATGATCTGGAAAGCGCTTTCATGGGCCTTGAGGGAACTCTCCAAAAGGGACAGGGATGCCGTCTGTGAATTTCTGGAAAAGCAGGGCCATCGCATGTCTAAAAGAGTGATCCGGGAGGTCAGTCACAAGCTCGAATTCGGAACCAAGAATTAGCAGGATTTTTTCACCTGATTTCTGTTGATAACTCGGCTGGGTTTCAACACGTTTCACATTAGTTAATACAGATAATTTTTGCTACTTTTACCTGAACCATCGGGGAGGTAGAGATTGATTTGTAACAATTTGACAGAGAGGTATTTAATAAGATCATTCCAAAACAGTAATTCAAAAAGGGAAGGGACCTTTGACGGGTTTATCGCGGGGAACAGAATCACAAACTTTTAGAAGCGGAAAAAGGACAGCCAAGCATCGTGCTGCCTGATGGTTGATGAACGATTTATTTTAAAATAAAGCATAAAAAAATACAATGAGCGAAGAGATGAGCAAGAACTATTCGGCGGATAGTATCCAGGTTCTTGAAGGATTGGAAGCAGTGAGGAAACGTCCTGCCATGTATATTGGTGACATCAGTGAAAAGGGATTGCACCACCTTGTGTATGAGGTGGTGGATAATTCCATCGATGAAGCCCTTGCTGGTCATTGCCAAAACATAGATGTGACCATCAATGAAGACAATTCCGTTACTGTTGTTGATGACGGACGGGGAATCCCTATAGATATGCACGAAAAGGAAGGGAAATCCGCCCTTGAAGTGGTTATGACTGTCCTGCATGCCGGAGGCAAGTTTGACAAAGATTCCTACAAGGTGTCCGGGGGCTTGCATGGCGTGGGTGTTTCTGTTGTAAACGGGCTCTCTGAGACACTCAAGGCCGAGGTCCACAGGGAAGGAAAAGTCTACATGCAGACATACCGGCGTGGTATACCGGACGGAGATGTAAAAGAGGTAGGTACCACGACCAGGACAGGTACGGTTATCACCTTTAAACCGGATGCTACCATATTTACGGTAACCGAATTCAAGTATGAGATCCTTGCCTCCCGTTTGAGGGAATTGTCTTACCTGAACAAGAAGATCAGGCTCAATATCAAAGACCTTCGTGAGAAGGAGGAAAACGTAAATGGAAATAGTGATGGAGAAGCGAATGGCGAGGGTCACAGCGAGAATGGTTTCCGCCACGATGAATTCTATTCAGAGGAGGGGCTGAAGGAATTTGTGGCTTTCCTGGATGCCAACAGGGAAAGACTGATTGAAGATTCTGTCCATATCGAAACTGAAAAGAACGGAGTTCCTGTGGAGATTGCACTCCAGTACAACACTTCATTCTCTGAGAATGTACACGCCTATGTAAACAATATCAATACCATTGAAGGAGGGACCCACCTCTCCGGTTTCAGAAGGGGACTGACCAGGACCCTGAAGACTTACGCTGAAAAATCCGGGATGCTGGCCAAACTGAAGTTTGACATCAACGGGGATGACTTCAGGGAAGGATTAACTGCCATTATCTCTGTAAAAGTAGCTGAACCCCAATTTGAAGGACAGACCAAGACCAAACTGGGGAATTCTGATATCATGGGTGTGGTGGACCAGGCAGTAAGTTCAGAACTGGCCAATTACCTGGAGGAGCATCCCAAAGATGCAAGGGTGATTGTATCCAAAGTGATACTCGCCGCAACGGCACGTCACGCGGCCCGTAAGGCCAGGGAACTGGTACAGCGAAAGAGTGTGCTGTCAGGAGCCGGACTGCCTGGAAAACTGGCTGATTGCTCCGAAAAGGACCCCGCTGTCACCGAGATCTACCTGGTGGAGGGTGACTCTGCTGGCGGAACAGCCAAGCAGGGGCGCGACCGGGCTTTTCAGGCCATCATGCCGCTCAGGGGAAAGATCCTGAATGTGGAGAAAGCCATGGTTCATAAGATCTACGAAAATGAAGAGATCAAGAATATATTCATGGCACTTGGGGTGAAGATGGGTACTGAGGAGGACAGCAAAGCGCTGAACCTGGATGGACTTCGCTACCACAAGATCATTATCATGACCGATGCGGATGTGGATGGATCCCATATTGCCACCCTGATCATGACCTTCTTTTTCAGGTACAGGAATGAATTGATTTCCAACGGATACCTCTATATAGCCACTCCGCCTCTTTACCTGGTACGAAAAGGCAAGAATGAAAGATATTGCTGGAGTGAGGAAGAGCGCTTGGCCTACATTGAAGAGCTGGGAGGTGGCAGTGAATCCGGAATCCATATGCAGCGATACAAGGGTCTGGGTGAGATGAATGCCGAACAGTTGTGGGATACCACCATGAATCCTGCGAACAGGACCCTTCGCCAGGTGACCATCGATAGTGCCGCTGAGGCCGACCGCATCTTCTCCATGCTCATGGGCGATGAAGTACCTCCCAGGAGGGATTTCATCGAGCGGCATGCTAAGTATGCCAATATTGATGCCTGATGACCTGAATCCATGCTCCGTCAGATCTCCCTTTTTACGATTGCTTTTCTTCTCTTTGGATGCGGGTCGAAACTCCGCGTGCCGGAGGAGGTAACTTATGATTTTCCCTGGTACAACCCCGCGATCTCATTCGAGGAACGGGTGCAGTTGCTCATTGATGAAATGACCATTGAGGAGAAGATCAGTCAGATGACCCATGATGCCGCTCCCATCGAGAGGCTTGGCATACCGGATTACAACTGGCGGAGTGAGGCCTTGCATGGTGTGGCAAGGAATGGAAGGGCCACCGTATTTCCACAGCCCATTGGCCTGGGTGCCACCTTCGACCGTGACCTGATCTTCCGGATCTATGATGCTGCCTCCGTTGAAGGGCGTGCCAAGTTCAGGATCGCCCAGGAAATAGGAAACCATGCCCAGTATGCCGGCTTGACTTTCTGGACCCCCAATGTGAATATTTTCCGTGATCCCCGCTGGGGCAGGGGCATGGAGACCTTCGGCGAGGATCCTTATCTCACCTCCCAGCTGGGAATGGAAGTGGTGAAGGGACTCCAGGGGGATGATCCCAAATACCTGAAGACAGGGGCCTGTGCAAAACACTATGCGGTTCATTCCGGTCCGGAGGCACTGAGGTATGAATTCAATGCTGTAGTCACCATGAAGGACCTGCATGAGACCTACCTGCCGGCTTTCAAAGCCCTGGTGACTGAAACCAATGTGGAGTCGGTGATGGGAGCTTACAACCGGGTGAATCGCTCGCTTCTCCGACCATGGGAGACAGGTATGATCTGAACCTTCCCCGGAACCAGATCAATTTTCTGAAGAGCCTGAAAAAGGAGAATGAGAAGCCCCTGATTGTGGTGGTTACCGGAGGAAGCCCCATCACCATGCCGGAAGTGGATGAGTTGGCTGATGCCATTGTCTGGGTTTGGTATCCAGGGCAGGAAGGCGGAAACGCTGTAGCCGATGTGATCTTCGGAAATGAGATTCCTTCCGGCAAACTGCCGCTGACTTTCCCCCTTTCCACCGACCAGTTGCCTGATTACGAAGACTACTCCATGGTGGGGCGGACCTACAGGTACATGACTTCAAAACCCCTCTATCCGTTTGGCTACGGGCTCTCCTATACCAGGTTCAGATTCGATAACCTGTATCTGAATAAGGAAGAGATCACTGCCGGCGGCTCTCTGGTTGTTTCAGTGGATCTGAAAAACAGCGGTGATTATAACGCTGATGAGGTGGTCCAGCTTTATGTTTCGGTTCCGGATCCAAAGGGCAACCAACCCCACTGGTCGCTGAAGAATTTTGAAAGGATTTCTGTAAAGAGAGGAGCATCCACGTCCATCTCTTTCAAACTGGACCGTGATGAACTGGAGCAGTTCAATGAGGCCGGTGAAACAGAAGTTATCCCGGGGAAATATACGGTGTATGTGGGCAATGGTTCACCGGGTGAGCGGAGCCGGGAGCTGGGTGTTTAAATTTTATCGGCCAGCTTCAAGGTGACCTTGTAAAATCGCGGGAATTTCTATATTTACGGTGGACATTAAACCAACCCCGCCATGAATATCTCAAAACAAAAGCTTTCCGTTAAAGAAAAGGTCGGTTACAGCCTGGGAGACCTTTCCGCCAATCTGGTTTTCCAGACCCTGATGATGTTTCTCCTGGTCTTCTATACCGATGTATTCGGTATCAAGCCGGCTGCAGCGGCAACAGTGATCTTTGTGGGTGGAATCCTGGGTGCTTGTTTTAATCCCGTGATGGGAGCCATTGCAGACCGTACCAATACCAGGTGGGGAAAGTTCCGCCCCTGGATATTATGGACAGCCATCCCGTTCGGTATCATGGCATGGCTCACATTCAGCACGCCTGATCTGGGAGAGAAGGGAAAAATTGCCTACGCTTTCATTACCTATTTCTTCCTGGTCATTGCCTACTCGGCCAACAACCTTCCCTATGCTGCACTGAGCGGTGTTATGACGGGTGATATGGTTGAGCGGACCAGTCTTTCGTCTTATCGTTTCGTGGCAGTAATGATCGCCCAGTTCACTTCACAGGTACTTCTTCTGCCCCTGGTTTTCATCCTCGGGGATGGAGACGAACCCCTGGGATTTAAGAAGGCCATTGGGATTTTCGCTGTGGTTGCAGTGATCTTTTTTGTGATCACATTTCTCACCACCAGGGAGCGCATCAAACCGGTCCAGGAGGAGAAGACTCCCATCAGGCAGGACCTGAAGGACCTGACCCGGAACAAACCATGGATTGCCATTTTTGCACTGACCATCCTGCTCTTTGTGAGCCTGGCCATGCGGGGGGGAATGCTGGTCTATTATTTCAAGGAGTACCTCAGTGAGGCACAGTTGACTACATTCCTGGCAAACCTTGGACTGGCCGGCTCAAAATGGGTGGAGGATGTGCCCACCTTTGCGTTCAGTGTATTTAACGGATGCGGAATCATTGCCATGATCATTGGCATTGCATTCTCCAAAACCCTGGCCAAAAGATTCGGCAAGAGGGATGCATTTGGAGCGGGACTTCTGGCATCGGCCCTTGTGCTGGTCTTATTTGTGTTTTATAGTCCCGACTCCGTCACCACGGTGGTGGTTACACAGATTATCTTCGGACTGGCTTACGGAACCACCATTCCCTTGCTGTGGGCCATGATTGCAGATGTGGCGGATTTCTCGGAATGGAGGAACCACCGCCGTGCTACCGGAATTATCTTCTCCGCCATGATCTTTGGCCTGAAAGCCGGATTGGGGATCGGAGGAGCCCTTGGCGGGTACATCCTTGCCCTCTTTGGCTATGATGCCGACCTGGCCCAGCAGACCACAAAAGCGCTCTTCGGAATCCGCATGTCGGTGAGTATTTTCCCTGCTCTTGCATTCCTGTTGGCCTTTGCCGCACTCTTTTTTTACGAGATCAACAAGAAAATGGAATACAAAATGGAGGAGGATTTAAGCCTCCGCAGATCGTAATTGTCACGAAAAATACCTAACAAAAAAATTAAGGAGATACACAATGTCAAAAGAAAGAGATGATTTTGTTGCTGCGAAAATCGCGAAAATGAGCCTACTGGAAAAATGCGGCCAGCTACTCACCTTCACTTGGAGAGGTGCTTACCTGACGCCCTCAGGGATTGAACAGGTCACCAAACTGCATGCAGGAGGCTTATGCCTGGAGCCATATGCATTGGAAACATGCAAGAATCTTTATTGGGGACGTTCGCAGATTGATCCCAACTTCAAAAAACCAGTGGATTATTTCGACATCGCACATACCTGGTTCGACTCCCGTGCCTTCGGCGTAAGCGTAACGCCTGAAGAGCTGACTGAAGCGCTCAACAAACTTCAGGAAATAGCGATGAACCGGAATTCGGGAATTCCGCTTCACATTACGATTGATATGGAAGGCGATTTTAAGAACGACTATTCAGCTGGCCGTGTTCTGCAATTTATACCCCCGATGGGTATCACCGCAATTGGTGATGTGGATGTTGCATACAAAATAGCAAACCTGATGGGCCGTCAAATGGCTGCTATGGGTGTAACCCAGTTCTATCATCCGGTCTGCGATGTGAACATTAATCCTCTGAATCCTGAGATTGGTGTTCGTTCATTTGGTGATGATCCTGATGTTTGTGCAAAATTCATCGATGCAACGGTCCGTGGTTATGAGGATGCAGGCATCACCGCAACCATCAAGCACTTTGCAGGTCGTGGTGATTCTGCTACTGATGCCCATGATGTACTCGATGTTTGCCGTGGTGATCGCAAACGTATGCAGGATGTGGAGTTAAAAGCTTTCCAGGCAGGTGTGGACGCAGGTGCATCGGCACTTATGACAGCACATACCATTTACCCGGCCTTTGATGAAGAATATCCGGCTACCCTTTCGAAAAAGATCCTCACTGATCTTCTGAGAGGTGAAATGGGATTTGATGGTATCATTGTTTCCGATGCGATCGGTATGGCCGCGATCCTGAAAAAATGGCCACTTCCGCTGGCATGCGCCATGGCGATTAAAGCCGGTGTGGATACCATTCTACTCAAGGCTGACGATGAATCCCGTGCACAGTGCCTGTTTGGTATTAAACAGGCTGTTGAAAAAGGCGAGCTTTCTGAAGAACGTGTGAACGATGCAGTACGTCGTTTGCTCAACAGAAAGTATGACCAGGGCCTGTTTGAAAAAGCAGGTAAAATGGATCCGAAGCAAACCACAGCTATTGTCAGAAGTAAAGAGAACATCGACTTCTCATGGGAAGTAGCTCACAAAGCACTGCTGGTTGTCCGCGATGATAAAAAACTGCTGCCATTGAGCAAAGACAAGAAAATCCTCGTGATTGAGCAAACCATCCCATACGAGTTTCTTGGAAAGGATCTTTACAGTCATCCCCATATGTTCTGTGAACAGATGACCAAACATTCTACCAATCTGATTCTGGATGATACTGGTTTTCATGCGGAAGAAGATGAAGTTGAAGAAGCACTGAGACTGGCTAAAGGAGCAGATCTGGTTGTCATGACCAATTACTATGCGCGAATTGAGAAACGGGGTAATAATACTCACCTGGTCAAAGCGCTAAAGGCAGCCGGTCATGATGTGGTTGTTGTGACCAACTTCCCATACCGGAAAGGCACAACCACTATGGCCGATGCCGTGGTTTGTAACTTCTCCGGCACTCCCGATTCGATCAGGATTTCTGCGGATCTGCTGTTCGGTAAGGTTAAACCCTATCCGACAACAAAGATGCCTATTGATTTAAGCGCTGAAAAAAATCTTCCTGAAGGACCTGAACCAGCTCCCATACAATTAAAAGAAAAGAAAAAAGGCAATGTATGGAAAGGAAAGTGTTAACAAAGCCGCCTTTTCATTCAGTAAAAAACAATAACTATTCCGAGCGTCAGCCAGATTTTCTGCTGGCGCCCGGTTTTATAATTATAATGCCGGAACCAAATGGATCCAGGCCTTTTTGTGAAATATAAACAATAAGCGAGGAAAAAAATGACTAAATCAAATTCGTTTGATATACATGATATTTATACAATATCGGGACCTCAGATAACCGAAATTTACGAAAAGAACAAAATGGAGGTGCATTTTCAGGGTATGTCCAAATGTTTGCAGTTTCCGCATACTGTCGCGCTGCAAGGAGCGCCGACCTGTTCAATCGGAATTTCCCCTTACGGTCTGTACAATCGACTGAACGATGCAGGTCGTCTTATCATGTTGAATCAGAAAGCGGTTCAGTTTGGCTCAGCACCCTATATCAGCACGTACGAGGGAAACACATTGTTAACGCAGCTGCAACCTGGCGAAACTGAGTCTGACGATATTCCGGCGTTGAGAAACTACTATCCTGAAGCAATCGCCAAAGAAAATATTAAAATGACTATCGCCACCCCTTCTTTGGAAATTGAGTATACGCTGGAAGATGTGAAGGTAACAAGAAGACTGATTTCACCCTTATTATCAGGTAATGAGCAAACATTGATGCCGATTGGCGTTGAGGAATTTATTGTAGAAAATAACACGGATGAGGAACAGGAATATACCTTGGTGGTGCCACGACCTTCCCTGGTAAATTTACAGGAAAAAGAGCTTAAGCCTACCGATCAGGATAGCGTTTTCGTAAGTAGTGCCTCTATTTCGGGACAGAAACATAAAGCATTTGAAATGAATGGCATTCACGGCGTTGTTATGGGCAGCAAGGAAACTGAGAACAAAATGATAATTGCTGTATCTGATGTTCCGGGCGTTTCAGTGGATACGCAACCCTATTTCTTATTGAACAAATACGCTGGCGATCTTCTTATTACAGGAGATGGCAACTTTTATGAAAAATGCGAACCAATTAAAAGAAGAGATTATGGCGCCGCTGTAAGTTTAACTATGACTCTCCAGCCGGGCGAATCAAAGACTATTCCTTTTGCCGTTGTTCTGGACTTCCCGGTTCAGGAATATATTGATGGAAAGAAGTTTGATCGAAAATACATCCGGAACTTTGATAATGATGAAACACGCGCTCTTGAAATGGTAAAGACCGCTCTTGATAGCTACCCACAATGGTGGAAATCGACTTTAACCATTCAGGAACGTATCTTCAATTCAATTTATTCAACACCTTCATATAAGGATGATTATGAAGGAGCGATGCGTTTGACGAGACTTATGCTGAATGAACTTCATTTCCCACTTTCGAACGCGATTGTCTGGATTGAAGAAAATGGCAAAGAGCAGGCGCGCTTCCTGGAATGTTTCGATTATTCCTATATCGATCCTTCTGATGTGGATTGGTACTCAATGGTGCTGCTGATGCTGTACCCAAAAGTGGAAAAAGATTTATGTCAGGCGTTTATTGATTCAATTAATGCCGTTGATCCTACGCCGCGATGGTACCACCATCACGCCTCATTTGTTGAAGCAAGGATGCATTTTGAAGAAAATCCAGAAGAATACGAAGGTAAAAAGTTGACTCAGATCCGCGATGATTTCAAAACCTTGGGCAGCGTGGCTCATGACGTGTGCATGTTATCAAAGGGACATCCTCTGCGCAATATCAGCGATTATGCCTGGTACAATAATAATTACTGGGTTGATCTGTATCCAAAACTGATGATGCGTGTGCTAAGAAACGTGAAATTCACTGGCGATATGGAATTCCTGAAATCAAATTGGGAAACAATGAAATTTGGATTGGAATCACTGTTAAAACTTGATTTTGACGGCGATGGAATTCCAGAAGGCAATCCGGACGATGTAAAGAATACCTTTGATAACCTGGTGCTGTTCGGAGCAGATGCTTATGATGCAACACAATTCCTGGGAGGCTGCCAGGCACTGATTAAAATGGCGCAAATGCTCGGCAAAAAGGAAGATGAGGAACATATCCGGAAAGTGTATGACAAAGCCTGGAGCAGTTTTGAGCAATTATGGCGGGAAGATCAGAACAAGAAAGGTGAAAAACTGGAGTATTATGTTACCTGCTTTGATCCTAAATCCGGAAATACTAATACGGATGTCTGGACCAATCAGCTTGACGCTTTGTGGTACTTAACTGCTATCGGAGAAGCTCCCTCAATTCCGGAAGAACGTGTTAAAAAGATTCTCAAAACCATTTATAACACCAATCGTGCATTCATGGGCTGGGCCATGTGTAAAACGAAGGATGGTGAAGCTGTTGAATCGGAACAGGGACAGGATGTTTATACCACTTCCAATTATGTCTTTGCCCAGTTATTAGACTATTATGGTATGGTTGAGGAAAGTAAAGAGGTTTATAAACATATGGATCGTGTAGTTTTCGATTACGCAAATACCATGACAACTCCTGACAATCTTCGGGCAGAGATGGAGCTGGAAGCTGGTGAAACAGAAGCCGGTCCACATTACATTGTTGCTGCCTATCCAAGGCCCGGTGCTGTCTGGACCCATCTGGTGATGAATCACATCAAGGATTTGCAGGCTAAAAATAAGAGCAAAACGATTGAGCCGGAAGAGTTGATGCCTTTCTATCCCTGGTTGATGAGTGGACCGGAGGATGATCAGTAGGCCTGCATGAAGGATAATGACCCCATTAATATGACCATTGATATGAGCAAAAAATATGATATCACATTTGTCGGGCACATGTGCTATGACGAGATTATTCCATTTGGAGGAGAGCCGCATGTGGCTCCAGGAAGTGCCGTTTTATGTGGAGCCATGGTTGCCGCGAGAGCAGGCAAGAAGGTTGCCGCCGTTGTGAAGATGGCTGAGAAAGACGAAGGAATCCTCCAGCCGATGAAGGATATAGGTATTGAAACCTATCTCATTCCGAGCGAAGAGACTTCCTACAACAGGGTGTTGCACGAGTCCGAAAACGTCGATGAACGTACAATGACTCTCATCAAAACTGCAGGCTTGATATCCATTCATGATGTTCCTGCTCTGGATTCGACCTGTGTTCACCTGGCAGGGATATCGGATACCGAATTCGACATGGCGCTCATGAAGGGTTTGAAGTCCAGAAACTACGCGAGCCTGTCGGTCGACATGCAGAGTTTCGTCCGCCATATCAATCCGCAGACGCTCAACCACGAGTTCATTGACGTCGCCGATAAAAAAGAGATTGCAGCCATGATGGATAAGCTGAAGCTGGACGTCGTGGAAGCCCGCCTTCTTACCGGTACCGAAGATCTTGAGAAAGCTGCTGTTATCATCGAATCCTGGGGTTGTCCAGAAATTCTGATTACACATTCAGAGGGTGTACTGGCGAGAGTCAAAGGGAAGACTTATTATGAGAAATTCTCCAACAGCAATGTATCCGGCAGAACCGGTCGGGGCGATACAACATTTTCTGCATACCTCTCACACAGATTGGATCACGAAGTTGCAGAGTCATTGAAGTTTGCAGCTGCACTGGTATCAATCAAAATGGAAATACCCGGCCCGTTCAGTGGTACGTTGGAAGAGGTTTATAAACGACTGAAAGAAAAACATTCATGAAAAAATCAGACACAAGCGATCAGCCTGTTTTGAAAGATGTCTTTCAAAACGATTTTTATATCGGCGCAGCGCTAAATGTTGAGCAAATCTATGGCAAGGAACCCGAAGCTATGGACCTTGTTGCCAGACATTTCAACAGCATTACGCCTGAAAATATAATGAAGTGGGAAGAAATTCATCCTGAACCGGAACGATACAATTTCGAAGCGTCAGACCTGTATGTAGCCTTTGGTGAAAAGCATGATATGCATATCATAGCTCATGCTCTGGTCTGGTTTCATCAGACGCCCGGCTGGGTGTTTCAGGATGAATCAGGGCTTCCCTTGAGCCGGGAAGCGCTTCTTGAACGGATGAAAGAGCACATATTCACAGTGATGGGGCGTTATAAGGGACGCATCCACGGCTGGGACGTTGTCAACGAAGCCATCAGAAAAGATGGTTCTTTCAGGAGATGCAAATGGTTTGAGATTATCGGGGAAGACTATGTACAAAAGGCCTTTGAGTTCGCACGCGAGGCCGATCCCGATGCGGAGCTCTATTACAACGAGTATGATTATGAGCATGGCCCCAAAACCGAAGGAGTCATCCGGCTGATCAAAAATTTGCAGAGCAGTGGTGTCCGGGTGGACGCTGTTGGCATTCAGGGACACTGGTTTCTGGATTATCCGAAGATGGATCTGCTTGACAGTTATGTTCAGGAATTAAGCAAACTGGGTGTAAAACTGATGATTACCGAGCTGGATGTGGGTGTACTTCCCTTTTATCAGGTCGATTCTGATATCGTTCCCCTTTCCTCTTTCGACGCTGAAACACAAAAAAAGCATAATCCCTATGCTGCAAGGCTACCGGAGCTTGTTGAGGAAGGTCTGGCAAAACGCTATGCGGAGTTATTCTCATATTTCAGGAAACATCGGGATCTATTCGGACGAATCACATTCTGGGCTGTGCATGATGGTCAATCCTGGCGCAATTACTGGCCTATCACCGGCCGGTCTGATTATCCCCAGCTTTTCGACCGTAACTACAAACCAAAGCCTGCATTCGATGCTGTTGTCCGGACTCAGCCTCTGTTTATCACCTAATCCGGGATACATTTTCATGGCATTTTCAAAATATATCTTTTTCAACACAGATTCCGGGAGGTTTCATCCCTGGTAATCTTTTACCTTGTCTTCCTGGGTCAACATCTTATCCGGTGTAAAATACTCCCAGTCGCTCAACCAGATATTGTATGAAAAAGTTACGGACTTTATCCCTCTCCTGTATTTTAAAATGGCATATACGTTCTGCCATATCTACCGACATGTTTGGGAACTTATCCAAAGTTTTGGCCAACTCATCCACATTCCATTCCAGGCTCAGGGGGAATAGCAATCAGCTTGCCAATGATGATAAAAATGAAAAGGATGGTGGGGATTGTTCTCTTTATATTCTGCTAGGGTGTATAGATCACTTTTTGTATCTCTTTTCCTGCAGGAGTTACAATTTCGACCAAATAGATACCGTGGCTTATGTTCAGCGCGCTGAATGAAACTTCTGCATTATCACTAAATTCTCCGCGGTAACAGATGGTTCCTCTCAGATCATATATGCTCAGCGTATAGCTGAAAGCAACAACGCTACTCCATTGAACCGTGATCAGATCATCCGTGGGGTTGGGATAAATCTTCAGCTTATTCAGATCCTCACCCATGATGATTTCATCTGTTCCAACAATCCTGTCATGGTAGAAGGGTGTGCCATGGATCACGGAACTTGCCGTCCAATAGAAATAGTCATTCGGATCGCCGTCAGGATCCGATTCTGCTGAAATGAGCGATGGACCATTGCCGTCAGGCTGTTCGGGCCATGGAAGATGGTCGTCATACGTGATGTCCAGTATGACTTCTCCGCCGGCAGTGTGCACCACGACCTGTTCACCACTGTTGGAAAGATTGTTCTGGAAGTTCCCCGAGGGCTCCCGGCCGTACCTGCTGTAGAACCAGGTTGGTTTTGAAGCAATCACAAAATATTGCCGGGGTGCCAGAACATGGTTCTCAGGGAATTCATAGTAGATGGCCGAATCCATGACCAATCCGGAGAGGTTCATGCCATCTGCGGGATCAATATTTCTGAATTCAATGAATTCAAAGGATTTCCCTGAAATGGTATCGGTCCCATCGATGCTGTCCAGGGGATGGTAGTGCGGTTCGGTGACTTTAAAATCCGAGTAATCGGTTTGTTCAGTAACAAATGTGACTTCAGTCACAGCACTCCAGCTGTTGTTTTGAACGATCCTTGCCTTAAGAATGGAGGAGGAACGGATATTGATGCTTCCACCCGATGCGATCTTTACTGCCAGAGCGGATATACCTCCCCCGATTTTCCTCGGATCAGAACCATCAAGCGTATAATACAGATCACCCACCGCTGCCTGGTTGTTAAGGGTAATCTCCATGGAAGATGTAAAATTTTCAACCGGATCAAGGATTTCTTTCCCGGAACCCTTGACAACAGGAGCCGGAAGGGCAGGGAACAGGTCCAGCTCTTCAAGTTGCTCCATCACAATGTTTGCCCGGAAGGGGAAATAGTCGTTTCTGAGCTCTTCCACCTGTGGAAGCCAGGCATTGTCTTTTGTACGGGGTGTTGATGATTGGGTATCACCCCAGCGTGCTGATTCAGCAATGATGGCCATATCAATCTGTTCAACCCGCTTGTTCATACGCTCGATGCACTGGTCGGGTGAAAATATGCCGGTCCCTGTCAGTTGTTCCCAGGCCCGGTTTGCAAAGCGAATACGGTACTCTGCATTTTTTGTTAATTTATAATGAAGCCATTGGGTGTGGAACTGGTTTAAATTTGTCACCACCATCTGGTATTGTCCCGTAATATCCCCAATATTGGCCCTGTTTTCATACAATCCTATCCCGGGTCCCTCAGAAGGCCCGGTCATCAGGGTATGTTCTCCATCGTGGATAAAAAATTTGAATCCTGACGATTTATCTTCCCTGTTGGTAATGGCAAAAATGTTATTGGGGCTCTTATTATTTCCAAATTTGGATACAGGCGAATCATAGTTGCCGGTATAGAAGATGTTGATCATAAAATCAATCAGGTTATCTATGTCTACATAGACTTCGGCACCCGGAATTCCCATGCCATTGGCATCCTTTCCTTCAAGCCTGAAATAATCCTTATCAGATGCAAAACCCGACTGGGCGAACTCATAAATCTCACTCCATTTGTCGAGCGTACCGTCGGTGGCTACAATGTCATCGGCATAGAGACCGCTTTTTTTAATGACATCATATTCTTCACTCTTCCCCCCCAGATAGTCTGCTGCAAACCTTGCTTCAGATCGTTCCTGGGTCTGGTACAGGCCCCAGTACATTCCATTCAGATAGAGGTGGTAGTACCTGCTCCGGGTGTAGGGTTGCCCCGAATCCTTTTGAGAATCACGGGTAAACACCTCTCGTAAAAAAGTATTCAGGTGACTGGAGCCCTGACCATTGGCCCAACTGTAGTTCTGTGAACAGCGCAGATCAATCTTGTCAAATTCGGATACACCCTCATCTTCAAACAGAGGAAAATCCAATTTACTTTCTCCATACTCCTCTCTGAAAAAAAGGCGGAATGCATGTTTTGGATAGTTGTTGTGCCTGCTCCATCCTCCACGGATCCTCAGTCCGGCGTTGAGGTTAAAACCATCTGAGTGGTCGGGATTTATCAGTTCAACAGAACACTCCCTTTCCCAGTCGTATCCCTGGTCTATGGCATTCACATAGATCCCGCTATCCGGATCGAACAGGTTGGCATTGGCTGTCATAAGTGAAATGGAAGGAATGTCCAGCAAAGCGGCATCCATCTGGTCAGCATACTGATCACTGTTTACCACGTCGGGATCCATATCATAATCCATGTACTGCAGGTTTCCGTTTGTAAGATTTTGTGCAGGCCAGGTGCCGCCAGGATGGGTCTGGGTCTTCACTTTTTCAAGGAAGATGAACGTGCGGGCTTCGGGCTTTGAAGCCTTGTAACCATCCTTGACCACCGAGGCGCGGACAAGCACAGATGGTGTTGCATCCCTGCCCTGGGTGCTGTTCGGATCGATTGAAATAATTACTGAAGAACCGCCGGTAAAGCTTGTGAATGAATTCTGCGGACTGCTCCCGTCAAGGGTATAAACGATTTCAACACCCTCCAGGGATGTACTGATGGCAAGGTCGAAGGTGTTATTGTAAAATCCGGAACTGTGACTGAATACAAGCCCAACGGTATCCATAAGCTCCGGAAGCCCCGGAAGATGAGGTTGAGCCTGGATGCTCATGTCAAAAAAGAAATCCGAGCTTCCTGCCAGGGTAATGTTGCATGCAAAAACCGCTATGGTATTTACTCCTTCGGTCAGTTCCAGTTCTGAGGCATCAAAAATGAAATTCTCGGGAGCGCCCGATTCATGCAATGAGGTTGCAAGGGCATCATAGCTTACCGGAGTTGGTGCAAACTGACTCAGAACTTCTTTTCCGTTGATCCATATGATAAAACCATCATCCCAATCAGCTCCAATCATCACCTCATTGAGCAGGTCCAGTTGCTCTACGGTAAAGGTGGACCTCAGGAAAAGCGTGCTGTAATTCCCGTTCATATCCGTTAATTCGGTGCCTCCTGTTCCGTCACCGTAACGAAAGGGGGCACTGGCTGAAGACCATCCCGAATCATCGAATCCGGATTCAATCCAGTCAGCCGGCAGGGTGCTTGCACCGGATCCTTTCAGATACTTATAGTTACCCTGGGTTCCAAAAGCAATCTGAGCAGATATGCTTGTAATGGACAGGAGGGAGATCAGGATAATTGTGATGTTTCTTCTGGGTCTTTTCAACAGGAAATCTATAACGGAATAATTCAATGCTATGTCTGCTTAAGATATGAGATGCCTGGTATTATACCAGGTAACATGATAAAAAGTTGCACAAAGGTAAACGAATAGATCTGTTTTCCCGGATTTAATCACAGTTTTATGCCAGGCCAGCGTCAGCAATAATCCTTGGCACGATGGCTTCCCATCCCACCGACATGAGGTGGAGTCCGTTGATTCCCGGTTTGTTTTTGATCCTTTCAATGATCTCCAGGGCAATCTCCACGCCCAATTCCTCCTGATCATCCTCCCGGGTTTCTTCAAAACGGTCCAGGATCGCTTTGGGAACCTTTACTCCCGGGATGTTGTGGTGCAGGTACAGGGCCATTCGCTTGCTCCGTATGGGTGTGACCCCTGCCAGGATATACACCTTGTCCAGGATATTCCTTTTGTCCAGCGCCTCCAGCCAGAGGTCCAGTCCGTCGGGGTCGTAAATCAGGTTGGTCTGGAAAAACTGTGCGCCGGCATTGATCTTTTTCTCTTCCCTAAGTGCCTGTATCCGTGGTTCCGATGCAAAGGGGGACCCTGCAGCCCCGAGAAAAAGTCTGGGAGGGGAATTCATTTTCCTTCCGTCCAGGTAGATCCCTTCATCCCTCATTCTTCTAAGAATCCATAACATCTGGACAGCGTCCAGATCCAGGATGTTGGTATTGCTGGTGGGAGTGGGTCCGATCCGGGCGTTGTCTCCCGTGATGCATAGCACATTGTGCACACCCATGACGTTGGCTCCCACGATGTCCGATTGCAATCCGCTCCGGGTTTTGTCCCTGGCCGCAATCTGAAGCACCGGATCGGCTCCCAGCTCTGCCGCCACTTTGCTGCAGGCCATACTCGACATCCGGGGACTGGCCGAAGCACTGTCCGTGAAGTTGACGGCAGCCACCAGTCCCTTCATCATTTCGATATCCCTGATAAGCTTACCGGTGGCGGTGCTCAGTGGCGGGGATACCTCTGCAGTGATCACAAACCTGCCCGATCGAAGCTCTTTCTCCAGCTTGGAAACCGGTTCATCATACACAGGAGGGTGGAACAGGCTGTCTCCCTGCCACCATTCAGGCTGTCTCACCGGCCGGAACACCGATTCCCAGGCATGGGCCTTTTTTTCTTTGTCTCTGGAAAAACGGCTTTTAATAAAGGCTCCGGTGCCATATTTTCTTACCGACCTGACTACATCTCCCCAGGTCTCGGTCCCGACCTTATCCCAATCCAGCGGAGGGAGGACTTCAAGCAACCGCTCTTCCCTGCCCATTTTAAATGCCCTGTCATGGATCTTATACCAGATGCAGGGTCTTGTTTCATCCACATAGCACTTCTCCGGTGTGGATCCTCCACAGGGTCCGTTTCGCATGCCTTTCGGACACTCCATGGGGCAAATAAAGGCTGTCTCCTGCAGCAGACAGTTGCCACACATCCGGCATCCGAACAAGGGACCCTTGATCCAGCGCTCGGTTCTTCGAAGCACCTGCTTCCCGAAAGTCTCTTTTTTAAATGGGAAAAACGGCGGTTGCCATCTTCTGCCCGGTGTGAATAGTGACATAATATCTCCTTTTCTTTATCCTTTCTCCTTTCAACTTGCCCCTTTCAGGGTTTGCTGTTTTTGATAGTGTTCCGTAAACCTGAGGGCATAATCATCCCTTGCCCTGATCAGGTCTGCTGCCCTGACCACCGTAGCTATTTTATTGGGATTGGAAATGGGGCAGGTGAGTCCGTTCCAGATGGAAAGCACCATATGCGCCACGTTCAATTCATCCCTGTTGGGAAGCCCGAAAGAAATGTTGCTGGCTCCCTGGGTAATGTTCAGCCCCAACCGGTTGTGTACCAGCTTGATGGTCTCCAGGGTCACAAGGCAGGCATTGGGATCAGCACTTACAGCCATGGCCAGGGGATCGATGATCACATCCTCCTCCCTGATTCCTGTTTGTATGGCCCTGTCCAGGATTTTTTCTGCGATCCTGAACCGTTTTTCAGGATCGCGGGTAATCCCGTCATCGTCCATGACCAGGCCAATCACCACAGCATCATACTCCCTGGCCAGGGGAAGGATGGCGGCAAGTGACTTCTCCTCGCCGTTGACGGAGTTGATCAGGCACCTGCCATTGATGACCTTCAGTGCAGCTTCAATGGCTTTCGGGTTGGGAGAATCAATACAGAGCGGAACATCAACGGCCTGTTGAATGGCTTTGATTGTTTCAGGAAGCAAGGTGACATCATCGACTCCAGGGTAACCTACATTCACATCCAGCATATCGGCACCCGCTTCTATCTGGCTTATGGCAAGCTGGATGGCATAATCAAAGTTATTTTCGGACAGGGTTTCCACCAGTTTTTTCCTTCGGGTGGGATTGATGCTTTCCCCGATGATGACTACAGGTCCTTCGGTATCGATGGTGAGTTCTTGTGACTTGCTTCTCAGGATGGTTTTCATGATATAAGGGATTGGGGGTTTGGGGTTTTGGGGGTTTGATTACATGAGGCCGGTAATGTTGCCATTGTTGTCAATGCTGATGTTCTCGGAAGCCGGATGCGGCGGCAACCCGGGCATGCGCATGATATCTCCGGTGATGGGTATCAGGAAACCGGCTCCCGATGCGATCTCGATTTCCCTCACCGTGATGATGAAATCTTTGGGTCTTCCCAGCAGGGCCGGATTGTCTGACAGGGATTTCTGGGTTTTTGCAATGCATATGGGCAGCTGATCGAGCCCCAGCTCCGAGATCTTCTTCAGGTCTTTTTTCGCCTGAGCCGTATAGTCCACGTGTTCGGCCCCGTAAATTTTCGTAGCCAGCGTTTCAATCTTCTTTTTCACATCCCAGCTCCAGTCGTACATGGGATCAAATACCGGGGGATTGGTTTCAACCACTTCAATCACTTTGTTGGCCAGTTCGATGGCGCCAGCTCCCCCCTTGGCCCAGAGGTCTGCCACCGCACATCGGACCCCCAGTTTTTTTGCCTTCTCCATAATAATCCGGATGTCCTCATCCGTATCAGAGGAGAACCGGTTGATGGCGACCACAGGTGTTACGTTGAACTGCCTGATGTTCTCCAGGTGTTTCTCCAGGTTGGGCAATCCTTTCCGGAGTGCATCACAATCGGGTTCAGTAAGTGTTTTTAAATCTGCCCCGCCATGGTATTTCAGAGCCCTGACGGTTGCTGTCAGCACAACTGCTTTCGGGGAAAGGCCTGCACTCTGGCACTTGATATCGAAAAACTTTTCAGCACCCAGGTCAAAGCCAAAACCCGCCTCGGTCACCGTATATTCAGAAAAGGTCATTCCCATGCGTGTGGCGATGACTGAATTGGTGCCCTGGGCAATGTTCGCGAAAGGGCCTCCGTGTATGATGGCGGGATTTCCCTCGATGGTCTGGACCAGGTTTGGTTTGATGGCATCCTTGAGAAGGGCGGCCATGGCACCGCCGGCATGGAGGTCACGTGCATAGATGGGCTCCTTTTGAAATGTATATCCGATAAAGATATTCCCAAGCCTGATTTTCAGGTCGTGAAGATCGGCAGCCAGGCAAAGGATGGCCATGATCTCCGATGCAGCAGTAATGTCAAAGCCTGTTTCTCTTGGAATACCGGAGGTGGTTCCTCCCAGCCCCACAACGATTTTACGAAGCGACCGGTCGTTCATGTCGATGACCCTTTTCCAGGAGATCGTGCGCGGATCAAGACCCAGGCCATTGGATGTACTCTGAATGTTGTTATCAATCACTGCTGCCAGCAGGTTGTGTGCTTTCTCAATGGCAGCGAAATCTCCCGTAAAGTGGAGGTTGATCTCTTCCATGGGAAGGACCTGGGAGTAGCCTCCACCGGTTGCGCCTCCTTTGATTCCGAAAACCGGTCCCAGGGATGGTTCACGCAACACCACAGTGGTTTTCTTCCCAACCTGGTTCAATCCTTCTGACAATCCGATGGAGACGGTGGTTTTTCCTTCTCCGGCCGGGGTGGGAGAGATGGCTGAAACAAGGATCAGGTTACTCAAAGCAGCTTTTTTCTCATCAATAAATGAAAGCGGAATTTTCGCTTTGTATTTTCCATACATCTCAATATCATCTTCACCCACTCCAAATTTCTTTGCGATGACTGAAATGTGCTGAAGTTTCACTTTTCTTGCAATATCCAGGTCTTTCATATCTATGTCATTGTATTTTGAAACCAATAGAAATGGGTATAAAAATATTTCTCTTTTTTGAAAATACCCGCGCTGTTTTTACCTATATCTGATGCAATATTTACAGAAATGTCTGATATTGGATAATTAATATTGACAAGGGTCAGGTGTTGCGGGTTTCCCGCAGTATTCTGAATTGGGTGGGTGTTTTACCGATGAACCTCCTGAACTGTTTGTTAAAATGGCTCAGGTTGTTAAATCCGCAGTCACAGCTGATATCAACAATATTTAAATCTGTATTTAACAGTAGCTTACATGCATAATCGATTTTTATTTTATTCAGGTATTCAAAGATGGTCAATCCGGTAGAGGATTTAAAAAACCTGCAGACCGATGCCGGGGCCATGTGCACAGTGTCAGCCACCTCACGAAGATCAATCTCATTCTGGTAGTATTTCATCAAAAACTCATGGATCCTGTTCACCCGGTTGTTGGCCGTTTCAAATTTTGTTTTCACATAGTCTGAGCTGGCCAGGTAGGAGAAGGAATCACTTCTCCCGATGTAGTCCATGATCTCGTAGAAGTACATCAGTCTTTTTAACCGGTCCATGTAGGGTAGTTGCAGCATGATCCCACTCACATCATTCAGGGTATCCCCCGTTATTCTGATCCCCCGTTCGGAAAGTTGAACAGCCTTTCTGACATGGATAAATTCAGGCAGGCAGGTGAGGCTTGCCGGTAAAATATCATTGTTGAAAAGCATGTAGACAGATTCAAGCGTTCTGCCTGAATGTTGCCTTCGGTGCGTGTCTTCAGGGAACCAGACATGGGGAATCCGGGGCCCGATGAAAATCAGGTCACCGGGGTGGAATTCTTCGATTGAATCACCCACAATTCTTTTCCCGGAGCCCTCGGTGATGAAGCTGAGCTCGAATTCCTGGTGATAGTGCCAGTGATTTGTTGCGATGTGGTCCTGGAATATACCAATGTAAAAAGATTCATCAGGATTCAGCTTGATCTGTTCCAGAAGCTCCTTCATGCTAATTTTATTTTATATAAAAATAGTAAATGGGTCAAAATAGCATCAGAAATAGTGAAGGGAATATCGAACAATTTGCTCGTAATGGCTATTTTTACATTCTGAAAACCTCACAATCATGAATTAAAACATACTGAAATGGAGCCTGTACTTGTAAAACTTGGTGAAGCCGTTGAATTTGGTAAAGTGGATAAAAATTCACCTTATCCGCCCAATCTGAAAGGACAGGATGGGGCTGATGAATTGGCCAAAGAAGCGCTCGACAGTGGTGTGAGGCCAGCGGATGTTCTCACCGGGGCTCTGGTTCCTGCCATGGACCGCGTAGGTCAGAAATTCTCTGAAAACAAAATTTTCGTACCACAGATGCTCATGTCGGCCAAGGCCATGGGCGCAGCCATGGCCCACCTCAAACCCTACTTCCAGTCAGGTGATGTAAAGACCAAAGGCACATTTATTATCGGCACGGTCAAAGGAGACCTTCACGATATCGGGAAGAACCTGGTGGCCATGATGGTCGAAGGTGGCGGTTGGAGCATCGTAGATCTTGGTGTGGATGTAAATGAAGATGCTTTTAGTCAAGCCGTTGCTGATCATCCCGGATCGATAGTCGGACTTTCCGCTCTGCTTACGACCACCATGGCAAATATGGAAGTGATCGTTAAAAAGATAAAAGAGGCGCACCCCGGAACGAAGGTGCTTGTTGGAGGAGCACCATTGAATGATGACTTCCGAATGAAAATTGGTGCTGACTTCTACTCTCCGGATCCCCGTGGTGCTGTAGAGTATTTGAATACCTGTGTGGCCTGAGTATTGAAAACGATCACGGTCAAACTCATCCCGCTTGGAAAAGAGATCCAAACCAGAGCGGGAACCCCTTGCATTGATCTGCTTCACGGGTACGGAGTCGAATTTCCCTGTGGAGGCAAGGGTACCTGTGGAAAGTGCAGGATAAAGGTGTTAAAAGGAGAAATCACTGCCGATGCATTCCACGCGGGCAGACTCAGCGCACTTGGTCTAGAAAACGAATGGAAGTTGGCCTGCCTGAGCACCTGTTCAACAGATCTGGAGTTGGAAATAGGCCAATACAACGCCCTTATTCAGGTCGATGAATCTGCATTTGAATTTATTCCGTCTCACGGTTTGGGTGTTGCCTTTGATCTTGGGACTACCACCCTGGCAGCCCAGTTGCTTGATCTGGCAAGCGGAAAGGTCCTGGCTGTGGAAACAGCCATGAATCCACAGAGGAGATTCGGCAGTGATCTGATTACCAGACTGGAAGTATGCCTGAGGGATGGTTGTGATGAAATGACCCGGATCATCCGGGCCAGGGTCGGGGAGATGATTGCACAAATGATGATGCATCAAACTGAAGCGCTTGAGCGAATAGCCATTGTCGGGAATACAGTCATGCACCATTTTTTCTGTGGGCGTGATATTCGTTCACTCTCCTGTTACCCTTTTGAATCTCCCAATCTGGATATGGGCCATTTTACTTCTGATATGCTGGGTTGGAGCCAGGTGAAATGTAATGATGTTAGCTTCTATCCATCCATCGGGAGCTTCGTGGGAAGTGATATTCTGGCTGGCATACTGGCTACCGGAATGCACCGGAAGGAGGGGTATTCAGTGTTGATCGACCTGGGCACCAATGGGGAAATTGTTGTGGGTAACAGCACCCGTTTGTTGTGCTCCTCCACTGCAGCAGGGCCGGCTTTTGAAGGGGCCCGGATTTCCTGTGGTATGCAGGCTACCACCGGGGCCATTTCCTCCATTGATCAGGTTGGTGATGCATGGAGGAGCGTGGTGATCGGAAATACAGAACCCATTGGTATTTGTGGCAGCGGCCTGATTGATGCCATTCGGATTTTACTGGATGCCGGGCTGATCGGTGAGTTTGGAGAGATTCACTCAGGAGAGACTGCGATTACGCTGGAAACAAACATAGCGCTTACCCAGAAAGACATTCAGGAATTTCAACTGGCCAAAGCGGCCATTGCTTCAGGAATTGCGATCCTGTTGCGAAAGTTGGGCATTCAATCCCGCCAGGTAGAAGAGATCTATATCGCCGGCGGTTTTGGCAGTTATATCAATCTTGAGAATGTCATCAGGGTCGGTATGCTGGATTTTCCGGTGGACCGCATACATAAGTTGGGTAATTCGGCACTTTTGGGCGGAAAAATGTTTCTGTTTGAAGATGACAGTTATCCGGAAACAATCCTGAAGATCACCGAGCATGTGAGTCTTGAGTCGGAACCCGGGTTTCAGGATATTTTTGTGGGTAACCTGGCGTTTAAACCGATTTAGATATGGTCCGGCATGGTTTTGTCCCGGCTACGGACCTCAGAAGAGGTATTGTCGACAGATTCAATCAGCGATTCTGCGACCCTTTAGCCAACCGGCTGCTTCTCGACAATATCTTCAAGCCCGCGATCCCAAAAGAGTTTTTTTCCCTCCCGATAAGACCGTGTTGCCATAATGATGCCAATGGAATGCCAGTACCCGCTCATGATATGCCCGTTGGTTTCAGGATTCCTGTTGCGCATGCACTCAATCCAGTTATCAAGGTGCGGTTTGCTGTCATCATTTACGGAGGTGGGAGGTAACTTCCCTTCAAATTCAGGTACCGTAATCATTTCCGCTTCACCTTTGGCTATGGCCTGTTTCAGGCCCTCGTAAAAATCAAAACCCGCAGGAAGGTCCAGGTGTTCCGGGATAAAAAACCACCGTGGAGAGCCTTCTCCGCCGTGCGAAAACAATGTGCCATTTTTGCCGCGGATGATGGTATGGTCACCGAACCTGTTGGCGTAATGTGATGAATAAGAATACAGGAACTTCTCTTTGTCATAGGTAGCCAGTGCCTGGAAAGTATCGGGGTTTTCGCGAATGTCAGGCCAGCCAAAAATACCTCCGTTCGATACCATCGAATCGGGAATGGCCGTATCGGTATAAAAATGTACCAGGCCTATACCATGACTCATCCATTGGGATGTGATCCCTCCGGAATACTTTTCAAAAATCCTGAATTCAAAGTATTTTCTGGGATCGAATGGTTCATACGGCATCCCGAGCAACCACCGGTTCCAGTCGGTATCCTCCTCACGGATGGAAGCCACGTCTGGATCATCGGGTTCGTGCCAACGATGGTTGTTATCGTTCCAGCACTGGTCGATCTTTGTGATTTGCCCGAGTTTGCCTGAACGGACAATATCCCTTACTTTCCGGTGAATGGGTTCACTTACCCACTGAGAACCCATCTGTACAATTTGCTTCGAATTCAGGACAGTATCACGTGCAAGTTTTGCTTCTTCAATATGCTGTGCCATCGGCTTTTCACAATAACAGTCCTTCCCCGCTTTAACAACCTCATCCAGGATCCTGGCGTGCTGATGGTCACCTGTGGCAATCATGACTGCATCTACATCTTTGTCGTTCAGCAGCGCTTCAGAATATTTGAACTGTTTTACCTTTGAATTAAACTTTTCAAGGCAATCGGCTGCAGCCTTTTCCCTGTTTTGCTTCCATATATCACACACGGCTACGACTCCCAGGTTCTTTTCCTGACAGGAACCCTGGACCATTCGCCTGTGGCCGGAACTCCTGGCTCCTGTACCTAGAAAAGCAATGTTGATCCTGTCATTTGATCCAATGATCCGCTTGTATGATTTTGCGCTGAGTCCGGTTGAAATGCCCAGCATTCCTGTTACAGAAGTGCCAAGAAAGCTGCGTCTTGAAATTTTTTCCATCGTGCGTTCATGTTTTATTTGACCCTGATAAATTAATAATAATAGTTTATTAATATTGTTACCAAGGTATTTAACCCTTTTAAAATGGAATGTAAAATCATCATATAATTTTATTCCAATGGAACCTGGTAATAATACGCGCCGTTCATTTCTGAAAAAAGCCATTGCGGGAGCTGGAGTATCCGTCATCGGGGCATCAGCCGCTGTTCGTGCCGTTGATGGAGTTCAATTGATAAATGATGAATCCTTGCGACTGCCCCGGGAGGTCTGGATTGCAAGTTTTTGTCAGCAGGGAATTGAGACTGACAACTACCAGGACATGGTTGGCCTGGTTTTAAAAGAAATGGAGTTCATCGCAAAATACAAGCCGGATATAATCTGCCTGCCTGAAACATTTCCATTTATGAATAACAGAAGCAAACCGCCTCATGTCAGGGAAATTGCAGAACCTTCCAAGGAAGGTGGTCCCATCATCAAAGCGTTTTCCGACTTTGCAAAGTCAAACAATTGCTACATTATCTGTCCGGTATATACCAAAGAGAAAGGAAAATACCATAACAGTGCAGTGCTTATTGACAGAAAGGGCAGTATTGCGGGCGAATACAGAAAGATCCATCCGGCTCCCGGTGAAATTGAAAGTGGCATATCGCCAGGTCCGGTTGACCCCCCGGTATTTGAAACCGATTTTGGCATCATTGGTATTCAGATTTGTTTTGATATTGAATGGCAGGAAGCCTGGAAGATATTAGGCGAGAAAGGTGCGGAGATTGTGTTCTGGCCATCTGCGTTTTCGGGAGGCAAAATGGTCAGCACAAAGGCCTGGATGAACCAGTATTATACAGTCTCCAGCTCATGCAAGGACACAACCAAAATATGTGACATATCCGGTGAAAAAATTGCCTGGACCGGAAGATGGGATCCGAATTGGGTCTGTGCAGGAATCAACCTCGAAAAGGTATTTCTTCCAGCATGGCCATTTTCTGAAAGATTTGATGAAATCCGTGCCAAATATGGCAGAAAGGTTAAAATTCAACTTTTTCACGAAGAGGAATGGGCTATTATTGAAAGCCTTTCGCCTGATATCAAGGTTGAGAATATTATGAAAGAATTTGAACTGAAAAGCCTGAAAGAGATTTTGCATGAGGCGGAGGAAAATGAAAAAAATGCCAGATAAGAATACTTCAAATTGTGTTACAAACAGCAAGATGATATGAGCGAAATAAATTTAAAAGATTTATACCGCTGGTGCAGCATTCCGGTTGATAAGCTGGAGGCTCACCCGGGACTCAAAACTCCTTTCAGGATTGTAAAGGATTCGACCGAAATGGGCAAGGTAATGGCGCGCGATTTTGTGGAAGAAATCAAACTGGCCAATCATGAAAGGCGTTCAATCAGGGCCATTGTTCCATGCGGACCGAAATGCTGGTATGCCCCGTTTGCCCGGATGGTGAACCAGGAAAAAGTTGTTTTGAAAAACCTCACCGTCTTTCACATGGACGAGTGCCTTGACTGGCAGGGCAACTTGCTTGCAAAAAATGATCCGTATAATTTTCGGACCTTCATGGAGAAGTATTTTTATGGTGATATTTTACCTGAACTGGCCGTTCCCGAATCGCAGCGTTTCTTCCCGGAGCCACAGATCATTGACTTTATCAAAGAACAACTTTCCGAAGCACCCATTGATATTACCTTGGGAGGATGGGGGCAGGACGGGCATATTGCATATAACCAGGCACGCCGTCACCCGTTCAGTAAAATTTCAATTGAAGAATTGCGCAACTCGGAGATCCGGGTTCAGGAGAATAACCTTGACACCATTGTTGCTCTGGGACACCGCTCATTTGGTGCAGCCTACCAGTTTGTTCCACCCATGTCAATCACCCTGGGAATAAAAGAATGTTTATCCGCAAAAAAAATCAGGCTTTACAGTGATACCGGCACCTGGAAGCAAACCGCACTCCGGGTTGGGCTTTTTTCTGAAATAACTGCTGAATATCCCCTGACACTGCTGCAGGAGCATCCTGATGCGCTGATCACTTCAACGATCGACACTGCCTCGCATCCGATTTCAGAGAATCCTCAGTGGGAATTTAAAGGGATTAATGCATGAAAGCTTTAAAACCTTCCATGGGTAGAATGCTTCGATACAGCCATATTATTGGTACGGGGGGAATCGGTTCAGGGATCGTTTTCTCGATGGAAGGAAACCATACCCTGGGACGGAATGAAAGCCGCCTGGGTAAACTCGAGCCTTTCCGGGATTACTGCAAGCTGCATATCATCATGCATTACATAGCCGTATTGCTTGGTGCTGGCAAAATGGGCCCGTTTCAATCCTTTCCCATTGGCAGGATCGGGAAGGACGATCAGGGTTACCGGTTGCGGTCGATGATGGAACAGGCAGGAATGGATACAAGTCGAATTACCGTCAGCGACAATGCTGCCACACTTTTCAGCGTATGTTATCAATACCCTGATTATTCTGGTGGTAACATCACAAGCTCGAACAGTGCAAGTAACCTGGTAAACCAGGAGGATATCACCTCTTTTTTTCAGAATTACCAGATGAACGGCAGGGAAGGAATTGTACTGGCTGTGCCGGAAGTTCCGGTTGAGACACGTATCAGCCTTTTAAGCCACGGTAAAGAGCATGGTCTTTTCAATGTAGCTTCGGTCCTTTCTTCGGAGCTTGAAGATTTTGTCAGGTTAAAAGGATTCGAACTTACCAGCCTGCTGGCCATTAATATCGACGAAGCACGCCATATTTCGGGTATTGAAGATGACCGGACCGAAACAGTCCATATCGTCAGGGCCTGTACTGCCCGGCTCAATAGGGTCAATCCGGAATTGGCTGTTTTGATAACAGACGGGGTTCATGGAAGCTATTGTTATTACAGGGACCAGGATGAGTTTACACCATCGCTTAAAACAACAGTTGTATCCACAGCCGGGGCCGGCGATGCCTTCCTGGCCGGAACCATCTGCGGCATTTGCTGTGGGCTCCCTCTTTTTAAGGGATTCAGCAATTTGGATATAAGCCAGTCTCCCTTGCGAACAGCTGTTGAACTTGGGACGGTTCTGGCTTCTCTGTCGGTAAGCTCTGCAGATACCATTCACGAAGGGGCTGATGCCCTTTCGCTTGAAAAGTATATTCATCAATCAGGACTAAAAATGTCTCCGGAATTTAAGACACTGTTTTAAAAAAAAACATGATGCAGATACACATGATCCAGGATCTTATCCCTGAAAAAAGAATTGTGGTGTTCTCACCTCATTTCGATGACCTCCTGTTTATGCTCGGCGGATATATACTTGAACTTAAGAAAGCGGGTTTACTCGAAACAAAGGATTTTCATATCAACCTGATTTTTTCCAGAAGCAATTACCTGGCACGTTCAGGTGCTTCCAATTTTGATACCAGCCTGGAACGAATAAAACTGGCAACGGGCAACCGCATTATCGAGGATCAGGAGTGCATGAATGAACTTCTGGGAGCCTTTCATTATGTGTACCAGATCTTTGGTGAGGATGAATGCTTTGCACGTGGAAAAACCATGGCTGACAGCGAGATGGAGTTTCCCCATGGAATGTATGAGGATTTTTCCCTGAAGGATGAATTGATATTTGAAAGGATGAAGCTTCGGGTAAGGCACTGGGCCGGGCAGGATGATACAGCACTTATTTTTCCCATGGCCATAAAAGAGCACATCGATCATTTTATTGTCCGTGAAGCCGGGTTGAAAGTTGCCGGAGAAATGGGAGGAAAGGAAAAAGCCCGGTTCTATTTCCAGGAAGATAAGCCCTACGGAGGGATAGCTACGGAAGAGGAACTTGCCAGGACAGAGGATTTTGTCCGGGTTAACGGGCTTGAAAGCCGCCTGTACGCCTATCATCCACAAGAGGTGATTGACCTGGGGTTCAAACATTATATTACCCAGGTTGAAGAGGTTTATTCAACCGGGATAAGCCAAAGGGCTCTTTACTGGAAACAGCAAATGCAATCCGCTTCCCTGTTGGACAGGATCTGTTTATATCCCCGGTCCGGGTGATTCAATTTGGAAAGGATTTAGTATATTGATGGAATAATCATAGAACTTGTGCAATGACAAATCTAAAGATTACAACCTGTTTGTTTGGTTTTCTTTTTGTATGCGCTGCATGCAACCAGGATTCGCAAAACACATTATCCTCCCCCTTTGAAATTATTCCGAAACCCCAAAAGGTAGAGATCCATAAAGGGAAAAGTTTAAAATACCAGAACTTGGTCTGGCTGGAAATGACCGGACTGACAGAAAGGCCGGTAATGGGAGAAATCCTTTCCCGCCTGGTTGAAACCAAGTCCAATGAAGCCCGGTTATCACTGGTTGTGGACACTGCTCTTCGGGAAACAGGCAACCCCGAAGGTTATGTCCTTAAGATCCGGGATGGCCATGTTGAGATAAGATCTGCCGGAGATGCAGGGATCTTTTACGGCTGCCAGACTTTGGAGCAGCTGCTGGAAGACGCACGCGATTTTGATATAGCCATACCCGCTTGTAAGATTACGGATTACCCGGCTTTGTCATACCGTGCAGTACATTTTGATGTGAAGCACCACCTTGATCATATGGATTATTATTATAAAAGTATCGACCGCTTGGCCAGGTATAAGATCAATGCAGTAATTTTTGAATTTGAGGATAAGCTGCAATATGTGAAACAACCGCTGGTCGGAGGACCTCAGGCCATCAGTATGGATGAAATGGCAGCTCTCACAAAATATGCCGCTGCCAGACACATAGAAATATCGCCCCTTGTACAGGGACTGGGTCATGCCACTTTTATACTGAAACATGAACAATATGCACATTTAAGGGAAATTCCGGGAAAATCCTGGGTATTCTGCCCTGCTGATGAAGGTACGTATGAGGTTTTGTTCGATATGTACAGCGATGCAATGAAGGCTACCCCGGGTTCAAAATACCTGCATATTGGCGGTGATGAAATTGGTGATATCGGAACCTGCCCCCGCTGCAAGCCTATCGCTGACAAAGAAGGCATGCTGAGTTTAAACCTGTACTGGTTAAACAGGGTTTGTGATTTTATTGTTGAAAACGGCCGGACACCCGTCTTCTGGGACGATATGCCCCTTAAACAGGCCGGTGTTTACGAAAGTACCTGGAATGACCAGGTTCATGCTGACCAGGCAGCAGAAATGTGGAAATCAGGGGAAGCGAAACTTGAAAATATGATTCAGAAATTTCCTAAAAAATGTGTGTATATGCGGTGGAATTACGAATCGGGCAGGCTCCCGGGCAACATAAATGCACTTCACTGGTACAAAGAAAATGGTTTGCCGGCAATGGTCGCAACTGCAGCACAAACAGGAGGGCTCCTGTTTCCAAAAGATGAAAGAACCGGACGCATGACGGATGGCGGCATTGTGGCAATTCAAAGCTTTTTGGGGCTGGCTGACGAATTAGGGGTTGATGGGATGCTATGCACGGCCTGGGATGACGATTCACCTCATTTCGAAACATACTGGAGAGGACTGATTGCTTCGGCAGAATATAGCTGGGCTCCTCAGGGTCGTTCTCTTGAAGATTTTGACCGGGCATTTCTGCAAAGAGAATTTGGCACATGGATACCTGACTACAGCACACTCTACCATTTGCTGAGCGAAACAGCCGCGTTTTGGAGCACAGCCTTATTAAGGAATGGTTCACGTAATGATATAAGCAATGCATTAACCAATCTGCAGGGACTTGCACACTGGATTCCGGAAGAGGAAAAAGAAAAGCAACAGAATAGAACTGATTTTACGGACCTGGTCATTGAACTTCCGGATGCAAATAATCCGGGTGAATGGGCAAAACTGTATGAAGAAAGATTGAATGATGCTGAAGAGATTATTGGAAATTATGCTGAAGAGATTATTGGAAATTATGCTGCTACCTCTGAAGGAATTGATGCTTTGTATGCCGGCTCAACAAGAAACCGTTACCATTGGGAAATATTTAAAGTACTGAACGACTTTCAGATAACGGCCCCTGAATTGCTGCTTGCTTTAAAGCAATGCGATACAGCCAATGAAGCACTGAGGAATCAGGGAAAAGAGGAAGTAAAAGTTGCCATGGGGAAGTTTAACGAATCGTGGGAAAATTTAAAAACCTCTTATTCAAAAACGCGCTTCATTGCATATCCTGATCATTTTATGGCCGACAGGTATTTCCATACTGCCAGCCAACGTGAAGATCTAAGCTGGATGATCCAGGTGGAAGAACTTCTGCATACCATGATTCTTGACTGGATGAAGGAGTAGGAATCAGGTTAAATCGGTTGCCCCGGAGATCATTTTTGATTTCGCAGATAAATTCTTCTTGCACCGGAAATTGCTGAACCATGAACCCGGCAACTGGGTTGATGATTAATCAGCAGGGACCGCCTTGCCCCCTGATATGCGGATGATCCTGACTGCATCTTTCCTGTTTCCAAGTTCATCAAAAGAAATGGGCCCGGTGACCCCATCCTCAAACCGGATGTCCTGAAGGTATTTTTGGATCGCCTCCGGGTTCCTTCCCTCCCTGAGAATGGCCTTTAGGATCAGTTGCATTCCATCATATGCATAAGCTGCTGCTACTCCCGGGGAGTATCCGTATCTCTCCAGGAAACTCCTGGCGAATAGCTCTCCCTGTTTTGACTGCGGGAGTGTAGATGAGACCAGGTAAATACCTTCCCGGGATTGCCAGTGAGGGTCCCTGAGCCAGGAGGCTGCAAAAAAGGCGTGTGTTCCATAAATATTCAGATCAGGCATCTCCTCCCGCAAAAAAGGGACCAGGTTTTCCATGCCCGGTGAATTGTAAAGGATGACCAGGTGGCTGACCCCTTTCCCGCGAATCATTCCGGACAACGCTGTTCCGGCAGTCTCTCCTTCATTGAACTCAAGGATCACCGGGCTGGGATTACCCTCCCGGGCCAGGACCTTTATAAAACTGTGAGCCGCCATCCTGGAGTCATATTCCCCGGAGCACAGGAGGGCTGTTTTTCCACCTCCTTTTCTACGGATCAGTTTCACTATGGCCGTGGCTTGCTGGTCGTCACCGGGAGTGCACCTCAGGAACCAGGGTACGAAGGCCTGGGTAAGGGTGGGATCTGTTGCCCTGGTTTCGATACAGGCCACATGGGTTTTTGCAGCCACCTGTTCGGCCAGGTGGGCATTTCTTCCGTCCAGTGCACAGAGCAGGGCCACTACGCTATCCTCGTATATCAGACTTACTGAAGCTTTGGACCCTGCCCCCCAGGGGCCTTCCGTGGTTCGAACGACCAATTCCGCCCGGATGTTATGCCGGCTCATCAAGGTACCAGCCTGCAGAATTGCCATTTTACAGGCCTGAAGGACCTCCTCGATCGAAGAATCGGGGATCAGCACCCCCACCCTGGTGGCGGATACCTGCGCTGACAGGAGCATGGGTGCTATTGCAATCAGGGTGAGAAGCGTTCTCAGCATCAGGCATGGCTTGGATCATAGATGCTCCTTCCCACTGCTTCAGCAATCTTTTTCAGATCGGCCATCAGCCGGAGAAAATCTGCAGGATAAAGTGCCTGTGCCCCATCGCACAGGGCCTGCTCAGGATGGTGATGTACTTCGATGAGTAATCCGTCGGCTCCCGCAGCAATTCCGGCTTTGGCCATGGCAGGCACCATCCATCGCTCCCCGGTTCCATGACTAGGATCAACGATCACAGGAAGATGCGTCCTCTTTTTGAGGATCGGAACGGCATTCAGATCCAGGGTAAACCTGCTGGTTGGTTCAAATGTCCGGATTCCACGTTCACAAAGAATCACCGCCGGATTACCCCTGGAGAGAATATATTCAGCTGCAAGGAGGAATTCATCCAGGGTAGCCATCATTCCCCGCTTCAGCAATACCGGGATCCTTTGATCACCAACCTCTTTCAGAAGCGGGAAATTCTGCATGTTTCTGGAACCTACCTGAAGGATATCCGCATATTTGGCTACATTATTAACCTCACGTGTATCCATTACCTCAGAAACCACCGGTAATCCGGTGATCACCTTCACCTCTCCCAGCAACTTCAGGCCCTCATCCCCAAGTCCCTGGAAACTGTATGGTGAGGTTCTGGGTTTGAAAGCACCTCCCCTCAATATGGAAGCGCCTCCTTCCTTCACGAAAGTGGCTGTTTTGGATAGCTGTTCCCGGTTTTCCACTGCACAGGGCCCTGCCATGATTACAATCTCCTGTCCCCCGACCAGAATGCCTTTTACTTCCACCACTGTCCCTTCCGGATTTCTATCCCTGCTTACAAGTTTCATATCTTATTTTATTTCCATTGAGCAGGAGTGAAAAGAAAATCGCCATCCCTGATCTCTGTCATCCAGATCTGGCCTACGTCATTCCATGATGCATCGAAAACAATTTCACCCGTGATTCCGTGGTAGGTACCCAGGCTGGTCAGTTCGTCCCTGATCAGTGCCCTGTTCATTCCCACTTTACGAATTGCACCAATGGTCATATTCATGCCGTCATAGGCATGTGCGGCATATACATCGGGCTCCAACCCAAATCGTTTTTTATAATTCCTCTGAAACGCCTTTAATTCGGGAATATCTGCTTTCGGGTTGTACTGGCAGGTGGAGACAACTCCATTTGCATTCGCACCGGCAGTTTCGATAAAGAGGGGATTGACTCCCCGGTCGGAAACAAATACAGGGTAGTCCATCCCCATTTCCCTCATCCTGTTCAGGATCAGTCCCATCTCCAGGGCGTTCCCCCAAAGCACCACTGCATCGGGATTGGAATTCTTCACCCTTTCAAGCTGCATATCAAAATCAGTTTCCCCATCCTCATACCGCACCTCCAGAACAATGGGGTGTCCGATTCTGGTGGATACATCGCGGAACTCCATGATACCCACCCTGCCATAACGGTTGTTGACCCGGAGGACGGCTACCCTCTCCAGCTTCTTCTTTTTGAAAATGTAATTCGCAAGCCCATAACTGCTCTGGCGGTCATCTGAAATGCACCTGATGACCCAGGGAATGTTGGTTTCGGTAAAGGTCGGGTCCGGATCACTGGGATTGACCCAGGGAATTTCCAGCTTCAGGGCCACCCTGATCCCCACATGGGAGTTAATATCATCAAGGGTTCCAATGATGGTCCAAACCCCTTCATCTCCCATCTTCACCACCTCGTTGGCCGCTGCACCCCACAATCCAACATCATTGTGTGCTATAATTCTGAATGGCAATCCCTTGTAACCCCCTTTGGCATTGGCCTCCTCCATGGCAAGGGTGGCACCCTGCAGTAACTGTTTTCCCTGGGGGACAAGCACGTTCCCCTCCAGGGGGGCCAGGACGCCGATGCGGACCTCGGTGAGATTTGTGGGTTCGGGCTTTTCGCGGCCTGCACCGTAAAACTCTATTTCCTTCTGAAAAAATGAGAGGTAGGGATGCTGGTAGTTCTCATACGGCTTTATGCTATCGGGTGTATTGCCATAGTCATTCTTCTGGTACTGGGCTTCCGAATGCTGAAGCGGCAGCAGCAGGATCAGTGCGGTGAGCAGAAGAACCACAATTGTTTTCATAGGGGATGGATTCATCATTTTGGTCGGTTTTGGAGGTTTCTAGTTGAGACGCGTGCCACGGCTTAGTCCATAGGAGGTGGCCACCCATATGTAGTCACCCTGAAAATCCACACCAATGGTGAAATCGTGTGCGATCCCGGTAGGGTCTGATTTGGAGGAGGCCACTCCGTCTTTCCAGTAGAGCCGCTTCCCGCCCTGCTCCGATTTCTTATAGGTGACCCACTCCTTGCTGTTGAAACTGCTTAATCCCTGGTCGGTGCAGAGAAATACCACATCACCGGAGGCGCGTAAGAAATTGATGAAGTTGCTGGCCAGGCCGCTGTCGTGATCAAAATAACCTTTCCAGTGGTTTCCGTCGTAGCGGCTCAAACCGAAATAAGTGGCTACCCACAGGATATCGTTGGAAAAGGTAACGGCAGTGGTAATGTCATGCACCACCCCGTCATCGGGAAAAAGATCGATCTCCATTTCACCGTCCGGGTCCACATAATCCCTGAAGGTTTTTGTCTCCTTTTTGTACTCGATTACCCCGCCCCCCCAGGCGGCAATGAATATTTTATTGTCGCCTGCGCATACACTGTAAGTCCACGGTTCGTGCATGGGTGCATTTCGCTCTGTAAAGATCTCCCACTCCTCCTTGTATACGTCAAAATGACTGGCCCCGCCGCCCGTGGCACACCAGACATCCTTCCCATCGCAAATCACCGCATAGATCACATCATTTGCCAGTCCGCTGTTGAACTGGGTAAAGGTTTCAAACGCTCCGCCTGAATACCGGTTAAGGCCACCCAGCGTTCCGATCCATACATCACCGGTGAGTTCACTCACATCAATGGAGAGCACTCCCGGGTGTGCCAGTCCATCCTCACTGGTAAAGATTCTGAATTCTTCATTTTCGTAAAGCGCCAGTCCGTGGCTGGTGCCGATCCAGACCCGGTCACCATCGGCCCGCACACAGTAGATCTTGTTGGCGGGCAGTCCGTCTTTTGTGGTGAAATTCTCCCATTTCCCATACTCCGGCATGGCGCTTTTGCTTCCCTCCGGTTCAGAGGCTTCCAGGCAAATGGACATAAGCAGGCAAAATCCAAGGATGATCGATGATTTTTTCATTTCGTTCTATTTTTTTTTGAAAGGGATGCCTCGTAGACCTCTTCCTGATCATAATACTTCGCATCGCGGATCGATTTCAGATACTCCACCAGGTCATTGAGCTGGCTTTTCATCATATCGTTTGCCACTCCGTGCTGGTCATGATTATTGAATTTGGTCCATATCTCCTCCAGTGTGGCAGCCTTCCCGTCATGAAGATAGGGAGCCGATTCGTAAACATTATTCAGCTGGGGGGTATCGAACAGCATGGGGTCGTCAGAATCAGAAAGGGTTCCAACATCATTCATTTGTTTATCGGTAAAGTAAGGGGGTGGATGACAGGTGTAACAGCGGTTTTTTAGGGGGATCTCATTTCCGAAATTGTCAAAGTCACGATAGAAGATTTCCTTACCCCTCTGCTGCGCCTCGGTCAGTTCCCCGGTGGGGTTGAACCTCAGGTTGGGCGGATTTTTTATTCCGGTCACAATGAATGCCACCAGGGCATCCAGTTCCTTGTGGCTGAACGACTCGGTCCTGGTTAGAATGGTTGAAAAGCGCATTCCGTCCTGTTTGTAAATGGTCTGGTTCTTCCCGTTCCATTTGTAGGGAGGAATTTCACCAATATCCCTTAAGGACTGAACATTGGCCAGGTTACGTCCCATATTCTTTCCTTCCATGTTATAGACAAGCCCGTCCTCATGGGTATCGGGGTGACAGGTATAACAGGCATACTGGTTCTGAAAGGTATGGCCTGCATTATTTAAAAGTTGGCGGCCATGCCGGGCAACGGTAAGGCGTCTGGGCCCTTCCAGGTTTATGCTCCCCTCTTTAACCAGGCTTTGGGTATTGACCACTGCGATCCTGTCGTCCAGTCTTTCTGACACATAGAGCAGAGCTCCGTCGGGTGAGAGCACCATTCCTTTGGGGTTGGCTCCCACAGGGATCCTTGCTACAACATACCTGCTGCTGATCCCCAGATGGTTGGCGTAGGATTGGAGCTGCTCATCGGTCGACTCCTCCAGGATTTGCCTGATCTCATCCAGGTCGATGACCGAGATGGCGTTAACCCCTGCATGCGATACATAAGCCCTTTTTCCATCGGGGGAGACCACAATATCGAATGGATCGGGGAAGAATGCATTGGGCTCGTCCAACAGCAACTGGACCATCCGGCCGTTTTGTTTGGGTTAAATGATAACGATTCCGTGGGTCATCATACAGCCCCGCTCTATCTGGACAGCCGGAAAAAGGTTTTTGGGCCGGATCAAAGTGGAAATGGCCATATAACCCGAGGGAGTCACCCTCACGTTA
>JAZDPG010000030.1:0-18202 GCA_043797815.1 Bacteroidota bacterium
CATTCCTGCAAGTTTTAATTCTCTTTCAGCGTGTAATACTAAATTAGATTTCTTCATATACCCATAATATACCCACTTAGAATCCTCTGTCAATGCCTAAAATCATCCTCATCGCCTGAGGACCAGTTATCGCTTTCAAAATAATAGATGAAAACCCTGGCTGAATCCCTCAGGTAGTCAATCCTTCCGATTTCAACGCGGTTTATAATAAGACCTGTGCGCTCTTCAAGGTCTGCGATCAAAGCCTCCCTGTGCCTGGGTTTGATCAACTCAATATTTTCATAGTTGATCACTTTTTTGGATTCATGCCGCAGCAGGAATACCTTCTCCAGCAGGTAAGTAATCCCCAGGATCGCCAGGTTTGTGAAGAGCAATTCGGCATAACTCACCTTCTTGTTAGACAGGGCGTTGATAACCGATATCCCGATGACCAGAAACAGGTAGGTCATTTCCCGGATGGGAATTTGCCGTGTCCGGTAACGTATGATCCCGAAGATGGCGAAGAGTCCCAGGGCAAATCCCAGTTCAATCTTGATGTTTTCCAGCAGGAAAACCATGAAGAAAACAACCAAACTGATCAGGATATAGGTAAAGAGGTAATCCTTTCTTGGCGTTATTCTGTAATAGAGGTACCTGACCAGTGCAATGACCACAATCAGGTTCAGGGAGGTCCTGATCACCAGGTCCAGGAAGTCCTGCCAGTTCATGAGTTGAATATTCATAAATTCGGGCATAATTTTGAATTTAGATGGATTGTAGGTAGTAGTTGTTTATCTTGTTCACATACCGGATCTTTTCCTTGAAAAGGTTCTGTTTCAGGCCGGGATTCAGCAAGGCCAGGCCGAAACAATATTTACTGAACCGCCTGGATACGATTTTCTGACTCCGCAGGGCTGCATGAAAGCGGGATCCTGTCAGCTGGGACCCATATTTTATCTCTGCAATGGAAATTCCGGGAATTTCTATGGTCTGATCAGTGATGGGGTTTGAAAACCAGAGGTGATAGTCCAGTGTAATTCTCTCACTCTGGTCCGCACTGACCAGGGTAATCCTGTTAAAGTTATTTTCAAGGACTGGAATTACCTTCCTGTCCTGGTAGGGGGTAAACATAGAAAGAAACTCCTCTTCTCCGCTTAATATGAACGCTTTGCCATTGCCAGTCTGCATCCTGTTTTTAATGGTAACCCCCCTTGCATCTTTCTCCTTAACCTCCAGAAACATTGAATCGGAGTTTTCATATTTTCTAAACCTGATCTTATACCGGTTGACAATGCCGCGATGATGCATATGATACATATCCATTCCCGGGGTATCGAAGTAAATGGTCTGGTAGTTGTGTGTCCGCTTGTTCTCTATTTCCAGGATTCTGTAGTACTTAGAGGCCTTTTCAAGCAACAGGGGCAAATGCTCCACGGAAAATATGTATTTGCTGTCCTTTCTCCGCATAAGGCTGGCTTTCTCGATCTCCTCCAGAGAGATGGCTTCAAACCCGGGAAGTACTTTGAGGATGTGCTTAGCGATAATCATACACGTATTTCTTCTTCTTATAAAGCTTATCGCGCTCGTTAAAGAATTGTTTCTCCACTTTCAGCCCATTCTCATAGATGCTCTTTTCCGTACGCATAATATTACCCTTTTCATCCAGGAAAATCTCCTCCACGAGCCACCCTTTGTCATCGTAGACATACTTTTCCCATGTCTTTACTTCCCCGCGGCTGCTGAACAACTGGATTTCCACCAGTTCTCCGTCCTTGTTATATTTCTCGATGGATTCGATCACAGGTTTATCCATGCCCTCCTCAATGAAGTACTCCTCAACTGTTTTTGAGGAAATACCTTTCTCACGGATCTCCTTCTTATCCTGTCCATGAACAGGGATAACCAGGCTCAATACAGTGCCAATGACAACGATCTTATACCAAGTAAATTTCATGTATGGTTATGTTTAAAAATTCTCAACGGTTATTTCACCCAGATCAACCACCTGGTCCAATTCAGTAATGCTTACTTCATACTTCAGTACCACATGCTCGGTTTGACGGGTCACATCATCCGAATACAAAAAGACCAGATAGGTACCGGGGATCAGATGGCTGAACTCAAAGTACCCGTCATACCCGGTCCTCACCCTTTCATCAATGAAATCACTGGTGCCCCGTGAGATGTATACTTCCAGTTCGTGTGCAAAATCCACATACTCAACCACCAGGTTTGGCCAATAGGAATTCTTGTTGTATTTGATCTTTTTCACCACACCCTTGATCACGGCGAATCCTTCGTCAAAATCCAGCGTACTCACCATGGTCAGATCCCCCAGGTCCCTGTCCTCCCCATTGCCCAGATCCACCATGACCAGTTCACTCCAGCCGTCATCGGGCAGTTGTGTCGAATCCTGTGACCTGTAATAGATCTGATAATTTCCCGGATAGAGATAATCGAACCTGAACTCTCCGTTCATCCCTGTATTAACCCTGTCACCCAAGGCATTGTCATCACCAAAAAGAATGAATACCTCTTCATCCACTGCGGGCTGCTGGTAGATCCGGCTTGAATAATCATCGTTGTAGAAATACTCCGTGATGCTTCCTGAAATGGAACCGGTACCACCATATCCTTCAGGATTTTCACAGCAAATCAGGGTCAATGCAAAAAATGCAGTGCATATCAGCACAGGCAAACCTGACTTCAGGCTTGCCCAGGGTTTGAATTGAAACATATATATCGTTTTAAATCTGCATGGTAAAATTAGCAAAAATCCCATGCCAAATTTTCAGCCTGTAACAATTGTTACCGTTTTTAATCCACACTTCCCCCCAACTTTGTAAAAAAAAGCGATAACCATGTTACGAGAAGTTGTAAAAATAGACGAGACGTTGTGCGACGGATGCGGACAATGCCTCCCCAACTGCCATGAAGGCGCCCTGCAGATGATCGACGGAAAGGTCAGGCTGATCAGTGACCTGATGTGTGACGGACTGGGTGCCTGCCTGGGACATTGCCCCCAGGGTGCCATTACCATTGAGAAGAGAGAAGCAGAACCGTACAATGAAACCAAATTGATGAGCAAGGCACATCATTCACAGGTGGAAGAAAAACAGCTGGCATGCGGCTGTGCCGGATCGGAAGCCAGAAGTTTCACTCCACAGTCGTTGGCAGGCAAAGCGGCAGCTGTAGCAGCAGGGTCCCTGACCCTGGACCACAAGGGAGGTCCCGGTCAGTTGTCCGAGCTGAGACAATGGCCGGTCCAGATGCATCTGCTCAATCCGGCAGCCTCCTGTTTCAGGCAGACCGATATGGTTCTGGCTGCCGATTGTGTGGCGTTCTCCCTGGGGAATTTCCACTCCAGATGGCTGAAGGGGAAAACCCTTGGAATCGCTTGTCCCAAGCTGGATGACAGGCAGGAGTCCTATGTTTCAAAGATCAAATCCTTGATCGATGATGCAAAAATCTCTACCTTAACAGTGATGATGATGCAGGTCCCCTGCTGTGGAGGTCTTCTGCAGATTGCCAAGGTCGCATCCGGCCAGGCCGGAAGGAAGATACCGGTGAAATCTGTGATCGTGGGTGTGGAAGGGGAAATCCTGCAGGAGGAATGGATTTAATATAACCCAATGACATGGAAACCCATGGCAATGACCGGAGAACCGAGATATGGGATGAATGCTTTCCTGAATAAAGTAGCACCACCTCCCAAATGGAGATTGCCTGTAATTCTTGGTACGGGTGTGATTGCAGGCTTGCTGGTTTATCTGATATACATTTCAAGGGCCTATTCATACCTTTCTGATGATCCTTCAGCCTGCATGAACTGCCATATCATGGCGCCTCAGTATGCAACCTGGAACCACAGTTCACACAGGGAAAATACGAACTGCAACGCTTGCCATGTTCCGCACAACAATGTGGTTAATAAATACTATTTCAAAGCCAAGGATGGTCTCCGTCATGCCACCATGTTCACCCTTCGGAAAGAACCTCAGGTAATCATGATCAAGGAAGCTGGGAAACAGGTGGTTCAGGACAATTGTATCCGGTGTCACAAAGACCTTATCTCGGACCATAAAATCAATTCCTACACGCAGACTTTTCTTCAGTTCAAGGGAGAAAGGCAATGCTGGGAATGCCACAGAGAAACGCCGCATGGCAGGGTAAACAGCCTTTCCAGTGTACCCTATGCGAGGGTACCCGTCCAGGGAAGCCCGGTTCCTGAATGGTTGAAACATCTTGGTCCTAAAAAACAACAGTAAACCCAAGATTATGAAACCCATCAGTACACAAATCAGAAATAAACCATGGCTGGGATGGATGCTTTTCATCGCCACCATCCTTGTGGTATTTGCGCTTGGACTACTGGCGTCATCCATCATTGAAAGGCGCTCGGAAGCTGAATTTGCCTTTACCCCCCAGGTGCGGTACATGGATCTGGAACCACGAAACGAGATCTGGGGAAAGAATTTTCCCATGGAGTACCAGAGTTACAAGAAAACAGCCGGTTCACAGTTCCGAAGCAAATACAACGGTTCAGCCATGATCGATATGCTGGAGGTAGATCCAAGACTTGTGGTGCTTTGGGCAGGGTATGCTTTCTCAAAGGAGTATAACCAGGGAAGGGGACATGCACATGCGGTAACTGACCTTCGAAACATCCTCAGGACAGGGGCCCCCTTGGAAGGGCAAAAGAGTCCCATGCCCTCTACCTGCTGGACATGCAAAAGCCCCGATGTCCCCCGGCTGATGAGCGAAACAGGTGCTGCAGCTTTTTACAGGGGAACCTGGGAGGAGAAAGGTCCTGAAGTGGTCAACAGCATCGGATGTTCAGACTGTCACGATTCGAAGACAATGGAATTACGGATATCCAGGCCCGCTCTGACAGAAGCCTATAACCGGATGGGAAAAGACATCGAAAATGTATCACACCAGGAGATGCGTTCACTGGTCTGTGCACAATGCCATGTTGAATACTATTTCAATTCAAAAGTAGCAGAAGGAGTCCCTTACCTGACCTTTCCCTGGGACAACGGATTCTCCGCCGAAGCCATGGAGGACTATTATGATCAAATGGAATTCTCCGACTGGACCCATCAACTCAGTAAAGCCCCCATGCTCAAAGCCCAGCATCCAGGATATGAAATATACATGACCGGTGTGCATGCAGCCAGGGGAGTTTCATGCGCCGATTGTCACATGCCTTTCATGAGTGAAGGCGGGCAAAAGTATACCGATCACCATGTTCAAAGCCCGCTGAACAACGTGTCCAACTCCTGCCAGGTGTGTCACAGGGAGGAGACCGAACAGCTGATCAATGATGTATATGAACGTCAGGACCGGATTATCGGGAACAGGGACAGGCTGGAAGAACTGCTTGTAAAATGCCATGTGGAGGCAGCCACAGCCTGGAAACTGGGTGCCAGTGAGGAACAGATGTCACAAATTCTCAAGGACATAAGGCACGCCCAGTGGAGATGGGATTATGCCGCAGCCAGTCACGGTGGATCATTTCACTCACCAGTTGAAATTTCAAGGGTCATTGGCACGGGAATCCTGATCGCACAGGAAGGACGCATCAGGTTAAGCCGCTTGCTGACCGGGCTTGGTTACGTGACGGAGGTGCCCTATCCGGATATTTCGACCAAAGCAAGGGCACAGGCATTCATTGGCCTGGATATGGCTGCCCTGAAGGCAGAAAAAGAAGAATTCCTGAAAACCATTGTCCCCGTTTGGGATGCCAGAGCCGCCAAGAGAGAATCAAACTATCCCGTTAAATCCCTGTTTGAATAGAATTGCAAATAAATAACTAACTTAGTTAAGTCCAATGTCTTTGTTCCATGAACCGGATTACTGAGTTTTTAGAGAACTCCATCGGGATCAGTCCCGAAAATCAGTCAAAGATTCTCTACTCCATCATCATTTTAGTGGTCCTGGGATTTATCCGGTTTACCATCCTGAAGATAGTATGGAGGTTTACGGAGGACCCGAAAACCAGGTACAGCTGGAAGCGCTCCCTCTCCTTTACCATCGGGATTCTGACGGTCATACTCATCGGGAGTGTCTGGATCCGCGCCATCGGACAATTCGGAGCTTTCCTGGGATTGTTGTCCGCAGGCCTGGCCATTGCTTTGAAAGATTTGGTCACCAACATTGCCGGATGGTTGTTTATTTTAACCCGCAAACCATTTGCTCTGGGCGACCGGGTCCAGATCGGCCCACATGCAGGTGATGTAATCGATTTGCGTCTCTTCCAGTTCACCTTGCTGGAAATCGGGAACTGGGTGGATGCTGACCAGAGTACAGGCAGGATCATCCACATTCCCAATGGGACCATATTTACCCAGCCACAGTCCAACTACAGCGCAGGATTTAAATTTGTCTGGAACGAAATCCCTGTACTGGTCACTTTCGAAAGCGACTGGGCCAAAGCCCGTGACCTTTTGCAAAAGATCATCAGCGACCACGCCAAGGATCTCTCGGCCGATGCTGAGAAAAAGATCATCGAAGCCAGCAAGAAGTACATGATCTTTTACCAGTACCTCACCCCCATTGTTTATACTTCGGTCAGGGACAGTGGTATCCTGCTTACCATGCGTTATGTGTGTGATCCCCGAAGGCGAAGGGTTACCGAACACGAAATCTGGGAGGATGTGCTGACTGCCTTTGCCACCCATGGAGACATTGAATTTGCATACCCGACCCAGCGCTTCTACGACAGACCAGCCGAAAAAGGGGACTCACCCCTGTAATCCGGTTCCGCTTACCGGATCTCGAAAACAACAACAGATACCGGAGGAAGTCCGGCAAGGATTTTTCCGTTTTTTATCTTAAAATCCTTAAAATCAGAAGGCTTCACTGCATCGGGATGGTCAAAGGTATTGTGGCCGGTCATATCGCCGGATTTCAGTATCGCAGCAACGACCTTGGTCATCTTGACGCCGGGCAGATGTGCGGACAGGCTAACGGTTTGGTGTGGATCAATATTCACCACCGACATATGAATGATCCCTTCCCGGTCCCTCGAAACGCTTGCACTTACAGCCTGAAGGGTATCTCCGTTAAAAATATAATCCGGTCCCTTTAACTCCAGAGGCAAACAGGCAGCATCATGGTGCACCTTATACATGTCATATACATGGTAGGTGGGCGTAAGCATCATCTTTTCATCCTCCGTAAAGATCAGCGCCTGGAGTACATTCACTGTCTGCGCAATATTCGCCATTTTAACCCTGTTGCACCTTTCATTGAGATAGTTGAGGGTAAGGGCCGCTACCAGCGCATCACGCATGGTATTCTGCTGGAAAAGAAATCCCGGGTTAGTTCCCGGCTCCACATTGTACCAGGTACCCCATTCATCGAATGAAAGGGCAACTTTTTTCTGGGGATCATACCGGTCCATGATTTCCATGTGGCCATCGATCACATCCTTGATGTGCAGGCACCTAAGGAGTATATCAAAATAGAGATCCTCTCCGAATTCGGTGGCAGACCCCTTATTTCCCCAGTTGGCAGTATAATAATGCAGGGAGATCCCGTCCATCATTTGGTGGGGGATTTGTTTCATCAGTGTTTCGGTCCAGCTGTAATCCTCCGAATTCGCTCCGCCTGCAATTTTAAAAAGCCTGTTTGAACCGTAATTCCTGCAGTAGGTGGCATACCTGCGGAACTGGTCGGCATAGAACTGGGCAGTCATGTTCCCGCCACATCCCCAGTTTTCGTTCCCCACATCCCAGAATTTGACTCCCCAGGGTTCATCCCTGCCGTTGACCCTGCGGAGGTCGGCCATGGGACTGATGCCGTCAAAATTGAGGTACTCAACCCAATGGGACATCTCCTGGATGCTCCCGCTTCCCACATTGCCGCAGATGACTGCTTCCGTACCAAGCTGTTCGCAAAGATCCATGAACTCATGGGTTCCAAAGCTGTTGTCCTCCGTAACCCCTCCCCAGTGGGTGTTTACCATTTTGGGCCGCTGGGAGGCGGGACCTATGCCATCCATCCAGTGGTACTCATCTGCAAAACATCCCCCGGGCCATCTCAGGTTCGGTATTTGAATCTGCCGGAGTGCCTGGACCACATCGTTTCGGATCCCCCTTGTGTTGGGAATGTCCGAGTCCGCTCCCACCCAGTATCCACCATAAATACAGTGGCCCAGGTGCTCGGAAAAATGGCCGTAAATGTGCCTGCTGATGGTATCCTTTCCCTGATCAATTTCAACAGTAAGGATGGCTGAATGGTCACCGCCTGCCTCCTGAGACAGAAGCAACCGGCCCGGTATAAGAAGACAGATCAGCGTAAAAGTTGTTTTTATCAGTTTGCCTGGTTTCATTTGAATAGATGGTTGGTTACCCGTGCAATATAACAATCCTTCTGCTCAAATCACAAAGGAATGTTAAACTTGTGATTATTGGACAATCAATCGAGAATTCGATATAACTTGCTCATGATTAATCACATATGTTTACTTAAAAAATAACCAATGAAATCAATTTTTAAAATTTTTGCAGTGGTGCTTCTGTCCGTATTTTCCCTCTCTCTTTTGGCCCAGGATGCCACAGTGGTTCTGAACTACATGAAGGTGACACCCGGCATGGATGAAGCTTACATCCAGACTGAACAATTCTGGAAAAAAATTCAGGAAAAAAGGATTGAGGCAGGAATCCTGACCGGCTGGCAGGTATGGAGAAATGTGTATGCAGCAGCTGATGATCCTTACCAGTACATCACCATCGACTGGTACAAAAACTGGGAACACGCACTGGCCAACCCTCCGGATGGTTTCTGGGAAAAAAACATTGCCCCTGTTTTTAACACTGAAGAGGGCAGGAAGATGTGGGATATGACCCTGAATTCCCGTACCCTGGCCAACAAGGAGGTCATGCACCGTGTCATGGTAGCAAGCGGTGACGAGCCCAGCAGGTACATCCTGGTGAACCGTATGAAAGTGAAACAGGGAATGGACAATGCCTACCTGGAATCTGAAGGGAAATACGCCAAACCCCTCCAGGAAGCAAAGATCAAAGCGGGCCAGATGACCCACTGGGGAGTGTGGCAGGCATGGCCCTATAAAGAGGGCCAGATCCGGTTTACCACCGTGGATGGATACAAAAGTGCTGAACAGATGACCGGCGGCGGGGAAGACCTGCTCTCCAAAGTGCATCCCGGCATGACCTGGAACCAGTGGGAGGACAAGGTGAGTGCAAACAGGACACAGGCCAGCGTGGAACTATGGGAACTGGTGGATTTTGCCTTTCCGGAAGAATAGCCGCAATTGCCATAGAATCCAACCAGGTATAGACCAGTGGGCATCAGAAAATTGGTGCCTCCTGGTTTTTTTCTGTCATGGGCCGATCCTTTTTTCCATTTTGTTGCTTATTTTAGAGTGTATTCCAGCATGCAGCCAATGACGCATAAGAACACGATAGCCATTCTTCTTTTCCATCCCCTCCTGCACAAATCAAGGGTAAACAGGGAATTGATCAGGGCGGTGGAAGATCTGGAGGGCGTAACACTCCGGATCATGTATGACCTCTATCCTGAATTTAGCATCGATGTTGAGGTGGAGCAGGAGATGCTCCTTGCCCATGATGTGGTGGTATGGCAGCATCCCTTTTACTGGTACAGTTCCCCCTCCCTGTTAAAGGAGTGGATCGATATTGTACTCCAGCATGGCTTCGCCTATGGACGGGAAGGCAAAGCCCTGGCGGGGAAAAAAGTAATGACCGCCATTTCCTCGGGCGGAAAACGTGAAATTTACAAGGAAGGCGGTATCAGGAAATACACAATCAGGCAACTGTTGGCTCCCTTCGAACAGACTGTAAAACTGTGCAATATGGAGTACCTCCCTCCTTTTGTGGTACATGGCACACACCTGCTGGATGCACAGGGAATCTCGGAAGCAGCAGGGAATTACCGCAGCGTAATTGCCTCCCTTCGGGATGGCCTTTTCAGCCAGGAAGAGCTTCAGAAAAACGAATATACCAACGATATCATCCAATAATCTGGGCTATGCACCAACAGGATTTCTTTTACCAGGCCCTTGTATACCTGCTTGCAGCTGTTGTTTCCGTACCTGTGGCCAAACGGCTCGGATTCGGATCGGTCCTGGGCTACCTGCTGGCCGGTATCATCATCGGCCCCTTTGTACTCAAATTCATTGGCAGCGAAGGGGAAGATGTTATGCACTTTGCCGAATTCGGCGTGGTGATGATGCTTTTCCTGATCGGACTGGAACTGAAACCAAACCTTCTGTGGCAGATGCGCAGGTCCATTTTCGGACTCGGAGGCCTGCAACTCATTCTGACTGCTATGGCCATTGCCCTGGTCGTAATCCTGCTGGGGCAGACACCCAAAGAGGGAATTGCCATCGGACTGATGCTGGCACTCTCATCCACAGCCATCGTTCTCCAGTCCCTTGCTGAAAAAGGGCTGATCAAGAAGGCATCCGGACAGGCCTCATTCTCGGTTCTTCTGTTCCAGGATATGGCCGTCATCCCCATACTGGCCCTGCTGCCACTGCTGGCAGGTTTCCATCCGGGCGGAGATCCGTCCCTTGCCGAAGGGGCCCGGCAACTCCTGGGGCATGACATCACCGGCTGGTTCCAGGTGGGACTGATCCTGGTGGTCATTTCAGGAATTGTCTTTGGGGGAAGGTACATGGCCCGGTATATCTTCCGGGTGATTGCCCGCACCGGCCTTCGGGAAATCTTCACTGCCACAGCCCTGCTGATGGTCATTGCCATTGCCATGCTCATGAACCTGGTGGGATTATCCCCTGCCCTGGGAGCATTTATTGCCGGTGTTGTCCTGGCCAACAATGAATACAGGCACGAGCTGGAAGCTGATATTGAACCGTTTAAAGGGCTGCTGCTCGGATTGTTCTTCATCTCCGTGGGAGCAAGCATTGATTTCAACCTGCTGCTAAAGATGCCGGGAACGATTGCCGGGCTTCTCTTTTTACTCATCGGCATCAAGTTTATAATTCTTTTTATCCTGGGGAGGGGATTTGGGCTGAAGAGTGGTCAGAACACACTCTTCTCATTTTCCCTTTCCCAGGGAGGAGAATTTGCCTTTGTCCTTGTCGCATTCGGACTGGAGAAAGGGGTGGTAAGCGCCCACATTGGAGGAATACTCTTTGTAGTGGTGGCACTTTCCATGGCCATCACTCCCATCCTCCTGCTTTTTAATGACAGGGTGGTGCAACCCCTGGTGGTACATAACCAGAACCTTCCCGGGCATGATGAAATAGAGGAACGGGATAATCCTGTGATCATTGCCGGTTTTGGCGGGTTTGGGGTAGTCATCGGGAGATTCCTGATCGCAAATGGAATCAAAGCCACCATCCTGGATGACAATCCGGAAAACATCCAGGTATTGCGAAAATTCGGATTCAAAGTGTATTATGGAGATGCTTCCAGGGCTGACCTGCTCAAAGCGGCCGGATGCAGTCAGGCAAAGGTGATTGTGGTAGCTGTTGATGACAAGCAGAAATCGCTCCGGATCATCGATGTGGTGCAACGTCACTATCCCAAGCTCAAGATCCTGGCCCGGTCCACAAACATGGAGCATACCTATGAACTTATAAAAAGACAGGTGGAAGGTTTTGACAGGGACACTTTCGAATCATCTCTCCAACTGGGCATCAAGGTCCTCAACCAGCTGGGTTACCAAAAATACCAGGCCCACCGGCTGGCCAGAACCTTCAGAAAACACAACAGCATGGTGATCAGGGAACTGAGCCAGCACTATGGTGAAGATGAAAAAAAGTACCTGTCCGAAACCAAAAGATATGCCGGCGAACTGGAAGAACTCTTCAGGGCCGAACTGGAAGATGTATCTCACCACACAGACAGTTCCTGGGATGTGGATTCACTCCGGGAAGAGGTTCGTGATATCTATGCAGAAATGGACAAAGGCAAAAGCGGGGCCTAATGCACCTTCTCCAGCAGCATGGCGTTGAACAACAGCTTGTATGAAGCCTGGGTGGATGCCCTGAACTGGGGCCCGAATCCATAAAACACAAACTGTCCTTTTCCCTTCTTCATCCAGATCATTGCTGCCTTGCTGCCCATCTTCTCACTCCTGGCACCGTATCCGCTCATGATCACATCCTTCTCCGGATAGGAGCCAATCACCCTGCGGTCCATATCGAACATGGGGATGCTGGTCTGGAATACGGGACGTGCACGGGAGAAAACGCCGATCTGTTCAGGCATCCCCAGGGTCAGGGGATGATCTGCAATCAGGTTTACTTTCACAAGGCTTCCCGGCACATACAAGCCATCCTTCACCAGCTGGGGTGACAGATCCCTGAAAGGAAGCTGGAACTCCTCTTCGGAATCCTTCCCCTTGATTTTCAGGTTGCCTTCAAACAGGTTGGCTGACCTGCCCCAGGCGATGATGATGCCACCCTGGTCGCTGAAGGTCATCAGCTTTTCCAGCCCCTCTTTTTCCATCCCTTTCACATAATCGGGGTGATACCCCCCCATGTAATATGAATCCCCTTCCTTTTGCTTCCCGGTCATCAGGATCGATTTGTCCGTATCGGGAAAAATCACCACATCAAATTCACCGGCCAGGTCCGTCGAGGAAAACTGGTCCGGATGAAGCACGGTAAAGGGAATGTGATAGGTATCAAACAGGTACCTGGTCCAGCCGGCGTCCATGTCATGAAAACAGGTCTCCACCAACGCAATTCTGGGCATGACCAGCGGATCACCATCCACGGCCCTTTTATCGGAAATCAATCCCGGAGTAAAGGGCACAGACTGAAGGACTGCATCACCGGCCTCTTTCTTTTTGGGATCCATGTATACGACAAAACTTCCTTTGCCATAGGTCTCCCCCCTGATTTCCAGGTCTGCCTTCAGGCGATTCACTTTCAATCCCTTTTCAAGGGCCAGGAAAGCAGCCCTGAATGATTCATTGGAATTCACCGGCAGCACCATGCTGTGTGCCCGGGTCTCTTCACCCGAATTAAGATTATACCTGCCCTGAACCGGACTCAGTTTTGATTCAAGCTCGCTGCTGCGCGAATCAATCTGACGGGAGGTCACGCACCTGTGCAGCGGAAGTGACCAGCTGGTAATGTCGTAGGGCTGGATAAGCTCTCCCTCCGGGGTATAGTGGCGTTCAGGAAACTCCTGGGCTTCCATCACCTCCTTGATAAAGGACCTGAAAGGCTGCGCAAGCGGAATAACCACATCCCCTGCTGCGTATATCCGTCCGTCAAGGATCACCTCACTGTCCAGGGTGCAGACCTCCACGCCTTGCTCTTTCATCAGGTTGACCAGGTTGACCAGCTCTCCCTTGTCATGCTGATCTTCAGGCATGATATAATAGTAAGGAGCCTCACTCCTTCCCAATTCAACCTGCTCCACACACATCCGGTTCCTGAATCTGAGTATGTCCTCCCGGTACAGGGAAGCTGTTTTGATAATGGACATGGTGGATGAGATCTCGAGGTCCACGATATCTCCCAGGCGCCACCATCCCCCCTCCCAGGGAAGAAGCATGTTGACGCTCTTCTTGTATTCTGACAATCCTTTTCCCCCGACAGCCAGTTCACTGGACTCTATATAAATGGGGGTGGCAACCTGGGCACTGGCTGCTTCGGTAAGAAATCCGATCACATTTTTCCATATACATGTCTCGGTGGACCCGGGCCAGTAATCATCAAAAATGGTGTGCTGCGATACCCCGGCAAGTCCATCTGCTGTTATATCCGTAACCATGTGCTGACCGAATACGCCTGCCCACTGGAAGATCCCTGCCGGAACATTCTCGGCAATGGGGTCGTGGTTGGGCGGTACAAAATAGCGCGGACCGTTGGTTCCCATCTGGTGTTTCTCCACCATCACCTGCGGAAACCAGGTCTGGTTAAATATGCGGGCAATGGCCCTGTTGTCGTCCTGGGAAAGGATCACAAAATCGCGGTTGTTGTCGTGCCCCACATATTTGTGATACACCTGGGGAAGGGAGGCCCCTTCGTATTTGGTACCCACATACTTCTTGTAGTTATTCACCACCAGGTCCATACCATCGGGATTGTGGTTGGGCACCAGCATGTAAACCACGTTGTTCATCCATTCCAGCTTTTTTTCATCAGTGGTAGTGGCAAACTCATAGGCGATCAGCGGGGCTGCCTGTGAGGGCGCAACTTCAGTGGAATGCATGGAGAGTGTGGCCAGGACAAACACCTTCCCCTCGGTGGTCATTTTGTCCAGTTCACTTTTTTCTATTTCCGCATTCAGGGCCAGTTCGCGGTTGACCACCTTGTAGTCGTCCAGCTTGCTGATGTTTTCCTCACTGGAAATAAATGCAATATACATGGTCCGTCCCTCAGGGGAGGTACCGATCTCCTCCATTTTGATCCTGGGCGATTGCCGGTCCAGCTCCTGCATGTAGCTCACAAGCTGTTCGTAAGTAAAAAGGTTCCGGTCCGAACCGGGCTCAAATCCAAAATAGTCGGATGGTTTGGTCACGTTTCCGCTCTGAGCCATTGTTCCTGCCACAGAACAAAACATCAGTGCGATGGCTGCAATTCTATGCATATTTTTGGGGATTAAGGGTTTGGGTTAGTAAGGGTTTGGGTTATTGAAAAAACGCATATGGTACCTGTTAGTCGATCCATACTGTTTTTATGTTGACAAATTCTTTGATTCCTTCCACGGAGAGTTCACGGCCAAAACCTGAATTCTTCACACCCCCAAACGGGAGCCTTGGGTCCGATTTAACCATGGCATTAATAAATACAGCCCCCTCCTCTGTCTCCCTGATAAATTTCCTGGCCATCTCCTCCGACTGGGTAAATACCTGCATTCCCAACCCGAAGCTAGAGTGGTTGGAAAGTTTCAGTGCCTCATCGGGTGAGCCCGCCAGTGTGACTGCAAATACGGGCCCGAATACTTCCTGATCAAACAGCGGCATACCGGGTTTCACCCCGGTAACAAGGGTGGGTTCAAAAAAAGCTTTGTCCCGGTGTCCTCCCGTGATCAGTTTTGCTCCCATCTCCACCGATTCACGCACCTGTTTTTCTACCTCCTCCGCCTGTTTGACCGAGGAGAGCGGACCCAGGTCTGTCCCCTCATCCATGGGATTTCCCATCACCAGTTTGCCGATTCTGCCTGCCAGGGCCGGAATAAAATCTTCCGCAATCCAGGATTCAAGGATAAACCGTTTGGCGGCAATACAACTTTGTCCCCCGTTTTGAAGCCTCGCCGGCAGCGCAATATTCAGTGCCAGTTCCTGGTTTGCATCGTTGAGCACAACAAAAGCATTGTTCCCACCCAGTTCAAGGACGCATCTCTTCAGGTGCAGGCCAGCCTGGGCCGCTACCGCTCTGCCGGCAGCTTCACTGCCCGTCAGGGTCACTCCCCGGACATATTCATGGGCAATCACCCCAGCCACCCGGTCGGAAGAGATGGCCAGGTTCTGGAAAACGCCCTCCTGATAACCTGCCTCAGCAAAAATTTCCTCGATGGCCCCGGCACATCCCTGCACATTGGAGGCATGTTTCAGAAGAATCGTATTTCCTGCCATCAGAGCAGGCACAGCAGCCCTGAATACCTGCCAGAACGGGAAGTTCCAGGGCATGATGGCCAGTATGGACCCCATGGGTTCATAGAGAACCTTGCTTTCCTCTGCTTCGGTAATGACCACCCGCTCATGCAGGAATTCTTCAGCGTGCGCCGCATAATATTCGCATACCCACGCGCATTTGCGGACTTCGGCATCGGATTCCTTCACCGGTTTCCCCATTTCACGGGTAATCAACTCAGCATATTCCCTGCTTCGGTCACGAAGGATCGCCGCCACCCTGCTCATCAGGGCTTCCCGTTCCCCAAAGGAGCTTCGCCTGTATGCTTCAAAAGCAGTGCGGGCTCTTCCAATCAACACGGTCAGGTTGATATCCGACACCTGGGCATGGTTAACCACCCGCAAGGGATCGTATGGGTTGATGCTCTTCAGAACCGGCATATGAATGATTGAGTCGTTTTGGCATGAATCAAAGGAAGATGCAATTTAGAAGAATCGCTGGGAATAACAAAACAGCACCACCCATGCACAGGCTGATTACAAAATGTTCCTCTCCATCATGCTGGAACCAAAACTTGATCAAATCTCCCTGTTCGAAAAAAACCTTGCCGAACACAACCAGAAATACCATACTGATGGTTTTCGGGAAGCAGGTGTCTGGTCCATTATGAGTGGTTCCAATTCGGGTAAATATGCCTGGGTAATGGGTCCCTTGACCTATACCGATTTCGATTCAGATGAAATGAGCAAGGAGCATGATGCGGACTGGAATGAAAAGCAGCTGCCCTTTGCAGCAGTATTTCCGAAACTGAATGGTGGAAAGCCCAGGATGATCTGTCCTACACACCCGAAGGTTCTGACACAGGTAAAGATATCTTTAGCGTCTACGATATTAAACCGGGATGTGGCCCTATCCAGCGGATTCAGGACATGGGCATCGCTGGACGAAAAATCAACTTTCATGAAAGATTTCGAAGAAGTGCATGGCGAAGGTACCTGGGGCAATTTTCTGAAAGAGTACCGGGAAAGCTATGTTAGTTATGAGGACGAACTCAGCATCTTCCTTCCTGGACTCAGTGGCAGTAAAGATTAGAGCCCCTTCAATTCATATTGAATCTAAGCATTCAAGCCCCCGGTAATTATTTGCCGTGGTTTTATATTTTATAATTTAATTGGTTCTTGTCGTATAATGTTATACTGAAAACCGAAGTTGGAGAGGCTTGAGCTGGTTACAATAATATTTTCTAAATACATGATTTTTTGATCTTTAGTAGATATATTGGCAATAATAGTCAACAGGTCTAGATATTGGGAAATCTGTACCCTGGGAATCCTCGAACAGCAAATTCCCATCAGCGTCATAAGTGAATAGTATGACTTGAAATTTGTTGCCCTCTGACGTATAAAAATCAGTCCTTAATTTCAGATCGTCTTCATATTCATGAAGAGTATAGCTCGCTAAACATTGCTCAAGGCTATCCATGTATGTTCTTTCTTCAAAACAATTTCCTTCAGAATAATGAAATGTTGTATAGCTAGTAAATTGAAGGTCCAAGTATGTGGATACTGCGATAAGTGAGGAATCTAGATATTTGTATACAAGTTTTCTAGCAGGAGTAGACCATGAACTACTATAGTAGATTTCCTCTATAAGAAGAGTGCTATTCCAATAGCAATAATGAGTCGAGTCATTCAATAACCAACCTTGAGAATCATTTACAAAGTGGTACCCATATTTATTTTCCAGCAGATTATTACTCGAATAATCGTATAGTTCTCTTATTAAGGCATGGTCAGTAGTGTCACCTGGATAGTGAACAACTGATTCCAGATTATTTTCATGACTATAATTATGTTTAAGTATTAAATATGGATGCTCGTCCTCAATGTTTTTGAAGAACAGTTTATAAGTTACTTGAGCCTTTTCTTTGTAAGTTGGTTCATCAATATGCTTCTTATCGCATGCAACACAAAATATTGCAATTACAAAACTAAGAACAATTTCTTTCATCGTAAAACAGCTTTGCCAATTAATAAAGACCTGTTTCGTCTATTCTTCACATAACCACTAATCTATTAGTGAAATAAAGGGTACATCAGTTGCTTGTCCTATACCAGGGGCATTTCTGATAACACTCTCGATATCTTGCATCAATGTTTTTATTGTTTCTGATGATGCCTTTAAAATAATAAATATATTGTTTTTTGTAAAGGCTATAAACCAAATCCCTTCGTTTATATTCCCAAATGCTACATCTACCGATTGTATTTCTGAATCTTGCAACCTAGTAGGCTTATTTATGGTGGTTAAGCAATCCAAGTATTCAACTAGAGCGGATTGACTTTCCTCTACACTTGGATAAATGCTTATCTGTAGTCGGCCCTTTTTTACATCTTCATCAGATTCAATAGGAAGTCTGAAAAACGCTGAATAATCAGTATGTCCGTTGGCTAGAGTTAGATCATATTTTGTAATAAACAATTTAGGAATCTCTAATTTAGCTTTCACTTCACCGGTTTTACCAGGCCAATTATCTTGACCATAATAAGATTCTTGTGCAAGTGACACAAAGGAAATTGACAAAGACAGGATAAGAATAATTCCTGTTCTATTCTTAGATTTATGAGATTGCATCATTTTTATATCCTCCAGATTTCATTATTGAATAGTAATAGT
>JAZDPG010000035.1:0-178724 GCA_043797815.1 Bacteroidota bacterium
TGCCCCTACGGCTGGCATGGTGCTGAAATGGTTCAGGGATGAATTCTGCCATGAAGAAAAAGCAGAGGCCCTTCGTACGGGAGCTGATCCATACGACCTTATGACCGCCAAGGCGGCAAAGATTAATCCGGGAGCCGGCGGTCTTGTTATGCTTCCCCACCTGATGGGTACCGGTTCCCCTGAATTCAACCCCCATGCCCGTGGCACCTTCGCCGGCATTTCCCTGGGAATGACCCGTGGCCATTTCATCCGGGCCATCATGGAGTCCGTTGCCTGTAGCGTAGAAAACAACCTCAGCGCCATGAAAAAAAAGAACATCAGTTTTACTGAAATCCGTATGCTGGGTGGGGCATCAAGAAGCCCGCTATGGAACCAGATGATCGCTGACATTACCGGGATCCCGGTAACCAGCATGGCCCAGTCGGAAAATGCCTCCCTTGGGGCTGCGATCCTTGCAGGAACAGGTACAGGAATTTTTAACAGCATGGAAAGTGCCTGCAGGATTTGCATTAAAACCGGTGACAGATACCTGCCTGATCCGGCAAGTACCGAATTCTACAATAAACAGGTGTATCGGTACAACCAGCTTTACCATCATCTGGAGAACTACTGGGAAAAGGATTAAGCCTGGAAAGAAAAATCAGAACCCGGTCAGTGGGCTGTAAATCATGCTTATGTCCATACTTTCATCGCCACGCAAGGGATAGCCGTCGATCCGGGATCCGATATACTGAATGCGCACCTCATTGGGATATTCATATTCCACGGCAAGATGATCATATACATCTCCGGTAAGCCGGTATTTTTGAATGATCCCACCTATCCGCATGACGGGATCATCCCTTTATGAACATCTGCCGCTCACAGATCGATATCGGTTTCGATGCGGACAGCCAACTGCTTGCCAGGCGGATGCGGGGATTTCACTGGATGACCGGGTATGGGGACTACCTGCGGGAGACCGGGTATGCGCTTAAAAGACTCGGAATTGCGTGGTGGCAGATGTAATCCGGAAAAACCAAAAGCATTGACCATCCTTTACCGGAATAAATACCAAAAGGACCGGAAGCCTTAAAAATATTCAGTTTTATTTGGTTTATAAAATAAACTACTTTATATTTACATCGATTTTAATTAGTAAACTCTAACATATGAAAAATTCAGCCTTAACACCCGAACAAAGTCTGTTGTTGATTTCAAAGACCATAGAAGAGACCAAGGAACGATTCAAGGAAAATGGCCGCATATTTGTATTTTGGGGCAGTCTGGTGCTTATCGTCATCGGGAGCCAGTTTTTGCTTTCACTGTTGGAATTATACAAATTCACCATGGTTCCTGTTTACTTGTATCCGATCGGAGGTATTCTTACAGCCATTTATGGTTGGAGAGAACACAAAAAGAACCATATGCCCAAAACCATCATTGGGAATTTGCTGGGAAGCGTGGGATGGGTCATTGGATTGAACCTTTTGATCATGGGATTTTTATTTTCGAGTCAACTTGGAGATGCCATGGCCCCGGTATTTATCATTTTACTTGCCCTGATGTGCATTGTATGCGGATTATCCATCAAATTCAGGCCGCTTACCATTGGCGGTGTATTACTGAATATCATAGGCCTCGGTTCTTTCTTTATAGACAGGGATTTTCATGGATTCAGCATGATGCTGGGTGCAGTGACAGGATTGATCATACCAGGAATATTACTTAATTATGCCCGGAGAAAAGAAAATGTTTAAAGATCTGGATCCCATATTGCACTCGCAACTCCGGTTATCAGTAGTTTCAATATTGATGTCGGTAGATCAGGCCAGTTTTAACTACATCAGGGATGAAACCCAGGCCACATCGGGTAACCTGAGCATCCAGATTAAAAAACTGCAGGATGCCGGATATATCAAGGTGAAAAAAACCTTTAAAAACAATTATCCAAATACTTCTTTATCCATCACAAAACAAGGAATGGAAGCCTTCGAAAACTATGTAAACAGTTTAAAAAGCTATATCAATCCCAAATGAAAACTACAAATACCTGGGACAGTAGAAAGTAACTTTTGTCGCCAAAGATTACCGTGATGGGGCCGTTAAAAAACCCGTTACCCTTGATGGCGTAGAGTTCCTGTGCCGGTTCACCCTGCATGTGTTGCCTGTCCGGTTCGTGAAAATCAGACGCTATGGCATATACAATCATTGCGCCCTGACGCTACCAGGATTGGTATGCCTGGTAAGCAATAAAAAGCCGTCAAAACACACAGTCTCATGATAAAACCCTCATGAAGTACATGACCTTTGGCACGGCGGATGTAGTTCAACACCGACTCCTCACTGTGCCTTGCAGGCCGCTCAGAATCCGATTTATTAACCGCTGGCATTTTTATTTGGAATCTAACAAGTCATTCAAATTAATTATTTTACTGCCATTCTTTTCGTAATAATTCAGCATTTCGTCAATTTTCCTTTTATCATAACTCGTAATACAATCTGATAAGACTGTAACTTTGTAGTTTTCCTTGCACATATTAAATACGGTTGATTTCACGCAGGCAATGGCGTCTGCTCCTGTAATGAAAAATTCGCTTATTTCATTTTTCTTGATAAAGTCAGCAAAATCTTCGCTGGTCAATGCGTTACCTTTGGATTTTTCAAAAATGTTGTTGGAAACCAATTTCATGTCCGAAACTAATTCAGACCCACGAGTATTAGGTTTGAAAGTCCTTGTGCCATCAGATAAGTTATAATGCCTTATGTAAACGACATGAATTTTATTTTCCACTGCCCAATCTATTGACCGATTAACATTGTCAATGATGTCTTTGTAGTTTTTGGTAATGTCATTTTGAATGTCAATTACCACTAAAGACTTTTTCTGCATGTGATTTACCTAGTTTTAGCACACGTAAGTATTCTTAATCATAGTGATGTCTGCATTTAGCAATCCATATCTCATCTTCTGAGACTCGATAGATTAGTCGATGCTCCTGGTCAATTCTTCGAGACCAATAACCCTTATACTTGAATTTAAGAGGTTCTGGTTTCCCGATACCGTTAAAAGGATTACGTGAGATGTCCTTGATCAGTTCGTTGATCTTTTTCATCATCTTTTTATCGGTCTTTTGCCAATACAGATAATCCTCCCAAGATTCGTCAACGAATATTAATTTCATTCCCTAATAAGTTTCTTCTCGAAAGACTTGCCGGATTGCAGTTTCTCAATGGCAGAATCCAACCTATGCTCATTTACTTTCGAGGAAAGCTCGTGTTGAGTTGCGGTCAAGGAATTGTATTCGTCCAAGGATATGACTACTACTCCATTATCCTTCCCGCGATTGATTATCAGCGTTTCAAAATTCTTAGTCACATTATCAAGATATCGCTTGATGTCTTTTCTGAAATCAGATATGGATGTTGTTATCATTAGTTCTTATATTATGTACTTATTAGAGTACAAATATACGTACAAATATAGCAAGTGTCAAATAAATATCGGGAAAACGTTATGTGTGCTAACAATTGTATATGGTTATTAAATTTATTATGACAATATAGGGTTGTATATAAATTTGTATTTATTTCTTATTTAGACTTTGCCCGATCAGTTGCTGGCATCGCTGAATGTCTGTTGTGATGGAATGGGCGGATATGGTTGCACCCGAAAGTGCATCAATGTTTGCCCCGACTTGTAGTGTTCCTCCCTTGTAACCGGTAAACTGGCTTAACCATTTTCGCTGGCTTATGGCTGCTCCGTGTGTGGATCTGTAAACAATTACAACAATCCCTTTTATTTCCAATTCATTTGAATAAACGATGCAATAATCGAAATAGTCGTATCTTCCTTTTGCTGAAGTGGACAGGATGTAACCCGCCGGATGTTCCCCGTTATAAATCCTGAATACTTGATCCTTCGGCCGGACAAATTCTGCATTCGACAATGTGTTTTCCCGGATCGGCAATGGTTTGGTAATGGGGTTTTCACAGAGGTAATCCCGGATGGCCTTCAACTCCTTTTTACTGAGCGTGTAAGGTTCCCGGGTAAAGGCGGTTGAGACGAATACCGAAAAATACACCAGTGCAACAATACCAGCTTTATACAGGAATTTGATCAGAACCATACGCCAATCCCCGCATTGAATTGTCCGCGGGATTCTTCCGGGCCTTTGTTTTTGAAGATTTGATAATCCAGTTTTATGATTGCCCCCTGTGCCATCTTCCAGCCAATCCCCATGGTTATATCCACTCTGTTATAGAGGGGATTTGCATCCATTCCATTCTCTACCGAGGCGTGGGTATTGTAGTTTTCATATCTGATGAAAGGAATCAATGCTGACTCAGTACGCTCTATATGGGAAAAAACATCATACGCCAATTCACCATACCATCCAAAAATGGCACTTCCTATGTCGCTGCCTGTGAAGTCATTATATGCAGCAGAGTTGGAGATGGCGCCATAATTGGCCTGGGCCCTGATCTGGAGGCCGCCCAGGTTATATCTCGCATCAAGGCCCATCATATGCATGGTAACGACCGATGAATCAGTTGAGGCAATGGCCCGGGTATTGCTCTTTTCGATCCCGTGATATAGTTCCGATTGGGTAGCCCCGCCGGCGTAGGACAGGCCCAATTGCAAACCGGATAAGCCAAAGTAGTTCAACCTGAAAGCCAGATTTGGGCTGCTTATCAATGACCCGGCACCCTTCTGTCTTCCTTTTCTAAATCCGCTTTCTCCATTTAGGTTGGGATTGTCATCATAACTCATAAAACCATTCATCAGGTACATCTGGTATGATAAACGAACTGATGTAAATACGCCCGTAAAGCCTGCTCCGATTTCACGCCAGGTGGTTGGAACAATGTAGGTGTCAAGATTGGGCCGTTCTACTCCATGAAAAGCAGGAGGTTCATGAAACTCGTTGATAATACCCATGGGAACCAGCATCAGGCCACCCCTGAATTTGATCCAGGGCGCTATTTCATATTGCAGAAAAGCCTGTTCAACATATACCTCTTCCACATGTTCGAATTCGACTTCTGAAATGAATTGCGTCTTCGGATTGAATTTGTATCCAAATAGCAATACCATCCGGTGTACATCGAGGGTGCCATTCTGCCTTATCCCGGAAGACATGGACTGGTTATAATCCACCTGGGCATATCCCCCGATGGTGAGTCGATTATCTTCTTCCAACATTCTTCCTGTGGTATTCAATGCTTCCTGTCCATAGGCAAACAGGGTAAGGGCAAGTGTCCCTGCCATGCCCATTAAAGCTGCTTTTATATTCATCGTTTTTGTTTGCAAACTTATAGGGCAAAAAGGGGATTATGAACTGACCGGCTTCAGGAGCAGAGGCATTCTAAATAAGGAAAACCCGAATGCAAGCGAAATCAGACAGTTATTGTGGACCTGAAGAAATAATTTAGATCAAAATACCTACTATTTGGGATGCCTTGAATTACCCGAGCCCACTTGAATTCGTCGTTTCAGTTTCCTTGCAGCTGGCCATCTCCGGAAGCTTCGGGCGGGAATCGCAGCGTGACTGCAGATGATGCGGGATTGGGATAAAGCCAGAAGGTTTCCCCTCCAGATTTATCCTGTTCTGTTCCAACCGCTTCCACAACAAAGAAATCAATACAATTGCCATAGGTGGTTCCCGCACTGTTCGTTGCATATGCCCGCGCATAGTAGTGCCCACCTTCGGTGAGGCCGGTTCAGTTCGCCGGTCATCCTGTGCCTGCAGGTTGAAGTAATTCTTTCCTCCCCCTGCCAGTATCCCTTGTGATCCTGCTGACCTCAGGGCGATCAGGGAAGGATTTTTCATGTTGTTTTTGACTAGATACCCCAAGTGCCATTCTGAAGCAGCATTTGACCGAATTTTGCCATGTCCCTGGGTTTCAGGTTTAGATTTGAGGCCCCGTAGCTTACCCCGTCGCGGCCAGCCTGCCAGTACCACTCATCAATATCCAATGGATCGAAAAGGTACTCCCTGGCAAATTCCGAGAGCGGTTTGCCATATTTTTGCTCGATGGCATAGGAGACGAGCTGAGGGTTCATGTCTGTATAATAAAAGGTAGTTCCCTGGGGATATTTCTTTTGGGATGATAATGCAAATTCAACCGTATTGTCTGTCATAAAAAAATCATACCCGTCATCCTTGTTGTCCCTTACAAGTCCGGTACGCATGGTAAGGGCTTGTTCAATGGTGATATCCTTTTTATCCTGATGATTTTCGAAATACTCAGGATAAATATCACTGAATCTTTGGTTTACAGAATCCAGAATACCATGCTACAATGCAATGCAAGCCAGGATGCCCGTAAATGCCTTGGTAGCGGATTTAATATTTTGAATCTGGTGAATATCATCCGTTTCCCTTGAATAAGCTTCAGCAACAATTTTTCCGTTGCGGATGATCGTCAAGCTTCTTCCCAACAGGAACCGGTCCTCCCTGTAAAAATATTTAAATACCTTATCGAGCTTTAAGCTGTCCATGTTTTCGTGAACAGGTGAAGAGAGAATCCATCCGTCACCAATGTCTGCGGGTGTAAAACCTTTACCAAAGTTGTTTATGCTGTTGCGCTGGGGATGTTCGTTGGTTTTGCAAATCCTGTAGTATGAAAAGGAATACTGAAAGGCAAAGTAATGCTCCTTCCTGGTATGAAATCTGTACGCTGTTCTGAAATGACCAAGCAGGACATTATTTACAAACCCAGGCCCGATATTGCTGTTGGTGGTTTTCAGTATTGCCGGCAGCGACCAGTTTTCCTGAGCGTACATCCTTACCTCATCGGGCCGGCTATACAAACCCATAGGGTTGAAATCCAGGCCAAAGACCCAGCTTTGCCTTTCGCTGGTATTTATAAACAACCGGTTGGATATGCCTGAAGTCAGGCTGGTGGCTCAGTATGCCCTTGATTCATCCCAGACAGGAAATTCGACCAGTGAATGCGCGTATCTCAAATTGTAACCCAGGAAATAATTCATTTTTCCTCTTTTCACAAGATGAAACCCCATGCAATAGCCGACACCCGCTTGTTCATTTTGGCTAACTTTTTCAGTCTCAAGTCCGGCTTTCACCTTGCCGTACCTTAACGAAACAGAGACTTCATGGAAGTGCTTTCCGCTTTTTTCATACCTGTATGTCAAACCATGAATCGCTCCCTGATGAACAATGGGAAACAGATTTTCCTCCTTCAGCCGGTTAACGCCTGTCTCCCAGGTGAATGAATGGTACATATCCGGAGACTTTTGTTCCTGACCGGTTACAAGCCCGGGAATATAGAATAGCAGAAAAAAAAACCAACCGTGAATTTTTCTTCACCTTTGTTACAGTTTAATAAACTCTACGCGACGGTTTTTTGATTTATTCAGGGCATTATCATTGGGAGCGAGAGGCTGGGTTTCGCCCTTCCCCTCCGTTTCAAGCCCAACGGCATCAATGTTATAGGTTTTAATCAATTCATTTTTTACGCTTTCGGCTCTTCGTTTCGATAAATCGAGATTCAAATCATCAGCACCATCGGAATCGGTGTGTCCGACTATTTTCACTTTTATATCCGGGTTTTCTTTCAGTACAGAGGCTATCTCTTTCATGGAAGGAGCCGACTCAGGTTTGAGTTTATCGGAATTCACATCAAAATAAATTCCGTAAGAAACCAGTTTTCCCTCGGTAATAAGCTTGTTTCTCATATCGGGCATTCCCGCAGCCATGCGGAAATTGCTTATCAGTGGTGTGGTTTCGTCAGAATTATCGTCTATCCTGAAAATGTTATACGTGTAATTGGCCTGCAATCCCCGGGGCAAATCCAATACCTTCTGGTCGTTGGCATACATTCTGACCCGTTGTTTCTGAACCCAGAACGAGATATGGTATTTTTCCTTCGATGTGAAGGCAAAATTTACCTGCCCCTCATCTCCCTGCCATTCGCGGGCTTCCGACCAATTGTTCCAGAATAGCGACTCGTATGAAGGTTGAATTTTTAATCCTGCCTGGCCGGGTTGACTCCCTTGTGCCGGGTTTTCCAATTCACCTGACAGAAAATACAAGTCGGCCACTGCCGGAATTTGTGATCCCGCTTCGCTCAATACATATAAGTCAAATTCGATGGTATAATTGTCGGTAAATGGATCTTTAACTTCGGGAATATAATACCCTGTTTGGGTAATCTGAAACCATCGCCCTTCGAACAGTTCCAAAGTAACTATTTCACCGCTGCCATTGGTAAGCCATTGAAGCGGAAAATCGCCGATGCTCTCTGAGGAAAAATCATCGAAAAAGATAATTTTCTCTCCGGGAATAAAATCAAATTTACTCGTTATGTTGCCCGCTGTTTGTGCAAAACAAATGATTGAAAATAACCCTGCTGTGAGGGATAAATAGATTTTTTTCATTGATTGTTAAAATTATACCAGGTTATTTGATTAAAATTTTTCTCTTTTGACGAGTATTTGGTCCAACTTTATTCTTGTAATGCCTGTCATATCTGAACCTTTTGTCTTTTTGCAGTCTTAATATTTCTTTTCGATTTTGAGTAACAAAAGTGTCTGATTTAGTTATGATCATTAGGTTATCGACATCTAAACTCGGTTCTCTGATTCTGCCAGGAAAAAATATCCACCCTGAATATGCAATTCTCATCGATTCTCCCGGTTCCAGCATGATGGATATTGTATCTCCATTTATATCAATTTTACCCTTCGTATCATACCAGCTACGGAAATAGTCAATCTGCACCATTGGGAAAATGGTATCACTTGATTTAAGATGTAGATCTGGCGTTCTATCATTGTAATTTTCAATAGGTGCTTGCTGCCATCGATTATTTGATGATGATGATTTTACTATAGCAACATCATTGGAGCAGTTAACTATATAAATTGTTTTTTCTCCCTGACATTTCCCGCTCAACACCAATATTACTAATAATATAATTGGAACACTGGAGGTGTTCAATCTTGTTCTGATTCTGCTTAAGAAGCTCCTTTCCAAGTGTTCAAATAACGTTTACATTGTTGACACCCGTTGGTAGGTATTCATAATCTTTAATAATTATGGGCTGCACCCGGCGCGAAATACATGATGTCGGCCATAAAATGATAGCCTTCTTCAGGACTTTTATTCGGTTCCACCGCTTTGGTATTTTCGAAAATTACAGGGTAATACTGGTTCGTTTCTCCACCAATAAAACCATAGAAATATTCAAAACCCAAACCTGTTGGCCAGCAGTCGAAAGGATCAGCTACACTACTTTCCCAGTCAGGTGTGTTGTGATTTTTTCCAAACCATGAAGTACCATATCCGTTTCCCTTTAATGTAGCGCCAATTGTGGCGGTACTCTTTGGTATCATTTTATTAAAATTCATGGTTGTACAGATCATTCTTAAAATTAGATAATTTATTTGTCTAAGCCAATCTTTTTCATTGGGTTGCAAGTAACAATTGTATATATTCAATTGCTTCTAACTCGCTAATCGGATGCTTTAAAAACGATTATCCAAATACTTCTTTATCGATCACAAAACAAGGAATTGAAGCATTTGAAAGCTATGTAAACAGTTTAAAAAGCTATATCAATCCTAAATGATTTTTTATCTGTTTGTAAATCTCTCTGTTTGCTATAATAATTTCAGTTTGTCCAAATGGCTGGCCAAGTGCCCAAACCCAATGCGGGCATTTTAGCGCATACTTCAATCCGGCCATATTTAAAACTCACCTTGTTTTTGGTTTCAATACTTGCAGAAGTTATGACGTGGTTTTGAAATGAATCATTTAACGCTATAATCTGCAAATAACCATCTTTTACCATACAGTTTTTTAGTCGTTGGTCGGTGTAATATTGTTCTTCATTGTTTCTAATATAGCCCGTTTCAAACGACCAAAAATCAGAATTTGGTAAGCCCGAATAGTTAAACTCCTCAGCCCAAACAAGTTTCCAGCCCGATCCTTCAATCGGATTGTCTAGTTCATTTTTAGAGCACCCTAACGCAATGAGTGCCAAAAGAACTATTACTTTTTTCATGGTATTAAACTATATTCAATTGCTTTTTGCCTTTTATTCCACGATCAAATTCCTGGATTTTGGGTATTTAACCGAATATTTCAGTTCAAATTCCTTTGTGTTGTTGGGATTGAGTTCGAATTCCCACCTGATCTCTCCTGTTTCCGCATTCTTTTTTGCACCCGAAATCTCCTGCGTGCTGACTTCAATTTCCTCAAGGGTGGAGACCGGAACCTGGTCGAGTATAATCATGTGAATCGCCTGGTTTTTGTTGTTTTTTACCGTCGTTTTCCAGGCACGGGTTTCCTCTTTTTTGCTGCCAATGAACTGCTTGTCGGTAAAATCCTTGATTTTTTCACGGTTTACAGATACCTGCTTATCACGACCCAGCGAAATTTCCAGGGTGTCCGGTGCGTAACGAACATCCATGAGGGTCTTGCCGACGTAGGTGTCTTCGAAAAATACATTTGCTTCACCTCCCAGCAGATTGTATTTTTCCCAATCCACAATATTCGCAATTAAGAATGCGTCTTTGTCCATTTTAGGCACGGAGTAATATTGGTAGAATGCCGGTAAATTATAGATCTCCATATCAACCGTATAGTTTTTATTGTCTGATTTAACGCTGTAGGGGGTATTGATTTCGAAATTCACGGATGTTTGATTCTCAACCTGTGCTGTCGGGACGGCCAGACTGCTGGTGCCCCTTATGTTTATATCCGGACTGCCGGCATCCATGCCCGCAGCCCGGCCCTGTAAAGCTTCCGGTGCCTGCATCTTGCTTGTCAGGTTGTAAATGGGAGGCAGGGTATTGTAATTGATGTAGTAGGGCTGCAATTCGGGTGCAAGGCCAGAAACATTCGGATCGGCGGACGAAAACTTCAGTTTGACGTCTTTCCAATCCACTTTGGTATCCTGTTTAACATTGGCTTTGTAAATCAGTTGTACGGGCTCATTGATATTTTTTGCACGGATGTCATAGGAAGGAAACCAGCCAGCGTTGCCCACCAGATAGGTGAGTTCCAGCGGAAATTTATTCATTTGTTTTGCATCAACCTTCACCTGAATCTCTCCGGTTGGATACTCCTTTTTACCGGTCAGTGTTCTTATTTGATTTTCTAAATCGTTTCTTTGCTCATTCAGGTCATTGATCGTTTCATTTCTCTCAGTTTCCTTCATTTTCAAAAAAGTCAGCCTGCTGCTGTAAAATTCAGATGCCTGTTGCAAATTGGGTACACTCACCTGCTCGTTCTTGCCCCCAATGTCCCTGTTGTCCTGAAGAAATGCCAGTTCTTCGTTGATGATAGACAAATGAGTAATCTCAACTTTGATTTTATCATCAACATTTTCAAGTTGTTTCTCTAAATCCGTCAATTCAGCAGATTTTTCCGGTTTATCCAGATAGTTTTGCTGGTGGTTTACAGATAAAACGGTGATGTCTCCTTCTGCTTTTACCTGTACGCTTTTCGCATCAATAAACGGAGATAAGTTTACAAACCTGATAAGTGTCCTGCCTTTGGGCAAATCAACCGTTGCCTTTCGAACGATTTGTGCTCCATCGAGGAATACAGTAACTTCATTTACGTCTGTTTTTATTTCTTTTTCTAAGATCTCCTGCGAGAACAGATTGCCGAAAATCAGACTTAATAATAAGATGTTTACTGCTTTCATAATTTTTGTTTAATATGTTGAATTTCTATATTTTAAACTATTGTGCTTAGGGAGAGGGGGTCAGCTAAAGGGTCAACATGGTTAATCATTGATTTTAAAGTTATGCAAATAATTCATGGCTTTCAAAGATAGATTGCAGTGAAAAGGATGATTGAAAATGTACCTTACCTGACATCGAAAGAAGATATTCAGTATCTATTTTAAGATAATTACGGTATGAGTACTTCAGAATCAGAAGTTGAGTGGTTATTATGGCTTGATGAATAAAAATGAGTAGTAATTCAGTTATCAAAAATATCAATTAAAAATCTCCTTATACTTTGATTCGAGTTTTTGAATTTCTTCAGCTTTTAACTCACTAAATTCTTTTTCCCGTGCTCGTTTTGAAAGAGCCCCATTATTACGTTCCAGGAATCTTACCAATAATGCCACAATTTTATCAGGCATTTCAAATGTGTCGTCCAACCAAGCTTTGAAATCATCGTATCGCTTTAGATAAGAAACCTCTTGTGGAATAATAGTGTCAATAGTTTTGTTTACACAATCAAACAGAAATTCGGCCTGGGAAGTTGCATCAAAATATCTATAGTAATCAATAGTATCATTCAATACTTTAACATTATTATCTTGAGTTGTTTCCCATTCAATAAAATCAAGAAGAGGGTATGAGAAGTTTTCAAGAATTCTGCGATAATCGCCAATTCGTTCTAATATCGCTGCAGAAATTGGAAATATTATCTCTTGAGGAGTAAATTTCAATTTGGCAAGAATGTGATGAATTAAATAACGATGGATTCTGCCATTGCCATCTGAAAAGGGATGGATGGATGAAAACAAAACCAAACGCAACTTTTGCTGCAGTAAGGACAGGATGATAATGTGAATTTTCCAGAAGTGTATTAGAATCTAATAAGCCTTTTATTAAAGTGTCTAAATCCTGACAACGGGCTGAAATGTGCTCTGGAATAGGTTCCCCGGTGCTTCTGTCGTGTTCGCCAACAAAGCCACCTTCAGTTCTAAATCCCATATTTGTAAATCGCTGGTTTTCTATTACGATTTGCTGGAGACGTAGTAATTCCTCATTTGAAAGAGGCTTGGAACCTGCTTGTCCTATTACTCTGCCCCATCGACTTGCACGTGTACTTGACGGGATTTCTCCTTCAATGGTAAAGGAGGCTTTTGAGTCTTTAAGTAATAGAAATGCTGAGGTTCTTGATAATATATCGTGATGTACACCTTGAACAAGTCCAAAAGTCTTTTCCGACAAATTCTCTTTTATATAATTCTCCAATTTGTCGGTTTTATTTATCATTGGACAAAAATCCACAGTGCCCGGCAGATTATTTCTAATGCGATGACGGATTGAGTTCACACCCTCAGCAATGGCATATTGAAGATTCTCATCTACTAATGGCACGTAATTACCCTTCTTCAGATCAGGAATGTGCAGTGTTTTATTCATGAGCCATTCATGCAGAAACCAAATTTTCCGGCTGTATTGACCCAATGGTTCGTTTTGAACCATGCTTTCGATCACAGGCTCTTCAACTCTCTCAAACAGTTTTTTAAAGAATAGTAGATTTATTCCTTCATATTTCAGGCTGAAAACAAGATGGCCGTATAATGTATCCTTTGGATGATGCCTGGGTGTTAATACGATCCATTCATCCGTCCGGTATTGCCTTCGTTTTTCACTGATCAATGCCAGTCTTGAAGGTAAAGGAACAGGAAGTTTCAACGAATCAATAATGGCCCCGTATCCAACCAAAGTACCTGTCTCAGGTGTTTGCCTGCCGTGAAAAACAGTTACTACTTGTGAGAAATGTTTATTTTCAGGCATGTTTCGTGAAATATATTTAAAACAAACATACGTGAAATATCTTTATATTGTGTGAATAATACTTATATATTTATAGTTCATGTGAAAAATGCATAAACCATTGAGAGATCAATCACCTTCAGGTTAAGAGACGGCTTTTTCGGTAATTAGTAATACGCTATTATCCGGAGATTAGGCAAATTCCCGGTTAATGCGACAGGGGGTACGAATTGGTAAGATCATTGTATTGTCTGGAAAATGAATAGAATTCTCTCATTCCCATTGGCATATGGCCATTTTTCCGGTTCATGTCGCTGATTCTGAACAGCATGGACTGATACCTGAATAACTCTTTGTAGGCCTTCAGTAATGGCATGTCCGTATCCCATACATGAATTGCTTCTGCACCTGCGCCGTTAATTTCAAAAATTTGAAAATCAGAGGCTTCCTGCAACAGATCAATCGATTTGAATTTTATATCAAACCGGCCAAAGTAGAATTCAGGCATACTGCATGCAATTTCATCAAACCGTTGGTTCAATGCAGGTGTGATATAATTTTCCCCGTTTTTGTAAAGGCCCCCTACACGAATGCTCCCGATGAATGCAAGCCGCACAATCTCTCCATGTTGCGGCACAATCTCAAGATCATCGGGAGAGATGCCCTGATGCAAGGAATCTTTCCCAAGATAAAAACGTGATTTAAAATTGGTTCTTTTGTCCTGTCTGATCAATTCCAGGACTGTACTTTTACCATCACCGATCACGTGAGGATAATACCGGAATGTCAATGATATGACTCTTCCCTGGGGTTCTCCCGGATATCGCAGATAAAATACGCCTGCTTCACCTTCATAGGGGATAAGTTCCTGGATGATGATGGTGTTGTTCTTCGGATATTCCCTGAAGTACTCCAGAAGTTCTGTTTCATTTTTTATAATCCTGACGCCATAGCCCTGCCAGCCAATATCCGGTTTTACGACCAGCGGAAACGCCAGTGATGCAGCTGAAAGTTCATCAAGCGCTTTGTTGTACAATTGCTCCACCGTATATCGCTCATCAAGCGTAAAGGTTGAAAAAGGGGCAATCCAATGACGTTGTCCGCCGGATACCTGGTGCATCAGCCTGCTTTTTGATTCACCCCACAGTCCGCCGGCTTCAATGAAGGGATTGGCTATGGTAGGAAGTGCCATTTTCCGGTACCTGATACCAAGCATGATCCATCGCAGTCCAAGCGGTGCATAAAAAATCAGGGGCGGAATTTTTTCTGATGCAGATACCTTGTGGTTTATGTAATGGAGGGAAGGCATTCCCAGAAAAGTTCCGGGGGTTTGAACGATTTCCGGAAAGGTAATTGTATCAGCAACAGCAATATTTGCCAATTTTAGCCGGTGTGGCTTGACCGATTTATAGGTTATCAACAGAAGGACAAAACACAGCATGATGATCCAGCCCCAGTAACCCATGGTTGGAAATACAAATTCTCCAAGTTTAATCACAAGGGTCAGAAGTATGGTTGAGTATATGGCGCTGGTGGTAAGGGTAGTTAAAAAAAACTTTCTAATTGAGACCCCTGTAAATCCGCATGCAAGATAAGTCGGGAAAAGAAGTCCGGGCAGGATGCGGACAAGCGCTATGGAGGGAACCAGGTTTTTTTCGAGATGTTCCCTGGCAGTTTCCACCCTTCGGTTAACGAACCGTTTGCGAAGCCAGGGAATTTTCCGGGCCGCCTTACCCATGCCGTAAATGACCAGGTCCCCGCTGAGGATGCCCGTAAACAGGCTGATGGCAACAAGCATCAGGGGTAACTCGTTCTTTACCACCAGTAAACCACCCGTAACAATGGCAAGATCTTCCTGAAGAAATGTTTCAAAATAGAGTCCGATACATTTGCCAAACCAGCCAGCAACAGGTATCATATCATTGAATAGTATTGGATCCCGTTAAAAGAGTCAAAATAATCTGCGAAATATACATAAAAAATGGAGGGAGAATGATAAAAGCCTGTTTATTCATATTGGATGATGGAGAAGAAGGTACTTATTCCGAAGAGCTCTCTGTAATTTTCTAAGAACAAGACTGTATTACAACAATGGCAATTCTTCCCAATGTGTTGATTTTTAAGGCATGGTTTTAATTAATATCATTCTGTTGAGAAACAGCTTGTTGTGTTTTTCGTCGGTTCTAAATCTGATGGTCAGTGTATTTTTAAAATCTCCAAGGCCGATATCACAAATATATAATTCTTCAATTCGCGTAACAGCTGTGTTGGCTGTATTGATCCAGGAAGATATTTGAGATTGTCTTTGCCAGACCGAAAACTCACAGCCTTCGTCAAACGCAGCAATATCAAGACACAATTTGTAGGAGTTGAAAGGGATATCCTTCAGTGATATTCTCAATTTCGATTCATCATTCACCGTATACAGGTAGCTCAGGCCTCCTGTGTTGTATGCCCAGCTTGATTCAAAGCTGATGCTGCCCCATACGTCACAGGACATGAGTTGGGGGTAAACAACCAGGGTGTCAGGAAGATATACCCTAGCCAATTCGTTGTCTGGTTCTTTCTGCACATCAGGGTTTGGAGAATCACAATAGTATAGTGCCACGGAGGTGTAATCAACCGGAAATGCGTTTCCTGCAGGACCATGTTCTATCGTGTGGCTGATTTCTTTCGTAAATGAGATCTTGTCTGTTAAAAACAGGCGGTAGCCTCCGGTCCTGCACATGGGTAGTGAATAGTCAAGCGCCCCGTGAAGCGGCAAGCTCATTTTTGTATCCCATGTGTCGATAAAGGCATACCATCCCCCGTTAAAATAATCCTCTGACCCGGTTCCATACATGATGGCCTTGCCATCTACAGACGTAAAATCATCTCCTTCGAAAAACAGGGTCATGCCGGATTTTAATCCCTGCGCCTGCAGGATGGTTCCAACGTAATGCCCTTTCCCTTTTCGTTCCAGGAAGGTATGTGGTTTCCCTGTTTCCGGATCTATATCCCTGTTCCACTGAGCGTAGAATTTCCCTTCAGTTTCCTTGTTCCTTGGTTTTTCCGAATAGTATATTTTGTAGTCCATATTCAGCGGGGCCTGGTCTTCATTTCGCCTGCGGTAAACGAGCTCAATTTTCACACGCTCATCGAAGGGCATCGGAAAGTAGCAATAGTTCAGATCTCCCTGGCTTCCAAGCAACAGGCTCTGCATGGACGGACTTCCGAAGGCGTATCCGAAAAAATCATGGACAGGCAGAAATACTCCCGGTTCTGATTCCCGGTCCCATGTAATTTTCAAATCAAGCTGTTTTTCAGTCCCTTCATAAACAGCTGCCGGGCTCAGCTCAATCCCAAGTATTCTTCCCGGTTTGGTGTAATCGAAAATACACAGGCTTTTGCCCGGGGCAAGCGTTGCAGAACCGGATTTTGTAAGCAGGGTGTTTTTCTCATAAAAATTTGAAATGTCTTTCCCGGGAAGGCTCCATTGATTTGTTGCACATTTCAATATGTCCTTTTCTTCATCCGTCAGGTTTGGGGAAAAGCTTTTTACCTGGGTGGAGCTGGCGTATAATTTATATTGAATTTGGTGAAACTGCATTTTTTTGCCACGGCAGACAATCCTGCAGCTTTTTTGAAACGGGATGGGTAAATAACAGAAGTATCCGCCGATTTGATTGCCGCAAAGCGGGTTAATAAAAGGGTAAACCTCGCCGGAGAAGAGATCCATGTATTGAATCGAAAAGGAGATCTGATGGGGATTATCCATATAAAAATCCAGGGTGTCATTCGTAGGTGTAGGAGTCCAAAACCGGTGAATTACTCCGGGGCCTGACACATCAAAGATGACCAGTGTACTATCCGGGTTCCGTTTCAGGAAGGAATATGTCCCGTTAAAACCATCATCGTTGCCTCCCGTGGTATCAGAGGACGATATCTGGTGGCTTTTTGCGGCCTCCTCATATTCGGGCAAACTACTGATATCGTATAATTTACGTAATTCGGTTGAGAGTGATACCGGGTCTGCCTTTCGGTCAGCGCTTAGGTCTGTTTCCTGTATATCACAGCCAGGGAATGTGCATACTGCCAGTATGCAAAAGAGAAAAGTATTTTCGATGCACATAATTTTTCAATTTAATGGGAAAGAATTTTTAATCCTTCGGGAACAGAACCCACAAAAATGACTTTTCTGCCTTTGTTACTTTCATATATGAAGTCATTGATACTATTGCTGTTATATTTTGTAAAATCTCCTACTATCGCTAAACGAACACGATAATTGGAAAACTTTTGAAGTATTTCACCTGCTATTCCGTTTTTCAAGTCAAAAAAGTCTGGTGTGATGTTTTTCTCGTGAATGATAATCTTTTCGAAATCCTGATAGTATAGATTTCCTAATAAGTCTAATCCGTCTTCGGTTGTATTCATTATTACTTCATCCGAGACCAATTCAGCTATTTTTGTGCCGTTTACTTCATGGGTTATTATTTCCATTTTGTCTGTCAATTTCAAGTTGGTCGTCAGTGAAATACCCGCTGCCGGTGCGTGTATGCATGGATACCTGAACTAAAGATATGTTATTGTATGCAAAACACGTGACATCCAGTTAGAGCACGTGCACCAAATTTTAATGTGAGAATAGGTTTATTTGAGATAACTCTCGTCCAATTTCCTGAAACCCTTGTAAAATTTTGTTAGTTTGTGCCGCGGATGATTTCTTTCTTCCCTGAACATATTGGGACTGAATATCCTCCAATAAAGATCAATCTTCCATACTTCCATCCGCTTCATAGACATATTTTAAGCCATCATATAAACTATAAAAAGGCACATGTCCTTCATTTTCATAGATATTATATTTATAAAGAATCGCATTGTCTAAATGTTCGTTCAGATAACGAGAGAAGTTCAACAATTGCTGATGAATCTTTCCCTTTGGGTCCAATGGATCTTTTAATCCATGTGTTATAAACACCTTCTTCCCTATGAAACGTTCGGGATTTTGAAACACATTTGTGTAGAGGGTTGTAAAATAATCCTCACATGCTGGAAATCCTCCGCTTATTGCAATATAAGTGTCAAATATTTCTGGATCTGTTAATAGGCTATACAGGACAAACACACTGCTAAGTGATTGTCCAACAATGATATTCTCTTTACTCACCCTGTAGTTATTGTGAATAAAGGGAATTACTTCCTTTTTCAAAAAGTCCTGGAATGATTTAGCACCCGCCTTATTCGGTTTCGGATAGTATTCAGTGTTTGTAGGCCACATGTCTCTTGCCCTGTTCGTATTCTCAATAGTAACTATTATAAATTCAGGTATTTTTTCTTCGTTGTAAGTAAGTCTGTTGCAGATCAGAATAGATTCAAGCATAATCAAAGTATCACCATCTAACCTGTATAAAACCGGATAGTTTTTGTTTGTACTTTGATAGTTGGCCGGAAGACGGATTAAGATAGTCCTGTCTTCTTGAAGTATCTTTGACTTAAGAAGCACTCTGTTACCAAGATGGATATTTAGTTCCTGACTGAATACTGTACATGGAAGTAAAACTCCCAGAATGATTAAAAGATTGCAGAGAGTCTTTGTTTTGGTCATTTCGGTTGATTTAAATTGCTGGTAACATATGTATTACCTTATTGCTTTTATCCTGTAAATTGTGATCGGCTAAATCAGTTTTCCCTTTTAACAGATCTTTTTCAATGATCTCTCTTACACGCTGCGGTTCTTCAAAAAGCGGGCTGTGGGCAGAATATTCGAATGTATAAAATCCTTTAACGGGTGACTGAAGCTGTTCAAGATATGCTTTCGACAAGCCCATATTGACTGTTAAATCATATGTACCACTCAGAAAATATACCGGAATATCAAGTTTGGGGAACATGGCAGGAATATCCATTACAAAAAGTTCATCGACAAATTTGGCCTTTTTTACAAATTTGAATTTTGAAACCCAGATATTGATTTTTTCTTTCAGGGTGTATGCTTTACAGGTCCAAACGGGTATAAACACCCCGGTAAACACCGATTTCATATTTCGCATGGTACCAATTCCCAGTTCGTGCATCGATTTGTCACGAACAAGCGATTTATAAAAGGGAGCAAAGCTGGTATCGGTTTTCAGAACAGGAAATTTCTCAAGTTCAGCCAAAGCTTTGCTATTTCCGGAGCCTGTGTATTGATCAACCATGAATGTATAGGCCATTCTTTCCGATTCCCACTGGCGGGTGATCTGTGCCATGCCCATGTATGCCTGAAAGAGCTGGGGGGCCTTTGCCACGGCCTGTATGGCTATCGGGGTTCCTCCGGAATGAGCCATCAGGTATATCTTCTCCTTGCTAAACCGGTTGCGAAGATAATTGGTAACCTCAATGGCATCTGAAGTAAGTTGTTCAAAGGTCATGCTTTCCACGGGTATATCCGGGCTGTACGAAAGTCCGCCACCCCGTTGTTCCCAGTAACAGACGGTGAAGTAGTCTTCAAGCCCGGGTTTGTATTTGTCTATCAGGAAATAATTGGGGAAAGCCGGTCCGCCGTGCACATAGAGCAGTACCGGATTATGGATGTTCTTACTGCGAATAAACATTCCTTGCCGCACGCCCCCAATGGTTACAAATATTTTTTCTGAAACGCTGTCGGCCAGCGGTTTTCCGTGGCTGCCGACAAAGGGTTTGGGCTTCCCCGGGCTGTAAATAAACAATACAACCACAAGAACCAGTACGGGTACCAATACAACGGCAAAAAACAGGGTCAAGATCTTCATTCGGTTTCAGCTATTGAGCCATTTTTTAAAATCTGTTGAGCGGTCGATGCTTACGATGGTATCCTGGTTATCTTCCGCAGCGGGTTTCAGGTCCAGTTTTACACGGCCCCTGGAGTACGCAACCATGTTTGTTATGGCGTCCATATTGACAAGGAACTTGCGGTTGATACGGAAAAAGACGGAAGGGTTCACAAGGGCCTCCAGCTTGTCAAGGGTATACTCGACCGGGTAGGATTTCCCCTGGAAGGTCCTGATATAAATTCCTTTTTCAAGCACGTAGAAATAGGCGATCTCTGAAACCTCGATTTTCCTGATCTTTTCGCCGATCTGGATCAGGAAGCGTTTCTTGAAGTCAGGTTTAAGGCCCTGCAGCTGGGCCATCAACGAATCGAAATCGATGCTGAAGGCCGACCGGAGGCTGCGGTATTTGTTCAGGCTTTCAGCCAGCTCACTCTTCCGGATGGGTTTCAACAAATAGGAGATGCTGTTCAGCTGGAAAGCTTTGATGGCATACTGGTCATAGGCGGTGGTAAAAATCACAGGGGTGTTCACTGCTACATGGTCAAATATGCTAAAACTGATGCCATCCGAGAGCTGAATATCCAGGAATATCAGGTCAGCGCTTTGCTGGACAAACCATTGCACCGACTCTTTGATCGAACCAAGCTTGGCAAGCACCTTGATGGCAGGATCAATTTCATGCAGCAGATGTTCCAGCTTGTCGGCTGCAAAACCTTCATCTTCAATGATCAGTACTTTCATCTTGTTCAATGTTAATGAGGGGCAACCTGGCCACATAATGGGTGGTTTCAACCTGGAAATCCGGTTCCAGGGAGCTTACCATGGCATAGCGTTTTGCAAGGTTTTTTAGCCCCAGTCCGGTGGAGGCCCCCTTAGAGATTTTGGGCTGGATGTTGTTCTTGATTACAAGCACCCTCCCGGCACTTGAAATGTGAATGTGAAGCGGTTTAGCCTCGTTGACAATGTTGTGCTTGATTGCATTTTCAAGCACCACCTGCAAGGAGAGCGGGGGAAGTACCCACTCCAGCAATTCAGAAGGGATGTGAAGCTCATAGGTCAGGGTATCACCGTACCTGATTTGCTGCAGAAAGAGGTATGAACGCATAAATTCCAGTTCCCGCTCCAGTTTAACCACAGGTTGTTCGATGGTTTCCAGAACATACCTGTAGATGTGTGAAAACTCGTCGATGAATTGCTGGGCTTTGCCAACATCCTGGTGGATCAGCGCGGAAAGCACATTCAGGCTGTTGAACATGAAGTGTGGGTTGATCTGGCTTCGGAGCACCTCAAATTTTATTTGCGACAACTCTTCTTTGAGGGTTTCAGCCACCTGCCTGGCCTGGCGGCTTTCAATATAGAAGATCCACCCTTCAAGAATGGACATCATGATGATGTTGACCACCGAATATATCATTGCATTGTAGAGCAGAACCCCCCTGAAATCCTCGCGGTAGGATTGGAGCCAGTTGGCGAATACTGTTAATGCGGTGGAGACAACCATTGCAATCAGTATGGCAAAACCTAACTGGATCGCAATCCTCTTGAGGGTTTTAACTCCCCACGGAGCGATCCTGTTCATGGAACGGATCATGCTTAGATCCGGGTAAGCCAAAAGAAATCCAGCCACCAGGCTCATCAAAGTTCCCCTGGCCAGCCTCAGGATGAATTGTTGCAGATTGTCAAGTTCATGGTATGCACTGAGGTGGTTGAAAGTGACGATGATAAGCTGCAGGCCAATAGCCATTCCGATCAAGAACCTGAAAAGGCGTTTGAAAGAGAGCGTGCTATGGATATCCTTGAAAAACATGGGGCTGGATTTCAATATCAAATATAGATTCAAAACATCAGAAACAGAACAGATTGTTTCAGAGCAATCCGTATTTCAGGGAGACCCCTGCAGAGAAATCGGTCAGAAACCTTTCGTCTGTTCCCATAAGCTTGATGGGAGAGGTAAGCCTGTAGGATCCGTACAATCCGGCCCACCACCTTCCAAAGGTCTTAAACTGGAGTTCAAGGCCCAGCTCATTGGCAGCAAAATTCTCCGTATCGATGGTTTCTTCATACCAGGGACGGTCTTCCCGGAAATCTTTGTTGTACTGATAGAATGCAACCCCCGCACCCGAGGTCCACGATAGATTTATTTTGGACCAGGGGGCCAGGTTCAGCATGCGTTCAACGAACATACCGGTGTAACCGGCCTGCAAACGGTAGGTGCCATCGGTGACAAGTTCACTCAATTCGTAGTCGTAGTTCAGAACCGAACCGGCCAGGCCAATGCCCCAGCGGTGATTGAAGGACACTCCCACTCTTGCCGAGTACCATTGGGCTGACCTGTCTCCAACAGGTGAATAGGCGCCATACAGGCCACCGTAAAAACCCAGTGTGCGGGTTCTGTTTTTGCCCTGAACGGACCAGTTATCATCCGTTGAACTGGTTTCCTGGGAATACGCGACACCGGATAAAACCAGCGCCAGAACGATTGATAATAAAGCATTTGTCTTCATGTTGTTTAATTTTGAGGTTGTTTTTATAAAATTTATTTTGGTTTTTGTCGTCAGTGATAGCTCAGGTGCAAATCAATGGATCCGGCACCCTCCAGGCTTCTGTTTCACAGGAACTGAGCATAATCAGTACAAGTGAGGCCAGGAATAAGGGATGATTTTTCATTTCGTTTGTTTTTTTGGTTTAGATGGATTCAGTTCCAGGCAGGAATAAATCACGCATGCGCAGTCCTCCCTTCATTGCAAATACCGGGTACAGGATGGTGAACAGCCCGTCAATGATTCCGGTAAACCAGAAGGTGGAGGGGAATTCTTCGACAAATCCCATATAGGCATAGAGTTCGATTACATAGAATAGTCGGCCAATGAACAGGCATCCTACGTTGAAGGCATAACGTCTGATGTTCCTGGCCGACATAAACTGGAGGTAAGCAAAACAGAGGAAGAAAGAACCCAGAAAAACGGTATAAAATGAATGGACCGGGGGATTGTCCAAATGGCGCCCGGTGCCGATAAAGAAAAAATATTGAAGGGCCGCAATGGAATCCCAGATACCGCTGAGTACAAAGGTTATGGCCAGTGGTCTTAAGGAATGTTTGTTCATTTGATTCATCACTTTGGTTTTTTGAAAAAGTTTGATGAACCAAAATTATGACCGGGATAAACCCTGTGAAACTAAAAGATGCCGAAGGTGCGTTTAACCCTGCTGAAGGTGTCTAACGGCGGGTTGAATTACGCGGGTACATTCCTTTGGCACATCATTTGCAAGCATATAAGTAAAGGCATGAATCTAAAAGCTGAACGCCATGAAAACAATACATACCATAATGACAGTAGCAGTCCTTGCAGCAGCAACAGCACTTGTATCGGCACAGGACTATCCCGATGAATACCTTGGTCTGCCGGGAGACAATCTGAACCTCTATGCGGTTATGAACCTGTTCCAGGAATCTGAGACCCTGGAAGGTTTTGAGCGAAGCCTGAACAACGAAGAATCCAGGATCAATAACCTGGACCTGAATGGCGATAAGCTCATTGATTATATTACAGTGTCGGATTATGTCGAGGGGAATATACATAACATTGTCCTTCGCGCGGCCCTGGACCGCAACGAGCTGCAGGATGTGGCCGTTTTTGTGGTTGAGAAGCTCCGGAACGGCGAAGTGCAAATCCAGCTGATCGGGGATGAAGCACTTTACGGGCAGAATTATATTGTTGAACCCATCTATGCCGAAACGCCCAATCCGGGATATACCGGGAAAGTTTACCGTACAAATACGCAAGTGGTTAGCACCACCTATTATGATATCGCAGCCTGGCCGGTGATCAGTTATATGTACTTCCCTGGATACAGGGTATGGAGGTCTTCCTGGTACTGGGGTTATTACCCTTCCTACTGGCGTCCGTGGAGGCCTTACTACTGGCACTATTACTACGGGTACCATTATCACTGGCATGACCACTATTATTCCCATTACCGTCACTGGGACCATTACCGTTGCATGGCATACAACACGTATTACCGGAACCATGTACGTGTATTCAGTCCCACAGTTGTTGTCAATGTCAACAAGGGATATTACAGGGATACTTATTCACGCCCGGATCAGAGGCGTGCCGGGGAAGAACTCTATACACGGACTGCCAGCAGAACCGGTGCAACGGGTACCCGTCAAAGCGTCGAGCGGACTGCAACACCTTCGGGCACCTCAAGATCAGGCGTAACAACAAACGATCGCAATTCGGGTGCAGTGAGGTCAACATCCACCCAAAGGAGTACTACTCCGGCAGCGCAGGTGCGCAGTCCGCAGACCAGGAGCAGTTCCTCAGTATCGAGGAGCACCAGCAAAAGCAGCACGCCTGCCGTCCGGAGCACCAGCAAAAGCAGCACGCCTGCCGTCCGGAGCAACAGCAAAAGCAATGCACCTGCCGTCCGGAGCAGCAGCAAAAGCAGCACACCCAAACGCAGCCAATCCGTGAGCGGCAGGAGCTCTGCCAAACCCTCGGGCAGTAGCAGCAGATCAGGCAGCAGCAGGTCAGGCAGCAGCAAATCAAACAGCGGCAGTCAGCGGAGCAGCAGTCCATCCCGCAGATAAGCGTTTTTCAGGGTACGCTGATGATCAATTAAGCTGGAGAGCCTGCCCATGCAGGTCTCCAGCAATCCTGGGACGATTGAGATGATAGTTCATATCAATGCTCTTTCCTGTTTCTATGCACCTTTCATGAATCTGACCATTTCTTGGAGTGCCTGTTCTTTTCTTGGTTCACAACAGTCCGGGTAAATAAACCTTTGCCAAATGGGAAACCATTTTGCATGCGTGTTTTTTCTCATCAGATGAACTCTGGATTTAATCATATTAGTCATTTCTTTTCAATGACTTAATTTCAAGAACGGTTCCAGCAATATGACGCGTGCCATTTTCTAGATTAAAATAGTAGGTAACCAGGACACGATTTTTATTTAATTGAACAGGCCAGGTATATCCAATATCTGAATTGCCACCATCATCTCTTAGGATAATCTCAGGTGTGGTTCCAAAATTTGTACATTCAGCATTTAAAATTCGAGCCCGGATTCCAAATGGTTTATGACGGTATCCATAAGTGAGTAATACACGGTTATCCGGAAGTCTCAGTGCATTTAGCGGATGCCCCTGGAAGCCCATACTTTCCCATTTGAATGTTTTACCTCCATCAGAAGAGCGGGAAATGAAGGCTTGATCGTCTGCACCTGATGTTCTTAAAAAACCTACCAAATCCCCTTTTGGAGTTTCAATGATAGACGCCTCGTTAAATGATATTTTTTCGTCCATGGCTACAACACCTGAATACTCCCAGGTGATTCCTTTGTTTTCGGAGATCAACAAATGATTTGAGGTTCTGTTAAGACAATCACTGGAAGCTGCTATCCAATAGATTTTTTTATTTTTTCCTTCATACATAGCCCCACGGTTATAGGCTCGAAGTGGAGTACCAAGAGCATCAAAATTAACTTCTGGTGTAATATTTGGCGGGTAAACGGGGGCTTCCCAACTCTTTCCTCCATCCGTTGACCGTATTATATATCCCCCCAAAAATATAGCGCCATTTCCCGCGTCAATAAACGGCTTCTTAAGATTTTCCATGCCTTCTGGTCTGACAAATGCCCATCCGTAACTGGTACATAATATTGTTTTATCTTTTAACTGAAGCAAGCATGGATCTTGTGATCCGCCCAAAGGATCTGCATAAATTAGCTCCGGGGTTTTTGTCCAATTTTCACCATCTTTAGAACGTACCATAACTAAATAGCTATTAGGGTCTGTATGGCTGGTCACTTTTTCGCCAAATATTTTCCGATCCGGAGCTCTGCGAAATGCCACATAAAGTTCACCATCTGGCCGTTTGATTACTGAAGGGAAAGCAGCGTAAAACCGCGCGTCTTCATAAATAATTATATCTTTTATCTTTCTGTAATTTTGGGAAAGTGATTGATCTGCATTTTCTTTATTTGCTTGCCTGTCTTGTGTAAACCCACTTTCTATAAAGAAGAAAAACAGCAGAGGTGTTAAAAACATATATTTCATAGCAATGATTTCATTATGTGCTCAGTGAATGCTCGTCATGTTATGCGAGGTATTCTGCAATCTTTCGAGAGTCGATATGCAGTTATATTTAAGGGTATAAGAAATTCTTCGAGTAACACCTCACCAGGATGAATATTATCGATCCTTTCCATTATGTGTTTAATTGTGATAATCTATAATTTGCACTTCATAAGCATTACCACTATCCCAAATAAAAATGATTCGCCACGGGTCATTTATTCTAATGCAATAATATTCCTTGAGATCTCCACGCAACTTCTTAAGCCGATTAGATGGTGGTATTCTTAATCATTTAGATCAATGGAGTTGTTTATCATTCTCAGTTTCCTTCACGTACCTATGGGAAAGATCAAATGATGTTATCAGGCCATTAGGGGATATGTACCAGGCCCTTTTTTGTGCCGACCCAGGCGCTGCCGTCTGCATCGAAGGCTATGGAAGATACCCACAGGCCGGGCAGACCGGCAGTGATGGTCTCCCAGTGGGTGCCATCATATACCGCCAGGCCCTGGCGTGTGCCGACCCAGATGTCTCCGCCTGCGGCCTGGTTGATGGCCATAACATACAGGTCCGGAAGTTCATCGTAGTAATAGGTAAAACTGTCCTGGGCCTTGGGATCTTGACCTGAATGGACCTGGATCCCCTCTTTGCCACCCATCCACTTTCTCCCTTCCGAATCAATAAATACCACGAACATCGTATCCGTCACGCTCTGCCCGTTATACGGGATGCACCATTGGGTGGCCCCCGAAAACGCATTCACCGAAGGATCGAAGCCGAAAGCCCTGTAGAGCCTGGCACCACTGGTTGCAAAGAAGGTTTCACCATCTGCGCTTGCAATGGAGTTTACCGGAAAATTCTCAGGATCCATCGCAAAGAGCATACCCTGTGTGTTCACCCTGAAATTCTCCTTTTTCCAGTTCTCTGCTTCATTGAGGCTGATCCCCATTTCCGTACCAAACCAGCGCCTGGCGTCCTGGTCCACATGAATCGTGAGGACATCCGGATGGCTGAGATTCTCTGAACCGAGGGAAGAAGCCGTGATGTTGTCCGCTGAAACGGTTGCCTGAATCAGGCCCGTTCCGGTTCCAATCCAGAGCATATCCCCGCTCTCTTCATAATACAGGGCGTTGATTTCAGCCTCACCGGGAATTTCCTGCAATACATATCCGTCCTCCACACTTTTATACAGGCCATTATCGGTTCCGATCCATTTGGTATTGTATTTGTCGACCGCAATGGCATGGACCGCGGTATCGATGGAGGGCAGGATCTCCTTTTTGGGATCTTCGTCATTACAAGCCCAAAAAGCACTTAATAGTGCTAATATCAGGTATTTACTATACTTCATTTTGCTTATTGAATGATTAGTTTGATGGATTGTATGTCGCTATGGAGTTGATCCATGGTCTGCATGCGGCAGATATAGATGCCTGCTTCAAGTTCACCTGTATGAATACGCTGTGTGTGATCCCCGGAATGGAGGGCCACATGATCCAGTACGGAATGGGTTTTACCATCCATGGAAATGAGTGAAACGGAGGCCACTTTGTCTGCATCCAGGTGATAGGATAACAGGGTACTTTCCGTACAGGGATTCGGGTATGCACTTAGCGACATGCTACCGGCAGACGGATTAGCCATCCCGGTAGTATTCCCTGCTTCGGCTTTCAGGAGCTCGATGCCCTCACCGGTCTCCAGGTTCCTGGTATATTGCTTATCGACAGGGTTGTTCCAGTGTTCATGCACCCCCAGTGAAGGGATCTCATCTCCGTCGTCTTCGGGGTCATAGACAATGGCTTCCGGCCAGTTGCTTTTATCTGCAGCCTGGTGCAGGTGGTCATCAACAGCCGGGAAGAAGGGCCTGTCGTTAAACAGGTCATTTTTGTCGGCTTCGGCCCTCAGGAAATCCAGGCAAACCGATTCAGCGGCAATACCGTCCTGCGAAATAAACAGGGAATTCGGGAAATCTCCGTTAAACGGCGCCAGCTTCCATTTTACAGGCATATCGGTTGCTTCAACGCCGCCCCAGAGCCCGTCAACAATGAACAGAACGGTGTTGCGGCCGATTTTTTCGTGGCCCATCAGATCCACCAGCACACGGTACATCCCGTACTCCCCTCGCACACCTGTAGTCATAATGTCATTATCAACCGTACAGATCAGACCGGCATGGAGGTGAAAAGAACCAAATCCGTAATTGGGATGGTCGCCGTGCGAACCAAAGTGAAGTTTTGCATTCAGCGAAACCCCGGCACGTGCATGTGCCTTCAGGGCGGCGACATTGATCAGATAATCGGCATCATACATTTCCTGCATCAGGTTATCGCTGACGGCATCGGGCATAAAACTGCCGAAATCGGAATAGAAGATCACATCATCGGTCCACCCGGCAGATTTCGTACGGCCCAGGCTGGTATTTCCGTCCTTGTCCAGGATCTTCACATTGGGAAAAGACGAATGGACGGCATCGTACATGCTTTTATACACGTGTGTCATGGGTTCGCCCACGTAAATGTTCTCCTGCGGTACATTGCACTCAACCACCAGTTGCCGGATAAGGGCGACTACCGTAGCGGGGGTGGTGCCTGACATGGCCGCATTTCTGAGGCCAGTCATCACCGATGTGGTTCCGGTTTCAGAAAGATTATACATATTGATTGCCCAGCCTGCCTGTCCGTTGTTCACCTTGATAAATATGCTTTGTCCTTCCTGGTAACTTTCAGCGATCCCTGATTTACGCAGGTTAAAATCCGTGAAAATAGAATCCCATGCATCCTTGATACCATCAGCACCTGCCAGTGTTTTTATGGCATGGTCAAACATTTCGTTGATCACATTTTGGTTGTTGTTTTTCGCCATAAAAAAGGCATCGGTGATGGTGTTCGGGCATTTTTCGTTCGTTGCATCCGGATCCCATGCCCAGACAACACGTCCGGGATTTACGCCGATCCCTGTCCCCATGGGGTTATTGGGGCCATCGGGCAATACACCCCGGGTAAACCCAAAAGTTTGTGAATAGACTTTTTGAGCGCTTGACCAGTTAAAAGCTACCAAGAGTACGAGACTTGAACCGAAGGCAAAAACGGCAGCCAGGTATTGCGCCTTTTTAAATTTCGCCACCGCTTTTTTAAACAGCAGGGTCATTCCCCCGAGGGAAAGGATGTAAAGTATAAAGCCCGACATGATCGGGGCTGCTGCCCGCATACAAGGGTATCCGGCACGCTGGGGTTTGGGGATCACCCTGATCAGAAACCAGAGAGTGGAAGCCACTCCGAGAACGATAAATACCAGTTTTCCAGGAATCCTATAGGACAATATGTTTTGCTTCAGGCGCATCAGGCCATCCCGGAATATTGTTGAACTTTTCATGGTTGTTTCAATTTAATTTTGATCTTATAAGAAACTCTGCCGCGCATAATCAGCGAACAATGTAATAATTTATCAATTATTGCGGCGTTAAATGGCTTGGAATCTTATTATTCGGATTCAGTTGCCGGGAACTCAATCAGGCCGGGTGTGTGCAAATGATGCCCGGGTATACAGGACAAGACAGGACAGTAATCACACTATTCCAGCTTACTTTTAATGCGTTAAGTCAGTAGTAGTAGTAGGGTTCTTATACCTCAGGAATCCGGGCCTCGTCACGGGTCCGGATTCTCTTTGAATTCCGTAAGATCCGGGTTTTACAAGAGAAACAGGAGATATCATGGAATCCCGACTTTTATGTTTTATGGGCAATTCCAGACCGGCTGGTCCTTCGGAGATATGAAGTTTAATTGGAGCTTTCGGCTTCCTTAAGCAACTTCACAATTGATTCGAATCCATTGTCAAGGGCCCTTTCTATGGCACGGAATCCGTCACTGTCCCTGTAGCGTACATCCGCACCTTCCCTGAGCAGCTGTATCAGTTGCTTTTCATCTCCGGATATGGCTGCCACAACCAGTGCCTGATCCAGATTCAGTGTGTCCGGATTCTTTAAGTGGTTCCTGCTCCACCTGCCTGACAGGGTGGGACTGATGCCCCTGAGAATGGTCTGCAGCGTATCCGATTGAAGCTCCAGAGCGATATCCATGGGGGTAAGGTTGTTCAGGTTTTGTACCGTCGTGCCGGCACCTCCCTGCATCAATGCCCCGGTAATGGATTCAAATCCCATCTGAACTGCATAGTGCAGCGGGGTGGATCCGAACTGGTCTGTTGCATTCACTTCCGCTCCCGAATTCAGCAGGATTCTGACCACGTCGTCTTCTACCGTGGTTTCCTCGTTGATAAAGTGGGAATAGCCCTGCATGGCAGCCCAGTGCAAAGGAGTTCTTCCATTTTTATCCCTGGCTTCCAGGTCTGCTCCGGCAGCTATGAGATCTTTTATTCTGTTCAGGCTGGTTGATTCGGATTGCCTGTATCCTGTATAAGCATTGATAACCGCACAATGCAATGGAGTCCACCCATCATCAGTACAGGCGGCAATATCTGCCCCGGAATCAAGAAGCATCCTGAAAATCTCGTAGTGGTTGTATTCCTTGTACTTGATCTGGATTCCCCTGTTGCCCACGAATCCCGAAGAAGCTGCATGCAGGGGAGTCCAACCGTCTGCTGCAGCCAGGTTCACGTCAGCTCCCTTATTGATCAGCATATTGACGGCTTCCCCGTCTCCGTTCAGGATGGACTCATGCAGCAGTGTCCAGCCATCGGCCCTTTGTTGGTTGATTGTTCCGGCCTGTACTGCGTCTTCTACCTGAATGTACCTGCCGACATGCCTGTCGGTGGCTCCCTGCCATTCGGACTTAATCGGGAACGGATCAGGATTCCCAGCTTTCACTGGTATTCCCGTACCGGGCGTCCAGGATTCTGTGTATTCCAGCACTTTCCCGGGATCCTTCAGATTCCTGCTGTTGCCGGTCAGGCTCATGATACTCCGGGCAGGCAAATGGATCAGGTTCCCGGTGCGGATATTCCCCTGGTCCTGGTAAAACTCCTTTTCTCCGGATAATTGCACCTCAAACCTGGCAGGCAGCCCGGTATTCTTCTCCAGCCTGAGGACCTTTTGCTTCTGGGAGGGATTGATCAACACCAGGGTCAGGTCCCCCGTGGCGGGGTGCTTATAAGCCGAGACCAGGATTGAGTCTTCTTCACAGGAGGCTTCAACCCGGATTGCCCCGGGTCTGATGTTCCGGTAAAAATGTTTTGCCGCATAATACTTGGGAGTTGGTTTGCCCTCAAGCATCAAGGTATAGAGACCGGGGTTGCTGCCACCGGTGTTCCCGCTGATTTGCCAGTAGATCCATGAGCTAAAATTACCAAGGACCAGATATTCATGCATATCAACGGCCATTGTCAGCGCACCGTCCCAGGTGGTCTGATGTCCGGAAGTTTCAGTCATATGGTACTCCCGGCCAAAGGCACTGGTCATGTCTTTCCATTGAAGCAGTTCATTCCCGCTGGCATGCCTGTGTACGGCAATGTCGCCGGGATACTTACCTGATACCGGATCGGAGAACACGGGATCAAGAAAAGACTGCACCCTCTCAGGGAAAAGCATATCCTCGTTGATCAGGAGCCTGGTTTCGATATTCTCCCTCTCGAATTTATCCATGATCGCTTTGAGTGCCTCTTTCATTCCATAACCATGATAAAGGCATGACCTGTAGAACTCAATGAAAATGCACTCATTCTGAAGGCTGATCCAACGGATATCCACATCCCAGTTCATCTTGGCCAGCATGATATACGCGGAGAGGTACTCTGCGAATTCCTCGTACATATCTGCTCTCAGAAAACCTCCCTGTATTGGGGCATGGTTTGTTTTCATATACTGGGGTGGGGACCAGGGTGAGGCCATGAACAGGTCCACGCCTCTTTTTTTAAGTTCACTGACAAAGCGGAAGGTCTCCTCCATACCCCTCCGGCAATTGTTATCGGACAGATAGAAATTCTCCCAGGCGTAATGGTCCGGATCATCATCATCGTTCCTGTATTCCAGGTGTTCGGTGATCGGTATCCTGAGAATGCTCATGCCCAGGTCATGTACGATCATATCCAGGAAATCCTCCCGGAAATACTCCGGAGGGAATTCCTTGTAATTCACCATACTGGTTCCAAATCCTTGGATTCGCTGGTATTCTGTAACCGGGTCTATCTTCACCACATGGTGCTCATATATGTCCTGATTCACACATCCCCTTTGAAAGGTGATCAGTAAGAGAAGGTATATCCATCTGCAATTCATCTCAGGTATATTGACAATCTAAAGCCAAAAATGGCAATCTTTATTAAAAAGCCTGTCCTGTCCTGTCCTGAACACTTTGTTTCATTCAATGATCCGTTGTAGTTTTATGAGAGATTCAATAAAGTAATAATCTGCAGAGATTTTCGGCTGGTCGATATTGATGTTCCACGACCGGCTTCCTGTCGAATGTTTCAGGATAAATCCCAGGTTCTCATCGGGCCGGTTCCTGTATTGATCCGAAGCCAGGCTCTGGAGGGTGCGGACCGCGAATTCAAAGTACGGTCCCCGTTCATTTTCCGGGAGGTGCTGGTAGAGTTCAAGGATACCGGATGCGGCAATGCAGGCGGCAGAGGCATCCCGGGGGGCATTGGGTATGTCCGGGTCATCGAAATCCCAGTAAGGGACAAGGTCATCAGGCAGGCGTGGATGCTCCATGTAGAAGTCCGCTGCATTGCGGGCAAGGTCCAGGAAACTTGAATCTCCTGTCTCCCTGAAAGTGATCACCGCACCGTAAATGGCCCTTGCATGTCCCCGGGCCCAGGTGGACTCGTCCGATTCCCCCATCCAGGTTCCCTTCTTGATGACCTTATGGGTAATTGTATCATAATCAAGAAGATAATATGTACTATGGTTGTCCCTGAAAAAGTCCTGTTTCGTCCGCAGGGCATGCTGGTATGCCATCCGGGAATAGGTGGTGTCTCCTGTTATTTCCGATACATAGAAAAACATCTCATTGGACAGCAATGCATCGATGATCACCGGGAACTGTACGGTAAGGGATTCATAAAAAGGATCCCACGATTTAATACATCGGATGCCGGGATCATATCTTTCAGCCATCAGCTTTGCCCCCAGGAGAAGCACATCTTTGTACAGGCTGTCCCCCGTGATCCTGTATCCGTTCCCGAAACTGGAATAGAGCATAAACAGCAGATCATGAGATTTCTTGTTGAATTGCTGCAGCTCAAGTCCCGCTGTCCACTGTTGTGCGAATACCCTCCATTTTTCCTGTTCCGTATAGTCATACAGGTGCCACAGGATGCCCGCCAGATAGCCCGCTTCCCAGGAACTTGGCTGGAGCGTTTGTAATTCTCCCGCGTCATCAATGGACCCCGGGTAGGTATTGAAATCCAGGTTTTCCAGGAAATAGGAGATCTTCTGCTGTGCAAATTGCATATTCTCGGATACCAGGGATTGAAGCTCTTCAAAGCTTATCTCTGTTTTCTCCTGGGGCCTGCACTGCAGTAAAACAAGTGCAAGGATGCCCGGGATCATGATTCTCAAAACCTTATAGTTCATATTCGCTTTCTTATAGGGATTCTCTTTCAATAAACCTTAGACAATGCCCGGAAGCGGTTTTACCTATCCGGCTCCCCAGGCTCGTACAATCGTCCTGGATGTTTTCGATGACCGTAATGCCATTGGCCACGATTCTTCTCAGGGGGCTGTCCCCGTAGCTTAAAACTCCCGTTTCCTTACCGATGATCAGTCCCTTTTCAGCCGTAATCTCAACAAAAGCAGCCAGGGTATTGTCTTCCAGTATCATAAAAGCCTGTCCCTGGTTCACATCTCCTGGGTGCAGTTCCTCCGTTTGTTTGTAAGGCAGGTGGTGGATCTCACAGAAATCCCGAAAAACCCGGGTAATTTCACCGGGGAACAATCCGCCCCTGGGAAAAACAAGGATAAGCCCCTTATATTTCCTGAAGGGTTGTTGATGTTGCTCAAGGAGCATGGTCAATTCTGTTTCAAATCCCGGGTATGCTGTCACATAATTCTGATCAGGCAGCCTGCTGAACAAGGGTCGTGGTTTTTCAAGCGGTCTGATAAGGATATAAGCCAGCACAAATACCAGGAGTACCACGAAAGCCAGGGTCAGGATGGAGGTGGCCTTTTGCCAAAGGTGCAGGGATGATATTTGTTCTGTTGCCCGGACACGCCGGATTATGGTATTGTCCCTGTCCATACTGACGATCTTTCCGGCAGGTTTTACGATACGATCCATGAGTACCTGGTAGTTATGATTGAGTAATTCCCAGATCTTCTCCTGGTCTGCCGGATCAAGTGTTACGCCTTTCGCATCCACCGAGTCACCCGACATGTTCAGCCAGGTGAGATTCAGAGACGACACGGAAGTGTCATGTATTGTCTGGTGGGCAAGTTCATATTGGGGGATCAACAGCTCAACATACAAATCCAGGCAATACTTGACACTGTCCAGGCGAGTACAGTATGATTCATCTTCCAGGCAATACTTGTGCAGGGAGTCGAATTCCTGCACCATCAAAACACTGTTCTCACGAAGGGCGATCAGGTATTTTTTGTCTAAGGTCACATCGTATAACTCCCTGATCAGATAATCTTTGTTTACACTGTTATAGAATCTGGAAAGGTGTAGTTCCCTGTCCTGGAAGTAGGTGTTAAACATTGTCAGTTCAAGGTTAATCTCCTTGATGGTAGACATCAGGAATCTGTTGCTCACCGAAAGCAGTGCGGCCAGAACCAGGATCAGGACCAGGATCCACCTGTACCATGCATTGATGCTCAATTTTAACTCAAATCTCCTGATCGTTTTCGATTGGGCTGTCATGTTATCTGAGTAAAGAGTTTCTTAAATAGATTTTGAAGGGAACCCTTTGGAACCCGGTTTCATGGTTGAGGATCAACTCAGCTGCTTTCTGCCCCATGGCCTGCCAGTCGGTAGAGATCACGGAGATGCCACCGGCAAGTATCCTTTTTAGCGGAGTTTCATTGTATGAGATCAATCCCACATCTTTTCCGAGTTCAAGCTTCTTTCCCCTGATCAGTTCGATGGTCGTGACCAGCTGATCATCATTCAGCAGGATGTAATTGGCCCCGGCGTGAATCATATCAGGGTCCAGATGGGACAACACCTTGTATTCGTATTTAAACATCCGGCAGAAGACCTCAAATCCTTTGATAACCTCTTTCGGATGGACATTCTCACTGGAATACAGGATATAATGTATACGGTAGGCCGACAGTTGATCGTTCATGGAAATCAGAGCCTCCCTGATATCCAGCTCGAAGTCCTGGGTCACGCTCGAATAGTCGGATTTGATCCCGCTTAGCGGATTATCCAGGACCAGCAGTTTCCGGTCAGGGATACTGTTTAGCAGTTCCAGGGCTTTCTGGTAATGCGGGGCGCTTTGAAAAAAGGGAATGACAAGAAAGTAATCGTACTCATCCATGTGACTCTTGAGTATGATCTCAAATTTCCTGATATCATAATTATATACATACACATCTACAAGGGTGTTTTCACCGATTTCCCTGGAAAAGGCCTCGTAGATATTCCGTTTGTAGTCTGTAATGGTATTGGTGATAAATGCAATCCTGGTTTCGTATTTGAAATCCGTTTTGGAGATAAAATAGCCGCGGCGTTTGATAGAGGTAATGATCCCCCTGTTCCGCAGTTCCTTCAGGGCTTTCTCGACAGTATCACGGGAAAGATAATACTCGAAACTGATTTCGTTGATGGAAGGCAGGCGGGATCCCATGGACAGTTTCCCGCTTTTAATATCCATCATGATAAGATCGACCAGTTGGAGGTACTTGGGGACTTTGGAATGTTCATTGATTTCTTTGAATTCCTCCATCTGGGCTTTATTGGCAGATCTTATTTAAGACGATAAACATAAGAAAAAACAAGATCAGTTTGTCGGTAGCAGTTTCAATCTTTTCTCCCGTGTTCTGGTCCGGGATATCCAAATATAGTTCCCTTGCCAGGGTTTTCTATCCTGTGCTTACCTGTGCGGGATGCAGGTTAGTACAGGATAACAAAACATGCTGCCACATTTACTTTTAGACCGAAAATCAATGATCATGCAGAAAGATATTATCCGGGGGACCAATGAAGAAACATGTAAAGGAACAGCCCGGTTTATAAACTGGAGATATATGCTGGTCTTATGGATATCCATCCTTCCAGGCTTTTATGCCAACGGACAGGTGATTGAAAGCAATAAGCCGGCAGGTGACCAGGATTGGAATGTACTGCAAAATCGAATGGAAGAAGCCATACGGAGATACAAATTCCTGGCAGAAACGTTTGATTCCCGCGAAACGATTCCCTCTTCCGGGAAAGGCTCGGATATGAAGGGTGTAAGTCCTTCAGGTTGGGTGAGCGGCTTTTTCCCGGGTACCCTGTGGTATATCTATGAATATACCGGTGATGCGTACTGGAAATCCATGGCAGAGCGCTACACGGCCAGGCTTGGCGGACAGAGGTATAATACCGGCACCCATGATCTGGGTTTTATGATGTATTGCAGCTATGGAAACGGGTACCGGCTGACCGGGGATCCGGATTACAGGGAAATACTTCTCACCAGTGCCAGGTCACTCAGCGCAAGATATAACCCGGATGTGGGCTGCATCAGGTCATGGGATTTTCCCGGATGGTGGGAGCAATACCCCGTGATCATCGACAACATGATGAATCTTGAACTGCTGATGTGGGCATCAAAAGCTTCCGGGATTGAAGCGTACGGGAAGATCGCCCTGAATCACAGTATGAAAACACTCCGGGACCATTACAGGTCAGATTTCAGCTGCTATCATGTGGTTGATTACAATGGTTCCACCGGTCAACCATTGAAGAAAGGCACCTATCAGGGTTCCTTTGATGAATCGTCCTGGGCGAGGGGACAGGCCTGGGGCTTCTATGGTTTCACCATGATGTTCCGCGAATCGGGCAACAGGGTCTTTCTGGATCATGCCTCACGGATCGCAGATTACCTGCTGTCTGAACTGGAGGAAGATCCGATACCTGCGTGGGACTTTTCCCTGATGGATGACCCGGGGGAGGAAAAGGATGCATCGAGCGCAGCCATTATCTCTTCGGCCCTTGTTGAGCTTTATTCGCACACCGGGGACGAGAGGTACCTGACCACTGCCAAACGGATCCTGATCGAACTATCAACGCCTTATTATTCAGGGGGGGAAGGTGAGGTCGGGGGATTCCTTTTAAAACACAGCGTGGGAAACAAGCCAGCAAACAGTGGTGTTGATATTCAATTGAATTATACCGATTATTACTATGTAGAAGCCATCCTCCGCTTATCTCACATGGGTTTTCAAACGAAACAGACACTGAAATAAATAAAAATACTGCTTCACCATGAATAAAATTTGCATCATTCTTAGTCTTTGCGGGCTGTTCCTGTGCTATACCAACGGCCTCTGGTCTCAGGTGGACATAGAACCGGGAGATCCGGCCAACAGGAGTGATATTCCGGCATTCTTCAAGTCTGACCTTCCGGCCATCGAGGAAGAAGTGAGTCAGGTCAACAGGGGAGAGGTGAAGGTCATCGCGCATTCCCCCGGGGGATTTCCGGTGTATGCGGTCTTCTACGGCAAAAAGGAGGACTTCCAATCCCGGGCCAATTACAATTCGGCCATCGGGGCCAACGATCCATCCAGTTATGCCAGACGCGACAGGAATCACAAGCCCGTGGTTTATTTCCTGGGTCCGGTCCACGGTCAGGAAATGGAAGGTATTGTGGGCCTGGTGAACCTGATACACATTGCCGAGACGGGAGTGGACTACCGGGGGAAGGAATGGCCATCGCTGAAACAAAAGCTGGACAAGTGCAGGGCAATCATTGTCCCCTGCGGAAATCCGGACGGGCGCGCAAGGTGCCCCTACGATACATTCCTGGGGCTTCCCACCTCGGTCATGACCAAATATGGACAGGGGACCCACAAAGATGGCTCCGCATGGGGATATCCCCAGGCCAAATCGCTCCATCCCATGCAGGGGGACGTGGGCATTCTGGGTGCTTATTTCAACGATGACGGAATCAATATCATGCACGACGAGTTCTTTTCGCCCATGGCACAGGAAACCAGGGCCATCCTGGACCTGGCAAGGGATGAGGCTCCCGACCTGGCTGTATCCTTGCACTCCTTCGAGCTGGTCTCCCGGATCCTGCCCGTAAGCTATATTCCCTGGTTCATGAAAGAAGAGGTCCAGGAATTGAGCAGGATGGTAAACAAGGCTTACAGGAGCAATGACCTGCCCTGCTATCCGGACGGGGTATTCGGCGAACCATCGGTGGAAGACAGGGAATTTCCTCCACAGACCCCTTTCAACCTGACCGGTGCTTTGCACCATACATCAGGTTGCCTGGTGTGTACCTTTGAATGTTCCCACGGATCTTATAGCAAAGGGACAGGAATTCAGGACACCAATCCCGACATCACCTTTGAGGATATCCTGGACTATCAGTTGATCCTCTATGAAACCATGTTGGACTATTCACTGGACCAGCAAAGGGCTGTTTCACAATGAATCCAGAGAACCAAACCAGCCGCCGCGCATTTGTCCGTAAAATGGCTGCCCTTGGGGGCGGCACCATGGGGGCCATCCCCCTTGTCCATGCACGGATGCCCGGTCACCCCGGCGATCTGTCAGCCGAATTCAACGACCATCTTTCATTTCCGGAAGAGCGTTCATCCTATGAACCGCTCGACCATCTCAAGATAAATTCCTCGCGCAATGGAATCCTGAAGGTCTGTGACAGCCAGTTCCGTTTTTACCATGAAGAGGCCATTGCCTCCCAAACGGAAGTCCAGGTTTGCGGCGAGATGGGAACGCATCTGGCCCTGCTGGTGGATGACTCCGGCAGATTGCTGGATATGCTTTCCTTCCGGGTCGGTTGCCGGACAGGGATCACATGCGAGGATAAGCAATACGAGGCACTGTTTGATATATTGCACTGGATCATTGTCAGGGAGTTTACGGAACAGAAGTATGGCGACCGGATTTACCACATGGGTGTGGGATGGTTCCAGGACAACGTGCACCTGATGAAAGGCCTGAAATATTTCAGAAGCAAGCAGCAGGACTTCATGGACCTGTTTGCCGGCGGACAATTTGAGAACGGGATGATCCCTGACTTTTTCCGGGATAGCAGTTCCGAACGCTCCTATTACACCCAGCGATTCACCGAAATGTGCATCAATGGCGACAGTAACCGGGCGGGTTTCTTCGTGAAAGTCCCCGTGGAGAATATGTCGGAGTTCCATTTCCTGGAGGGCCTGTACCATGTGTGGAAGGCCACCGGGGACCATGAATGGATGAAAGGTAAGCTGGACCAGGCCCTGAGGACGGTGGACTATGAGTTAACCAGTCCGTCTACCTGGTCGGACCGCTATCAGCTGATCAAGCGAAGCTATACGATCGATATCTGGGATTTCCTTCCCGATGAGGAGGCTGAGCGGCTGGACCACAATATCATGGCCAATGATCCCGCGAGGAGCAGGTATGGCATCCTGTACGCCGATAATATCGGCATGGCCATTGGTTGCCAGTACCTTGCCGAAATGCTGGAATATGCAGGAAGGAATTCAGAGGCCGGACGAATCAGGAAGACCGGGGAAGATCTCCGGAAACGCACCAACGACCTGTGTTGGAACGGACATTTTTTTACCCACCGGATCCCTGAAGATGCCGGTGAGCATTTTGATTTCGGAGATACGGACACGGCAGCCCAGGTCACCCTTTCCAATGCCTACGCGCTGAACAAGGGGACGGCACACGAACAATGCGTGCAGATCATCAACACCTACCAGCGCATCCGAAGGGAGATGCCCGCCAGTTCCCCCGGCGAGTGGTACATGTGCTATCCCCCCTATGAAAAGGGATGGCACATGGATCAATGGGAATACATGAACGGGGGGGTATCACCCATCGTGGCGGGTGAACTGGCCCACGGGGCGTTCGAACATGGATTTGAGACCTACGCCGTGGATATTCTCCAACGGGTATATGAACTGGTAAGATCCCATGGGAACCATCTCCACTGCATCTACCGGGGGGCCATGCCGGAGGTGCCCGAACAGGCATTCCGCCCTGTTGAACTTACTCCCTATGCCAATGCCGGACTGGCTGGACCTGCCCGGGAAGAGCACCCTGTATGGGTAAACCAGGAAGGGGATGATCTGGGGGATTTCCCCACGGGAATACAGGAATTCGGGCATGTCAGGTTCCACGTGGTAAACCCGGATGAGAACCGGGGGAAAGCCTGTATCGGCCTGTCGGGCGACAGGGGGTATGCGGACAGGATATCCATTCAGGCAGACAGAAAAGCAGGATCTGTCTACTTCCTGCATGCCCTGCATGATCCCTGTTTTACCATCAGCCATTCTGCCGTGCCCAAGGGGAGGTATTATGGCGGTTACTTCAGGTTGCGCTATGCCGATGGTACCAGTCATATCCAGCACATAACCAATGACCAGGTTGGCTTCTTCCACTTCCCCGTCAACGTGAATGACGATGAATGGCCCAGGTACAATTCATCGCCTGTTTCCAGGGTGGCCTGGCGCGGAAGCAACAGCCGGTGCAATGATATGGGATTGTATATCACGGGGTTTAATCATCCTTTCCCGGAGAAAGAGATCAGTCAGATCGAACTACAGGGGGCCGGTACGCCCATGAAATGGATGATCGTGGGAATCACCCTGTCGGATCAGCCCGTGTTTATGATGCCGGGGCCGGTGTCGTTCGGGGCACCGGACAACTGGGCTGCCGCAGCGGTGATGTATGCCATGGTGGAAGGTCTCGCGGGTGTGAAAGATACCGGCGTGGCCTTCAACAGGGCGACCATCAGTCCCCGCTGGGAAGCGGCCCGTGTCAGCTGGGCCCGGGCGGTGATCAAGTATGAAGATTCGCAGGGCTATATGGCCTATCGGTATCGCATCGACAAGCATGAGCGCACGATCCATCTCACATTCACGGGAACAAGCACGGAGACCGATATCCGGCTTCTTCTGCCCGATCAGGCAGGCGTTGGCCGGGTGCTTGTCAATGGGACAGCTGCGGGTTTCACAGTGGAGCGGATCGAGGGTTCCGGCTACGTGAATCTGAAACTCAGCGGCGGAGGCGTGCAAAACGTGGTTTGTGAACTGAGGTAAATTTTTCTGGAATGAAAAGCTGCAGGATGCCCGTAATGAAATCATGGATTCTTTTGTTGTCTGATGCATGGTTCCTGCCCATGAAAGAATAATAACTACTATAATTGCATAGAAATGATAAAAAAATTTGTTTTAATAGTGCCCGGGATATTTCTCCTTCTGGGCTTGCAGGTGACAGCCCAGGACCTTCAAACAACCGAAGGATGGTTCGGGTTCAGGTCCGGTGAGGACTTTTCAGAGAGCGTCATCGATGCCTCGGGATGGCTGGATGCCCCGGCGGGAAAGCATGGCTTCCTGCAGATGGAGGGTGGCTCGTTCAGGTTTGAGGATGGAACACCCGTGAAATTCTGGGGAGTGAATATCTGCAGCCAGCGTCCCTATTCGGAAAAGGAGGTGGTGGACCGGTGGGTTCAACAGCTCGCCAAATACGGGATCAATGGTGTCCGCTTCCATAAATTCTCGGGTCACGCCTGCGAGGGCAACTCCTCCACCGTACCTGACGAAGAGCTGTACAGGAAGTTTGACTATTTTAGCACGGAGCTCCGGAAAAAGGGAATCTATTACGGGTGGTCGCACATTTACGGGCACAGGGTTAAACCCGATGACAGGGAAAAGCTCCTGAACTATGAAGAAATTGCCGGCCTGGATTACCCCTGGAGCTGGTTGAACGGAACCACCTCCAGCCTGGTCAATTTTGCCCCCGACCTGCAGGATCTGAGCATCGAGCTGACGATGAATATGCTGAACAGGGTGAATACACAAACCGGAGTGCGGTATGCGGAAGATCCCGCACTGGCTTTCATTGAACTGCAGAATGAGGACGATATCTTCTGGGGGGCCATCGGGGAATCCCTGAAGCAGGCACCCACTTACAGGAATTTGCTCTATCGGCAGTTTTCCGGATGGTTGAAGGAAAAGTATGGGACAGACGAAGATTTAATCAGTTCCTGGGGGCGGGAATACCTGCCCGGGGACCAGTCCCTGGAAAAGGAAAACATAGATCCCACCCCCAGCCACAGCCTGTTCTCGAACGAGTACAGGCTTGCCATGAAACAGGGAAGCGTCATGCCAAGGCACATCCTGGATAAGATGCGCTTCCTGTACGAGACGCAGGCAGCGTTTTATGAACGTTTTACCGATTCGATCCGTGCCACCGGGTACAAAGGACTGATTGTCGGTTCCTGCTGGCAGGCAGGCATGGGCCCTTCACATTACTATAACCTCCATGCCGATTACCGCGCGGGATTCATCGACCGGCACAATTACTGGGGGGGAGGAACCGGCCACAGTATGGAAGCGGGGAGGGTAAAATCCAGGGCCATGGTCTCCTCTCCCGGGTCGGGGCTCCTGAGTACAGGAATGCAGCAGGTGGCTGACCGCCCCTTTTCGCTCTCCGAATGGATGGCCCTGATCCCCAATGAATGGGTCGCCGAGGGGGTCCCCGTCATTGCCCTGTACGGGATGGGACTCCAGGGATGGGATGCCTCCTTTCAATTCGCCAGTGATTATCCGGAGTTCAGTGAAACCATCCATACACCGGGTGTTTATAATGTCACTTCACCCACCCAGCTCACGCTCTACCCGGCCATTTCCAGGATGATCTACCGCAACGACATCAAGGAGGGCGAAGTGATCTCCTCACGCTACATCCACATTCCGAGCCTCTCCGAGGGCAAACTGCTGTTCAACGAGAAGGTGGAACAGGGTTATGACGATAAGTTCATTACCGGGGATGTTCCCTCGGAAGCACTGGCAGCCGGCAGGGTTGTGGTGGAGTTTCCCGGCCAATACATGGAGACCCCCGTACCCGATCTTTCCGCCCTGTGGGACCGTGATGCTAAAATGATCAACTCCAACACGGGTCAGCTTCACTGGGATTACAGCGAAAAAGGATTCATCACTGCCAATTCACCGGCATTCAAGGCCGTGGTAGGGTTTGCAGGTGGAGAGACGCATGATCTGGGGGATGTTTCAGTTGAACTTGAAACCCCCTTTGCAGTCGTATTGGTCACGGCACTGGAGAAAGACCGGACCATCGCAGATTCGGAGCATATCCTTGTCACCACCGTGGCACGGGCCAGGAACACGGGAATGCAGTACAGTGAGAATGGAAGGGAATTGCTCGACGTGGGCGGTCCCCCCATCCTGCTCGAGCCGGTCAGACTGAAGCTTGCCATGCACAGGGAAGGCAGGCCCGTGGTGCACCTGCTCGATCACGTGGGACGGAGAACGGGGAAAACGATTCCGGTCACCGATGGTGTCATCGTCCTGGACGGGGCAGAATCCAGGACCATCTATTACGAACTGGAATACGGCAAATAAGTATACCATTTAACAGACTACCATGAAAAGACTATTCTCTAAAACAGGCGCACTGATGAGCGGGCTGATCCTGTCATCAGGACTGCTGCTGTCCGCGCAGTCGGTCATCCTGCAGGAACGATTTGGCAATGATGCGTGGACGGGCGATCCCGCTGCGTATCCCGCTTACTCCAGTGATGCGCTGTTTTCCGGTGATGCCCCGCACGATTTCCCGGCTTCCAACTCCTCCGGCTACCCTGCAGCGTCGGGGGGTGGTACGGTACTGATGGGAAGCTGGAACGGCCCTTACAATACCGAGTTTGTCATGCAATGCAATACCGAAGGGTACACGGGGGTCCGGTTGAGTTTCGGGATCTTCCATCAGTCGCAGGGGTGGGGGGTATGCCAGCTGACCAACAATTTCACCAGGATTGAATACTCCACCGACAGTGCCGGCTGGTCGGTTTTTGACAATGCCTACCTGGTCAATGCTAGCTACTGGCCCTGCGCCGATGACCAATTATGGGCCTTCGTGGAACCGGGCCAGGTTCTGCCCTCCGTTCCCCAACTATTTATCAGGTTTACCCATACCAGTCCGGACATCCATCCCTTTTACCTGGATGATATAACCATAAGCGGGTTCCTGCCTGACGACACGCCCCCGACGGCTCCCTCCAACCTGTATGCCGAAAAAATCGGGATTGACTGCTTCATCCTTGGCTGGGATGCCGCCCGCGATGAAAGCGGGATTGGCGTGTACAGGGTTTTCCAGGATGGAAACTACCTTTTATCAACCCTGGATTCCATGGTCTGGATCGAGCACCAGATGGCGGGAAGCACTGCGGAATATTCGGTCTATGCAGTGGATAGGGGGGAAAATATATCAGCCGAGTCACCCCGGCTGGAAGTCACCCTGTTGAACAGGCCTGTCGATTTTACCTACTCCTGGGAGCAGTCCCACGTGAAGTTCCTCCCCGGGGGTGACATGGAGTGGCAGCCGGAGGAATTCGCCTTCACTCCCGGCCCATCGGTCCGCTACATCGATTATGAAGAAGGGAACGATGCCAATGATGGCCTGACGAAGCTTACACCCTGGAAGCATCATCCCTGGGATGCCGGTGCCACGGGAAATGCACTTTCCTGTACAGGGATCCATACCTATGTCTTCAAACGCGGGGTGGTATACCGGGGTGTGCTTACCGCCCGCTCCTCGGGAACCCTCCTGGAACCCATCCGGCTTACCTCGGATCCGTCCTGGGGAAGCGGGGAGGCCTGCTTCTATGGTTCCCGCAGGCTGACCGGGGGATGGACACGTGCAGGTGCCTCTGTGGCACCGCATATCCCGGAACCGGAAAAGGTATGGTACATGGACATCGACCTGCCTGAAACAAAGATGGTCTGCGAACTGGAAGGGGATCAGATCAGGCCCCTGCATGTGGCCCGTTCCCCCAACTACCGGCATACCCCGGATGATCCGCTCAGGACGTGGTGGACCATGACGGCCAAGACGGCAGCCGACGGCGGCCTCTGGCTGACCGACCGGGTGAACCTGGTCCAGACCGACCCTGCCTTTTACCAGGGAGCGACCATCTTTAGCCAGGAGGACGCCATTGTCATGTGCACGGTCTGGAAACAGGACGTGGATACCTGGGATCCGGCCAACCACAGGGTGAAGGTGCCCAACACGAGTTTCGGGGGTGTAGGTTCGCATTATTACATCGAGAATACCCCTTTTCTGCTGGATACCCTTGATGAGTTCTATTATGACATGGGCGCCCACAGGTTGTTTGTCCGCCTGTCGGGCGAACGGGATCCCAATACCACCATCCTGGAGGTGGCGGATAAAACAAAGCTGATCGATATCACCAACCAGCATGATATCGGGATCAGTGGTCTCACCTTTGGATTCACCACGGCACACACGGTCCGGTACGGGGAGGAGGATATGGCATCGACCATCCGGATGAACGGGATCTGCCATCACATTGATATCCACAGCAACAGGTTCTACTACATGAACGGTGGCATATCACTGAACAATACCGGCTCGTCTGAAGTGAATACCCATGCCATCACCGTCAGCGACAACGACCTTCAGCATATCGGGGATTTAAGCATCGTCTTTTCCACCAATCAAACCTACATGGACGATATCCACATCCTCAGGAATAAGCTCTACCATTGCGGCTACAGGCACCAGGGACGGTCGTACAGTTCCATCCCGGCCATTTACGCCCAACTGAATTACGGTGAAATAGCCGGCAATATCATTGAAGAATCCTGGGGAAACGGTATTGATGCCTTCTGGGGCAAAGGGGGAAGCAGCGATCTCTACGTCCCTTTTATCAGGGGACTGATCTACCAGAACAAGGCCTCGAACACCCTGATCGGGACCAACGATTACGGGGGGATCGAGAGCTGGCAGGGAGGCCCTGTCTACTGCTTCAACAATTACTCCCACAATGCTTCCGGGTACAAGCACTACAACAATTCTTCCATCGGCTACGCCTATTATTTTGATGGCTCATTCAAGCATGTAGTATTCAACAACATAGCCTCCGGTGTTTCCCACAACCGCAACGCAGCGGCCATCATGCAGGTGCTGGGCTACTACAACCTCTTTGTCAATAACACAGCCTACAATACGTCTAATTTTTTCCACGCGTGGAAAGATGAGCTGGGGCTCAACGGCCACAATGCCTACCTGGCCAACCTGAGCGAGGACGTCACATGGTTTTTCCGCCATGAGATCAACCCGGACTATATCCCCTTCGAGTCTTTCGGGAACAACGTGGCTGCCGGTTCTCCCTTTATCGGGACACTGGAGAACAGGGATGCGAACCTGAGCCTGGAACAGTTCTCCGGCAGGCTGGAGGATTACAGGTCACAGCTGACCCAGACCGGGTGGAACCAGTCCGGGGACGCCATCCCCCTCGCCGGGCAGAAAGATTTCCGCCCGCTGGAGAACAGTCAGGCCATTGATCACGGGGTCCGCTTTTTTACCGCGTTCCCGCTGTCCAGGGTAGTGGGTGAATGGAACTTCTACCGGCACCCGGCAGATTCAACCCTGATCATGGGTGATAACTTTTACATGACCGGGGATTTCAACGAACGGACCACCTACCAGTACATACCCAAGAATCACCTGACAACCCATCATGTAAGTGACCCGGGTTTCGTGATGGGTGCCCTGGAGGACTGGACCCGGGGTGCTTTGAAATTTGACGGGGACAGCGTTTTTTGCCACGTCGGTCATGCAGAGGCGAGTGCCGTGAAGAGCAACAACGTGGATATGACCGGCAACGACTTCATCATTGAGGTGTATTTCCAGTCCGACAGCGGTCACACAGGGGGAATCATTGTTTCCAAGCAGGATGGAGCTGCAGGGTACGAGCTGGGGATGGATGACCAGGGATTCGCCGTCCTTGCCTTGTATGCCTCGGGGTCGCTTGCTGTGGAGCTGAAAAGTGATGAGAAGGTCAATGACGGAAGCTGGCACCACCTGCTGGCGGAGGTTGTCAGGCATCGCGGGATCAACCTGTTTCTGGACGGGAAACGCTCCAACGGCATGCAAAATGGTGCCATGCCCGATCCGTCGGTCTCCCTGTCCAATGGAGCAGACCTGATGGTGGGAAGGGGACCGGCAGGTCAGTATTTCAAGGGCATGCTGGATTTTCTTCGCCTGTCAAAAGGCTCCCTGGCAGATGCCCGGACCACCATCGACGAGCTTTATGCCTGGCAGTCCGACGGGCCCTTTCTCTACGACATGGTGGGCAATCCCCCGGAAGGGAAAAGGGACGTGGGAGCACTGGAAACGTTTACCGGATGCACCCTCTCTTTATCTGAAGATTCCCTTCGTTTTGAGGCGGGTTCCTCTTCGAAGGTGTTGACGGTAGAGGCTTCAGGAGGTTATAGTACCGGGGTTCAATCCGGCAGCTTCTTCTCCCTGGAGCTGCGTGGGGATAGCATTGAAGTGTCCGTTTTGGAAAATACTTTCCCGGAAAGCAGGACCGGATCATTTTCAGTGGCCGGATGCGGTCATGTCCTCCAGGTCACAGTTTCCCAGGAGGGTGCTCCCTGCATGTTCCGGCTTGAAACGGATACACTGTCGCTGACCGGTCAGGCACAGTCGGTAGCAGTCCCGGTCAGCACCAACGGGACCGTCAACGTGCAGCCGGACCAGGATTTTGTACAGGCGGAGCTCCCGGCGGGCCTGGATACCATCTGGATGTATGTATCAGAGAATGGTTCAGGGTCCGCCCGCCAGGCAGAAGTTAAGGTTGAAGGGTGCCATGGAAGCTCAGTCATCGCCCTGTTTCAGGAGGCCGTGATCACCGGGTTGGACCAGCCGGGCGCAGCGGATATCATGATCTATCCCAACCCGGTAACCGGATCGAAGCTCCAGATCGTGTTGCCAGAGGGCAGCGGGACCTATGATTATACCATCACCGACCTGAGTGGAAGGGCCATCCGGAATGGAAGGATTTACCCGCACCAGCGTTCCATCCCTGCCGGTCTTGAAAAAGGTTCCTACATCCTCAGGTTGGTGGGTGATCATAGCCAATATCAGACAACCATTATCGTAATGTAACAGTCCTTTCGTATATAAGCCCTTTCATATAAGCTCAGAAGACACATGAGACAAAAACAGCTGATCCTCTCCCTGCTGGTTCTGGCAGGCTTCCCTTTGATGACCCGGGCGCAACAGTTACCCGGTTTCGGGATACCCGCCGGGGATACCGTGTTTGTCCATTCGGGCAGCAACCAGCTTTTTCTCCCCAACCTCAGCGACGGGGATGATGGCACCCAGCCGCTGACCATCGGGGTGGTCTCTTCCGACGAGTCCCTGCTGGCGGTTGACTCAGTGATTCATGCCACGGGCGATCAAATGGCCATTGTCTGGGTTACGGAACAGGGGAAGACGGGGAGTGTGACCCTGACGGCTACCGTGACCGATCCCGACGGATCCTTTGTTGGCGATTGGGAGCTTGTGGTATCGGCGTACATGCACCATGGGATCAACTTCGAGATCCACGATGCCATATTCTGGCAGGAGGTGGTGCCCCTGAACGATGTGCCTGCCTATGGTTCCGTCGTTCAGACCACAAATATGGGATTCGTTTACGGAAGGCTGAATTGGAGCAGCATACCCCTCGCGGTAAGTGCTGAATGCGGTACCTACTGGCAGTGTGACGGCCATGATTTCGCCACCGGTTTCCTGGAAGGTTTCATCGTGCCCGGGAAGACAGGAAGCTATCATTTCTACATGAGCGGAGCGGCTGACTATGCCCTGTTTCTGAGTACTGACAGCCATTTTAAGAATGCCACGGTGATCGCGGCCAGCAGTGATAATCACTCAGACGTGGGCGAAGCGGTCAATGGCAGAAAATCAGCGGCCATTGCCCTGGACTCGGGCAGGGTCTATGCCATGTACGCTGCACAGTGGAACGTGCATGAGGAGACCGGCGGGGTGAAGTGGGAACTGCCGGGCGTGTCCGATGCCACGTATATCGATGGATCCTGTCTCTACCCGGAGTGGGATACCCGCCGGCCGGATCCCCTTGATGATCTGGAGGCAACGATCACCGGGGACCGGTTTCTCAGGATCTCGTGGGGTACGGGCAGCGATGATCAGAAACTGGCAGGCTACCATGTCTACCTGAACGGGGTGAAAATGAACACGGCTGCCGTGACCGGGAACAGCTACCTCCTGGAGGGACTGACGGCCGGAACGGACTATTCCATCGCCGTTACTGCCATCGACCGGGTACGCAATGAATCCCATGTTGAAAACATCCTCCATGTTCAAACCCTGGAAAGGGACAGCATACCGCCCGCTCCTCCCGACTCCTTGCTGGTGGAGGAAGCCACGGGTCTGGCAGTGCAGGTATCCTGGGAAGGCGCCGCAGATGGCCAGTCAAGCGTGATCGGCTACAGGCTTTACCTGGATGGTGCGCTGTACAGCGGGGAGGAGATCATCCAGACCAATTCCGCCGTGCTGCAGGTGCTGGCTCCCGGAACGACCTACAGCCTGGAGATTGAATCGGTGGACGCAGGGATGAACGTATCGGAGAAAAGCCAGGTGTTTGCGTTCTCCACCACCGCCTTTGACCCGCTGGACAACAACCTGGGGCTCCGGACCGGACGACTGGAGGTTTCTCCCGTTGCCATGTCCTACAACGAAGGGATTGGGATCAATCCCGATTTCATCAGCGGGGAGGTGTTCAACGCAGCCCATACCCGCTTGCTCGAAGACCTTCAGCCGGGTGCCATCCGCTGGGGTGCACTCACGGCGAATCCGCTGAGCTTCAAGAATTACGCCGGAGCCGGCAAGAAGGTGACCATCGCGAAATTCATGGACCGCTGCAACCAGCTCAGCGCCTACACGGCCTTCTGCTGCGGGGTGGAGAACCGCACCGACTGGAGAACCAATCCGGAAACCTTTGAGCGTTTCCTGGAGTATATCAACGGGCCGGGTGATACGCCCGGGGGAAGACTCAGGGTGGCGGAAGGCTTCACGGAGCCTCTTCTTCCCGACAGTCCGGGATTGATTTTCGAATTCGGGAACGAGGTATGGGGAAGCAGCGCCCACGATGCCCAGATCGGGAGTAACTACGTGACCTATGCCAACTGGTGCCGGGAGATGGCCCGGGTCATGAAGGCCTCGCCCTGGTATGATTCGACGAAAATCGTCCTGGCCTACAGTTCCAGGTACCCTTCCCGGGAGGACAGCTATGGACTGAATGATAAGATCATCGCCGGGGACAGGGGAGAGGTGGAATGGACGGCCCCCTCGGGTTACCTGGGAGGAAACCTGAACTATGATCCGGAGTTCCCCCCCGCGGATTCCGAACTGGAGTATTACCAGAACGTGCGGAACCGGGCGGACAGGTACCTGGAGGGCATGGTCGCTTCCCACAAATTTGAAGTTCAGGAGACAGGACGTTTGATGGAGCAATACATGTACGAGTCTAACACCACCACGCCCACCTACAATGGCAGGCTGGGACAGGCCCTGGTCAGCACCGATTACTACCTGAGTGCCATGGAGCGGGGATCGGCCATCCCCACCATCTTTCATCTCACCGGCGGTGAGTGGAGGATCACCGAACCGGAGAACAACTACCGCGGGCTTCCCCTCTTCCTGACAGCCAGTTATTTCAACCGTCTTTGCAAGGGAGATGTCCTCCGCAATACCTATCATTCAAACCGGGGAGGATCCTCCCTGCAGGGGGCCACCTTCAGCGAACGCCCGGTGGGTGCCCACGCGTACAGGAATGAACAGGGCTATTCCGTGGTACTGATCAGCAGGGATTATGAAAATGACCATTACGTGGAGATCGATCTTCCCGATTCCCTGGTATGCAGTGAAACCGGGCAGCTGTTCCTGATCACCGGTCCAGGTTTCAGCACGAAGCAGGCCACAGTGGATACCCTGGAGGTGGCCATACGGGACAGTATGATCGTTCAGGTCCCGAAGCACGCCATGGTCCTGCTGCATTTTCAGGCCGAAGGCATCGTGATGACAAAGCTTCCCCTGGCCTGGTATCCTTATCCAAGGATTGCGGGCATTGAGATCCCGGAAGGGAACTACCATTTCACAAAGACCAGTGAATCAAAGCGGTTTAATGCAGCCATTTCTCCCTCAAATTCATGGGACAGAGAGGTAGAGTGGACTCTTCGGTATAATTCGGGGAATTACGGGCTCCTCGGGTATGAGACCTACTGTCTGGTGTACGTGAGCAGTGATTTGTCCAATGAGACCGATTCCCTGATCCTAAGGGCCTCCAGCCGGGCAGGGGACGTATCCGGAGAGGTGGTCCTTTATCCCACCAACCCGGAGGTGGGCAAAGAAGTCGCATGGGCAGAACCGGGTCTGCGCATGTATCCCAATCCGGCCGGTGCTTCATTCAGGATCGAATCATCGGATGAGGCCACGCTCCGTCTCTACAACGTGAATGGTATAAAAATCCATGAGGAGGAAATCGGGAAGGGAACCAATATCATCAACACTGCTTACCTTCCCGGCGGGATTTACGCGGTGCAGGTGGGCAGGATGATGGGACGGCTGGTGATCTATTCGAAGTAGTGGATATACCAGTTCTCCTCGTTCAGGAGAAGATTGTAGATTTGTTCCCTCTTTCCGGCAGGGTATTTCTCTGATATCTCGCCGGCCAGATACGCGGGATCTTCCCTCCGCCTGGCCACCCGGACCAGGTCATAAAAGCGTTCTCCTTCAAAGGCCAGTTCCCGGGCACGTTCATCCATGACAAATTGCTCGAGGACCTTTTGTTTCTCGTAAAAATCGCTTGTCAGATCGCGGTAACCTGTAATCTTGTTGGTGACAGGCTCGTGGATGTAGATATAATTTCCAATGCGTGCACCGTCCTCCCAAAACTGTCCCCCAAATCCAACGCGGCCCCTGACGCCCATTTGCACCCTGGCGGATGACAGGCTATAGTTGGTACCGTCGTTCAGCAGTGCTTCAGCGGTGGGGGTGGATTCCCGGAGGATCCCGTTCTGTATGGTGGCCAGGTAGGAATAGATCTCCGCCAGCCAGAGGTGTACACTGGCTGCCCGGTAGAAGATAAAGTCAGCGTCCTCATCATAAATTTTCTTGTTCCAGGAGTATTTCCAGACCACGGTATCCGCGTCCCGGACCAGCAAGGATGAGGAGCGAATATCCCCTTTCGATTTCAGCACAAGCATCTGCCGGATGTCTGTTTCATCTACCGGAACCTCGTTTCTGTTATAGGAATAGGAAACACCATAGCCGCGATGAAAATCCCCGGGTCTTCCCTCCAGTCCGATTTTGGCTTCCTGGGGTACGTTATAGGCAGCAATGGTATAGTCATCCCAGAGGGTTTCCCAGAAATCGACGGCTTTCCGGGTGGGTTTTAACATGTATTTATGGGGGGCCCGGTTGTCAAAAAGATACTGAAAACGGTTTTTCTGGTAAGAGCCTTTGTTGAAATCAGTGGTCAGGATGTGTTCCCTGACATCGATGTTGTTGAAAATGGCCCTCCAGTTCCGGTCGCGGAAGGTCCTGTCAAGCTGATACCTGTAAGTCAGCGAATTGTTGTAGATCACCTGCTCGAAGTGCGATGCTGCCTGGAGGAGATCTCCCTCGGTCAGGAACATGAGCCCCAGCAGGGTATTCATGGCATAGGTATTCCAGGTGGTGACTTCCCAGGTCTCATCGTTGTTGTTGATCGAGTGGTTCACACCTACTGCTTTAACCCTGGTTTTCAGTTCATTGGTGAAGTAATCAATGATCAGTTTCTCGTCAAAGTACTGTTTGTCCAGTTGAACGGGTGTATTGTAAGCGGTATCATTGTTGTACCCGTTTCGGCCAAAAGTGATATCCAGGCTGTCCATGTAGGCTCCCGAAGCGTTCAGGAAGTCATTCACCTCCTCGATGGTGGTCAGTGATTCGTGAATGAACGGAATTTTCCCGTAGATGCGGACCGCGTTGAAATTGGCCCAGGCCCGCATACAAATGACCTCCCCGTAAAGGCGATCGTAGTTGGTGACCAGACTCTCCGTATCAAGGACCTCGGGATGGTTCTTCTCAAGGACCCGGATGAAGTTGTTGCAGGCTGAGATCAGCTTAAAGAAGGTAGCAGGGGAGGCGTATGGGTTCTCTTTGGAAATATTGAAGTTATAGATTTCAATGAGGTCGGCATCGGCATGACCGGTGATTTGCAGCAGGTCGGCCCTCAGTTCTCCCAGCACCATGATCTGTTCAACCAGTTCGGACTGGATGCTGTACAGACCCATTTCGACAGCACGGTATTCATACCAGTCATCATACAAGCGGTCCTCCGTGATGGCGATCTCCTGCTCGGGAAGGAAGAATTTTTCACATGCTGTCGGAATGGTCAGCAACAGGATCAGCAAGGTGGCAGCGTAAAATATTTTCATTACAAACCAATTTTGATACCCGCCATGAACTGTCTGGGCTGCGGAGTTTGCCCGTAATCAATTCCCTGGGTGATATGATCATGTGAATGCGCGAACTCAGGGTCGTAGCCCAGGTAATGATGAAGGGTAAGCAGATTAGATGCAGAAATATAGATCTGGACTTTTCTGAGATTCAGCATGCCTTCAGGCATGGTAAACGATAGCGTGAGGTTCTTCAGGCGGAGATAGGATCCATCTTCAATCCACCGGGAAGAAAACGATGTATTCCCGACCGGATCGCCAAATACAGCCCTGGGTACCTCGGTCTGCTGACCTTCATATTGCCACCTGGACAGTACTTTTGTACTCTGGTTTTCCAGGCCCGTCATATTCTCGTTCTGGTACCGGATATAATTATACAATTCATTCCCTGAAACATACTGGAAAAACGCGTTCAGGCTCCATCGGCCGTAGGTGAAGCTGTTGCTGAAACCCCCGTAATAATCGGGCATGGAGGACCCAAGGATCGTTTTGTCGAAATCGTTGATGATCCCGTCGGGTTCCCCGTTGGGACCCGACAGGTCTTCATAGATGGCATCGCCTGCCTGGTAGGGAACCATTCGTTCATTCACCAGTCCCAGATCCTCCGCTTCCTGTGTGGTGGCATAAACCCCATTGAAAATATACCCATAGAAACTGTGGGCTTTTTCACCCACCTGGTTGACTACCTCGCCTCCCAGGACACCTGATACATGTTTTTCCCCCTCGATCTCCAGGATCTCGTTCCTGTTCAGAGCGTACCATGCCTCGATATCCCATTGAAACCGCGGACGGTTGATGATCCTTATGAACCCGTGAGCATCAAGTCCCCTGTTCTCCATCTTGCCGTTGTTCTCCGGCCTGACGTCGTACCCGAAATAGGCCTCCAGGGGTACAAATACAAGCAGGTTATCAGTCACCGACCTGTAAATATCAATACTCGCGGAGATCCGGTTGCCCAGCAGCGAAAGATCCAATCCTCCGTTGATCCGTGAGATGACCTCGTAACTGAGCTCCTCGTTGGGCAGCAGTGCCGGATAGAGACCGGTGGTCTCCCTGTATTTAACGATCTTGTAGTAGCTGGTGGCAGTGGATTCCCCGATATCGTCATTCCCCACGCGGCTGTAGCTCAGACGCAATTTCAATTCCTCCAGGGGTGAAAAATTCCTCAGGAATGCTTCGTTGCTGATCCTCCATGCGGCACCCACGGAATAGAAAAAGCCAAAGGGCGTACCGGCCAGACTGACCGTGTTGATCGCTTTTCGGCCCACCCTGGAGGATCCATCCAGGGAAAGGGAGGCGGTGGCAAGGTACCTGTCCCGGAAGCTGTAGGAGAGGTTTTCATACATGGAGAGCCTGTTCCATTTACGGTTATCACCCCCGAGTTCCCACAGGCCACCACTGCCATCCTGCAGCTGCCGGTACTGGTCGTTTTCATGCGCGTTTCTGGTCAATGCCCAATCAAGTTCATAGGTGTTGCTCAGTACATTCATTCCAGTAACGGAAGTAAGGGAATGACTGGATTCGGATAATATCCTGTAAACGAGGTAATTATTTGTATAGAAGGAGCTTAGGGTATTGTTGGTTGACTGGGAGACATTGATGGCTTCGTCATTGTCATAATGCTCCATCCCGATATTCGGTTTGAAATTATTCTCCTTCTGAATGTTGTAGTTCAATCCGAAATTCGACTGAAAGTTCATTTTATCGTTCACCCGGGCGTTGAAGCCCAGGGTGGAGGTAAAATTGAAATTTGTACTGGAAGCTTCCTGGTTATTGATCACGGCCACGGGGTTGCTGACCCCGATCTCATCCACAACTGCGATGATCGGAAGCTCCTGACCCAGGTCATCATACTGGTATGGATTCAGCATGGGCGATTTCGAAAGGCTTGAGAGGATCGGACTGGTTTCCGGGGAGATCCCCGATTCTTTGATCTGTGCCTTGCCGTAGTTCATGGAGACACCCGCGTTCATCTTCAGCCACGTGAAAATGTTCAGCAAACCGACGAATCTCAGATTATACCCGTCATACCCTGTTTTCCTGATGATCCCGTCCGAGTTAATATATCCGAAGGAGAGCCCGTAACGCGCGATTTCGTCTCCGCCTTTTACATTGACATTTAAATTATGGGAGAGCGCATTGTTGAATATGTAATCCTGCCAGTTGGTATTGTGCTGGTAATCGATGTACCGGTCATCTTCCGGAGTGAGAAAGAGCGAAGGATAGTCCTCCTGGATTTGCTCCAGCTGCGACCCTGTTGAAAAAAGCAATTCGCTGATCAGCGTTTTATGCTGGCCCGCGTTCATCTGCGGCAGCTGGTTTTCCGGGGCGAGGGAATAGATCGACCGGTAATCGATTTCAATGACCGTTTCGGTGGCTGACGGATCGAGGGACTCGATCAGAATGACGCCGTTGGGCGCCATGGAGCCATAGGGAACGGACAGCAAGGCATCCTTCAGCACGGTGATCCCTGAAATGTCCATGGTATTGACAGACAGCAGCGGGTTGTATTCAAACCCGGCAATATTTGAGCTGAATACGCCCAGGTTGGTCAGGGGCATCCCATCCACGATATAGAGGGGACGGCTATCGGCTGTCAGCGAATTGATCCCCCGGGTGAAGGTGGCCGCCCCGCTGCCCGGAAAGCCGGAACGGCTGGTTACGTGCATGCCGCTCACCCTTCCCTGAAGATACTGGTCAAGGGATAAAGCAGCTGTATGGTTGATCTGGTCCGGATCCAGGGCGGAAAACGCTGAAATCATGTCTTTTCTGAGAATTCCCCGTGAAAAGTAAGGGATGGGATCATCTCCGGAGGCGACCGTATTGCCGGTCAGGTAGATGGTCAGCTCTTTCCGCTTGTTCAAATGAATCCTTTTGCTCTTGTAAGCGGCAGAGGGGACCACGTTCAACCATGCATCACCTGTAGCTGAATGTATGAGAAAAGATCCGGAATCATCCGTGATGTCCGGAAATTCAAGAGAGCCTTCAACACCCACGGATACACCGGAAACCGGCATGTTGTTCCCGTTAACAACAGTTCCCCTGATTGTAAGTGTATCCTGTGCCATAACGGAATGACCGCCAGGGGTAAACCACAAAACCGCGAACAGCAATACAACGTTTAACGCTCGTTTCATCATCAGATCAATCATTAACCGGTATGAATTCCAACGCATCCATTACCAGACCGTTATTGGCAACATTCCCCGGTCCCATGTATTCAAACTTGATATCCACTCTATCATAGGAGTCAATATTTTCCACCAGCATATCGAACTTGTTATACCGGCCATCGGGAAGGTACCGTTCTCCTGTAACCCCGTATATGACACCCCGGTACAAGAGAAACTCAGTATAATCAAAGGTGGTGGCCAGCTCCCCGTTCACGTAAATATCATAGATTCCTCCATAATCCATGTTGGTTGACACCACCATCAGGTATTTTCTCGGGAAGAGACGGGGACCTTTGAACTGCACGGAATAAGTCCCGTTATACTTTTTAGGGAATTCCACCCAGATAAGTGAATCGTTGGAAGCCGTGTTGATGTATACCTGCTTGGGAAGTACAGACAGGCCCGATTCGATCTGCACGGCCTCGTTCCATGCAAAGCGGTTGATCCCGGTCTCATCCAGCAGGGTTTCCATCTCGAATGTCGCAGTTCCCAGGTACAACTCATCTGGAATACTGAAATCAGTGTAATTATAGGCATACCCGTTGCTGCACACGGCCTTCTCCGCAGGGATGTAATCAATCACGATACTGTCCCCGAGGATATTCAGCATCTTGTTTTTCTTTGAATCTATTTTCGTTGGAAAATCCACCTGTTCGATCTTATTCAGGAAGATCCCCTTTTTAAAAAGGTAGGGAAGCAATACCTCATGCTGCCATTCCAGCGGGATATCCCTGTAATCCACGATCGAGGGGCCCAGGGCGTCGGCGATGGTATTGAGGGCCTGGTTATAATCCTCGGCTTTAGGAAAGACAATGGTCCCGAAGACAGACCTGTCTTCCTGCTTGACAGTAAAATACTCCTCTTCAAAAATATTGATGACGTCAGAGACCGTATCATAAATGGTTCTGCCGAAATCATCAAAACCAATGGGGATACTCAGGTTTTTGTCCAGGATGATGGAGTCCTGCGTATCGATATAATCACTGAGCACCGAATTGGTCACCTTGAAGTACTCGTACAGATTGGGAAGTGGTTCAATTACATCATCCAGTACATAATACTTGCCGTCCAGGAACAAAGGACTCTCGTAGGCTGCGGGAACCCCGTCTATGGTTACAGCAGAACCACTTCGTTGAAAGCGAATGTATTTTTTGCTGAGGGTCTGGACAAACCTTTCGCTGGCGGACAGGTTTCCCGACTGAATGATCAGGGGAGTCAGGTGGTATCCAAGGTAGTAGTCTGTAACTTCATGCTGGGCCAGGTAGCTTTCAAGAGCATCGTTCCCGGGGATAAACAGCGTGTAAGCAATATCGGAATTAAACAGGGTGTCATATTCATATTCTTCCAGCAGGCCAATAAACAGGGAAACAGCCTGGTCATTCTTCAGTTCATCCCATACTTTTTTATTCACCGTATCAGGATAATCATCGTAATATTCCTTCCATCCCGGGTCGCACGCGGTCGCCAGCAGGAGCAGCGTAATAATGAGTGGTATTGTATAGGTTCTCTGGTTCATTTTACGATTGTTGTTATATCGGTTGGAAGCTGACATAATCCCACAGGAACCTGCCCGGAATAAGTGAGGTCACTTTCACTGTATGGGTTTTATAGCTTTTCAGGTCCACGGTACCCACCAGGTACCTCTGGAAAGGAGCGGTAACAGTACCCCCTTTGCTTAAATCCACGAACCCGCCCACTTTTTTATCGTCCACGAAAATCTCCACCATGGCATTTTCAGCGTTGAGCATTTCTGTACCTATGTAAAATTCATACATACCCGGGACTATTTTCGAGATCTGGTAGGAGATCTCAAAATCCCCGTCAACTTCAAGGTAATCGGCATTCCATGCTGTCGTTTCCTGATCCCCCAGCTCCACAAAGTAAAGATCGGCTCCTTTCCAATCCAGGCGGCTCAGGTTCAATTCCTTCTCGATCAGGTATGAACCCGCCTTGCTCCGAAACTGGTTGAAGACAGTTTCCTCAAGGAACTGGAAATTCACGGTGGCCCTCGAGGCAGGCTGTTGTTTCATGATTTGATTAATCATATGGATGGCACCGCTTCTGGTCAGCACGTTGCTCTGATCGTAATAGAATCCGACATAATCTATATAGCTTGTATCCCCCCCTGCGACGAGGGTATCAAACACCTCTCTGCCACGGTTGATGGCAAAATCGATTCCCGTTCCGTCGATATTGAGTGGCACGTCGGACAGGGTCGTGTAATTGGTCCGGATCCCTTCAAAATCGTCTATAAAGATGCCTCCGTTCAGGATATGGTACCCGACAAAATTATACAATGGATTGAGTGTGGAAGTATAGTCGCTGTTCTCAGGACTGATCAGGGCAGCCAGATCATCCACCGAAAAGATATCAAAGGCATGAAACACCTCATCAGACTCCAGGAGCAGGGTGAGGGGATATATGGAATCGTGTTCTTTGGTGTCCAGTTTCAGCTGATCTGAGAATCCGGTCAGGTCCACTGCCTCCTTAAAGATTGCGTAGGAACTGTTCAGTTCAAGCCATTCATAGGTGGTCTGGGTGACGGGTTTCAAAGCGGGATCAATGAGATGTATATAACCGTTGGAGACCTCAATATCGGGATAGATCACCAAGGCCTGGTTGTTGATCTTGTAATAGGAAGAGTCACTGTCAATGATGAAACTCACGGTAAGCATGTCCCCGGACAGGGTGGGTTCCGGAAAGGCGCCGAAAGGAAAATTACCCGTGTATACCCCCATGTTTACAACGTGATACCTGCAAAACTCTTTCGCCAGTTCCGGATTGTCCAGCAGTTCATCCAGCGATGTGACCGGGCTGGATTCACTGAATAACCTGTCAAGGGCCTGGTTGTCGGGCAGGAACAAGGTATAGTCCTGCCCATGGGGATTATAGGAACCCAGCGTTTGGTCCAGCTCTCCCACCTTCAGGATGGCCAGGAAGGAAGAGTATCTTTCCTCGTTTTCGAGGATATAATCAAGAATGGTGTACTGTTCCAGGTCCTCGAAATTCGCCACACGGACGGGCTTTTCACAGGAGTATGCGGTGATTAACAGTATGATCAACAATATGGTTCCGGTCTGCTTCATCTTAATCTTCGTAATACGGATTCTGAACAAGGTTCTTGTTCCGCTCAATTTCGTCCTCGAAAATGGGCAGGTACCATCCCAGCGGATTGGTCAGTTTTGCCGACAGGATCCTTTTCTGTGTGGGAGGCACGTTGCTGATGATCACTTCGATCAGTTTGCTCTTCCTGGCATAATTGTTCCTTCGTCCCAGTCTCATCAGGTCAAACCATCGTTTCCCTTCATAGGCCAGCTCCCTTGCCCTTTCATCCATGATGGCGTCTTCATAGGCAACGGGATTGCTGGGTATCAGTGCAGGATTTAAACCAGCCCTGGTCCTGATCTCGTTCAGGATATCACCCGCCGCTGTGAATTGGTTCATCTGGGACAGCGCTTCGGCTTTCATCAGCATGATATCTGCGTAACGGTACACGATCCAGTTGCAACTAAACTGTTCGTTGCCGGACCGGAGGGATGCCCCGTCGGGTGCCCGTCCCACGTATTTCCATATAATGTAATCATCCTCAGCCACTTCTACGATGGATGCACCCTCTCCCCTGACCACTTCCCTGGAATCATACTCGGAAGCGAACATGTTCAGGGAGGCCTGGCTGGGATCGTACCTGTAAGAATACTGGCTTGTCAGAGAGAAGGTACCGTTTCTCTGACCCAGGTTTCCATCGAACTGAAATTCCAGGATCCCCTCCGGACTGTTCCCGGGATAAAAGATCTCAAACCACATGCTGCCCGGTACCAGATCAATTTCCGGGATCTCTTCGATCCGTTCCACGTGTTCCACCACGGCAGCGTAGTCAAACCTCCAGAGGGCGATATCTGCCAGCAAGGCATCGAAGGCCGGTTTCGAGGCCCGCCCCTTGTTTTCGGCAAGGGTGGCAAATCCCCCTGAAGGGGCAAAGGGACGATTGGCCTCCAGGTCGGCCACCATCTGGTCCAGCACCACGTCCTCCGGTGATTTGGGGAGATAGAAGTCGGCATCGTCTGTTTCCGTGGGTTCAAGGACAAGAGGTACCTCACCGTATAACCTGACCAGGTAGAAATAAGCCAGGCTTCTGATAAAATAGGCTTCCGACATCAGCCCCTGCTTCTCAAAATCGGTGAAGGTATTGTCGATTTCCTGAACCAGAGGTGCATTCTTAATGACCTCGTTGGCATAATTGATCACGGAATAAAATTCGCTCCAGCTACAGATATCGTTATCCGGAAAGATGTTGCTCTCCATCAGCAGTTCTTCACCGGTTGGCTGGCCGATGTCACCCTGGATCATATCGGCCCTGATCTCGCCCAAAATAAACAAGCTCGCGTCCATGGTGGAAAAACTTTCGTAGGCCGCCATCAGCACGGCTTTCACGTCTGCCTCTGTCTTCCAGTATTCTTCACGGATCAATCCCCCGGGTGGCAACAATTGCAGCCAGTCATTGCAGGAAGTGGAGATCAGGACCAGCGCCAGGGCGATTGTATAGTTTATACGATGTTTCATCTTGTTCTTTCTCAAAGGCCGATGGAAATGCTCAGGGTGTATATCTTGGGAGGTGGTGTACGGGCGTTATCCTCCCCGATCCAGAACGGGTTGGAGGCATCCTGCCCGATAGCCGGGTCCTGTCCCGTGTACCGGGTGAATGTATATAGCTTTCGTGCGCTGAAGGATACGATGACCTTCCTGAGCCTGAGCCGGTTGAGCAGTTGCTGGCTTAGCTGATAGGAGATCTTCAGGTTGTTCAGCCGCAAGAAATCCCCCTGTTCCACGTACCGGTCCGATCCCAGGTTGTTGGCGGGATGATTCATATAGGCACGCGGCAACATGTCCGCTTCATCCTGGCCCTGTATCCTCCATCGCCTCAGTGTGGCCTTGCTCTGGTTGTTACGGTTGTTCATGCCCTGGGTATCCATGGCAATCCTGTTGACAATATCAAATCCCATCCGGTAATGGAAAGCCACCGACAAATCCCAGTTCTTGTATTTCAAGGTGGTTCCGAATCCACCGAAAAAACTGGGATTTGAGTCCCCGATATAAACCACATCGTTCAGATCGATTTTCCCGTCGTGATTGATGTCTTCATAGATGGGATCCCCTCCCTGGAAGGTGTAAGTGTCCATGTATCTCAGGGGGATGGGATTTCCATCGCTGTCCCTGGAAATATTGCCGTCGGCATCCCTGGCCACCACGTCTTCATCGCTGGGCCAGACACCCAGGTACCGGAACCCGAAAAAGGATCCGATGGCTTCGCCCTCCTCTACCAGCAAGGGGTACTGACCGTTTCCGATGGATGTGGATTGCTCATTGTTAAAATTGTCTGGCAGTTCCTCAAAAGTATTGATGTTCTGGGAAGCGTTGAAGTTTAAAACCCACAACCAGTCGGCTTTTTTGACCGGTTTGAAATCGGCCATGAGTTCCCATCCCTGGTTGGTTAAGCGGCCTCCGTTGTAAAATCCCAGTATATCGTACCCGCTTGAAGAAGGTATGTTGTAATTCTCAAACAGGATGTCTCTGGTGGTTTTCTCATAAATATTGGCCTCCAGGTACACCCGCTCCTTGAACAGGTTCAGATCAATCCCCACGTCCCAGCTGGCGACACTCTCCCATTTCAGGTTGGTCAGTTCAATTTTTGTCGGGGCAATGGCCGGTTCCAGAATGTAGTTTCCGCTCCCCGAAGACTCGTAGCTGGCAAAGCGGGCATATGCATTATCCGGCCGGCGTCCTGAAACTCCCCAGCTGGCACGGATCATGCTCTCGCCGAGCCAGGGGATGTCCCTGAGGAAGGGCTCGTCGGAAAACCTCCAGCCCACGAAAATTCCCGGAAAGAGACCAAAACGGTTGTTCTCTCCGAAGGAGGAGTGGCCGTCGATGGTCAATATTCCCTGCAGCATGTACCTGTCCATGAACTTATAATTCAGGTTGTTGACACTTCGGAGCAACCTGCTCTCATAGGTCCCGTTCCACATGGCCCAGGTGAGTGGATCGGATGAGGGATCCTGCACGTCTGTACTGGGAGAATGGGTGCTCATCACCCCCAGGTACTCTCCACTGTAACGCTCGGCAACAAAGGTCAGGGCACCCGAAAAATCGTGGTTCTTATTCCTGAAGGGGTTGCTTATGGCAACCTGTACCTCGTTCCTGATGGACTGGCTCATGTCATTCGTTTCCCTGGCGCTGTTTACCTGTCCACCCAGCCAGTCCGAACCAATGGCATTGTAGGGGAGAAAGGTTTTCCCCTTGGATCCGCCGAACTGGAATGAAAAAGTCTCCCTGATGGTGAGCCAGTCATTGAGCTTGTACCTGAGCGTGAAGGTATTGTCCAATCCGTCATTGTAGGTGTCGTTCCTCCCCAGGTTGGCCACGGCAACGGGATTGAAGTAGGAGACCCCGTCGCCCTGGTAGCTTGAGATGGGCGTGAAGTACTCTCCCGTAAGGTCCCCGTTGTAGTCTTTTTCCCAGATGGTCATGTTGGGGGCCTTGATATAGGCCATGTAACGGATATTCCTGCCATTTACATTCAGATTCGAATTCGTGGTGCTTCTCGTGTAATTGAACTTGATCTGGAACAGCAGTTTCCTGGAGAGGTAATAGTCCAGATTGACCCGGGACGAGAAGCGCTTATAACCGGTGCTGATGGTGGTCCCGTTTTCATCCAGGTAGTTGAACGAAGTAAAATACCTGGTTTTCTGCCCTCCCCCTGAAACGCTGAAATAATGGTCCTGGGATACGGAATTCTGGGTGATCTCTCCCAGCCAGTCGGTATTGGCGGAGTAGTTGTGAAAATCAACATAATCCTGGTTATAGGAGATCTCATCGGGGATATCGTATACACCCAGCTGGTTGTGCCACTCCTCCCGTTGCAGCATGATGTACTCATCCCCGTTCAGCATGGGGATGGCCGGGGGCTGTATATTCAGGTTGTTCCTGTACTGGTAGTCGAATTGCACCTTACCCATTCTCCCCTTGTTGGTTTCGATGAGCAGCACCCCGTCCGCCCCCTCGGAGCCGTAGGCAGCCGTTGATGCGGCATCTTTCAGGACCTCGATGGATTTGATATCCTGTAACGCAATATTGATCAGGTTGCTGATGTCCTCCGTATCAGCCGAGGTGAGGTCAAAACTGCTGGATACTTTGAACTGCGGGATCCCGTCAACCACGATCAGGGGCTGGTTGTTGCCCATGGAACTCAATCCCCTGATCACCAGTTGTGAACCGGAACCCGGGTCGCCGGAGGCGGCAATAATATCGAGACCGCTTACTTTCCCCTGCAGGGCATCTGTTGCAGACAATACTCCTGCATCCTGCATATCCGTCAGGTCGATCTTCACGGATGAGGAAGCTTTATCCCTGTCAGCCAGGTTTGTCAGACTGTTGGTGGAGGTGGCCTCGGCGGTGATGGTTACTTCTTCAAGGGCCACGTTTTCCGCTTCAAGCTCAATAATGACAGATTCACCGGACTTCACCTCGATCACTTTCGATTGGTAACCAATGACCCTTACCCTGACCAGGTGGGAAGGATCCTTTAATTCCAGGACAAAGAGCCCGTCAACATCGGTAATGGAACCGTTCACCACCCGCTCATCGCTGTCATACTCAATAATTGTGGCCCCGATGACGGCGGACTGATCGGCTGCATCAATTACCCGTCCCCTGATGGTGGTCTTTTGCTGGCCATGGAGACCGGGAACAGCCAACAGCATGAAGATGGTTAAAATAGCTGTGATGATTCGTTTCATTGGGTTTCCAGTTTTTCAACATTCAACACCTGACCGATCTCGTGGATAACCGCGTTGTTGTACATGGACGGGAAAACCTGTTCAGTACCGGTCTGTATCCTCACCCCGGCAAGCCTGTTGGAGGTACCCGATTCCAGGATCTCAATATTGTTGATCCCACCTGTTCCTCCCAGGGTGATGATGTCATAGCCCGTTAAAATATGGATCCTCGTATTGAAGGTGCTGAAAGGGGTGGATTTCTCATCAATCCGCTCCGTGGTGTAATACCCGGATGCTGCAGAACCATCCGTGAAGATCAAATCTCCTCTTACAAAATGCAGCAGCAGAAGATTGCGCAGCTCATCCGTCGACAGCCCGCTGAAATCCTGGGAAGCCAGTGCTTCCTCGTTCGGCACGAAAATGGTATAAAACTCGTTGTTGGAAATAAAGGTATACCTGAATTCCTTCTCACGCGCCAGCCCGGCTTCAACCAGGAGCTCGTGGAAGGCCGGGTAATTGCGGGATATCTGGTCATAGATATCGGATGTACCGAAACTGAACCAGTTGTTGATCTCGTAGACCTTTCCATTATCCGCGTCAAAGTCGATCTCCACCGGATAATTGGTCTCCGGAATGGTGCCCTGGAAACCGAATGTGGTGGGGGCGGTACCGGAAACTTCCCCGGTCTCATTATTAAAAATCAGTAAATTCCCCGCCATATTCGGGATGAACTCCTTTCGGGCCATTCCCCTCGGGGTCCTTACTGCCACGTGATTCAGGATCATGGTCCTCAGATCATCCGTGTTCAGTCTCGTGGTTTCATAGAATCCCCCGCCCACGATCTTTACTGCTGTGAACGTGCCGTTATTGTAATAAAAGGAAGAGTCCAGGTCCGTATTCAGATCAGATTCCACGAACAGAGAATAGTCCTTATTTTCCCGCTTCAGTGCAGGCAAGAGCCCGGCCGCTTCAATGGCATACATGACCTTGCTGTAGCCCTGCCTGAGGTATATGGGGCCTGTCACGCTCTTGAATGCCCGGGGCACAATGGCCTCGCTCAATCCAAGAAAGGTGGCGTTGCTGCCAAACTGTTTTTCGATGATGCTGCCACCATCAAGGTTGACGATATCCTCTTCTCCGTTATAAAAACCCCCGAGAAAGTCTGATGGGTATACAGGGGTGAACGACATGTGGCTTTTGGCGATGATCCTCCGGATATGATCAGGAGCATTCATGATGTTCTGCCACCCCTGGCTGATCCTCAGGTACTGATTGATAAAGGCCTCGAATGCGGCGTTGGTGGGAGCCATCATCCCGTGATGATACCTGATGGTCACGTTGGAGGGTAAACCCACTTCTCCCTTGCGGGCACTGGTCTTTTCATTGTTGAAATCGAATACCAGCTGCGGGTAAGAAAGATCGAACAGGGAATCCACCTCCAGGCCCTCTTGTGCACCCGGCTGTTCGTAAGTTTTTACTTCGTCGTACTGAAATTGCGCGAAGAGGTTCAACAGGTCCAGGAAATCCGTGTACTGGTCGGCCCCTTCCCTGTCCGAGAGGAGCTGGTAAGCCGTTTTTAAAGGTTCAACCACACGGTCGATGACATAGATGAATCCGTTTTCTGCGAAGATTTCGTCGCTGGTGATCTTAGAACCCGCAAAATAGAGGTCTTCCGGCCCGTCAAAGGTCCGGTCGAAGTAGAATTCATAGTCCGCTTTGTCCAGGTTATATACATCCAGGTATTCATTAAAGAATATGGGAGCAAACTTGCGGGAATCGGTGGCGACAATCCGGTGAAAATCGGAATCCAGTGTATCCACGATGATCATTCTGCGGGTAGACCCGGTACCGGTATACTGAATCCCGTATTTCTGGTTCTCCTCGAGGAGTAAGGTTTCACGCTTGAAACCACGCGGCTTGTTGTTGGTAATATCCAGGGTATCGATCCACCCGAATACATCCAGTGACCGCAGTTGCCTCTTGCTCCAGGGGTCCTGAACGATATGGTATTTTACGATCGCTTCAAGTTCCTCCAGGGGGATCTCCTCGATGGTGTTGTACGCTGAATGCGCCTGGAAGAAAGCATCCCATGCTTCGTTTGACGGTCCGAATATCGTGTAACTGCCCGATACATTGATGATCTCATCAAAGCCAACCCGTTTGATACACCGGGCAAAGGTGGAGAGTTCAGGCTGTTCAAGGATCTGGTCGTATACCTTCCCGGCCAGCCAGTCAGGCCTCCCGTAGATACGCTCCTCGAGATCTTTCTTGCAGGCGCTGGCAAGTATAATGATCAAGAGGAACCCCAATAGTCTCTTCCCTGACATAGATGGTGTAAATTTAAGAATCTTAAGAAAAACTACCTGGAGGAGTTGATTCCTCCAGGTAGTATTTCTAGCATGTTGCCAACATCAGCTGATCAATTGGCAGAATTACTGTTTGATGACCTTGTAACGGGCAAGCTGTTCCTTATCTTTTACCACGATGATATACATGCCGGCCGGCTGATTATCCAGAGATATGGTTTCATCCAACGCATTCACGTTCATATCATGGATCATTGAACCTACCTGGTTGTATACCTGAATCCTCTGACCTGAAACCAATCCGGTAATATGGAGCTGGCCGCTGGTTGGATTCGGATAAAGCCTGATCTGGCCCGCGTCTGCCGGGGGCACCGAAACAGGCTTGAGCGTCAGGGTATAGGTGATCTGCAGTTTTCCGTCTGCGGAACTCACCACCAGTTCGTCATCTGCCACGACTGCTCCATCCGTTTTCTCGCTGCCACCAGCGTCCATCACCTTCATGGTCGCGTCAAAGGCATTGGGAGTCAGGTTGCCAAGGAAATCGCCGACGGTGGTACCTTCCTCAACCCCCGGGATCACGTATCCCACGTTGTCCACGCTGTACACATCGGACAGTACATACAGGATGTGAGGATTGTCCTCGAGTGCTGAGAAGGAGAAGTAGTAAGCCCTGGACACCGCTCCGCTTTCGGAGGTGACCACCAGCTTATCGTCGAACCGGACAATACCGGCTCCTTCCCTTTCCAGTCCGGACCTGTCAACCACCTTCATGCTTGCACCCCTCGATGCATACAGTCTGCTTGTCAGGCTGTTCACGGAAATTCCGCTCGGTATCAGGTCGATCAGCATCGACTCCTGGATAACCAGGAAGAGGTCGGAATAGACCATCGCGTCATCCGAAGTGGCATCGGGCCTCAGCCAGTAGTCAATGGTGGTAACCATATCTTCAGCGACTACATGGAGCATGGTCTGGTCGTTCACTCCTGTTTTCACGTAGATGGTATCATAATTCACCGTGTTTACCGGTACCCAGAGACCCTTGTCATTCAGTATGGCCATGGTGGCCCCGGCCGGCAGGGTGATGTTGTCCACTACGGCCTCCAGCGTGGTCATGTACGGGAAACCGGACAGTGTACCTTCACCCTTGAATCCGTTGCCTTCAGCCGGATTCACAGTAACGTCCACCGTGTAGGTCGCCGAGGTAATCACCGCGTCAGAACTGAGCCCCTGGTCACTGACATCCAGCACGTACTTGGTGGTATTCACAGCATCGGCGGAAGTGACCAGCAGGGTGTCCCCGTCGGAGATCGCTTCATCGGCGTCAAGTTCGGAGCCGTCCAGGCCGCTGACAACCCTCCATGTCTGATTCTCGTCAGCCTTGGTCAGTTTCGGCAGGAAACCTTCCACGGTTACCCCTGTGACCAGTCCCTTGATATCCTCAATATCATATCCGAGGGATACCTTATAGGAATTGGAACTGACGGTGGAGAGATAGGTTGTGGTCTGGTAAAAGAAGTGCTTACCGTAATCAAGCAAAGGAGTCACAGTCCACTGGGACGGCCATCCAGGCACAACTTCGGGCGTCGTCCTGTTCACCATATGCCACTCGGTCGGTATGCCTGTATCGGCATCCCCGAAGGATTCCTCAAGGACTGATTTCGGGAAGACATACTCCGGGTAACGGATGAAGGTGGTGAAATTGAATCCGTCTGCCGCTTCCAGCTGACCGAACATCCAGCCGGACTGATCTTCCATACCCATGATCTCGATCAGTTCGAAATCGTTGGGATCGGTGGCAGGTTTCAAACCGGCCTTGACAGAGTCTCCGCCTTCACCCACGATCTTGAACAAGAACTGGATCTCACCGGCATCGGCCTGCGCGACAGGTATGTATCCTTCTTCTACCGGTTCGCCCCATGGATTCCTCGTATAACCGGAGAAGCCTTCTTCGGTATAAACCAGGTTGTCATAGAAATTGACATCGGCTTCGGTTATGGCCGGGAAGAGGGTGTCGTTCCAGTTGGTTGTTCCATATCCCCACCAGCCGTTGGTCGTGACTCCTGACATGCAGAATACATCTCCCGGCTGTACCACGGCATTGACACCGAGGTCCTGTTCCAGGGTCGAAGGCTGGGTAGCCCATGTGGTGCTGTCCACCCACTTGTAACCCGGCACGTACTTGATGTACCGCTGCGTCCACTCCTCCGGTTCGGCGGCGATCGCTTCAGCCGGATTGGTGGTGAAGGCTGTCACGAACATGTAGTTGCTCAAGTCGAGTTGAACATTGCCCGGGTTACAGACCTCCAGGAAGTTATCCCCGAAATAGTAACGCCCCACGTATTCTGAAACAAAGGGTTCAGCCGGGTAGGGCTGGATATTGAAGGGCAATTGCTCTCTCTGCCATTCCAATACGTATTTGCTGGTCGTATCGCTCTCGGCCGTAACGGTATACACCGTGGTACGGTCCTCCACGTCGTAACTGGCCAGGTTGATGGCCTTCTGGACCGAAACAACCGCGTTGTCGCTGACGGCCTTGGCTACGGTGGCAGGCACCTGTTCAATATTTGAAGGCAGCTTGATCTGATACATGTGTGATCCCGGAGCGAAGTTGGGGATGGTATCACCCTTCCATTTGTATATGTCCTGGAATAACTGGGGATCCGGGTTGTCGGGCCAGGTAATGGAACTCAGCTGGGCCTCTTCCGAACCTTCGTAAACCTGCACCTGGATGTAGTATTCCTTCTCACTTCCATTCTCTGCAGTGACCTTCAGGATATCTCCTTCCATCAGGTCAGGCCTGGATGCATTTCCGTCCACTGGAACGATCTCCCATGTTGCCAGGGGAGCCTTCTCCATCCTCTCGTACAGTGAGTCCACGCGGGTGGCGTAGGGGATCCCCAGGTTGGTGATGACCCCTCTTCCCGACAGGGTATCCATATTGCCCCCGCCGTCAATAATAAAGGGCCAGGAAGGTACGCGGCCGCTCATGATCTCGATCACGTAGTAGGGTACCCGTTCAGGGTTCAGGCCGGCGCTGAAATTGGTCGCCGAGCTCCAGTTTGCCCTGGGTACTATAAAATTATCCGAAGCCAGCGGATTACTTACAATGATGTCGAAGGTGCCGCGGTCGGCATCGTTCCCGCAGACAACAACCTCGAGCTTGTCGCCGGTCTTGCAAGCAAAGGCAAGGGAATCCTCCTCAATACCATTGAGTGCATAATCCCAGTAAATGCCTGGCTTTTTCTCCATGAGTTTCATGATCCCGTCGGGCCTCCTGGTTCCCCAGGGTACCGTGATGGTCTTGTTGGCGAAATCAACGGTGGCCACGTCGGATACAAGCGTGTTCGCATCCAGGTTGTAATCACCATGGGATTTCATGGTCCAGGGCTGCATCCGGTATGACATCCCGCTGAGATTATCCAGGCAGAGCCACTCTGAATCGCCCTCGCCGGTACCCCTGATAAATGACATATTTCCCTTCTTCACGGCAAATTTCCGGATCATGACGGCAAAGTTGCCTGCAGCGGGATAGCCCGCCACGTCGTATGCGTCACCGGGAACGGCCATTCCCTTGTTCTGCATCAATCCTTCTGTACCGTAAGGTGTATCAAACACCCCCATCACCTGATCGATCAGAACAGAATCGCCGTTGGGCAGGTGCTGCTCCAGGTAGACGCACTGGCGTCCAAAATACAACCCGATGGGGTCCACGTCCGAGACACTGTCATGCTCCGGCCAGTAGGGCTGATTGGATATTTGCTCAGCCATATGAATCTCCAGGTCCACCAGGTCCAGGATATCCAGCGGGGTGCCCACCTCATTGGCGCTCCAGTCATCTATACCCATTTGATAGGCATAGGTGGTAAAGTCCCGGACAGTGGCGACCAGGAAGCTTTCGCCTGGTTGCAGCATCTTATCAGGAAGCCTGATATGATCGGCGTTGATAAAATCATTGTGCTGGTCTCTGCCCAGTTCAAAATCACTGAGCTGGATCGCGTCCTCTCCCACATTGGAGATCTCCACAAAACAGATGTTGGGAGTGCCCAGGTGGGCCTCCGTGATCAATAGGGTCCGGATGGTATCCTGTGCATACAGCAGACCTCCGGCCACCAACAGAAATAATAGTAATAGTTTTCGTTTCATAAGTGATGATTTAGTTAGGTGAAAAGCATACTGAGATATCACATGGTAACAAATCTATTGGTTTTTGCAGGTCTCCGTATCCTGCTCTATCCTGCATGCGGGACGGAATCAGTCAGCCCTTCGGAGTCTATTAAAAAGGACCAGGCTCGAATGATGTGGTTTGGCTGTCCTGACCGGTAATTTCAAAGAAGCAGGCCCCATGGTTACCCGGCAGCTGGAGTACCAGTTTTCCCCCGCTCACCGTGGCAGGCACCTGTGCGCCGCGTCGACCCGTATGATCAAGGACATACACAACAGCTGCTTCAGGCCGGTCCATTGTGATCCGTATCTCCCCTTTCACGGGTTCCGAGATGATGGGTGCCTCTCCCAGGGCCAGCACCGCGACACGCTGTCCGGGTGGCAGGGAGACGGAACTGGCGTACCGGTCGCTTGTTTTGTCCCGGTCGGCAGCATTCCCGTATACCGTCCCCGTGTTGCGGGCCCTGCCGAGGGCTGTCAACAGCAGCCTGCTGCTGCTCCGGATCGGGAGGTCATCCACCACGGTGGTAAGCATCACGAGACCGTAAGCGGTATTGGAACGGACCGTGATGTCGGCCAGATCCAGGGAACTGTTCCCGATATAGCCGCATACTCCCTGGGTCCTGTCGGTATCAACCACCAGGAATCCCTGACCCCAGTCCCAGGTGAGCTCCCCGGTCATGCTGCGTGCTGTTTTGCCTTCCTGGTCCAGGTACCCTTCGATTCCGTCTGCCTCGTAGTGGGGCTGGAATTCCTGCACAAACTCATTCCCCACCTTGCCCACCACCGCAAGCATGTGACCGTATTCATCTTTTCCCGGACTCCTGTCCCTGTGTGTGAGTATGAACGCTTCAGGATAGTATTTCGAAGATACCGGTCCGGGCATGTTCAGCTGTGCAGGGCTGATCCGCCGGATAAATACCGGTTCTGCCTCTGCAATATCCTTCCGGTGCCACATCCGTGCCAGGGTAGGGTATTGCAAAACCACAGAGGGATTGTTGCTCACGTTGAAGAAATTGTTCCCCAGGACAGGTTTCTCCCCCGGGAGGTGTCCCGGCAGGAGCACGAACTGGATCAAACCATCCCATCCCTGCAGCAATCCCACGGAGATCATGGAGAAGGAGGCCTCCATCAGGTGTTCGTTCCAGGAACCGATATTCCATTCGCTGACCGTATACGGCCTGTTGATCACCTGCCTGGGGGCCAGGTTGCCGATGAGGCCCCCTTGTGCGGATTTCAGCATGGACTGGTTGTGCTGGACCGCGTCCTGCGTTCGCCATCCTCCCTGCGGATGGTCGAAATAGTCATGCTGATCCATGTAGTCCATATGTGAATCGGCTTCCAGTACATGGCGCATGGAGTAGGAGTGTCCGCGCCAGTTGGATCCGCAAATGGCCTGTTTGCATCCGATCTCGCGCAGGTAGGCGTATGAGCGGGCATAAAACGAGGTGAGCTTCTGGTGGAGGAACGCAGTCTGATCCGATTTCCTGGGGCGCATGGCCATATCCCTCTCACTTTTTTCCTCCTCCCAGCCGGACATCTCATAGAGATCCACATTTCCCTCTTCCAGGGACTCGCTCTCCTCCAGAGCCGTCCCGTGGCCTTCCAGGGTCCAGGCTTCCCGGAGGGCACCGGTGGTGCCGTATTTGTCTTTCAGGAAGTCGGAGAATTGCTGCTGCATCTCTTTCCAGTATACCGGCAACCCCTTCCGGATCCAGTCCAGCGCCCAGAAGGGGCTGTCCTCGTTCTTCAATTCGAAAGAGACGATGGTCGGATCCTCCATGTAACGCAGTCCGGTATAGGGATTCTTATGGGTATAAAATGCTTTCCACAGGTCCCTCACGGCCATTTCCATCTCCCTGTTGAAGAAAAGGATCACGTGGCTGGAGGTCTTTACCGGATTCCCTTCCGGGTCGGTGACCTCGAACTCGGTCCAGTACACCGGGGTCAGTACCAGGTATATTCCGGCTTGCTTGCACTGGTGGACCAGGTAGTCCAGTTTCTCCCACCGATCCTGGTCCGGCAGGCCGAATCCGTGCGACCTGGCGTAGTTCAGTCCATGGCGCCGCATCCACTGTACGATCCATTCAGCCTCTTCCTTTTCAGGGAAGGGGCTGATCTGACCACCCAGGAAAGTGGCCGGTGTGCCATCCTCAAAAATGAAGTTCCCCCGGTTGTCCTGTTGGAGGAATCCGTGTGTGCCGCCCGGGCTCTCTATATAATGGCTGGCATCGAGGATCCCGCCGGCATGCACGTCCGATGCTGAAGGGACATAGGGGATCCAGTCCTCTGTGCCGGGATTGGTAAAACCGCCTGCCGTCCCGATGGCAGGGCGGCTCCAGGCATTCAGGTCGGCCGCACCTCCCTGGCGAAGGGAGGCTTTCTTCATGGCAGAGGAGTCGGTTACCTGACCGGCAAGCGGCAGGCAGATTTGTACGAACAAAAGGGCCACTGCCAGGAGGCATGTGGTTCTTACGGTTTTCATGGCTGCGTATAATTTAGTTGGTTGAACAGGTCAATCAGATGTCGCGTAAAAATATAGGTCAAGAATATGTCAAATCCAAATCCCGGAGGGGATCAGCTCTCCACATGGCCATGCATCAGCAGGTCGAGCGCATCATTGAATGAACCGGCGGCAATGATCTCTCCCGAGTTCACAAAGAAGATCTCGTCGGCATTTTCGATGGTGTTCAGGCGGTGGGCAATGATCACCCTGGTGGTGGAGGCCGGAAGGTTCTTCAGGATGGCTTCCAGCTGCTGCTCGGTCACCGTATCGATGTTGGCGGTGGCTTCATCGAGGATCAGCAGCTCCGGCTTTCGCAGGATCGCCCGCATAAAGGCGATCAGCTGCTTCTGCCCCACGCTGATGCCGTCCCCGGTCATCTGGATGGGGGTGTCCAATCCCTGGTCGAAGCGTTTCAGCAGGGCCGTCAGCTGTGCTTCCTCCAGGGCCTTTTCAAGCTCGCCGTCGCGCAGACCGGAACATTCGGGATTTCCGTACAGGATGTTGTCGCGGATGGTTCCCGTAAAGAGCAGGGGATCCTGGAGGATAAACCCGATCTTTGTAGCCCTTTCACAGGGGGTATAGGAACGGATGTCCCTGCCATCGAGCAGGATGGTCCCCTTGGAGGCATCATAGAGCCGGGCGATCAGCGAAGCCGTGGTGGTCTTTCCGCCACCCGTGGGACCCACAAAGGCATAGGTCCGGCCCCGCTGCAGATCGAAGCTCACCTTGTGCAGGACCTCTTTTCCATTGGGGTAGCTGAATTCCACATTCCCGAAATGGATATAGGACGGATGGGCCTTTTTACCGGGATCGTCCATCTGGGTAAGGTTGGATTCGAAGGAAAGCAGGTTGGAGATCCGGTCCCATGCCGCCAGGGCCTGCTGGAAGCTGGCCCACAGGGCAGCCATCTGACGAAGGGGATTATAAAAATTGGTGATGTAGGCAAGGAAGCTGATCAGCAGGCCGATGGTAAAGTGCCCTTTGATGATCAGCCATATCCCCAGTGCCAGGACGATCAGCTGACCCACGTTGGAAAAAAAAGTATATACGGGAGTGAGGATGGTATTGGCAATGCCGGCCTGTATGGATTGTTTGTAATTATCCTGGTTGACCTCCGCGAACCTTCTCCGGAAGTAATCCCGCCTGTTGAAGGCAATGACCACCCTGAAGTTGGCCAGGCTCTCCTGGATCTGTGCCGATAAGTTGCCCAGGCTTTTCAGGCTTGCCTCATTTTTCCTGCGGATCCATGGAGAGGCGATTTTTGTAAAGGCCCAGATGATCAGGGCAGGAGCAAGGGCCGCCAGACCCAGCGGCAGGTTGATCGCCAGGAGAAGGATTCCCGCACCGGTCATGGAGATCAGGCTGCCTATGAAGCGCATCAGCGATTGGGAAAAGAACTGGTTCACCTTGTCGGTGTCGTTGTTGATCCGCGATATAAGGTCTCCGGATTTGTTCTGGTTGAAAAACTCGAGCGGCAGTTCCTGCAGTTTACTGAACACCGAATTCCTCAGGGCATAGAGCATCCGCTGGCCAATGCCGCCCATCAAACGCATCTGGGCGTAGTTGACTGCAAATGCCGCTACATACATGGCCAGCAGGATGCCCGAATAGACAAGCAAACCATGGTAATCTTTTGCCTGCACGTAGGTGTCGATGGTATAACCAACCAGGTAGGGCCCCGCCAGGCTGAGTCCCGCATTCAGGAAAATGGCCACAAAAGCGATGTTCAGGTTGTGGCGTTCGCCGCTGATGATGGTCACCATCTTTCGCATGGATGCAAAGACCGGGAGTTTCTTTTCCCCTTTCTCCAGTGCCCTGTTCAGATCATAGTTCATAATGACGGGTGGTTTTTTGTGAACTGTAGATCTGGATATATTCAGGGGAATGTTCCAGTAAATCCCTGTGGGTTCCCGATGCGATCACCTCCCCCTCCATCAAAAGGATGATCTGTTCAAAATGCCTGACCGGTGCAATTTTCTGGGTAACGGAAACGAGGGTCAGATCCGGGTAGTTGGCCTGGATGTTGCACAGGATCCTGTTCTCGGTATTGCGGTCGACCCGGGAGGTAAAATCGTCGAGAAGGAGGATCTTCGGATTCAGGGCCAGTGCCCTGGCCAGCATGATCCTCTGTTTTTGTCCGCCCGAAAGGCTGGTCCCTCTTTCCGACACCACGGTGTCGAGTTTCTCGGGAAGGGATTCGATAAATTCAGCCAGTTCGGCCGTTTCGATGGCCTTGGCAAGGGATTCCTCCGTTACCGCATCGTTGAAGGCAATGTTTTCCCGCAGGCTGATGTTGAACAGGACACTGTCCTGGAAAACAAAGCCCAGCTGTGTATGAAACACCTCTCTCGAATATTCCTCGATGGAAACCCCGTCGATCCCGATCCTGCCCTCATCCGGGGTGATCAGGTTGGAAAGAAGGTACAGCAGTTGGCTCTTTCCTGCCGCTGTGGGACCAATGATGGCTGTCTTGCTTCCTTCAAGGATGGAAAAGGAGACCCTTTTCAGCACCGGCTTCTCTCCATAACTGAGGCTCACGTTCTCCAGCAGGATATTCCCCCTGAAATCCGTCAGGATGGTTCCGGGTTCTTTGGGCGGGGGACTGTCGAGGACCTGTTTGATCCTTCCGTAGGAGGCGGTGGCGGAAGCGATGATGTTGCTCATGAAGCCGATCATGATAATCGGAAAGATCAGCATGACCAGGTAGCTGTTGAACGCTGCGAAATTGCCCAGGGTAAGCGTTCCGGCCACCACAAAATGGCCACCCAGGGCAAGGATGGTTACCACGGCCAGGTTGGAAACAAACATGACAATGGGGATCAGCACGGAAAAAAGCTTCACGATCGTGAGGCCCAGGTTTTGGGATTCCAGGTTCTTTTCAAGAAATTTCTGCGCCTCGGGCTTTTGTGAATTCAGGACCCTGATCAGTGCCGAACCCAGGATGCTTTCGTTGATGATCCTGTTCAGCGCATCGATAACCTCCCTGCTTTTTTTAAAAATGACCTTCACTTTTCTGAAAACCATGAAAAAGGCGCTTGCGATGACCGGTACGATGACGAGCACGGCAAGGGCCAGTTTCCAGTTGATCGAAATCAGCAGGACCGCTGCGCCGATGATCACAAACAGGGAGGAAATGATGGTGACAAAGGCCTGTGAAACAAACATCTTCACTGAGTCCATGTCGGAGGTCAGGTTGGTCAGAAATTTGGCCGGGTCGGATTTCAGTATATAGGCGTAGCTCTGGCGGGATATTTTGTCTGCCACTTTGGTCCGCAGGTCTTTGGCGACCCGCTCCGAAGTGAAGGTCTGTATCACTCCCTGGAAAAGGGTGAAAACAAAGATGCCCAGTGCAGCAGCCAGGAATTCCGTAATAACCACCCTGAGATCGAAGCTGTTGGCTGAGAAGGAATCGATGGCCCGGGCAATGATCTTGGGAATGAGCAGGTTTACGGCACTTCCTGCCAGGGCCATGAGAATCAATACGATGACAATCCCTTTGTAAGGCCCGAGTACACTGAATAATCCTGCCCGCTGTCCTGCCGCTTTTTCTTTTGTTCTCACATTTCAATTGTCAGGCCCAAAAGTAATACTATTACGGCGGAAACTTGTAACTTCCGGTTTCTGTTATGCCATTGTCATGTATTCCTTTCATCCCGACATATCATGAAAACCATTGTGGTGTTTTATTCAAACAAAGGCAGCAACCGCTACCTGGCCGGCAAAATCAGCAGGGATCTCTCCTGCGATCTGGAAGAGATCAGGCCAAGGCTCAATGTATTTCTCCTGTTTCTCATGAATATTCATCTGGGTATCAGGCCGCTTAAAAGCAATATGGCGGCATATGACAGGGTCATTCTGTGCGGGCCCATCTGGATGGGCAGGTTTATCCCGCCACTGCGCAGTTTTATTAAAAAGTACAAAACGGTGATCGGCAGGCTGATATTCGTCACATGTTGCGGGAGCACTTTTGCCAAAAAGGACGAAAAATTTGGTCATGGGCTGGTATTCAGGGAAGTGGAGTCCCTACTTGACGGAAAATGCCTCTTTTGCCAGGCGTTTCCCGTGGGACTGGTTATGCCCGAAGAGCAGAGAGAAGATCCGAACGCTTTTATGAAGGCTCATTTGAATGATGAGAATTTCAAAGGAGAGATTGAAAATCTGTACAGTGGATTTATAAAAAAGGTAACTGAAGCATCCAGGTAAGCAGCACGGTCTTTTACCCGGTTAACAGGTCCTGCTAATACATTGTGGCAGGAAAAAGATTCCGGCAGAGATTAACGCGATTCCACCGGGTCAAAAGCGACCCAGTCCCAGAATACCATTCCATTGGTGATGTTCCTGATGGTAATGGTGTGCTCCGCGGTGGTTTCGAAAACTGCATCTGCAACTTTCTGAGGGCCCCCTTCACCGGTACCCCCTTTACCGGTATAGGTGTAACCTGTTAAAACGCCGTCCAGGTAAACATCACAATCGGCCATGGCATCCCAGGGTGGCTGCTTGAGGATAACATCGTATGCACCTTTCATCACTTTGGGAAAGGTGATGGAGATTTCCCACCACCCCTGTTGAATGGCCCAAACATCACCGTTTATGTTATACGCACTTTCATCATGATAGTAGTATTGCAGGAAATCACCCTGCCATTTTATTTTTTCGAAGGTGTTCTCACCATCGAAGAATTTCTTGAAATGATGCAGATAATAATCTCCCTGCTTCACGTCGAAAAAGTCGGTCGTTTCAAATAATACATATGCCGGAGTGGGCTCAATGGCCGGCAACAGATCATCAACAGCGTGCAAGGCTCCGTTTTTAGCAGGCGTATTTGATGCTTCGATATGAAAGCCTGTATACAGTTTGGTGTTTTTATCGTAATTGATCTTGTAGTCGGAGTCAATGGTGAAGGATACGTTGTTGTCCCTGGACAGAATGGGGTACACCCCTGTATTCAGGTCCGACAGGTAATAACTGTTATGCAGGCAATGGTATTCCATGTAGCGGTAAAATGGATTTTCCAGGAAAGTTATGCTGTCCGGGTTGGCGCCGCACCAGTCGATCAAATCGTCAACATCATGTATCCCATATCGCTCATAAATGGTATCTGCCACTGCCAGCAAAGTAAACCTGGTACGGGCCTTGCCGTTTCCATAGGGGAAACTTATGATCCGGAGGGTATCCATGATACCGGTAAGGCGAAGTCCTTCAGAGAAAATCGTGAAAGAAGGATCCGAGGATACGGCAGTGAAAATGTCCACCGTAACAGGATCCAGTACTTTGTCCAGAACATGGACAACCCCGTTGGAGCAATAGATATCCCTGTCAATGATTTTGGCACTTTTGGAAATAATGATGTCGGATCCATGAAATTCGGAGGCCAGGTAATCATCCAGGCCGTTGATGTAGGGCAGCGCGCCCAGGCCAATATCGCCCGTTGAAATAAAATGGGCAATGAAATGATTCCGGCAGAGCTCCTCACAAAATGCCACACTAAAATCATCCAGTCCACCGACTCCCTTGAAGGTATAATAGGCCATCATTGCTTCGTTGTTAGGGACGAATACGGTATAAGGTCCCCTGATTTTCAACAACGTTTTCATCCCCGCAAGTTCAGCCAGTTTTTCAAACTCGGAATACTGATCAGGATTGGCGGCAATATAATCCCCGATCACCTGCTGCTCAGAGCCAGGCTTCCATATCTGCGGATCCTCCTTACAGGAGTTCAGTACCAGAACCACAAACAACAACAGAACAAATCCGGGTTTAGTTATTTCTATCCTCAAAATCTTCAGTCTTTTTGATTTTATTTCTTCTTATTATCAGGAAAATCAAAATGACGATACAAACCCCTATGGCAATTCCATACGCACTTAATACGAATTTTCCTATCCAATCCATCTCAGGAGAGTTTAACCGCAGTCCCGTATGCAAGTAATTCAGAAGCGCCCTGCACAATCATCGATGTTGTAAATCTGACATTGACAATGGCATCTGCTCCAAGTCTTTGCGCATCATCAACCATCCTCTGGATGGCCTGTTCTCTGGATTGCGCCTGTAATCTGGTATATTCCTCAATTTCCCCTCCAACAACATTTTTAAGTCCGGCGAGTATGTCTCTGCCAATATTTCTGGCCCGTACCGTACTTCCTCTTGCAATTCCCAGAATTTCAATAATTTCTTTATTCGGAATTTTGTCTGTAGTTGAAATAGTCATCATTCAGATTTTTGGTTGAAATGCAATTTAAGCAATTTGGATGGACGAGCTCAGCTATATTTTGAGACTTTATTTAAGACGATCGGAAAGCGGAGTAAATCATAGGAATTCTGATAAACCAGATAGGTGTTTTTCCAACCGGGATCAAATTTTTCTTTAAAATCGTGTAATCCTTTGAATCGCGAATTATTCCTGATGATTTCAGTGATGTAATAAATTGCCCTTTGTTTCAGCGTATGCCCTTTTTCAAAGCCTGAAAGGGCTGCCATCCCAAGGTTGAAGGATGAGTAACCCATGCTTTTAAAATAGTCAAACATCTCAATGAGTAAGAAGTCCACCGAGCCGTTGGGGGCATCCTCTGCCCTGCGTATCAAATCGTAAGTGCCTTCTGTTTTATTGGTTTCGGGGATCAGGTTGGCAAAAACAAGCACTTCTTCTTCAACATTTTCTAAGGTGATTACACTGGTATCCTTTATTTCTTTCCGGTCGAATACACCCTGGGTAAAAGCAACTTCATTCATTTTGTGTTCTGCAAGCCATTCATCCGAAACATTTTCCAGTTTTTGAATCAATCCGTCTTTTAAGGGAGGTTCATAGATTTTTGTGACATAGCCCGACTTTTTAATTTTATTGATGGAATTCCGCAAAGAACTTTTTTCTCCTCCAACCATCGAAAAAGTATTCAGATCGACGATGGCTTCCTGTCCAAGGAGGATCGCTTTAAATCCAAGTTTCTTGTACATATCAACAGAATCTTCAGGAATACGGTAAAAAAACAGACCATTCCCATTGGTCCTGCTATACGCCCTGAAGCTTTTCACAAGCTCCTTTCTGTCCTGTTTGTTTTCACAGACGGGGTTTTCGAGTACAACAGCATAACTGTCAGTCATTTTATAGCTGATAAACCCGGAATTTGTTTTGTTGAAAAAATACTTTTTATCAAGGTACACCTTAAAGTAATCCAGCCTGGAATTTCCATATTTTGCCACCAGGCCTTTGGCTAACTGGCGATCTTCAGAAGGTTGGGTTTTCTGTTTCCTGGAAAGACCCAGAAAGACCCATAGCACATACACAAAAATACCTGCCCCGGCTATTTGTACGGAATGGATGAATTCCCTGCCGAAATGGGTCATGGGTTGGTAAGAATGCTGTCCGGTGAAACATTCTAAGAACATCTTTATGGATTCAACAAGCGCCAGATCTTTTTTGAAGTGAACCTTATCAAGCAGATAAAATCCCACAATCCCGTAAATCACATATAAAGACACGAACAGGGATACTTTTTTCAAACTTTTCAATTCAATTGGAATGCCTTGTTTCCTGAAATACGATTTCCTGGTATAAAGCAGCGACAGGAATACCACAAAAGAGACAAGGGCCTCTTCATAATCAAGCGCTTTTACCAGGTGTCCGGCCACAGAAACCAGGGTGAGAGCCAGGGCTGTTTTCCAGGCATTCCTTGAGCCCAGAAACAGATGCCAGGATAAAATAATAATAATGATCCCGATATAAAGGATACTCAGATTTGACAGGTCAACCAGACCGGAGGGGATCAGATCATTGATAAACGCCAGGCGCTCCGGAATGGCAGGAGTAAGTACGGATACAACATTGACAATCCCTGATACCAGCAACAATATGGCCGGAATAAGCCGCAGAAGAAAGTTTTCTTTCCGGATAACAAATACCAGCAGGCCGATACCCAAAGGTAACCAGAACTCAAAAAAGCGAAAAATAAGGGTAATTGAAGCGGCCAGGGAAGTCTCATAACCAAATTGAACCAACAGGAAAGTCAGGGATAACTCCACTGCACCAAGGCCTTTGATAAATGGAGAAAACGACATCACGATAATCATCACCACATAACCCGTTAAGGCAACCGATAACAGAGGGGTGGCATTCAAAGCCTTAAGCGCCAGGTACAAATGAAGCACCCCGAAAAGCTCAATACAGACGGAGATCAGGCATGTTTGAAGAATCTTTTTGAAGCTGACATGCTGGTTGGAAAATTCTTCCAAAATCACAAGCCAATTGGGTTTATACCTGTGAAGAATTCTGTATAAAAACCCTTTATCGCTGCGTACCAGGGTATAAAATCCCCAGGTAAGAATGACAATGATGATACTGATCAGAACAAAGCCAACCAGCTCCAGGCCATTTAATTGTCCCCTTGCGGCAAGGATGATGAAACCGGGAATGGCAATGACAATAATGGATACAGTGGATGCCATTCCAAAAATATAGGAACCAATATATTGCTGGGTTTTGGAAATCCTGTATTTGTCAAGATCGGAATTAAAGAACGCCAGCGAGGAGAAGGTTCCGCCGGGGATAAGAACCCCGATCACATTTCTTTTTAAAAAAAGCCGGGCCGCAGAAAACAGGGAGAGTTTTTTGCCAAGACTTTTAAAACTCCAGACGTACAACAATGCCTGGAAGAAGATAACAACAAAAGAAACCAGAATGCCTGCCAGTAAATAATACCCTTTGGCCTCTGCCAAAATGGGCCGCATTTTTGCCAGTTCAACACGTTCGTTCCGGATAAAATAGATGATAACGACCAGGAACATGAATCCGAGCAAGGTTTGCCAGAAAAATTTCTTTTTCAGAAACGGAGGCAAAACAATATTTTTCATCTATCCGATACTATTTTCTCAACAGACATGATATCTTCATTTTCTGCTCTTTAAAAATAATATATCAAATTGGTAATGTACGCGATTCTGTTTCAAAATTGCCAGTATACAAGAGAACTTCATACCAGATTGTAATCCTCATGCAGGCCATGGCTTTCCAATGTACTTTGAGGTTCATTAAAAAATGTTGTAAATTCCTCATTCAAAACTTTAAACACTATGAATGCTTGTTTTTATTTTTCCCGGAGGATCAAATGGCTTTTCATATTATCCATGACTGGAATCATTTTTACCGGTACACAAGCGCTTTACGCCCAGGATGAGGATCAGGAGATCCTTGGGAAATGGCTTATGGAATCCAATGGTGATGGTTTTTTGGAGGCTCATATCACTTTTAAAAATGATGGCACCTATGAATTTCATAAAAAGTTTCCCGATGGAACGGGTGCAGAAGTGAAAGGTGGCTATATCCTTGATCCGCAAAATCACCCGGCACAGCTGAAGCTCTGCCTGGGCGATTGCAATGCTGCAGGTTCGGAGTGGACAACCCAGTTCTGTAATGTTCGGTTGAATTCGGATAACCGGTTGGAGCTGTATATTTCTTCCGGGGGAAATTTCCCCGATGGATTTCCGCCAGACACCAATGAAGCCGGGATGTATGTTTTTGTTAAGGAGGAGTAATGGCTCAGCTATTTATCTGAGCAGAATCAGTTTTCTTGTTTCCGACCTTTCGCCTGCACGAAGTTGGTAGAGGTAGATTCCCGCAGGCAACTCCCCCGGATCCCATCGGATTTGATGTTCACCTTGCTGGCGGAATCCGCTATCGATGGTTTCAAGCTCCTGTCCGCTGAAATTGAAGATTTTCAGGGAAACCCCGGCCTGTTCCTGAAGGATATAATAGAAGGTAGCTCCGGTGCGGACCGGGTTGGGATAGTGATACAGGGCAAATTTTGATTGAACCTGAACATCTACCTTGATTGGGGTTGGATCTACTGCCCCGCCTTTTCTGAGCAGCACGTTATCGAAACAGACACCGGCCCCATCGCCTCCGATATCAAATCCCAGTCGTGACTGCAAATCGGTGGGCGCTGTCATGGCAAAGGTAAATGAATAGGTTTGCCTGTTGGTGGTGAGGGTGACGGGCTCCGCGTCACTGTATACGGTCCAGGGCTCTCCATTTTTCCCAACCAGGGGGGATATCTGCCTGGGAGCATCGGCGCAGGCATCGAATGAGACCATGTATTCAAAACCGTTCTCCACCGGCAGTCCGGCTTGCCCCAGGTGAATATCCCAGGGACTGGCTCCACCATTGCTGATGGATACGGCGTACGCTCCTTCCTCCACTGTTCCCTGAGCCACAGCGGCGGAATGGGATGTCAGTGTCCAGGGATCCGCTCCGTCAAAGAAATCAGGATTTTTCACCAGGTTCAGGTCGGTAAGCTCCCGGGTGGTCAGGAGAAAATCGTCGAGATAATAACTGCCTGTATGTCCCCCCATGTCCACATTAAATGCTGCATCCATGTTCCCGGAGGGAGTAAATTCAAATGCATACCATGCCCAGTTTTCACCGGGCGAGATGGTTGTTTGGCCGGCCAGGGCATAATTCGATGCATTGATCACCCCGGCACTGATCTGGCCTCCGCTTGCTCCAGATTTTGCCATGAAGCCGGCGTGGTATTTGGTTCCTCCCCGGAGGGCAAAGTTGCTTTGCGACAACTGCACATCCCAGGCATTGCCTGTGGCATCCGTTACCCAGGCAAACAGCGAATGATCGCCCGCGGAAAAAACGTCACCGTCAAGGTTCATCAAGGCCTTCACAGGGTACCCCGTTGCACTCCGCCAGTGTTTCACCCCCTTTTCAAACCCGTTGTTCTTCAGCAAATTGGCAGATACCCGCACGGGTATTGTTTTGGAGTAGGATCCTTCGCCGGTGGTCATCTCAGCCTCCACCATCCCCCCGAATAGTCCCCAGTCCACCGTGATATGAGGGCTGCCCTGGCCCGATGTGATTTCGGCACCACCCGGCAGGCTCCATTGACAGGTGGCTCCTTCAATTTCTCCAAGCGAATAGCTCACCCCTGTGGTTTGGTAGGTGACAAATGCAGGACCATGGATTTCAACTTCATTCAGATACTGGTAAACCCTTACATACTCCACTTCCATGACGGCCGGGAAAACCGTAGTTTCATCGGGCGTTCCCACCCAGCCTCCCCCGACCGCCACATTCAGGATGATGTAAAAAGGCTGATCGAAGGGCCAGGTAGATGAGCTTCCGTTGTCATTCTCGAACGTATAATACTTCTGATCGTCCACGAAAAAATCGATCTTATCGGGGCTCCACTCAACGGCATAGAGGTGAAAGGCATCCTCGGCATCAGGTACATCCAGTATACTCCCCCCCGGAGGCAATGGCCCTGCGAACAGGTTATGGGTTTCGGTATGCACAGTACCGTAAATCTTGGAGATCTCATTGGTGGGGTGTTCCATGATGTCAATTTCGCCGCTGTTGGGCCACCAGCCATACTGGTTATCAACGGGAAGCATCCAGAAGGCGGGAACAAACCCTTTGGTAGCCGGCAGTCTGATGCTCGCCTCCATCCGGCCATACCTCCAGCCCTGGGCCTGTTCTGTCCGAAGGTGGGCTGAGGTATATTCAAAACCCTGGTAAGACTCCTTCAAAGCAATGATCCGCAGTTTGCCATTATCGATGCTTGCATTCCCGGTCCGGTCGGTATAAAACTGGACATTGTCGTTGGAGGGTCCCGATTCGAATTGCCAGACGGACCGGTCAATGCTTGTACTTTCGAATTCCTCGGCCCATACCAGTTGCCTGGTCTGGGCTGAGATGCTTGTAACGGGCCAGCACAACAAAACCGGCAGGATGACCCTCGGCAGGAATGAACTATGCAGATGTCTCATGGTATTAAATATAGGTTATATTTGCCAATCTCATTGAAGCCCATGAAGCATTTTACCCTATCCATGATCACTGGAATGTTCTTTCTGGTCCTTACTGCGTATTTTCCTGCAAAGCATAGTCCGCTGCCTGAAGAACGGGATGAAAAACCGATCCTTTTGGTTACCACCGATATCGGCGGGGATCCTGATGACCAGCAATCCCTGACACGCTTGCTGGTTTATTCAAACGAATTTGATATTCGCGGATTGATTGCCTCTGCCTCCGGTTGTAGTGGTCATGGGAGACGAGACAAAGGATGTTCTTTTCGTGGAGGCCGGCGGAGGGGACAGGCTCTCATTTTCTGCCATGGATTCATATGACATGGATGCGAACAAGCTGAATTTCACCTGGTGGACCTACCCTGAAGCAGGAACCAACATGCAGTGCCCCAGCCTTGAGAATTACCTGACGCCTGCAGTAAGCTTTGTGGTGCCGGATAGCGAAAGCGGAACGGAGCTCCATCTGATCTGTGAGGTGACTGACCAGGGCGTGCCGGCCCTGACCAGTTACCGGAGGATTGTGATCCGGATCTTCTGAATGAGCTTAGCCGGACACTACTTGGGTCTTCCGCCTGTGATCATGGGATCGCCTTTATATCCCAGTTGTTCCCAGTTCAGTCTCCCGGATGCTTCTTTTGTATGGCATTCTGTACATTTCAGAGATTTCCCGGCAGGAGCTACCATATGATTGATGGGCCAGTACATGGCTGTTTCCACAAAATTAAACTTGCCCGAATAGGCCAAATGGCTGGAAGCCATTCCCAATTCGGAAGCGCTGTTCCAATCGAATGTAATCCAATAGCCATTTTCGCCGAACAATTTGGGAGTGATTAAATAGAGGTATTTTACATCGTAGATCTGTTTGCCACGCATTACCTTGAACGGGGTAATTTTGGCCTTCTCATCGCCGATATTTCCGGTGAGCCTGTTCAGCTCTACGACTTTTTCAGGATCAATTTCTTCTCCACTCTGGTAATAGTCAGCCTGTCCATTGTGCCATCTGTATTCCGGGACCACATTTTTCTCCCAGATAAAATCACCTTTTTTTTTGTCGTAAAGTGGCATTCCGAATTCATCCTTTTCAATGGTTTTGTCGAGTCCGGCAGTGGACCAGTCCCACCATGTTTTTGTGGGTTCTTCACGCGCAAAGGTGGGAATATGACATGTTTCGCAAGCGACTGATTTGATGTGGTCGTTTACTATCTTTTTTTGATGGGGCTTTTCATCGTGACAGTCCAGGCAGGCAATGTGATTGGTTCCCGCAGCCAGCGAACCGTGACTTGCACCAAGAATCTGGTGATTTTCCCCGGCGTGACAGTCGGAACAGCTCAAACCGAGCTTGCCCATATGAACGTCCAGTGAGGGTGAAGGATTCAGCATGCTTCCATCCAAATCCCCATGTTTCACCCCGGTCCCTCCACCACCATTGAAATGACAAACGCTGCAGTTGCGGATGGTGGTTTTTCCCACACTCTGTGCCACTTTTTTCAGATCTGTCGAAGGATCGGGCATGCCTGCTCCTGTGGGCACCTTTTTATAGGTTCCTGTCTGCTCGTGACAAATCAGACAATCAATGTTGTTTCCGTCTGTGAAATCAAATGTTTCATCTTTCCAGCCGAAACCAATATGGCAACTTGTGCAACGGGCCCAATTTGCGGTTAAGGAGATGCAGTAGTTGTTAATGATTTTTTGTTTTCCCTCCCAGTTCCAGTGCCTGGTTTTCATGATCGCCTTGTCGATGCCGTCATGACAAAGCAGGCATGTTTCTGTAACTTCCTGCGGGGAGGTAAAAGGGCCTTCAATAAATTCCGAGTGGTCTGTCTGTGCCAACATCGGGATTCCAAATAACAAAGCAAACAGAATGGTGGTTGGTGTTTTCATCTCTATTTTTTTGTTTGTTTACATGTATATCAAGTCAATATTTTATCTGAAAATGCTCTCCAGGAAAGTCGCCCGGGGAATGCAATTTATTTACTGCATTGCAGGCGGTGGATGAAGAAGAACGAAAATAAAATTATTGCTATAAACAGGAACAGAAAGGGCAGGAACCCGAAATGTTGAACAAGCAATCCTCCCAGAAGCGGGAAAATGGCCGGAAGTATATTCCCGGCTCCGGCAATGCCGGTATAGAGGGCCCGGTTCGTTCTGCCGGATACTTCAAGCAGAACCCCGTTCATGGTAATGGTGTATGAAGCAAACACAATACCGCCCAGAAAGAATACCACATGCAAAGTGGGTATCGAGGGGATAAGCAGCATCAATAAAGGGGCGATCAGGGCCAGTGATGTATTCAGATAGAGCAGGCCCCGGTATTTGAACTTCCTGGATATAAGGAACAGTAGCAAGCCCGTTAATACGCCACCAATCACTTTAAACAGCAATAAGTTACCGGTGCTGATCTCATTGGCAACAAAATTTTCCTTGGCATACAGTATCATAAAGGGCAACAGGGCTGAGCTGATTCCCATGGTATTGACAAATCCCAGGAAATAGATCAGCTTTTTATTCTCCTTCAGTTCATTGCGGATAATTAGTAAAAAATGGCTTGGATTTTTCACCGTCATTTTTGAAGGAACCACCTCCTTGATATTCCAGAAACCGAGCGATGCGACAGCCAGTGCCATGAACCCGATGAAAAACATGCGGGAATAATTCAGCGGATAACCTTCACTGTTTAATACATACCGTGCCAGAAAGGCCGAACCGAAGAGGATGATACCATTGACTACCAGCCGGATGGAAAAAAAAGGTTTTCGGGAGCTTTCAAGAAGTGATTTTCCCAGGATATCGGTAAAGCTGATGTTTGCAAAAGCCCCTCCCACAGAAAAAATGGTTATCAGCACAAAGAGGAGTGCAATTTCATAATGCCCCTCGATTCTTGAAGAATATAATAACAGGATTCCCAGCAACAGCAATGCCAGGATCCGGGCACTGATTCCTGACAGCAGAAATTTTTTCTTAAACTCAAAGTTGCTGATGAAGGGGGCGAAGATAAGCTGGGTAAAGCTTGATCCTCCCAGCATAATGGCTGTGAGAATACCAATGTGCATGGCAGTACCCCCGGCATCGGCCATCATGGCCGGAATAATGGTATCTACATCTATGAAATTGCTGGCAAAGGCCAGAAAACCGGCATGCCAGAGCAAAGAATAGTAATTGCGTTTTGATATGGCAGATGTTAGATTCACTTAAGGTCCAGGGATCCTGAGCTTCAGATTTTCATAATTCGTACAAATGTACGCAGATTCTTTCTAAATGAGAATATTCTCATTATTTTTGTTGTCTAATTTTACATTATTTAGAAATATGAAAAAGGAAAAAATATATCCTGATTCAGGAGTCGAACTCAGTCCGTTTATATCCAGAAATTATGACCGGATCATGGCCCTTGCATCCATGGGACATTATCCCAAAGCCATTATTCAGTCCATCAAGGACATGCATATCCAGCCCTATGACCATATTCTCGATATGGGATGTGGGACCGGTTACAATTCCGGTTTAATGGCTTCCCATTTAAATGAAACAGGAACCATTCATGGACTGGACATTTCTGAGGAGATGGCACTTCAGTTCCAGGACCAGTTTAATGAGGATCATCGCATTACTTTTCAGCACCAGCGCATTGATATTCCTTTTCAACTGGATAAGAGGTTCAATAAAATATTCATCAGTTTTGTTATCCACGGGTTCCCCCATGAGGTTCGTCATGCTGTCATTGAGAACGCCTACAACCATCTGGAACCAGGCGGTGCATTCTATATTCTTGATTTTGCTGAATTTGATATGGATGCCATGCCTTTCCACCACCGTGCCATATTCAAAGCCATCGAATGTAAATATGCTTTCGATTATATCCAGCGTGACTGGAAATCCATTTTAAAGGAAAAAGGATTTAATGCATTCACCGAACATTTTTATCTGAAGAAGTACATGAGACTGCTGAAAGCAGTCCGGTGAAAGTGACCACCCCGTAACCTGGCTACCAGATATAGGTGCCTGCAGCACCCGGTTCAAGGCGAATTGTGGCATATTTACCGTTGTACTGGATCTGAAATGAGCGGGTGTCGTATGTATCATTGGCCACGATCAGGACGATCCTGCCCCCGGGCGTTTTAAAGGCCACGTTGGGAAGGACCGGCGTATCTTCAATGACCGTCGCCCGTTTGATCATTTGCCGTTGTTCGTCCTGGGTCAATTCCACGGTCCTGTCGCCGGTATTGGTCGATGCAATGCGCACCGATCCCGGACGCACGAATTTTGAGGCATGGGCAATGGTATAATAGGCAATAAACCGCCTGACCTCATCCCCGTCGATGCTGATGGCACCCTGGCACATGGAACAGCCGCCATTGTCGGTATGGGGGTCGTTGAGCGGATCGGCCGCCAGGTTCCAGAGAATGACATTTTTGCTCCAGTTGCGGCTTACGTCAATGATCATTCGCTTTACCCGGGAAGCAATGGCTATCTCTTCGCTTTCCGGGGGTTCGGTGAGCACCTGTTCGGTGAAATAGATGTTTTTATCGGGACGGGCCATATGCAGGGTGGTCATGGCTCCCATGGAACCCGCATAATGGTGAAATCCCGAACCATCGGCATATCCGGAGATCACCGGGTTCTGCAACAGGGCAAGCGGATAGTCGATCCGGTCAAGGTTGTGATCGAACAGGACCAGTTTGGTATTCAGCCCTGCCGCCCTGAAGGCCGGAATCAGGTGCTGGCTCAGGAACTCTTCCTGTTCTTCGGGGTACCAGGGCATGCTCGGGGTATTCCTGTTATTCAGTGGCTCGTTCTGGATGGTGATCGCATCGATGGTGATGCCCTGTTTTTTCATCTCCTGCACATACTTCACAAAGTAAAGGGCATATACCTCGTAACAATCTTTTCTCAGGTGGCCGCCCCGTACATTGTAGGCTTCCTTCATCCAGGCAGGCGCCGACCAGGGTGAGCCCAGGATTTTGATATGGGGGTTGATGGCAAGGATCTCTTTCATCACGGGAATGACATCGATTTTGTCCTGGCCCAGGTCGAACTTCCTCAGGGTTTCATCTGTCTCCCCTTCGGGCAGATCGTTGTATGAGAATACGAAACTGTTAAGGTCGGAGGCACCGATGGTTAAGCGGATGTAACTGAAGCCCACATCACCACCTTCGGTACCAAACATCTCCTTCAGGATCCTGTCGCGGGCTGCCGGACTCATGTGGATCAGGTGTCCGGCGCTTCCTCCGGTCAGAGCAAAACCAAAGCCTTCCATGGTTTGATAGCTGGTTCTGTCGTCCACCACAATGGTTTGTGCCCTCCCCGACCTCCTGTAGGTAAACCGGATGGTGTCGGACTGTTTCTGAAACAATGCTGAACGGTCGGGTTTGGTTACCCAGGCCTCAATATCCCCGGGCTGGGCTGAAAGTTGAATACTGAATATTGCTGCAAAGATTCCAACACAGGTGCGCAGGTTAGCGGTTAAGTTTTTCATTATTAACGTATTTGATTGAGGGTTCTTCAAGGATTTAGTGAAACGTAATGGCTAAATTAGCCAATATTCCCTAAATTGAAGGCACTTTTTATAGTATCACTGTAACCAACTAAAAGAATCATCATGAAAAAAGCGCGATCAATTACATTGCTTTTGTTGACGATGTTGCTGGCTCCGGCCAACCAGGCAGATGGACAGCAAAAGGATTTCAAGGAGGCAGATGTTTATGTTACCGCCGAATCAGCCCATCAACTTCTTCAGAATACAGGTTTCAGGGCTTTTGAGCTGCTGGAACAACCGGATGAAAATTACCCGACCATTTTTGTGGATGACGATGCAACTTTTCAGACCATTGAAGGTTTCGGAGGTGCGTTTACCGATGCTGCCGCCATCACGTATGGAAAGCTCTCCGCAGAGGAGCAGGTGAAATTCCTGAAAGCCTGCTTCGATCCGGTGGAGGGAAATGGGTACAACCTTTGCCGCACCACCATCCATAGCTGTGATTATTCCGATTCCATGTACACCTATGCGGAAGTGGAAGGGGATTCAAAACTGAAGCATTTCACCATCCGGCATGATATGCAGTATCGCATTCCGATGATCAAAGCAGCCATGGAAGCATCCGGGGGGAACCTCCGTTTCTTTGCATCACCCTGGAGCCCACCCGGCTGGATGAAAACCAATGGGGAAATGAAGCACGGAGGCAAACTTTTGCCTGAGTACCGGCAAACCTGGGCCGATTATTTTATCCGGTACGTGCAGGAGTATCAAAAAGTGGGCATTCCCATGTGGGGATTGACCGTTCAGAATGAAGCGATGGCTGTGCAGGTGTGGGAATCGTGCATTTTTACAGCCGCTGAGGAGAAGGATTTTGTGAGGGATTACCTGGGCCCCACTTTGCAACGGAACGGAATGGAGGATATCAAATTGATGATCTGGGACCATAACCGTGGGATCATGTACCAGCGTGCTGAAGCGGCTTATGAAGATCCCGAAGCCTCAAAATACATATGGGGCACTGCGTTTCACTGGTATGTGGGCGATCATTTTGATAATGTGCGGATGGTCCACGATGCCTATCCGGACAAGAAGATGTTGTATTCCGAAGCAGGGATGCGGGGGAGCTGGGAATCGGCAGCCAACCTGGCAAAGAACATCATCCTGGACCTGAACAACTGGGCCAGCGGCTGGGTATTCTGGAATCTGATCCTGGATCAGGAGAACGGTCCGAGGCACGCAGGAGGGCTGCATGGTTCCAATATCGTCAATGCCGACCTGACCACCGGCGAGGTGACCTACAATCCGCCCCACTATGTGTTCGGTCAATTTTCAAGGTTCATTAAAGCGGGTGCCCGAAGAATTGCATGTACATCAAGCTCGGATGATCTGATTGCCACTGCGTTTCTCAACCCGGATGGAACCATTGCGGCCGTGATACATAACTTGAGCGATCGTGATGCGATGTTCCAGTTGTGGATCGAAGGCGAGGTATTGAAATCAAACCTCCCTGCCCGGGGCACGATGACCATGGTATTTTAACCCATTCAAATTGATCAGTTAGAACAATGTATAATCTCCACTGAAGAATGAAAAATCTTGTAGCCATTTTACTGTTGTTTTTTATCATTTCGTGTCATCCGGTTATTAAAAAAGCGGAGCAACCGGTGGTGAAACGTTTTTTTTCAGAGACAAGTTTCTGGAATCAACCGCTTCCCGAAAATGTGCAGATTGATCCGCGGAGTGATCATTACATCAGTTTGCTTAAAAAGGACCATACCCATGAAAACTTTGGGATCAACCTGACCCGGTACACCATTCCCATTTATGAGGTGGACAGTACCGTACCTTTTTTGAAAGTGGGCAATCATCCCGGCTATGAGTTCAGGCATCATCCCGATTTTGACAACATGGGTGTTCCGCTGCCTTCCAACCTGGAACCGTCGCCCGGAACCGATCAGCATGCAACGATTATTGACTGGAGCCGCAAGCTTGCCTGGGACATGTTTCTGGTTGAAAAGGACAGCTCAGGAAACTGGGTTTCGTGTACCGGGGTCATTGTTCCCTTGGATGGTCCCGGGGTTTTTGATAAAGCCGAATTTCCGGTAAAGGATGATGAATCCATTCATCAGTACGGGCCAAGCCGGGCTGCCGGTGTTCCTTCTTTCGCCGGAACGATCATGGTTGATGAAATCAAGGCCGGAGAAATCAGGCATAAGCTGAGTTGTGCTGTAAGGTTTGTGGCCTACAAGGAATATGTATATCCGGCCATCTGGACCGATGGTAATTTCAAGGGGGGCATTCCTGAAGGATCCGTTATTCAATTGGATCCCAGGCTGGACCTTTCAGGTTTTGATCTCTTACCAGGAGAGCTGGTTGTGGCAAAAGCCATGCAGCAATATGGCATGGTGGTGGTGGATTTTGCTGCCGCCAATACCCTGTATGGAGAGGGATTGTGGATATACCCTGACAAATCCTGGGACGGGCTGTTGCGTGAGAGGGATGGCGGAATCATTGATATTCCGCTGGATCATTACCGGGTGCTTCAGAATGAAAACGTTCAAAATGGTGGTGACCGGATCAAGGCGTTCTTTCAGAATTCTCTGGAAGGCTGGGAAAACAACTAATTGAGCTGAAAAATGTATATCAAAAACCTGATCAGTATAGCTTATCTGATTCTGTCCACATCCGGTTTCAGTCAGAACAGTGAAATTGCACAATTAAAAACAGACCGCCAGACAAGGCCGCTTGGGTTCGATAACCCCGTTCCGGAATTCAGCTGGGTTTTGCAGTCCGGCGAACGCGGAATGGAACAGACTGCATTTGAAATCCAGGTGAGCGAAAATCCGGAGAATCCGGAAGCCGGCATATGCTGGCAATCGGGAAAAACCTCCGGGAATCAGACCTTTGGAATCCGCTATGCCGGGAAACCGTTGAAGTCCTTTACCCGCTATTTCTGGAAAGTCCGTATCTGGGACCAGGATGGTGTGGTTTCAGGCTGGAGCCAGCCTTCCTGGTTTGAAACCAGCATGATGAAACCATCCGACTGGAAAGCCATATGGATTTCAGATCAAAGGCCGCTTCCTGAAAAAGATGAAGATTTTTATAAGGAAATCCCCAATCCCTTGCTGCGAAAAGAAATTTTCCTGAAAAAGGAGGTCAAATCGGCACGATTGTATATAGCGGGTCTTGGGTATTCGATTGCCTATCTGAACGGGCAGCGTGTGGGCGACCATATGCTGGACATGCCCTGGACACAGTTTGCCAAACAGGTGATGTACAACACCTTCGATGTGACAGAAATGCTCCATCAGGGGGAAAATGCAATTGGAGTGATGCTTGGAAATGGCTGGTATAATCCCCTGCCCATCAACCTTTTTCAACGGTGGAACCTGCGCGAAACTACCACCGTGGGCAAACCCTGCCTGAAGGTCCAGCTTCGGATCACCTTTGCCGATGGCTCCACCCGGACCATTGCAAGCGATGAAAGCTGGAAAGCAGGGGCCGGTCCGGTTCTTAAAAACAGTGTTTACCTGGGTGAACTTTACGATGCCCGTAAAGAGCAAAAAGGATGGAATGAAGCAGGATTTGACGACAGCAAATGGCTTAAGGCAAAACCGGAAGCCGGCCCGGGAGGTCAGCTGATCGCACAATACATACCTCCTGTGCGAGCAACGAAAATCCTTAAGCCTGTAAAGATGGCAGAACCCCGGCAGGGAGTTTATATTTTTGATTTCGGACAGAATTTTGCCGGAGTTCCCAGGCTGAAGGTCCGTGGGCCGGAAGGAGCCACAGTCACCATGCGGGGAGGCGAAGACATTCATGCGGATGGAACACTCAACTATCTGACAGTGATTACCTCCCAGCTGAAAGCCATGTGGAATGCGGATGGAGGACCAGGCTGCCCGGAAGATCCGATGATGGTGAATACCTATATCCTGAAAGGTAGGGGAGATGAGGTATTTATGCCTGAGTTTACTTTTTCAGGTTTTCGCTATGTGGAAGTGACCGGTTTCCCAGGAAAGCCTGATCTGAATTCCATTGAAGGATTGCGTATGAATACAGATCTGCAGGAAAGCGGAAGTTTTGAGTGTTCCAACGAAATGTTTAACCGGATTCAGAAAATGATCAAATGGACTTTCCTCAGCAATGTGTTCAGTATACAGAGTGACTGTCCGGCCCGTGAAAAACTTGGTTACGGAGGTGATATTGTGGCCACTGCCGAGGCCTTCAGCTATAATTTTGACATGAGCAATTTCTATCGCAAAGTGGTTCAGGATTTTGTCAACGATGTACGGCCCGATGGCCAGATGACATCCATTGCACCGAATATGGGAATCGGCGAAACGGATGCTTCAACGGGATGGCAACTGGCTTTTCCCTTCGGGATGAAAGTGTTGTACGATTATTACGGGGATGGCTGTACGATGGAAAATCACTATGAAATCCTGAAAAGGCAGGTCGATTGCCTGCATTCGGCACACCCGGATCATATTGTTAAAGATGGAATTGGTGATCATGAAAGCATTGATCCCAAAACAGTTTCGCTTTCGGCGACGGCCTTTTACTACCATCATGTGATCATTCTGGCAGCCTTTGCTTCCACCCTTGACAAAAAGAGTGATGCGGATCGCTATTACAAACTGGCTGCTGAAATCAGGGATGCTTTTGTCAGCACCTTCCTGAAACCGGGAACCGGAATTTTCGAAACCGGGACACAGGCAGCGCAGCTGACGGCCCTCTACTATGATCTGGTTCCCGAGCGTGAAAAAGCAGCCGCCTTCGGTCAATTGTTGCTCGAAATATATAGCAAACACAAAGGCCATTTGGCCACCGGTATCTTTGGGACCAAGTTCCTGTTTGATGTTTTCAGGCAGGAAAACCGGAACGATGTAGCCTGTTCGGTAGCTGATCAGAGAACATTTCCGGGCTGGGGGAACATGCTGGCAAACGGTGCCACTACTTTGTATGAATGCTGGCTGAAGCCGGATACGGTTTGCTCTCAAAACCACCCCATGTTTGGGTCTGTTTCGGAATGGTTTTACAAATCGATTCTGGGAATCAATTCCAGAGCCCCGGGTTTTACATCATTTGAAATCAAGCCTCAGCCAGCCGGTGATTTGATCTGGGCAAAAGGTTATTATGATGCCATGGTTGGTCGTATATCGAGCGAATGGAAGATTGAAGGGATACGGTTTTTTCTTCATGTGACAGTTCCTGCCAATACCCAGGCCATGATCCATGTACCCTCCCTTCCCAACTGTCCTGTTCTGGAAGGCGGGCAATTTGTTGAAAGATCTTCAGGATTAAAGTATATCGAATTCCGGGATGGGTATGCAGTTTTTGAAGCCCGATCCGGAGATTATTCCTTTGAGTCAAAGTATCAGAAATGAATATGGTTTCTCATGTAAATGGATCTGAGCAAGAAACCGATTTCTTAGTGATACTGCACCACAACTTCCTGGATTCCAGGCAAAGTCACTTCAAAATCAACATATTGAGATTTTTCGATTTTTGTAAGCGCAAAGGGTAGTTTTTGTCCGGAAGAGGTAACTGAAGATACTTTTGAAACCCCTTCAGGCAAGAGCAAGTGAACATTCATCTGGTTCCCGCTGCCGGTAAGTGACAGCTCCGTTTGACCTTTCCCGGGATCATGGTGATACCGGTAGGCAAGGTAACCATCCGAAGCGGCAAAACGGGTGGTAACGGTTACCGAATCAACGGAAGCTGAGGCCCAGCGTGGTGAGAGCAATACGTCGCTGTATGCCAGTCCGGTGTTCCGGACACCGGCCAGGCCTTCCACCAGGGCAGCCATGCCCAGGGCTGCTGCCCAGTTATCGGGCCCTCCGAACGACTCGGCTTTTGGCTTCACGTAGTGGGCTTTGTCTGCCAGTGTGATGCCCAGCACAGCATAGATTCCTCCTTCCAAAGGCGCATGAAAAAGGAGTTTTGCAATTTTCTTTTCCGGCCGGGGATTGTCGATGGCTGCCCAGCAAACCCCAACCCTGGTGCTGACCGGATTGGGTCCCGACCATGCCACACCCGACCGGTCCGTTTTTCAGGCTCGAAAACCACCAGTTGGTTACCTCTTTGCCCTTCATCAGGTATTGGGAAGCTTCTGTTCCATCGGTGTAGATAAAACTGATGGAGCCGGCTACATTGCCGGGGATGTTATCCGATGATGAATGAAGCAGATAAACAGTTTTTGCCGAATCATTGATCATTACTTCTGCCTGCCTGGGAAAGCCTGTCAAAACCGAAACAGCCAAAGCAGCTTTGCGCTGATTCTGATCCGGGTCCGTTACTTTAAACGGAATGTCATGAAAAACCTGATCGCCGGTTGGTAATCCCCGCATGTCATTTCCCTCCCGGCCGTCATTCATCCAGGGAAAGGAACCCAAGCCGCCCTTGTCCCATAAATCCATATTGGCCAGAGAAGTCAGATCGACGGGTTTGAAGTTGGCTTTTGCGGGTGGCGGGGGAACAGAACCCGTATAAGAGAACCAGATCCGGTCCCCGTACTTTTGTCCCAGATCCAGCAAGCGGTACAGGATGTCGGATGCATAGTCCTCGTATCCGTTTTCATAGGCACCACGAGCCAGTTCGCCTGCTCCGTGGCCGGCAACGCCCCCGTTCATGTATTGCCATTTTGCATTATGCGTGCCAAAACCTTTTTCGAATGGGGGATAGATGGCATACCATTCACCAGGCGAACCCACAGGCAGGTTTTCTTTTAAACGGAGATAGGTTTTGATGATTTCCACATCCATCTCGTGTGGAAGTCCCCGGTTGACGGAGTACATATTTCCCTGTGCGATCTGCGATTTTTCATCCACACCCAGTTTTCTGACCACAGTGGGATCTTCATCTATAAAATGGGTGAAGAATTTTCCGTTCCAGGAGAGTGCAATCAAACGGTCCAGAATCTCTTTTCCGCGCTGACTGTAGATGGCGCTCTGATCATTCAAACCGGCATAGGAAAACATTTCTGCCAGCTGGTTGCAGGCATCATAATACCCGGTATTGTCGCCAAAGAAAACGCCATACTTCGTTTTCCCCGGAACCAGAACCATGGTAGGGCTGATGTATGCAAATGGGGTATATTCATCATCGACCTGGAAATCCCACGAATCAATACAATAAGGGCGTTTGAGAAGCTGAAACCGTTTCGACCAGCGGACACTGTCGGTGACACAATAGTCCAGCGCACGGGCGGCACAGTCCAGGTTCTTCTTCATCCACCCGGTATCACCGCTGGCCTTCCAGTGCTGGTACATCATGTTCACATAGTTGTATTCAACATGATTTTCATTGGGTTGCCGCACAAAAAAGGCGTCTTTGTCTTTCCTGAAACAGTTGATGGGCGTGTAGGCTGTTTCAAAATAGTCTGATTCATTGCTGGTGTTCACAAAACTCCAGATACGTCCGTCCGGCTCCTGGGTCTCCCGGAACAAATCCACCAGGTCACCGCTGTATGGGCTGAAATACTTCATGCCCATCATGGTGTTGTTGTTGTCCAGTACCCAGTGGACAAAATAGCGGTAGGGTTTTCCATTCCAGTTTATTTCGCTGTAGCCTTCCGGTGAATAAACGAGCATGCCTTTGTGTAAGAGCTTGAATAGTTCAGAAAACTTGCCATGGTCATCAATGCCTGTTTCTGCGTTGACATGAAATGAGCCAGTGGCCAACACCTTGTTTTCTGTATCCCTTAATGCAATGGTATGTTTCCCCAGTGAACCGCCCGCTTTAAACGGTATTTCCTGACCCGCTTTACAATGCAGGTATTCCCTTCCCGCTCCGTCTGTTACCGATAGGATTCCATTTGTATTGCAGACCACTGTTAACTCATCAAGCGGGTGAATCACCCCGGGTTCATTCACGAGGGTGACTTTGGGAATAAATCCCGTTCATCGTTGTGTTACCGGTTTTTTTTTAGAATGAGAGATTGAGGTATATGGTTGGAGTGAAGGGAACAGCCTCGGCATGAATGCTCACTGTATTTGATTGGGCATCAGGAATTCTTATAAAATTGGAATATTTGATGTTTTCATGATTCAACACATTCAGGACAGAGAACCCTGCCTCAATATGAAAGTCCTTTATACTGTGCCGGTATATCAGAGCAGCATCAAGTCTGTTATAGGGAAACCTGTTCACAGGTTCATTGAAAAATGAAGGACGGTCCGGAAAGCCTGAACCATATACATAATTTACTGTAAAATAGAAGGGCTTAATGTTGAGTAACAGGGCAGCTTTAATCTCATGGCGCTGGTCCTGCTGGGCATATGTATATAGTTCATTGGGGAAATATGGAAAATACTCTTCTGTTTTACTCAAGGTATAAGATACCCAGGCTTCATGTTTTCTGAGATATTTCTTGAACAGTATATCTATACCATAGGCCCTTGCCTGGCCTTGGTATACAGCCTGTTGCTCCTGCATTGGAAGTGAAACAAGTCTGGTAATACCGTTGGTTCTTTTGAAAAAGGTTTCAATATTTAAATTGAATCCGTTATTCCGGTAGGAGATCCCGCCAATCAGGTGCCAGGCAGCTAAAACAGGGACGTCCCTGTTGTCACATATGGCCCAAAAATTCCTGTAATTGCCCAGATCGTCAATCATCGATGTTTCAGATATATATTGATGGTAAATACCCCAGGATCCGTTGATCCGCCATCGTTCGGAAAGATCGACCGATGCCTGGATCCTCGGTTGAATATAGACTTTGCCCAGGAGCACCGGATAATCCAACCGGACTCCGGGGGTAATGGTGGTGCTTTCCGACAGGCTGATGTCATCCTGGACATACAAATTGATACTGTGGGTCCCTTCGTCGGTGTCCTGAATGGTAGTTTTCACACTGTCTTGCTGAAATCCAATGTTATCATATGCATAACTCCATCCCGATTTTAACATATGCCTTGTTGAAATGGCTATATGGTTATCGTTCTTAACTTTGAATTCGAAGATTTGATTGATGTAAAGATTTTCCGTACTGAAAATGGTTGAATCGTCAATATTGCTGATGACTTTTTGTTTTTCATAAAAGTCTCTGCTGAGCCTGGAGAAACTGGCTGATAAGTGGCTGTTATTTCCATTTTCCCATATTTTCCCATAGAAAAGTGTTCCACCCGACTGGCGGTTCTCTTCCTTTGAATCCTGTTTAATCTGTGTCTCATTCCTCACCTGATCAACCGAATAGGAAAATTGGTCCCGGCCTTCATAGAGGCTTATATAAAAGTCATCCCCTGAAACCGTAGATCCTGCATATTTGAGGTTTATATCCCTGAACAGGTAGTCGGGAAATATGTTGATATCGACCTGGCCTGAATTTGGCCTGTCCATTGTAATCACCCGCAGGTCATCCTCATCGTAAAAGTTATAATAGGTATGGCGGTATGCAAATGTAATCGAAGAACGCCCATTTAGCGGAATGCTGGCCATGCCATTTACCGTCATATTATTTATATTCAGGTTGATAGACGGCATCTCAAAGTCTCCATTGATTCCGGAGATGTCCACAATTCCGCCCACCCGGTCTCCATATTCGGCGTTGAATCCGCCTTTTAAAACCCGGATATCTTTCGCCATATAGGGATTGACAAAGCTGATGTTATCATTAAAATTCTTGAGCCCGAAAATGTTGATGCCATCAAAAATTACCTGACTCTGGCCCGAATAGCTCCCCCATATGATCATTTCAGAAGATCTTTCTCCGGCGGCCAGAATTCCTGGCTGAAGCCGGAGGAAGTTAAATAAGGCATTATCACCAGAACCGGGCAGGCGGTATGCAATCTTATGGTTTAGCCTGATTACTCCTGCCTCTTCCCCCGCTTGCCCGGATCGTTCAATCGCACTACCTTCGATCACCACTTCATTGAGACCTATGATCGAAGGTACCAGGCCAAGCACATGATTGGTCCCATGACAGAGCACTGTATCGTGTATGTAGTATCCCAGGTATGAAACCTTCAATTTGAAGATGGAATCTGAAGTGGATGTAAAAGTAAAATTCCCGTAGAAATCTGTGATGATACCTGAGTTATTGATGAGCATGTGGGAAAAGGGTAATGCTTCATGCGATAGTTTGTCAATAACCTGTCCGGACAGACGAAATGCGCTGGTTTCCCGGGGTGGATGTTTCGAATAAATGGTATAGGCTTCCCCAACCTTTTCATATTGGAGGGGAAAATCTCTGATCAGGAAATCGAGGACTTCTTCAGTGCTTTTAAAGTTTTTCCGGGCCGTTATTATAAAACCCGAAAGAAGCTGGTCATCAAAGGAGAGCTGGATCCCGTGCTCTACGGCAACCTGCATGAGAACGCGGTTCAAAGGCATATGATCCGCATCAATCCGGATTTGCTGGCCGCAAAGGTGAAGATGGGAACAAAACAACAGAATCAGAAGAAATAAGCCATATCTACTCCTTAAGGGCAGGATGTATAATAAATTTCTTCCCTGTCTTTTGTTCATAATCGAGATCGAAGGGTCGACAGAGCAAATATAGCACATTGTTCACGGGTTGATTCAGGGAAAGATTACCCGAATAAAGTTGATTCATCCCCGGAGGCAATTCAATTTCTATTCCATATTGGCGCTCGATCTCGTCAACAACAAGTTTAAGGGGGGCGGATGAGAACATGATCAGCTTATTCATCCATCCCGGGGCAGATTGTTCTTCATTGAGGGGAGAGATATCAAAAACCCCGGATGTATTCAGGTTGGCACATTCATTGGGAGCCAGGATGATCTGATCCCTGGTCCGGGCTGAGGTAATCTGAACCAGTCCGCTCAGGCAGATAACCCTGTACTGCAAATCCCTAGAGAAGATATTAAAAGTAGTTCCCTTGACTTCGGTTGAAGCCATTGATGAAACGACATTGAATTTTTTCCCTGGTTTCACGTTGAAAAATGCTTCTCCCTGAAGCTGGACTTCCCTGGATTTAAACCACCAAAAAGGGTGATACCTTATGGAGGTTTCAGCATTCAGTTCTACAAGTGATCCATCGGGTAGTTCGAGTGAAGTATGCTGGCCGGCAGGACAATAGCATTCTCTGAGATGAAATCTCATATATCCGGTCACGGCAAGAAGAAGAGTCAGAGAAGCTGCTGCAGCAAGCCAGCGCCAACCGGGAAGAAAGCGTCTGTCATCGCCCTGCTTTTGACCCTCCTTCTGAAGCCGGACCAAAAGATCGTCCCAAACCTCATCTTTACTTTTTTCCCAGGGGATGTAGGCCCCTGAAAAGTACGCTTTGGATGAGGCCTCCGGATCTTTGAGACTTTTGTTATTTCTGTTGTCTTTATTCATCGGTCGATTAGTTCTTTTCTCAGACGTGTAAGTACTCCGCTCATCCTTTTTTCAACAGATTTCACACTGATTGATAACCTTTCGGCTATCTCCCGGTATGTAAGCTCTTCCATCCTGCTCATCAGAAAAACGGTTCTCTGTTTTTCCGGCAAAGAATTTAGAATTTTTTCATATTTGGCTTTCAGTTCTTTGTAATGCAAATCCTCTTCCGGACCAGGCCCCAGATGCTCAAAACATATATTCTTCAGCACTTTGTTAGAGACACGGTCCTTGCGATACTGGTTTATAAAAAAATCCCCTGCTATTTTATATAAAAGCCCAACATCTTTTTCCGGGTCCAATGTCAATTGCTTTTCCCAGATCCTTAAAAAGGTATCCTGGGCCAGGTCGGTGGATAGTTCAGTATCTCCCGAACGGAAGTAGAGATAGCTTCGGATATCTTCAAAATACATATCAAACAGGATCTGAAACTGCTCCTTTGTCACTGGCTTCCTCTCATTTGTATCCTGCGAAATTACAACATGTGAATGAACATCGTTGAAAAAAGGCCCTCTATCTCTGTTGTTTCTGGAATCCATTTCTGATTCTGCCTCTTTCCAGATCAAGCTCTGCATATGCTCCATTTATGCGTGCTTCCGCTTTATTATTACATACCCCTTCTCCAAAATTAATCATCAGGGTATCTCTGTCTTTGTTAATCTGAATGATCCCTCTTAAAGGAAAGACGCATGAGCGATCCATAAGCAGAGGTTCGGTGATCTTTCTGTGATACATGATTTCTTCATTCAGCAGTATGGTCCCTGCCCCCGTCAGCAAAAACTGATCGTCTTCCACATCGGGTGTTTCAAAACCTGACAGCCATTCTTTTTGTCCTGAATAATCCCTGTTAAAGGAGATCAATTCTCCGTCATTCTGAAATCTGGTGGCAGAAATGGATTGAAAGGTCATTATCCAATGGCCTTGCTCATTCACTCCCTCATTGGTAACAACCAATGTCTTTTCAACATCTTTTTTACCAAAGGAAAAATCTTTGGATGTGGCGGTGCAGACAGCCCCTTTATTCAGGATTGTATCGGTCATTACCAATGTAATTGTCCCTGATCTCACCATTCCGGAGGGCTCTGCACACGCTTCAATATAATGGATGATGATCTCCCGGGCATAGTCTTCACCTGAGACAGCTACTGTAGCACAATCCGGGAAGCTTTTCCCAAAGAACAGATGTGGACCGCCCACCATCATTCCAGCTTTAAACAAATGCCCTCCAAAACTGGCTGAGGCTATGTCTCTGTCTGTTATTTCAGAGGCCTTCATATCAAAGATCTCTTCTTCAGCGACCGTTGTGATCTGGCTCAGATGATCCTTATATGCAGTTGAATGAACACATCCGGCGATAAGTATAATAAGGATCAATCCTGCCAAAAACAGCACCTTACATTTGCCCCTTCTTGTATTTAGAGTCCTGCATACCATTTCACTTACATACCGGACAGGGCAGGGCATACCCTACCCATGAGGTTCTTTTTTAACAGGATGATTGCCGGTGGGCAGATTCATTGATAAACGGGGACTACCTCCAGGAAAATTGTGTCGCTGTTAAAAGCAGTAAAGATTCCCAATCCGTTATTTATATTCGAATAAGGTTCATTCAGCTCGCGGGAGTCCTGGTTAAGAGAATTGTAAAGGTTGACGTATTCGTCATTCACGCTTGTCATGATAATCCGGTGCGTCCCGAAGTGAGTGAGTTGTCGCGTATCGATGGAATAGTGATTGTCGTTTGTGGGTTTGGTGATCATCTGAAAAGGAAAGCCACCCTGAGCAAAGGGCCGGTCATCCGGGGGATCGGGCATGATGGATACGGGATTGGATTCAATATTTTGGATGTTCAGGAAATAGTATCTGGCCTCCGGGTTGTCCCAGCTAAGTTCCACCGGATCGGGCATTTCGACATCCCTGAAATCCATCATGTTCTCCACCTTGGGTACATAGATGGAACCGGATGATATGCTTACTGGAGGAGGATTTCCTGGGATCACCGTTTTTGCTAAAAGGGTCTCATTATCAAGCCTGACCGTGAGTTTAAGTGTGTCTCCCGGGGAATACCGGGGGCTCTCTTCCAGGTAGTAGCATCCAAGTGAGTCGTTGTAGGCCAGGGTCCGTGAGTCCTCTCCCTGTTCCAGGACCAGCAAGGCATTGGAGACCTTTTCACCCCCCGATGAATCGTTGCCGAAACCAATCATGCTTGTAAGAAGGATATGATCTACTTCACGATCTACATAAATATATGCTTCCACAACCGCCCTGAACTGGTCTTCAAAAACCAGGTTTGAATCATAGCAGGCTGTCAGGAGCGTGGAACACAGTGTGGCGGTGAGAAAAATTCGTTTGAACATGTCTTAAAATTTGATTGAGAAGAAAACATTGGGAGTAAATCCAAGGGTGTTTACATCCATGATAATAATCTCCTTGTCCTGCACATCGAATTCCCTGTACCATACGTTATCCCTTCCATAAACATTGAAGAATGAAAGGCCCAGGCTGCTTTTTGTTTTTCCAAGAGAAAAGCGGTAAGTAACAGACAGGTCGAGACGGTGATAGGCCGGCAACCTGAATGCGTTTTTATCCCCTACATGGATGTAATCCGCAACCGTTCCGTCCAGCAGGGTGAGCTGGTATGTCCCCACCGGTGAGGTAAAGGTCTGTCCCGTATTGTAAACAAAGGTAGCACCCAGCACCCAGCTGTTCCACTGGTATGTGCTTACGAAGTTCACCTCATGGGGCTGGTCATACATGGAAGGATAAGGATTTCCGCCATTCAGATCCTCAAACTGGTGCTTTACCCTGCTGTAGGTGTAGCTTAGCCAGCCTGTATAGCTGCCAAATTTCTTTTGCAGCAGCATTTCAAAACCTTTTGCAGTCCCTGTGCCCTCATAGAAGTTCTCAGGCAGCGAAGAGCTTGTCATCATGCGGAATGCTTCATTACGCAGGGTGTATTCGGCCAGCCCTTTCATGGGTTTGTAGAAGACCTCCGCATCCAAAAGGTACTTCGGTGCTTCATAACTTATTCCGGCAATATAATGGAAAGCCGAGCTGACCGGTATTATTTCGTCATCGGCAAGCAGCCAGAAGTCCCGGTTTCCTTCCAGCACATTTTCCCTTACCACCTGGTTGGTAAACTGGTAGTATCTTCCCCAGGAAGCCTTCAGATTCCAACGCTCACCGGGTCTGTAATTTACACTGACACGGGGTTCCAGGTATAGCTTACCGGTGAGCTTGTACCAGGTGGACCGGAATCCGTACACCAGCGTGAGCTTGTCCTTGATATAAATTTTATCCTGCAGGTATCCTGCCAGTGTGATTCCCCGGGTTCGGGAGTTGATCATCTCCAATGTATCGTTTTGTGTATAGAAGTAGGTGATATCCATGCAGGAACCCTGAAGTCCGGACTCAAGCGTGTTGTTCTGGGTGAGCCTGTACTCATAGTCCATCCGGAGGGTGTAATCCAGAATGTTGTTGTCTTCCACCGAACCGTTGGTGGATACCGTTGTGGAACCGTCGTCATTGGTAACAGTCCGTTCACTGTAATTGTCCCTATCACTAAAATAATTGGAGAACGCAAGGGTGGTGTTTGAATAGAATTTATCGGTCCACTGTCTCGACCATTTGGCACTGGTCCCCCAGTTTCCCCAGTCAAGTACATCCACCCGGTTCATGTTGTAGTTATCCTTCGGCCCGCCAAACATGCCTGTCCGGGTAGAAGCATTTGCTGTTTTGTCCAGTACGTCCTTTCCGTTATAAAAGCTGAGTGTCACTATGTCTGTTTCAGAGGGTTTGAAGGTAGCCTTTGCATTCAGATCGTAGAAATAGAATTCAGGTTCGGTCTGGAACCTGGCAAACCTTCCTCCCGAAGCCTCAGCTTCATTGGAACTGTTATACATGTCATTGATTTTATTGTAAAGCCCGCTCTGAATGAAATCGGTGTAAGAGCGGCGTCCGGAGACAAACAGGTTCAGTTTTTCAGAAACGGGAAGTTCCAGATGTGCACTCCCGCTGAGGGCTGAAATACTTAATCCGCCGGATGTTTTTTTTGTATTCCCGGTCTTCCCTGTCAGCTCCATCACACTGGAGATCTTGCCTCCGTATTTGGATTCAAAACCGCCCTTGTATAATTGTACATCTTTGATGGCGTCAGCATTAAAGGCACTTAGAAAGCCGTAGAAATGATCCACATGGTATACCGTGAATCCATCCAGCAGGATCAGGTTCTGATCAGGGGTACCTCCCCGCACATGCAGTCCTGATGAGGTCTCATTTCCACTGCTCACACCCGGCATCAGTTGCAGGGTCCGGAAAATGTCTTTTTCCCCCAGGTTGGGAAGGATGTCGATCTGCGCAGGCCTCAGGGAGATCTGGCTTGTTTTTTCAGCATAGGTAACCAGCTTTTTCTCCTCTCCGACGATCATCACCTCCTCGATGCGGTAATCCACGGGACGAAGATGGATGCGGAGATCCTCATCGCTTGTTCCGGGATGCAACTGTATGGCCTGGGTCTCGTAGCCCAGGAAACTGAAAATGAGCGTGGAGGTATCCGAAGGAACATCCATCAGGACAAAATGCCCATCCACATTGGCAATGGATCCGGATGGAAGTCCCCGGATGGAAGCCGTTGCATAGGGGAGGGTCTCGTTGGTCTCTCTGTCGTAAATCCAGCCTGAAACGGAGATGTTTTTTCGCGTAGGAGATACATAATCAGCCTTCTTTTCCACATGTGGAAAGATATGGACGGTTCGGCCGTTCTCCACCTGAAAATCGAGGTTGGTCCCCTTCAGAAAGGCCGCCATCGCCGTTTTCAGATCAAGCCCCTTGATGTTCATGCTCCTGATAATTATGCCTGAAACATCTTCTTTTTCAAAGACAAAGACGATGTTGTAATTCATGGAAAGGTCCAGCAGGATCAGTTCAAGGGACTTGTCGTCATAGAATTCCCGGATAGTGATCTCACCATCCTGGGCAATCATGTTCATATTGGACCATGTGAATAACAGCAACATCAATGCTGTCCTGAATTGAAGACCTCTCATTTTTCCCGGTTGCAAAGGTTTCGATATATGGTATACCGAACAGACCCCCAGATACCCTAAGAAAATTTATAGATCATTCAAACTTTCTTTTCCGGAACCAAATATCGGATAATGCAAAATCAAGTGAAAATCCGGCATACCTCTCTCTCACCAGTCCGTTGCTGAGTGTACCAAGTTGCCCCAGCTCAAGTGAAAAATTGATCTTTGATTTTCGATTTTGAAGGGGAATTCCCAGTCCTATGGTTATTCCATAGTCTTTGATCCGGTTCTCTCTCATGAGTATATAACTGTTCTCGCAGTAGGCCCCCAAACGGTATTCAACCTTTTGAAAAAAGGTCAACGGATCGATTGGATTGGGTAAATATTCAAGGCCAAAACGGTATGAATACCTGTCTGTATAACTGATGACATCGATAAGTGCTGAGTTTCCTGACCATCTCTGAAGTCCGTAATCCGCGATGATCTTGAATTTTGAGTTAACATCGTAGCAGATCCCTGCGTTGAATGCTCCAGGGAGATCAAAGCCATGTACCGATTCAGTTTCTCTATAAAGGATGGTTTCCTCATCTCCGGAAACGCTGATCTCATGGGTGTATTTGGCCGATAATATTTGTCTGGGATAAAATGTAATCCCCAACGACAAATGATCATCTTTGAGTGCTTGATCATACAGTAATCCGAATCCAACATAGAAATTTCTGAGATAGAACTTATTAAGGGTATTAAAATCGTAGAAGCCTAAATTACTAAGTTTGCTGGTCTCGGTTTGTTCAAGGGTCCCCATCAGATACGAGATATTGATCCCGAAGGATAGTTGTTCGACAGGGAAAAAGGAATTCGAAAAATAGAACCGGGAAATCCCGCCTGATCCGGTAAACCGGGTTTCCAATGCATCAAGGGATCCCTCAAATACAGAACTTGTTATAATGTCATATCCAATTTCACTAAAGGGAGACAGGCCCACAATGGCCCCCCACCATTTGGTAACAGGGAATCCAAGTGAAAAATGGTCAAGATTCATATCGGTGGCCGATTCAAGTTGTCCCCTTGACTCATAAGTTGAGTAGTAGCCTGAGAATCCTGCATCAATTAAAACATCATTGGTACCAAATGCCGTATAGGAAGCAGGATTTAAAGTGTTTAAAAACCCTTCTGACCTGAGGGCAAGCCCGGTTCTGCCAAGCCCGGATGTTTTGGCGGATGAATTTGGCACCAGGTCTCCAATGCCATATAGGGAATAGAGCGAATTGGAGGAATACTGTCCATGAACCGTTGCCGGTTTAAGGACCAGCATGAAAAGAACCGGCAAGGCAAAAAGAACCATCCTGCCGTAAGCATGGGACAGACTATTCATCATAATGAAAAAAAGTCAGCTTCAGTTTCAAATTGTCATTCTGACGATGACCGGCCCCCATTACAACCCGGTGAAGTGTGTTGGCCCATGTGCCGGAAGTATAGCCTACGTAGTAGCAAAAATCTTCATCCAGGTAATTGTCCGAGATGATACTGTTCAAGGAAGATGTAATATCAAATACCAGATAGGTATCTTCGTCATACAATTCATCCAGAGAGAACTCAGGCGATAATCCATTTCCATCACCTCCCAATACTGAACTCCCTATTTTTCCATTGGCCTGGGCTTCATACAGTCGCAATTCTTCCATCGCATTTTGCGCAAGGTTGCTCCATTTTACTGGTTCCAGATATAGCAGAGCCTCGATCAGTATACTATTACGCAGTTCCAGAATCAATGGCAAACCGGGAATAGAAATCTGCGTATACAGACCCACTCCGCTCTGGACATAAGCCGCATCATCCATTTCACCGGCAGGGATGGTCTGATCTTCATTCAATGTTGCCAGTTCAGGGTTGTTGTTCCAATCGCATGAAATCCGGTTATATTGAAGGTCGCTGTTGATCAGCGGCAATTCATATTCTTTGGTCTGGGTAAACAGGGCTGTCTCATGGGTATAGATTTTTATGCTTAGGCAGGTATCAGCCACCCCAAATGACAGAATACAATTTCCCTCTCCTTCAACCGGGACAATAACAAACCCTTTGAAATAGGAAAGAAAATCATTGTCCGACTGGCTCTCACTCATTTCCCCGTTCAGGTAAGTCAATATCTCCCGCCCCAGTGCATTGTTCAGGTTTATCCTCAGCTGGCCGTTTTTGACTGGCCGGGGTTTGAAATCGATCGTTCCACACGGTTTGAGAAAATACTCCGTAGCAGTATTGTTATAAAAAAAGGAATTGTCTCCCAATTCCAGTGATTCTGATAACTGATGTACCTGGTAACTCATTCCCAGGGTCGTATCCCCATAATAATAATCATCGTACTGCAGAATCATGGTAATCGAATCCAGGATTTCGTCATCTTCCAGGCTATATGAATCAGGTATACCTATTTGGAAATAGCCAAGTGCGGTGATCTGGCCCAATTCAGAATCCGAGCAGGATCCGGCCAGCATCGATCCCGTCCCTGATGTAGCGATCGAATCCCTTCTCAAAGTGGCTAATTGAATGTCGAGTGTATCTACAATGAATACTTTGGTAGTAGCTTCCACAAACTCCTCACCGACAGTCAGCGTAAAAGGATTGTTCTCGCATGCATACAGGGACAAAAGGATCAACGGAATAAGAATTGAACCTCTGAATAAGTTAATCATATTCATCATATTCATCGTCAGGGTACAGAGTCCAGACATCTTCGAAGTAGCTGCTGCCACTTCTGCCGGTGACTACATACCCGATATCATTCACTGTAAATCCAATTGCTTCAGTGCGGGTAGATCCTTCCAAACTTGTCTTTTGTTCCCACAAATCAGCGACCGGATCATATTCCCATACATTGTTCGATTCGGTAATCAGATATCCTCTGTGGCCAATCGTAAAGGCAACACCGCTTTTACCTGTCAGGGTGGAGTATTCATCATCAAAATCTTCATCGGTAGCGTTTGCTATGGCACGTTTTTTCGTCCATTTATCAAGGGACGGATCGTACATCAAGAAATCTGTTTCATAAGAGCCACTGCTTATTCCTGTACATACGTATCCCATTCCATCGATAACGAATGATACTGCATCTTTGCGCTTGGAGCCCCCAATACTTGTCTTCTTGGTCCATTCGCCCGTCCCGGAATCATATTCCCAGAAATCCTTTAGATAGCTGCCATCATAACCGCTCCCCACATAACCCTTGTCACCAATGGCGAAGGCAATTGCCCCATACCTGGCTGTACCTGGGAAATCCGCTATTTGTGACCAGGAATCTAATACCGGATCATATTCCCAAAAATCTGAGAGTTTGGAATCGCCATCATACCCGGTACCTATATATCCCTTTGAACTGGTTCCAAAGGCCACAGCTGCATTTCTGGGTGCTCCTGGAAAATCTGCTTTCTGGGTCCATACGTCTTCCTCTGAATTATACTCCCACAGATCTGTCAGTCTTCCGTCCCCATTATACCCTGTGGTTATATATGCTGTATTGTTGATGGTAAATCCTACCGCATCTGATCTGGCATATCCTTCAAATTCACTCAGTTCGACCCAGTTCCCTATTAAGTCCTCATCCTCGTCGTCATCACAGGACTGAATGATCATCATGAGTCCACATACGATCAGAATGCCAACAAAGTACATTAATTTCAATCTGCCAGAGTGCTTCATTTCCTTACCTGTTATTGGTTGCTAATACTTAAAAACCGAACCAGGTCATCCCGACCCTACTTAAAAAAAGTTAAAATCATGGAATTAGGGTATGGAAGAGTTAAAACGGTCTATAAAATAGAACCAAAATTCCGTGGCATGAGAAAGGCATTTGCCATTTGTCAATGGACTGCAGTAATGGGTCTGTTTTGCTTCTTCGCTTGTGAGAGAAACATAGATTGGGTACCCGAAGACCCTGATACCAATTCGGAATATTCCGAAAATGAAGATGACTACCAATGGGATTCCTTGTCAGCAACCAGAATCAACCTGAATGGTGAGAGCATTGAAATAATTGGTGATGGTGCTGGCCTTAGCGGCGCTCAGGTAACTGTTCAGCAGGGGGGTACATTTTGGCTAAAAGGGACTTTAAGCAATGGACAAATTATGGTTCAGGCTTCCAAAGAGGATCTTGTTAAGCTCATATTTGACAATGTGAATATCACCTGTAGTGATAATCCTGCCATCTATATTGAGCAATCCGGAAAGACCATTCTTATTCTTTCCGAACACAGCAATAATTCCATACAGGATGGTACCACGCATACCACAGATGAAGCAAACGCTGCCATATTTTCTAAATCGGATATGGCTATTTCGGGAAACGGGAAGCTTTTCATAGATGGCAATTATAAAGATGCAATTGTAAGTAAAGACGGGTTGATCATTCACTCGGGCGAGTATCATTTCACAGCCGTTGATGACGGCATCAGAGGCAAAGATTACCTTCTCATCAATGATGGGGTATTTTACATTGACACGGGGGGGGATGCCATAAAATCGGATAATGAAGATGAGGGGTTTGGCTTTATTCAAATTGAAAACGGGAAGTTTACCATTGAAAGTTCGGGCAAAGCACTCAAAGCCTGTAACCTGCTCCAAATTGAAAACGGGGATTTCATCATTGAATCCATTGACGATGCCCTACATTCTGACAAGGATTTGCTGATCTCGAAAGGAAATTTTACAATCACAACGGAAGATGACGGATTTCATGCCGAAAATATTTTAACCATTGCCTATGCCGATATTCTGATCAGGGAATCCTACGAGGGAATTGAAGCCAAGACATTAACAATCCAGGATGGTCATATTAGACTTACCTCCTCGGATGATGGACTTAACACAGTCAGCGGAGCCGGTACTATGCAATTTGGCCCCCCGGGAAGTGGTTCCGGTGACAATAACCTGTTTATTGAAGGCGGCACCATTGTGGTATATGCCGGTGGCGACGGAATTGATATCAATGGTTCGGTTCAGATGACAGGGGGGACCATCATTGTTCACGGACCCACCAGGAATGATAACGGAGCGATAGATTATGATGGCAGCTATACAATGAATGGTGGTCTGCTTGTTGCAGCAGGAAGCTCAGGGATGGCACAAATACCCGGATCCTCTTCCACACAGAAATCCGTTCTTGTCAATTTTGCCAGTGCTTTACCGGCAAATACTTTGTTTAATCTGCAAGATGAAGATGGAAAGAATATTGTGACTTTTCGCCCGTCGAAAAGCTATCAGTCGGTAGCACTTTCCTCGCCTGAATTTGTTTCAGGTGCGACTTACATGATATATTATAACGGCAGTACAACCGGCACCGAAACGGACGGACTTTATTCAGAAGGTATTTATTCTCCCGGTACACTGTATAAAAGTTTTACCATCAACAGCACAACAACAACCATTGGAAATTCGGGTGGTCCGGGCAGATTCTAAGTCAGCAAAATCCACATACCAGCTGTTTTTATAATCCATTCATTTACCATGTCAGGTATTCGTATTCATGATTACACTGTTCATCGGTAAAATTGCGGTGTATGTCTATATAGTTTTTACCTGAGGGTTCCTCCGGATACCTTTACCTCCGATAAATCAGTAAGTGATGAAAATGTCAAAAGTTATTCTTGTAGTAATACTTCTCTTTACGGGGGTGGTGACAGAAGCGCAGCAGTCCGGATCGTGGACGCTGGAAGCGTGCATTGCGTATGCATTGAATGAAAATATTGAGGTAAGAAAAAGCCTGCTGACAAACAACAGACTGGAGGTAAATACCGATCAGGCCAAAGCGCAAAGGTTACCTTCGGCAAATGCCTCCGTAAGTCAGACTTTCAAATGGGGTGCCAACACCAATGTTGACGCAACTGGTTGGATGGGAACGAATGGCACCAATTATTCAGTCTCTTCCGGCATCACGATTTATGATGGCTCCAGGATCAACAATTCCATCAGGCAGTCGGAACTGAATCTTGAAGGAGGCCGGTATTCGCTGGAGACAACCAGAGAATCAATCAGCCTGAATATTCTGAACGCATTTCTGCAGGTACTGTATACTGAAGAACAGGTTAAAAACTCAGCCAAACAGATTGAATCGACACAGGAGCAGCTATACCTTGCACAGGAGAGACTCGCTCTTAAAATTATTGCCCAATCCGACTATGCTCAGGTCAAATCGCAGCTCGCAAGTGAGAAGTATACGCTGGCCAGTTCAGAGAGCCAGCTGGCTATAGCCAAAATAAACCTGATGCAGTTGATGGAGTTGCCTGTCACATCAGACTTTCGCATCGCGAAACCTGATCTGGATGAAAACATAAATCAAAACAGATTTTCTGATGTGAAATCGGTATTTGAGACAGCACTCTCCATAAAACCGCAGATTAAGGTTGCCTCCATCAACAAAGATATTGCAGCCCTTGACGAGGAAATAGCAAGAGCCGGCTATTTCCCAACCATCTCAGCCAATGCGGGGATTGGTTCAACTTTCGCAAGCCAGACAGTTGATCCCTATATTACGCAGTTAGCTGACGGAATCAGACCATACCTGGGCTTTACGCTTTCAGTACCCATCTACCAGAAAAAACAGGTTAAGTCCAGCGTTGCTCTTGCCAGGATAGGTTATCAGGATGCTGTGCTCAGTGAGACAGATACAAAAAACCAGTTGAGAAAGAATATTGAACAGGCTTGTACCGACGTGACTTCAGCCCAGATTGAATATGAAGCAAGTTTGGAGCAATATCAGGCTACACTGGAGTCTTCATCTTTGTCGGATGAAAAATTCAAACAGGGATTCATCAATTCTGTGGACTATTCGGTCTCAAAAACAAACCTTATTGTTGCTGAAAGTCAATTACTTCAATCAAAGTATAAACTGATCTTCAGTTACAAAGTCCTTGATTTCTATTCAGGGATTCCCTTATCGTTATAACATAATAAATTGAAGTAATCCAATGAAAAAGAAAATAATACCAGTTGCCGTTGTATTGCTTGTGGGATTGGCCGCAGTACTGATAATCAAGCCTTTCAATAAAAGAGAAACTGCAGTTACTTTTGATACGGTCAGGGTCGAACGGGGAAATATCTCCAATACGGTAACCGCCACAGGTACCATTGAAGCCATTACCACTGTTGAGGTAGGTACCCAGGTTTCAGGAATTCTCGAACATCTCTATGTGGATTTCAATGACAATGTTAAGAAGAATCAGTTGCTGGCCAGACTGGATGAAACACCTCTCCGGACCCAGCTCAATCAAAGCCAGGCACAGGTTGATCAGGCCCGGGCCCAGCTAACTTATAACGAATCAACTTTTCTGAGATTGAAACCATTGTATGAAAAGGACCTCATTGCCCGGTCAGACTATGATCAGGCTGTTTTTAACTATGAGAATTCAAAGGCTTCTCTCAACAATGCGAAATCGGCGCTGGACAGGGCGAAAGTTAACCTTGCCTATGCAACAATCACATCACCCATAGATGGAGTGGTCCTGAACCGGGCCGTTGAGGAGGGCCAGACTGTGGCCGCCAGCTTCAATACCCCTACCCTTTTCACCATTGTCAATGACCTGACCCAGATGGAAGTCCATGCCAGCGTGGATGAGGCTGATATTGGGAAAATCCAGATGGGACAAAGGGTTGAATTTACGGTGGATGCTTATGCGGATCTGAAATTCGAGGGTTCTGTTTCTCAGGTACGCCTGCAACCTGTAACTACCAATAATGTAGTTACTTATATCGTCATTCTGAATGCACCCAATCCCGACAAAAAGCTTATGCCGGGCATGACCGCCAGTGCAACAATCTATGTGGAGGAAAAATCCAATACCCTTATCCTTTCCGGAAAGGCTGTCAGGTTTACACCCGATGCCGGGTATATGAAGTTTATGTTTGCGAAAATGCAAAAAAGTGGTGATATGCCGGCAGGAATGGGTATTAAGGAAATAAACAGCGATCCCAAAACCAAAACAGTCTGGGTTAAAGATGAAAAGATGGGTTTACGTCCCGGCATGATCAGGATCGGAATTGACAACGGTTCAAATGTTGAGGTTCTTTCAGGACTGAAGGAAGGTGATGAGGTAATTATTTCCATGGATGCACCTTCTGCCACGGCTGCTGCGAACCAGTCAGAAAGTGGCCGTCCTCCCGGACCTTTCCCTTTTTAGGAAATGGGAATAGAAAAAACAGCAAAGCATCATGAAAAACACAATCATTGAAATCAAAGGTCTTAGGAAAGATTATCACGTGGGAGAGCTTACCGTACGTGCCCTGCGTGGTGTGGATCTGAAAATCGAGAATGGTGAATTTGTTGCCATCATGGGGGCCAGCGGATCGGGAAAATCAACCATGCTGAATATCCTTGGATGCCTGGACAAGCCCAGCTCCGGTGATTATTTTCTGGATGGTGTGGATATCAATTCATTAAATAAGGATGCCCTGGCAAAACTACGTAACAAAAAACTTGGCTTTGTATTCCAGTCCTACAACCTGCTGGCCAGAACAACCGCCCTGGAAAATGTGGAGCTCCCATTATTTTATAATGGATCCATTAAATCGAAGGAGCGAAAAGAGATAGCCATAACCGCACTTGAGGCAGTCGGACTTGAAGACCGCATGCATCACATGCCGAATCAATTGTCCGGTGGTCAGCAACAGCGTGTTGCCATTGCCAGGTCACTGGTGAACGATCCGGTTCTTATACTGGCCGATGAGCCAACAGGTAATCTGGATACCCGTACATCCTTTGAAATCATGGAGCTGTTCCAGAATCTCAATGAACAGGGCAGGACGATTGTTTATGTCACCCATGAGACGGATATTGCAAAATTTGCCACCCGCAATGTGATATTTCGTGACGGCAGGATCCAACGTGAAAATATGGTAAAGGAAAGATTATCGGCGCAGGAAATGCTCAAAAATCTGCCCGTAGAAATCTTGGAAGAAGATGAATTTTAATTGAACAGATCATGAATTACGCCAATTTATTCAGAATAGCTGTCAGGGCATTGGTAAGAAATAAACTACGCGCCATTCTTACCATGCTTGGAATTATCATTGGTGTTGCATCGGTGATTGCCATGCTTGCCATTGGCGAGGGTTCAAAAGCCAATATCAGGGAAGAGATGTCAAGCATGGGTACCAATATGATCATGGTGATGCCTAATTTTCAACGCAGGGGCGGGGTCAGCATGGGCGCTTCCAGTTCCATGGTTTTGAAATATTCAGATGTGGAGGCTATTCGTAATGAAGCTACCGCAATTTCGGATGTTTCTCCTGAAGTAAGGGCAAGCGGACAGGTAATTTATGGCAATGAAAATACACAGACTACTATATATGGGGTGAGTGAGGAGTATCTTTCCATCAAGAAGCTTGAGGTTGGAAGTGGAAGGGTATTTAATTTAACAGAAGTAAAAAGCATGGCGAAAGTATGCCTTGTGGGCCAGACTGTTGTGGAAAATTTATTTGGAGCAGAAGCCGATCCGGTTGGACTTAATATCCGTATAAAGAATCTGCCCTTTGTGATTATCGGGGTACTTGAAGAAAAGGGGGAGAGCGGCATGGGTCAGGATCAGGACGATATCATTCTGGCTCCCTATACCACCGTGCAGCGCCGGCTTGCAGCCATTGATTATATTAACGGAATCTATGCTTCAGCTGTGACTGAAGAAAAAAGTCCAAAAGCCATTTCTGAAATTGAAGAGATCCTCCGGAGGACACATAAACTGAAGGATTCGGATGAGAATGATTTCAGGGTGATGTCTCAGTCTGAACTGATCTCTACTGTTTCATCGATCACAAATATGATGACCCTCTTGCTGGGAGCCATTGCAGGAATATCCCTGCTGGTAGGAGGCATTGGAATCATGAATATCATGTTTGTTTCGGTTACCGAACGTACACGGGAGATCGGGCTCAGGATGTCTGTTGGGGGTCGTGGACAGGATATCCTGAAACAGTTTCTTGTAGAATCGATCCTGTTGAGTGTTCTTGGGGGAGCATTGGGTGTAATATTTGGTTACCTGATTGCAGAGGGGGCCGGTTCGCTTTTGGACATAAGCCCCATCGTGCAGGTACAGACAGTCCTTCTGGCTTTTTCTGTGTGTTTTCTTATTGGAGTATTTTTTGGCTGGTACCCTGCCCGAAAAGCAGCCAATCTAAATCCAATTGATGCACTCAGGTATGAATAATACATTAATATCACCTAAATTTAAGACTTAACCGGACCAGGCAATCTTGATCAGGACCAGTAAAAACAGAGTGAAATGAAGGCTTTCTCGTTTGCATCAGGCAGATTAAGAATTATGCTGCACCTGTTGGCATGGACCATCCTTTTGGGACTACCACTCTATTTTTACAAACGATGGCAGGTGGGAACTGATTTTATCTGGATTTACTACATCAATACCCTCATCGCCGGCACCATCTTTTATCTGAACTACCTTCTGTTTTTGCCGAAGTTGTTCTTTCGAAACAAAAGGCACCTGTACTTCCTTGCGGCTTTTTTTACCCTGTTAGCCTTCTATTTTGTATCAGGTAAATCCAACGAGCTGGTATTTAAAAATATTTCAGGGAGGCAAAATACCGAAGAAATAAGAAGGCCCCCCCCTGAAGGGAGGGATCATCCCAGGCCGCCTTTCAGGCAAATTCACATGTTCAACTACACCTTCACCTCAGTGTTTATGCTTTTTTTCGCAATGGGCTTAAGAGTACTTGAACGTCAGTCCCTGATCGAAAAGCTCCAGAAAGAGATGGAGAAGGAGAAACTCGATTCTGAACTGGCATTTCTTAAAAACCAGATTAGCCCGCATTTCTTCTTTAATACCCTGAATAATATATATGCACTGATTGAGATAAATACAGAGGATGCACAAAAGGCGGTCTTAAAGCTTTCAAAATTAATGAGATACCTGCTTTATGAATCGGAACACGGGAATACCCGATTGAGTAACGAGATAGATTTCATGTTGAACTATATAGACCTTATGAAACTCAGGATGAACGAAAAGATCAAACTTTCGTTCTCATTTCCAAAGGTTTATGAGGACATTAACTTTCCTCCGCTCATCTTTGTTCCTTTCATTGAGAATGCATTTAAACATGGGATCAGTTATCGCCAGAAATCATTTATCAGTATTGAGATGCACATCGAAGGAAATACTATCTCATTCAGATGTTCAAACAGTATGGTGGATAAAGTAGGGGAGAATGAAACAGAACAACCGGGGATCGGACTGGAGAATGTTAAGAAAAGGCTCAAGCTTCTGTTTCCAGGTAAATACGAATTAAGAATAGATCCATCTGAAGATAAATTTGAGGTTTTCGTAAAGATCAACTATGCATCATGATTACTGCCATTTCAATTGATGACGAACCCCTTGCCCTTCAGCTGGTAAGTGGTTATATTGAAAAAACACCTGGATTAATACTTGCAGGCAGTTTCGATAATCCGATCGATGCGACAGAATTTCTGACAGATCATCTGGTCGACCTGATCTTTGTTGATATTCAGATGCCTGATCTTTCCGGAATTGAGTTTACCAGGCTGTTGGAGAAGGGACCAAAAATAATTTTCACTACTGCCTATGAAAAATATGCCCTTGAAGGTTATAAGCTCGAAATCGTCGATTATCTGCTAAAGCCCTTTGGCTACGAAGAATTTTTAGCTGCAGTACAAAAAGCCCAAAGATTGATCGGACTTGAAAAGAGGGATCAGATTAAAGTGGAGGTGAATAACGAATTTCTATTCCTGAAATCGGATTACAAGATCAAAAGAATCAACTTCAATGATATCCTTTACATCGAAGGGATGAAGGATTACGTCAAGGTTTATTCCTCCAACGAGCCAAAACCCGTTCTTTCGCTGACCTCTTTAAAACTTCTTGAGGCGAAACTTCCATCCGGCAGATTCATGCGCGTTCATCGTTCTTTCATCGTGAATCTGGAAAAGATAAATACCATAGAAAGAAGCAGGATCGTGTTTGGAAAGGAATATATCCCTGTCAGCGATCAGTACAAACAGAAGTTTCAGGAATTCCTGGATACCAATTTTATATAATCAGCCTCAATTTATTCAAATCAAGATAGATAATGATGAAAAGGGAAAATCATTTTCTTGCACTATTTATATTTATATCAATATTTCTGACTGCATCTCCGGCAGATGGTCAGGCAATTGAAAATCGTTTCCAAACACGTACCTCTCTGGAGTTTTCGAAAGAAATTATCAGAAACCTCGAATTTGAATTAACACCGGAATTAAGATGGGATGAAGGTTTTCAAATAGACAGGTTCTTGCTAAACAGTGAATTGCAGTACAAAATATTTGATTTCTGGTCCGTTTCAGCCGGGTATCGTTTTATCGGGAACAGCAATGCCGAAAACGGAACTGAATTCCTCCACCGGTACCAGTTTAAAATGGTCTTTAAAACCGATATAAAACGATGGGAACCAGGCTTCGGACTATACCATACCAATTTCTCCGATGACAATGATGGTAGTGCGTTTCTCCGTTATAAATCTTTTTTATCCCGTGACATTAGAAAATGCAGATTTACACCCAAAGCCGGATTTGAGATCTTTCATCAATTGGATGCCCGTTCGATATATAAACTGCGGTATTCCGTGGATCTGGAATACAGACTTACAAAGACGATGGACTTGGGAGCCGGGTATAAACTGGATTATTATATGACCAAGTACCAAAACCGCCATATTTTTGACCTCGGATTAAAAGTGAAGTTCTAAGTCCGGGCAGTGGAACAAGCATCTCCATGTTTCTCTCTTTGCTGGTGATACCAGGTCTTTATTGGGTGGTGAGTCGATTATTAATTTATATTTGTTAAGATTTTAACAACAGCTCATTTGAAGAAGAGCTATACCCATATATCCAGGTACTTTTTCCTGATCCTTTTTCTCGCATTTTTCGCGGGCAATACTTTCTTCGATCATTCCCACCTGTATCACGGGAACATCATTGTGCATTCACACCCTTTCAAGAAGGGCCAGGATGGGAATCCAATTCACAGTCACAGTGATTCAGCTTATCAGTTGATCTATCTGCTGAACCATTATCTGGCCGGTATCGTTTTGAGTTGTACCCTGGCCACGGGAGTCTTTTTCTTATTAAAGGAGATTGCTCCCCTTACAGTCACAAGGTTTCATACAAGGACAGATCAAGCCTCCATTCTTCTCCGGGGCCCGCCCAGCCGGCTTTCAAATTAGAGGATCCAAGCATTTTTCTGAAAATTCCGTGATCATGCCGAAAGCAGGAAGCCGGAGGCAATATCCAACATGAAACATAATCCCTTGCAAAATGAACAAACTTGCCATCATTATCCCATTCATCTTTTTTGCCGCCTGCCAGCATTCCGAAACCAGAACGGCTGAAACCAGCGCTGCAGAAGCCAAAACTGCTGAGCCCGGCACGCCTGAAGCCAGGGGCTGCGGTTCCCATGGCAGAATGGAACACCGGCGCATGCGTATCAGAGGGGGGCAAAGGCCTGTTGAATCCAACAGCCTGTTTGCCAGGGGCGATACGGTTTTCGTTCCGGCCAATTCCAATGTCAATGCCAAACTGAAAATGGAAGCCATTCGTTCGCAGGAGCATCTCATGCAGGTAACTACTACTGGGGTGGTGAAGCCGCTCTCAGGCCATCTGGCTGAGATTGCAGTTCCTTTCGAGGGGCGAATTGTAAAATCATTTGTCAAACTTGGACAGAAAGTAAGCACCGGAACGCCCCTGTTTGAGGTTAGTTCATCCGATTACCTCGAGTCGGTCAGAATGTGCCTTCAGGCCGGACGTGAAAGAGAGCTTGCCGAAAAAAATTTTATACGGAAGAAGGACCTTCTGGAATCAGGGATCAGTTCACGGAAAGAATTTGACGAAGCAAAGCTCGCCCTTGAACTGGCTGAAAAAGAGTGTGAAAAAACAAATGCCATATTAAAAATCTATAACCTGAATTCCGAAGAGGCAGATCTCTCACAAGCGCTGATCGTGAGATCACCTATTTCAGGTGAGATTGTGCACAGCACCATCACAGTGGGTCAATATATCAAGTCCGATTCGGATCCGATTGTAACAATAGCCGACCTTGAAAAAGTCTGGGTCATCGCCCGCGTCAAGGAAAAAGACCTGGGAGCCATCCATCCCCAGGACCAGGTGGAAGTATTTACGGAGGGTTTGCCGGATAAAGCGATTGAAGGAGTTGTCGATTATATTGGAAATATCATGAACGAACAGACCCGTTCGGTGGATGTATATATCGAATGTGAAAATCCCGGAAAGATCCTCAAATCTGGCATGTTTGTGACAGCCAGGTTTTACCATAAACTGACCAATGCCATCATTGTTCCCGCAAGCGCCGTTTTACAGGATTATGATACAAGCTATCTTTTTGTGCAGGCCGGGCCCGAAATATTTGTGAAAAGAAAAGTTGAGGTCACTTCTGTGGCCAATGAAAAGCTGATGGTGCGTTCAGGTCTTGAGAACGGAAGCATCATCGTCACTGAAGGAGGCATTTACCTCAGATAAATAAGGAACATATGGATAGATTATTCAGGCTTTTTATCAGCAGAAGATTATTAATAGCCACCTGTTTTGTTCTGGTGGCCGCGATAGGTATTTATTCCTGGATCAGACTGCCTGTTGATGCCTATCCCGATATAGCAGATGTTACCGTTCAGGTTGTAACGCAGGTATCCGGTCTTGCTGCGGAAGAAATAGAACAACAGATAAGCATCCCCCTCGAACGTGCATTAAACGGAATGCCCGGGTTGCAGACCATGAGAAGCAAAAACCTCTTCGGAATCTCTTCCGTCCTGCTCGTATTCGAAGACGGCATTGACGATTACTGGGCTCGTCAAAGGGTTCAGGAGAGGATTAATGGTGTTGAACTTCCCTTCGGAGCCATCCCTGAATTGAGCCCGCTTACCTCTCCCACCGGTGAAGTATGCCGCTATATTATTGAAGGTGCAGGTTACGACCGCGGGAGCTTACCGACCTGCAAAAATGGGTGATCATTCCCAGGCTCAAACAGGTAATGGGGGTTGCTGATGTTCAGAATTTTGGAGGGATTACCACACAATACCAGATTGAAATTGATCCAAATCAGCTTGAGAAGTACGATATCCCTTTGAATGTTGTGGTTGAGAGCATCATTAAAAACAATGCCAATGCAGGAGGCAGCATGATCAACCGTGGGGATCTTACCTATATCATCAGAGGGGTTGGATTGATCAGTGACCTTGATGATCTTGGAAAGATCGTTGTGAAGAGTGCCGATGGCATTCCGGTCTATTTAAACGATCTGGGCACACTGAAGTATGGCAATTTTGAGCGAAAGGGGGTTTTCGGATATACCGACAGGGAAAGGGATTACACCGAAAGCGTGCAGGGCATTGTACAGCTGCTCCGTTATGAAAATCCTTCCAATGTTCTCGAAGAGGTACACAGGGCCATTGATGAATTGAATCATAAAATCCTGCCTGCCGGGGTAAGCATTCATATCTTTCTTGACAGGACGGACCTGGTAAACGCAACCCTGCATACGGTTTCTCATACACTGCTGTTCGGAGTAATCCTGGTGATCGGGGTTCTGATCATTTTTCTCGGAAGCTGGAGAAGCGCACTGGTCATTGCCGTCACCATTCCTTTGTCGCTGCTTATTGCCTTTATTTTCATGTATTTCACCAATATTCAGGCCAATCTTCTATCGCTCGGGGCCATTGATTTCGGGATTATCGTTGAAGGTTCCATTGTGATGCTGGAAACGGTTCTCAGAAAAAGGGAAGAGAATCCGCTGGCAGAGCTGCAGCAGGAAAATATCGTGAAACGGTGTGTGGAAATGGGCCGGCCCATATTCTTCTCGATGCTGATTATCATCATGGCCTATCTACCGCTCTTCACCTTTGAGCGCATTGAGAAAAAGATGTTCGCCCCGATGGCTTATACTGTGGGCTTCGCGATCCTGGGCGCACTGGCGGTCGCTCTGTTGCTTATTCCCGGACTTGCCTTTATCATCTATCGCAAGCCTCAGAAAGTGTATCACAACAGGTGGCTGGAGAAACTCACCATTCGCTACAAAAAGTATACATCAAAGCTGCTTGAAAAGCCAGGGAGGGTTTATGCACCCCTGGCAGCTATTCTGGCAGTATCCATTTTCCTGTCCTTCACCGTAGGGAAGGATTTCCTTCCGACACTCGATGAAGGTTCACTCTGGCTTCAGGTTCAGATGCCACCCGGTGCCACACTGGAGAAATCCAAAGCCATGGCCGATACCCTCAGGAACCATATCATGAAATATGAAGAGGTGAAGTATGTGATGACCCAGGTAGGCAGGGATGATGAAGGGACGGATCCGTTCTCTACTTCTCATGCAGAGTGTGGTGTCGGACTTATCCCTTATAAACAGTGGAAGAACGGCAAAAGGAAATCGGATCTGATCAATGAACTTACCATGGATCTTGCCCAGCTCCCGGGGTATGGTGTCGGATTTTCGCAGCCCATCATTGATATGGTCATGGATCAGATTGCCGGTTCTCACAGTGATCTTGCAGTGAAGATTTTCGGAGAAAACCAGGAAGAAGCCCGCAGGATCGCTGAAGAAATAGTAAAAATTGTATGCGTCATAGAAGGAGCGGGGGATGTCAGCATTGAGCAGGAACCACCCCTGCCCCAGCTCCTGATCCATGCAAACCGCGACAAGATAGCACTCTACGGATTGAATGTATCAGATGTATCTGAGCTTATTGAAGTTGCAGTCGGAGGGAAGGCAATTTCACAGGTATTTATGGGCAACAAGGTTTATGATGTCATATGCAGGTACAATGAGCAATCACGCGAGACACCTGAAAAAATTGGTTCTCTTCTGCTGACCTCTGCAACAGGGTCCAGGATACCCTTATCCCAGATTGCCGGAATTGCTACCACCACCGGCCCGGGAATTATTAATCGTGAAGAAAACAGCAGGTTTCTTACGGTACGAATCAACATGCGCAACCGTGATATAACATCTTTTCTGAAAGAGGCCAGTGAAGCCATTGAACAGAAGGTGTCCTATAACCACAATGACTTTCTATTGAAATGGAGCGGACAGTTTGATAACCAGAAGAGGGCTTTTGCCCGTCTTATACTGATCGTACCGCTGTCACTTGCCCTGATGTTCCTTCTTCTTTTCTGGAATTTTGGGAACTTCAGACAGGCCGGACTGCAGATGGCCACATTGCCGTTCCCCGTCTTCGGCGGAATGGTAGCACTGAACGTAACTGGCATGACATTCAACGTCTCCTCAGCAGTAGGATTTATTGCGCTCTTTGGAATATTTACCATGAATGGCGTTTTAATGATCTCTCATATCAATCATCTCAGGGGGGAGGGGGTGATGTTGAAAGAAGCAGTGATCAGCGGTGCTGTCCATCGTTTTCGTCAGATACTGATGACATCGATTGTTGCCATCCTTGGACTGGTCCCTGCCTCCCTGTCAACAAACATCGGATCGGATGTTCAACGGCCGCTGGCAACAGTCATTGTATATGGTCTTGCATTTGGAACCATCATTACCCTGACCGTACTCCCGGCTCTCTATTATATGATGGAGCGCAGGCATTTAAATCGCAGCAAATCAGAGAAAATTTAAGTTCCCCATGAAAAGAATATTAAGGTCAGCGATGCTGTCCATGTTGCTGGTTGCATCCGCATTCACTGCAACATTTGCTCAGCAGGAAATCAGTTATATTGATCATCCGGTTTCTTTATCCCAATACCTCAGGGGTGTCATGAAAGGCAATCTGGGATACATTGCGGGGCAGTTCAACGTGGGTATTGCCGAGGCTGAACTAAAAGCCTCAAAGATGTTTCCTGATCCGGAGGTTTCGATCACCTACGCAAATAATGAGGACAATAGACTCCGGATGGGTCAGTCTGTTGAGACAGGGATCAGCCTCCCCCTTGGTCTTGGCAACAAACGCGGTGCAGGAATTGCATTGGCCCGATCGCAGCACGAGCTGTCACAGTTGATGCTGGATGCCTGTTTCCAGAACCTCAGGGCCGATGCCACATTAAGCTATTTTGCAAGCTTAAGAAACCGGAAGATTTACCTGCTTCAGAAAGATATCTTTGAACAGCTGTCCGGCCTTGCCAGGGCTGACAGCATCAGGCTTCATTCGGGAGAATCGACAGACCTGGATGCATTGCAGTCTTCCCTTGAAGCAAGATCGCAGCAGACGGAAGTCTTTCAGAGCTTTGCTGATATGCTAAATTCCTCTTTCAACCTGATGCTTCTCCAGGGTAAATTGTTTTCCGACACGCTGGACCATCCATCCGGCAGTTTCCCTTACAAACAACGTGATCTCAATCTGATGGAGTTGATTAACCATGCCATTCAAAATCGTGCGGATTTATTGGTCGCAGTAAAAAACAAAGAAGTATCTGAAAAAAACCTGAATCTGCTGAAAGCGAACCGGGCCTTTGAATTCAGTCTTGAAGCTGGTTATTCTTATAACTCAATCGTTGAAAATGTGATTGCGCCGGCTCCGGCCTTCAATGGTCTGAGCGCAGGAATCTCAATCCCTTTAAAATTTTCAGGTCTGAACAAAGGGTCCCTTCATGCCGCCGGTCTGGCCGTACAACAGAGCCAGACAAGTTATGAAGAAACTGAGCTTCAAATTGCCTCAGAAGTTCTTCAGGCTTACAATTACCTGCTTGCCCAGAAAAAAAAGGTTGAGCACTACAACCTGGGTCTGGCAGACGATGCCAGCAGGATTCTGCAGGGACGAATATATTCGTATCAGCAGGGGGAAAGCGGATTGATTGATGTACTGAATGCACAACGAACCTACACAGAGCTTCAGCTGAATCATCTGGAGGCTCTCTTTGAATATACTTCAGCACTGATTGAACTCGAAAGAGCGGCCGGCATCTGGGATCTGACACCATGATTTGAGGAATATTTTGCACCATCTGTTCCCGGAACCAGCGGAAGAGTACACAGATCCGGCTTCACTGCAGCCAATTCCGGAAAACTTGTATCCTGTGCCGCATGTTCACATGTAACCGGTAGCAGTGCAGCTGTGAAAAAATTTAACAAATAGGACGGTTGTCGGGTTACTATTTACCATAATGAAGTCCAAATAGAAAATGAGAAGATGACCGTTACAACACTGCCCCTGCAAGAACCCCTGCTGATTTTTACAGTATTGATCGGCATCATTTTATTGTCCCCCTTCCTTTTCAGGGTTATAAAAATTCCCGAGGTTGCTTCTTTTATTATTATGGGGATCCTTGTGGGCCCCTATGGCTTCAATATCTTATCAAGGGATTCAAGCATCGAGCTTTTGGGAACTGTCGGCCTTTTGTACCTGATGTTTATGACGGGTCTTGAACTTGACCCCGAGAAATTGAAGACAAGCCGTAAAAACAGTATTGTTTTTGGATTGGCTACATTCCTTCTGCCCTTTGTCCTTGGAGTGATCATTTCGAAAACAATATTGAAATTGGACATCCATGCGACCCTTTTGGTTTCCATCATGTTTTCGACCCACACCCTGATTGCCTACCCCATTGTCCGCAAACTGGGAGTGACCAGGGATGCTTCGGTTCTGACTGCTGTAGGAGGCACCATCATTACCGATACGCTGGTCCTCATCATATTATCTGTTGTAACACAGGGCTTTAAGGGGAATTCAATTGGTTTCGAAGCAAGCAAATTGCTCCTTTATTTTGGGGGATATACAATTTTCATTTTCTATTCCTTTCCCAAAATAGCCCGGTGGTTCTTTAAGCATATCAAGCGTGACAGACCGGTTCATTTTCTTTTCCTGTTGTTCATGGTATGCATTTCATCTGCTTTGGCCGAACTGATCGGTGTAGAGGCAATTATCGGGGCTTTTCTTGCAGGTCTTGCCTTAAACAAAAGCATACCGCGGAATTCACTTCTAATGCACCATGTGGATTTTGTGGGAAATGTATTGTTCATACCGGTATTTCTCATTGGTATCGGGATGCTTATTGATACACGGGTAATTTTTACCGGAACACATCTATGGTTTGTAGCAGCGGTCTTCATTGTTACAGCTTTTACAGGCAAATGGCTGGCTGCTTATTTTTCTCAAAAGACGCTGAACTTTAATGTTGTACAAAGAAATCTGCTGTTTGGCTTAACCAGTTCTCGCGTAGCAGCTTCCCTGGCCGTTATTCTGATCGGTTATGAAAAACAGATCATTGATATTACCATCTTCAATGCAGTCATCCTCATTATTTTTGTCAGCAGCCTGGGAGCAACGCTTATAACGGAAAAATACGGTAAAAAGCTTGCCTTGTCTTCTGATTTTACAAGGGATGAAAAAGATCCGGAAAGAATTCTGGTGCCCATTTCAAACCCGTCTACAATGGCAAACCTGGTTGGAATAGCAAACAGGTTTAACACCCTTCAGACATCGGACCCTGTATATGTGCTGAATATTTTGGACGAAAACAGAAGCAGCAGGGAGAATATTTTAAGGATAAGGGAGATTCTTGAAAAAAACGTCTCGGAGTTTAACAATCTGAACGAAAGCCTGAAAGTGATTACCCGCGTCGACTTAAGTATTTCAAGTGGCATAATCAGAGCTGCGAAAGAGTATATGGTTTCGGATATTATCTTTGGACTGGGAGAGAAAACGACTGCATCGGAACGGATTTTTGGAAATATTTTCGACCATTTGCTGAATGGCCTTCAGACTTTATTTGCCGTAAAAATTGAGGGTAACTTATCTGAATACAGAAGATTTGTGGTCAATATTCCGGCCAACCTTGAACACGAACCTTCGTTTTTCTCTGTCATCCGGAAAATTAACAAGCTACCCGATCCCGATAATGAACTTGAATTCAGGGTTGAAAATGATGAGGCTGTTGCAAAAATCAGAGCTGCCCTGCCCAAAAGGAACAGGCATAAAATTACATACAGTTCTGTTGGATTTAACGTTCCGGAGGGGTTTCAGGGAACCGTTAATATACTTTTTCTAATGAGAAAACAGTCGGTATCCTTTCATGCCAAAAACAACAACATGGTTCATAAAGCCATATCATCAAACAGTTCCAATGATTATATAGTTGTTGTTCCCGGTTTTGAACAGTAAGTTTCACCTCCCGGATGAAGAGTGCTGTTTGCTATTTATTTTATCTTCAATCAGTTGCAGAAAAAGATATAACAGTGTCAAAATTCCCGTGGCAAGCAGAATTTTATGCAAGGTTCTTAACGCCCTGTTTTTTGTTTGTATTTCAAAAGGTCCCATAATTGTATACGGTTTATAAGTGAATAACAATGAAAGGTTGACCGGGCAAAGCACGGTATATGGCCCGCAGATCATCCGCAGGCATTTTTATGGTAATGGCAGGATGATAATCCTGTTTTTTAAAGGTGACGAACCGAAAAACCGCCCGTATTGAGCCCCTTATTCTTAGCCTGTTATAAAAAGCGAACCTGGTCCACTTATCGTGAAAAGTCGGGTTGGTTTCCTGTTCAAAAATGATATAAATACCATGGTCCAGTGAAAGAATCAGATAGGCAGGATTTTGAATCAGGGTGTCCGGTTGCCAGGCATTCAGGGCAGCTTCAAGGGTATCTTTCGGGGCCTGGCGTATAACAACGGGTTCCTTTACAATGGTTGCATACTGGGATTGAACAGCCACCGGCTGTGAAAACAGCTTTACCTGTTGCATCAAAGGCATCCTGTTCAACAGCTTATCTCTGTAAAATGACGCTACTTTTGTCTGATGGATCACCACCCCTTTGATGGAAAGATTTATCGTACTATCGGACAGATTCATCACCATTTGAATTGAATCAGATTCAGCCAGTTTCACAAGGGCCTCTTTAAAGGCCTTCTCTTTCACCATCTGCCTCATTTCCGGCTGATTATAAACAGGATCGTATTTTTCTAAAAAGAGTGAATCTGAATTTACCAGGCGCTCAAATTCCTGCATTTTGTGCATTGGAGCAAGGGCCATACTTAGCAGTAAGAGAAAGAGGATGATGAAGAAGAGGCAGAGCGCCTTTATCTTCCGGTCCAGCCTTTTTATTGCTATGGCTATATCTCTGAATTTCTGCATAGTAATAATCCTAGTAAATGTAAACTTTTGAGCCTTCCTCCAGCGACCGGTATACAAGTTCAAGGTTTTCATCATTCAGCCGGATACAGCCATGGGTTACGGGCAGGCCCAGAAAGCGCTGATAAAGTGTTCCGTGAATCAGGTATCCATCTCCCAGGCTAAGTGCATAATCGCCCAGAACACCATATTCAAAACGTGTGTGATGATTTGCCGAAGGCACGGGTACACCTTCTTCCACAAATGCCCAGTCGGGTTTTTTCCAAACCGGTGAGGTGGTTTTACCCCGAATCCTGAACTCACCTTTCGGGGTTTTAAACATCCATTGCTGTTGATCACCGTTTTTCAGTAAAACATAACTTCCCGTTGAACATTTGTCTTTCCGGATGATTTTATCGCCCTTATACAGGCTGAATTCGTTGGATGCACTGTTGATGACCAGGTAATATGATTTGGGTCTTTTGGAATCCAGCCTTTTATCCAGAACAGATATTTCCCTTTTTATTTTTTTCTGTTCGGAAGCTAGTTTTTCCGGGCTGACAGATGTTGTGTGATGGGACGGTTTTTGGGTCTGCCATACCATTACCCTTATCAGCAGGGGGATCATCAAAACCAGCACAAGGACCGGTACAAGTTTCAATTCCTCCGGTATATTTTTGAAATCAATCTTCATCTTTATTTGCCAACAAGTTCGTTTAATGATCTGGTGGAACCTACAATGGCAACCCTGGTACCCGCCGGACACAATTTGAACAGTACATCCATATCCCCATCCGATAAAGCGATACAACCATCTGTCCAGTCAGCCCCCTTCCCGCCTTGTCCATGAATCTCAATCAGGTTTCCAATCGCAGCATCCTTGTGAATCGCGCCACTCCTTTTATTCTGTTGGAACCTTTTCATATCATCATCATTGGGGTAATCCAGCAAGAATGCTTTATAGAAACGGGTTTGCCCATTGGATTTTTTGGCGGTTATTCTATACATACCTTCAGGGGTGCTTTTGTCGCCCTGCTGCTTTTTATCACCCATCCAGTTTACGCCCAGTTCAACGGTATACCTGTTCATAACCTTACCGTCCTTATACAGGATGCATTCCCGGGCAAGCTTATCAACTACAATACAATACGCATGGTTTTTCTTAGAGTAAAGGACGGTTTTTTCAACCATTCCGGTCCATTTTGAATATTCGTTTAGATAGGAACGGAGCTTTTCTTCATACAATGCAAAAATCCGGTTAAGATTTATTTCTGCTGAATCAAGTTTAGATTGGCAGATGGAGTAGTTTTTATTTTTAAATGCAAGGACTCCCTCGGAATACTGTAATCTGCTTTTTGCAAGTTCATTCCGCAGACTGCTATTCATAGGGAAGCTGCTAAATCTAACATCAAAATCTTTCATTCTCTCTCCCAGCATGTTCATCCGGATTTCCAGTACTTCCTCCACTTTTGAAATGTTTGCCTTTGCAGCGGCAATTGCTTTACGGGAACTTTCTGACGATTTCCCGGACAGTTCAACGATTCCCCGGTAGTCCCTGAACAGTATGAACCTGTCATTTTCCCTTTTCCACGCGATCATGGCAGCATTATAATATTCTGCAGCCTCTATATAATGTTCCTTTGCATATTTGGATGCTTTTACCAATTCCGCTTCTGAGATCATTTTTCTGGCTGTATTTATTTCCTTGTATGGCGGCTCATTTGTTTTTACTCTGGTAATTGAAAGGACCAGTGTGAGGACAATGGCAGACAAGGAGAAAAGTATGATTCGGTACCTCATATGGAAACCAATATTCATTGATAGAAAAAACCCGGCTCCGATGAAACGGAACCGGGATGAATCAAGGGGTTAATGATAACGAATTGTTGCTATCTATCTCTTAACATTGGCCTTGTACTTGGCTATAACTTCCGACAATTCGGTGTTAATGGAGGTGGCTTTTTCCTTTGCAGCATTCACTTTGTCAAGTGTAGCCAGGTAATCGCCATTTGCAAGCATTGCACCGGTCTCATTCATTGATGCTTCAATGGCATCAATCTCACCTTTGATGGCAACCAGCACTGTTGTGCCCTCTTTGCCTTTTGGGGCTTCGAGAACCAATTGCCTGTTGGCTGCAATCAATGTATGAACCTCGGCGATGGTATTCTGTATTTCCAACTTCACTTCTTCTATTCTGGTTTCGGCTTGTAGTTTTACCTCTCCGGCAAATTGTGTTACACCTGCCAATCCTTCTTTGGATGTAGCGTAAGTCTTGATGAATTTCGATTTCTCTGATTCAATATTTACCAGGACCCTATTCAAAGAGTCCTGCAAGGCAACATAATTGACATGGGCATAAATGTCGGCACCAGCAGTTTTGGCTAGTTCAACAGCAGCGTTGGCAGCATCAATTTCAGCCTGAGGCAGCTTTGCACAACCGGTAAATAATAGCGTTGTTAATCCTAAAATTGTAATTCCCGTAAAAATTCTGTTTTTCATTTGTATTCTGTTTTAAAAGTTTTGCTATTAGGACGAGGAAGATGCCCGAGGTAACATATTTGAACAGATATTTTTATTCACCCCATATAATCATACCTTTAATCGCAATTTTAAATGACCCAATGGCTGAAAGTTTCATACATCTAAAAGATAATGAAATCATCCTGAAGATTAAGAATGACAACACTTCGAAATATTTTGAAGAATTATATAAGCGTTATTACTTGAAGGTTTTGGACAAATGTTATTCCATTGTAAAAAACAGACCGGTAGCCAAAGAACTTGCCGAAGATATCTTTTCCAAAGTATTCGAAAAACTGCCAACATTTAAACAACGGTCTTCATTTTCTTCCTGGTTATACGCCGTTACTTACAATCATTGTATTGATTACCTGCGGGAGAAGAACAAAATTCATTATCCCAACTGGAACCGTGATCATGAGATACCTGAAATCATTGATGAAACTGAAGAAGCAATTGAAGAGATCAATTACGAGAATTTAATGGAGGTTATAGAACGTATTCATCCGGAAGAAAAAGCACTCTTGTTGATGAAGTATAAGGACGATTTATCCATGAAGCAAATCGCTGTAGCCTTAAGAATAAGTGAAGATGCGGCAAAAATGCGACTGAAAAGGGCACGTACCCGTGTATTATATTTATACACCCAAAAATATCTTCGAAATTAAAAACGTTACTTCCTTCATTATTGGCGTCAAAAAGGAAAATATTCATAGCATGGAAAATTTCGTGAAGAAAGTCTTGGAGGGTGATGGAGTTGTACCATCAGAAGGTTGCGTGAACTCCTTTCATCAGAATTTTGAAGATGCTGTAAATATTGAATGGTTCAAAAGGGACAATAAATTTGAGGCCGTTTTTTATAAAAACAATGTTGAGCACATAGCCATATTCAGTCTACATGGCATTTTTATGGAATACAGGATAAATATGCCGGCAGACTACCTGCCCGGACCCATAAAAAGAACTGCTTTATCCAGGGGTGAAATCATGAGTTCAGTCATGAGAAACAAGGGTAATATGGTAGATTACGAAGTGATTGTAAGGGATAAAGAGCTGAACAGGCATCTGGTTACGCTTTCAGATATGGGAAGAATCATTGAAGATAAGAGACTCTGATTTCTTGTTTTGCAAATCAGAAAAGAGAGCTTATGTTGGTCCAGCAAGATTTCAATGTAAAAAAACTTGGAGAATGCACGATTCAGTCCCCCTTAAAGGGGATACGGTTCGTTGATGAAAAGGAACATATTCTTTATCATCGTGACCTCGACGACGTCAAGGCTTACCTGGTCCAGGGTAATGATCCCCCGGTATTTGAGGCGGCCGGTCCCAGGGAGAAGATCTTCTTCGACCCTGCGAATCTCTCCTGTGGAATTGTTACATTGGGAGGCACCATTCTGGCCTCCTCCCGTGGCAACCAGGACGCTTCCGTTATGGTGGATACACTTGACCGGATGAAAATCGGGATTCTTTTTTGCATAGGAGGTGACGGAACTTAGCGCGGAGCACTGGCCATCAGTGTGGAGGCTGCAAAGAGGGGGCTTCAGCTCAGCGTGATTGGTATTCCAAAAACCATTGATAACGATATCTCTTTCGTACAGAAGACCTTCGGCTTTGAGACCGCTGTATCGGAGGCAAAGCGTGCCACATATGCTGCACATGTGGAGGCCATTGGTGCACCAAACGGCATTGGACTGGTGAAGCTGATGGGCCGCGAGTCTGGTTTTATTGCAGCGTATTCGGTACTTGTTGACAATCAAGCGTGCTTGCCTCTACCTGGCAAGCAGCAAAGATGACTATCTAAAAGTTATACTACTTTTGCGGACAAATTAAATACGTTCGGTAAAAATGGAATTTACCTGGTTTGACTTTGTCGTGCTACCGATCCTGATTTTGATGGCCAGGGTGGTGGATGTGTCCCTGGATACCATCCGTGTGATCCTGGTTACGAAAGGGTACCGGAACCTGGCACCTTTTGTGGGATTCTTCCAATCGCTGATCTGGCTGATTGCCATCACGCGTATCATGTCCAATCTGGGCAACTGGTTTACCTATATCGGATATGCGGGGGGCTTCGGTCTGGGCACCTACATCGGGATGATCCTTGAGGACAAGCTGGCCCTGGGATATGAACTTGTCAGGGTGATCACAAAGAGGGATGCCACCGATCTAATAAGCGGACTTCGCGAAAAGGGTTACCCTGTTACAACGGTGACAGGCACGGGAAGAGACGGAGAGGTTGGGGTACTCTATGTCATTATCAGGCGGAAAGCACTCAGGGATGTGATAGGCATCATCCAGCAACATAATCCCAACGCTTTTTATACCATCGAAGACATGCGTTTCGTTAGCAGTCATGCTTTGCTATCCCCGTCCAAAAGAAAGCAACGCTTCTGGTTCCGGCACCGCTAGAGTCCATACGGGCATTGGCAACCAGCAGGCAAAAACGGGCAGAAGAAGATCGTTACTCAATCACAACCCGGCTGCTCACCCATGCTGTTTCGGATAGCAGCTGAAGGATACAGACCCCCCGGGGCAATGCTGATACATCGATGGTTCCGCTATCCAGTTTACCCTCCAACACAACCCTCCCCCGCATGTTGATCAGGGTATATCTGAAGGCATCATACTGATGTCCACTCAAGGTAACAGTCAGGGTATGGTTGGCGGGATTCGGATAGCAATGCAGGGTGATGTTGGTTCTACCTGGCCTCATGGAAACGGGGGGTGTTCCTTTTCCCGAAATGATCCAATTCACATAGTCAACCAGCGCCTGGTTTCCGGGTATGACATCAATGTTGGAGGGGAGCTGGCGGAGGTACCAGGTCACCGCATACTCCAGTGTGTCCTGATTTGCAATATTTACACATACTCCCTGGTTCTCCAGTTCAATGTACTCCGGGTCAACCCACAGTTCTATTTCACCTTCACCGGTGGCAAAAGCTGACTGGTCGACATCTTCGAAGGTCTTGATATATAACCTGTAGTTGTCGTCCACATGGGCATACCAGCCATCCTTTCCATCGGCAAAGAATTTCAGGCCCGTTCCATCCTCACTCTCCCTGTAATACCAGGTATGGCCGTTGATCTCTTCGGTGGCCGGAGCCAGTGCGCCCCAGGTGCCTCCGGGACCGGTGGGCCAGAAGGTCATCCCTCCCACGGGCACCCTGCTCAATTCCCACAGACCCTTTTTGATGGTTTTGCCGGTGGTATTGATCATGGCATAGTGCAGAGAGATGGTGGTGTCTGACGCATTGGCCCGGAAATTCTTCACGAAATAGAAGCGGTCCCCGTTGTCAACGGAAACCTCTTTCCCCGTAAAACGCATGGTATCTCCAAGGATTGATGCAGTATACTCACCATGATCCCAGATCAGTTTGTTGGGATTGTTCCAATTCCAATCTCCCTGGGGAGAGGGCCACAGGGTCGCTCCCCACAGGTAATCGGTGGAGACCAGGTCGGGCGTTACCAGGAACTCAGATCCGTCAACCGTCAGCGAAGATACTTTGGCACCATGGGCTGAATCTACCTGAAATACCAGGTTACCCACTTCCAGGGAGAAGAGATTTCCTTCCTGCAGGGGGGGAACACTTTGGGCAGAGAGTTCAATGCTTGTTACACAGCACATGCAAAGGAGAAGGCATACAATTTTCATAAGTCAGTATTTTCTATGTGCAGCAGCCGCTGCCTGATGAACAGGAACTGTTTTTGCTGTATCAATGTCATTTCCTTCGGCAGCAAGCAAGGACAAGGCTTGATCCAGCTCCCTCAATTCCATTTCCGGAGTGAGGGTCTGGACGGGGAGATCAAGGCAACCGGTACATGTTGCCGTGAAGAGAACAGCAATTGCCACAAGCGTCGCTATGTGCTTTAATCATAGTCATCGTCATAGTTTTCGTTTTCGGATAAATACTCCACATCCGAATGTTCATCTTCATACTTTTCTCTGATGTCGTCTTTCAGGATTCCATCATCGTCATAATCTGAATCTTCCTGAATCAATTGAATGGCCTTCTTTAACGACATCCTGATCATATATATCTTTTCATCGGTTTCAAATGGCAGTGCAAATACAGTTTCATTGTCCTTGTTCTTATACTCAACAAGATGTTGACTGAAACCGTCCGGGTAAACCAATTTAATCTGTTCCTGAATATCTTTACCCACTTTGTCGAAGTCCTTAATAACTCTCAGTTTGTTTGTTTTCATTCAATCGTTTTATGATTGTCAAAGTCTTGATTTGATATGAAACAATTATAATTCAAAAAATTCATATATGCGTGAAGAGCGGAAATTAATTTGAACCGGCGTTATAATTGAGAAGTAAGAATAGTTAGCATATCTTTGCGGCACGACAGATGTCAAACAACGAAGCATGCCGGGAACAAAGATCATCATAGGACAGAGGGACAGGATTGACCTGCCCCAGCTGGGCTATTCAAATATCAAAGCGAAAATTGACACCGGAGCCTATGGAAGCGTCATTCATTGCTGCCATATTGAAATTGTCCGGGAAGATGGAAAAGAAAAGCTTTCCTTTGAACTTCTGGACCCCGGCTACCCCGGTTACAAAGGGAAAAAATACGTTTATGAACGATTCCGGGATAAAAAGGTCAAAAACTCCGGTGGAGAAACAGAACACAGGTATTTCATTGTCACGGATGTCATTGTATTTGGCATGAAGATTGAAGCCGAGTTTTCCCTTACCGACCGCAGCCAGATGAAATATCCCGTTCTTTTAGGCAGGAAGTTCCTTCGCAAACGTTTCCTGGTGGATGTCAGCCTCAGGGACCTGTCCTATAAATTCTACAGTAAAAAATGAAAATAGCAGTCTTATCGAGAAATGAAAAGCTTTATTCAACTTCCAGGCTGATTGAGGCAATTGAAATAAGGGGACATGAAGGCGTGGTAATTGACCATTTGAAATGTGATATCGTCATGGATGATAAGGGTCCCATGATGTATTACAAAGGCGAATCCCTGGATGACATTGATGCCGTTATTCCAAGAATTGGCGCTTCGGTGACTTTCTATGGAACAGCTGTGGTCAGGCAGTTTGAGATGATGAAGGTTTTCAGTGCCCTTGATTCTCTGGCCATTACCCGGTCGCGTGACAAATTAAGGAGCCTGCAGATTTTGTCCAGATCGGGGGTCCTGATGCCAAAAACCGCCTTTACCAATTTTTCCAAACAGGATAACAAGACATTAAAACACATTGGCGATGCGCCCGTGGTCATCAAATTGCTGGAGGGGACACAGGGATTGGGGGTGGTGCTGGCTGAGACCAACAAAGCAGCAAAATCAGTTTTACAGGCTTTTGACAGCCTCAAAACAAGGGTGATCCTGCAGGAATTCATTGAAGAAGCCGGAGGATCCGACATCAGGGCTTTTATAGTGGATGGACAGGTCGTGGGTGCAATGAAAAGGCAGGGCAAAGAGGGGGGAGTTTCGTTCGAACCTGCACAGGGGAGGGAAATCCTCCGTGATTAAGCTATCCAGGGCCGAGAAGTCCACGGCCCTGAAAGCGGTGAAATCAATAGGCCTTGCCATTGCAGGGGTGGATATGCTCCAGTCAAAGCGCGGACCAATGGTGCTTGAAGTAAATTCATCTCCGGGACTTGAAGGAATTGAAAAGTCGACCGGGGTCGACATTGCCGGAAAAATTATTGAGTATATTGAGAAATCCGTGGCGAAACAAAGAAGGCCCAAGGACAGGGTAAAGGCATAATTTTATTTAACGATGATCATCAACAGGGTTGAAATCCCAAGAGGGGAAACGGCAAACGTAGAAGTGAATATTGCACGACTTCCCTCCCGCACCCATATCGATATTGTAGTCACCGTGGCTCGTGCACTGGAACCCGGGCCGGTACTGCTCTTGATGGGTGGTTTGCATGGGGATGAGATCAATGGTATTGAAATCGTGAGGAGGATCATTGAAGCGGGCCACCACATCCCCCGGCGGGGGACTGTCATTTGCATCCCGATCATCAATATCTACGGATTTATTAATTTCTCCAGGAATGTTCCTGACGGAAAAGATGTGAACCGTTCCTTCCCGGGCAACAACAATGGTTCCCTGGCTTCAAAGATTGCCTACTATTTAATGAAGGACATCATCCCCAAGATTGATTATGGCATTGACTTTCATACAGGGGGGGCCGATCGCGAAAATTATCCCCAGGTGCGGTGCACGCTGAATGAACCGGAAAACCGCGAACTGGCCGATGCGTTTTATGCTCCGGTTACCCTGCACTCCCAGTACAGGCCTCACACACTCCGCCAGGCAGCTGCAAAATTGGGAAAGCGGATCATTGTTTTTGAAGGGGGTGAGTCGGCGCGATTAAATGAAAATGCCATTACACATGGAATTTCCGGTACCATGCGGTTGATGAATCACCTGGGAATCTCTTCCTTCCCTGAAGAAAAACCTTCCTATGCAAACCAGGTGTTTATGCACTCCTCCTGGATCAGGGCACGTACCTCCGGAATATTCAAGAGCCTGGTTGCCCCAGGTGACCGAATCAGGAAAAATCAGCCGGTTGGTATCATCACGGATCCGTTTGGAGAATTCAGGGTCCAGTTGAAATCACATACCTCGGGATGTGTGATAGGGCTGAATAACAATCCCATTTTGCACCAGGGAGATGCAGTGATGCATATCGGGGTTTCCTAGGCATTAAAAAATTATATAAACAGGACGCCCGGGATGGACGCTTTGTTACAACCATTTCTTCCTTTTGAAATAGATCAGGAGTCCTGTGACCACAGCCACCACAACGATCCAGAATATCGGGTAACTGTATTTGAATCCCAGCTCCGGAAAATACTTGAAATTCATCCCGTAGATCCCGGCAAGAAAAGTGAGCGGTATAAAGATGGATGCAAAGATGGTCAGTACCTTCATCACCTCGTTGATGCGGTTGTTCACATTGGTGCTGTATATGTTCAGGTGATCAGAGATCATTCCGTTGTACAATTCAATGGCCTCGGTGGCCTGGTTCACCAGATCGTTCAGGTCTCTGAGGAAGTGCATGTATTTCTCCTGGAAGTAGCTGGTTTCCGATTTCAGCAACTGAGCCATCAGCTCCTTGACCGGCCTGACCGATTTTCTTAAAAAGGAGAGTTCGGTTTTGAGCCTGTAGATCTCTTCCACCAGCGATTTGTCAGGTTTCAGGAATATTTTGTCTTCCAGTGATTCGATTTCCCTTCCGATGGCTTCAGTCACATGGATATAATTATCCACGATGGTATCAAGCAGTGAATAGGCAAGGTAGTCGGGATCATATAGCCGGGATATTTTTTTTGAATTACGAATACGCTCCCTGACAGGATTGAAAACATCACCGATCTGTTCCTGAAGCGTCAGCACAAAATGCTCGCCAAGGATCATTGTAAACTGCTCCGCTGAAATGGATTTGGCATCTTCGTCGATCTTCAGCATTTTTAGAATAAAGGCATCGTAATTGTCTCCGTCTTCATACTTGGGGCTCTGGTCCGTATTCATGATGTCCTCCAGCAAAATGGGATGGATTTCGAAGATTTCTCCAATCCCGGACATCAGTTTCTGGTCATGGATCCCGTAGATATTGATCCATGTGACCGAACCGGGATCGTTCAGGCCGGGTGCTTCATCCAGGGATTGCAATTCTTTTTCGATCAGACCATCAGGACTGTATTCCATCAGCCGGATGATCGGATGCTCCATTTTCTGGTTGCCGATCAGGATCAGGGAACCCGGCATCTGCCCTTTGGATGCTTTTCTGTCTGTTATAAAACGAGCCATTTATCGCTGATGGATTTGGTAATTTTTTTCATGAACAGGGCCTGTTTAATCATTGTAAAACCACTGGATGGCGTCTTCATAGTTGGTGAAGGTCCGCACATCGATTCCCTTGTTCCTGGTGCAAAGGTCCTGGAAATGGGCCTTGTCAAAATTCACCCCGGGAAGCAAAAGAAGGGCAATTTTATCCCGGAATGAATCCGGGGCATTGATAAGATCATGAACCAGCGTGTAAATATCATCAGTTGAGAGAACCCACTGTGTACGGCGAAAATCCAGAAGAATCTCATAGTCGGCCGGCGGTCTTTTTGGCTCAGCCATTGCTGCCAGCCGTTGTTTGCTTTCCTCGAAATCAACCGTTCCGGTATCTGTTACGGACAGGTAATCTATGGAGCGGATGATCTTTATTTTTGTGGCCATCTCTGTTTCTATTTTAGCGATTGAAGCTCAATATACATGCATTCATGGTTTTAATCAAGCCCAAGGAAAAGATACCGCTCACAATGAAAGTAACATGTCCTCGTTGGCCGGGTCCGTCAGGATCCGCTCCAGGGCCACCAGCCGGGCATTGGTGTGGTGTGTGGGATGAACCATGTCCCACTCTTCGATGAGTTGCCTGTTGCTGGTTTTGCTGCTCAGGAGCAGCATCTGCTCGTTGATTTCTATTTTAGCAGTCAGGGTAAACAAATCCGGTCCAGCAGGGGATTTATCGATCCAGTGAAGGTGTACGTTTTTTGACTGCAGACTTTCGGGAATGGCTTCCTGTAGTTCCTGGGAAGTGATTCCTGGTTGATGAGAAGAGATGTGGGCCACCGGGTCTGTTTTTGGTTTGGATCAATATCCTAAGTTAGTAAGAACATCCAAAAATAGATTTTTATTTCAATGCGATTTTACACAGTTATCACCACTTTGCCCCTGACATGCCCCTGTTCCAGATAGCGCATGGCTGCAGCAGTCTCAGTCAGGGGATAGCTTTTGTCTATAGCCGATTTTATTTTACCCGTTTCCAGCAATTCACTGATCGTTTGCAAATCTTCCCGGATGACTTTCGCAGATATGAGTCTCATGTTCTTGTTCCTACTGGTTTTGAACATGAGTTGCATGATCCTGGAGATGGAGCCACCGGCCAGAACGTACATTCCCCCGGGATTTAAAATGCGCTTGTAATCTGAGATTGAACGGTAGGCTGCAGTATCGAAAATGAGGTCATATCGCTCACCCAGCCGGGTGATGTCCTCAAGGGTATAATCAATCACATGATCAGCGCCCAGCGAACGCACCAGATCCACTTTCGAAGTACTGCATACCCCGGTTACCTCAGCTCCGAACGATTTGGCAATCTGTACGGCAAAAGTGCCCACCCCGCCCGAGGCGCCGTTTATCAGCACTTTTTGCTTTTCCCTTATCTTGCCTGTGTTCCGAAGCCCCTGCAGTGCCGTTAGGGCTGCCATGGGTGCTGCTGCTGCTGCTTCAAAGGACAGGTTGGCCGGTTTCAATACAAAACAGTGCTGATCCGCACAGGCATACTCGGCCAAACCCCCGTAATGGCCTTCACCGAATACCTCATCTCCGGGTTGAAACCGGGTTACATTTTTTCCCACTGCTTCAACCGTTCCGGCCATGTCGGCACCCAGAACGGGGTGTTTTGGTTTCAGAAGACCGCCTCCCATCAACCTCAACAGGAACGGATCTGCCCGCACATGTCTCCAGTCGTACGCATTTAAAGACACTGCTGCTATTTTTAGCAGTACCTGGTCCTCCCCGGGAACAGGTTTTTCGATTTCCCGGAGTTCAAGTACGTCGGGAGATCCGAATTTTCTTTGTACGATGGCTTTCATGGTGTTTCGGTGTTATAGGTGAATACCTCTTCAAGAGGCGAATGAAATACATGGGAGATCCGAAAGGCCAGTTCCAGGGAGGGGGAATAGTTACCCTTTTCGATGGCTACAATGGTTTGCCGTGATACCCCCACCTCATCGGCCAGTTGCTGCTGGGTCATTTCCCCGGAGTTGAAACGCAATTTGCGAATGCTGTTTTGAATTTTGCTTTTACCCATATCAAACGCCCTTTCTGTAATAATAGATCTGCGAACCGTTGTCAACGATTTCAGCCAGGAGACCGGTTGCCACAAATGCAATAAAAATGCCATAGACAGGCATACCCAGCGCAAGCCAGACAATGACAGTAATACAACCGCCGGAGAAGGTATAATAAGAATTCCTCGTGGATTTCAGCTTGATGAGTTTGTCCCTTTCATCTTCAACGGGAAGCTTCTCTTCCCTGGTTGCAATGGCATTGAGGATGTGGAAGATGATGTAAATGATGATGCGTGCCACAATGGATACGCCCATAAAGATGAGAAAGATGACTCCCCATTTTCTGAAGTCTTCTGTCAAATCGAACAAGCCCTGGAGATGCCTTTGATAGACCTGATAGGCGTAAATGCCAGTGATCAGCAATCCGCTAAAAATATTGACGATGTTTTGTTTTTCCTGATAGGACATGATTTCTGTTTATTATGTATGGTTAATTTTACCTTTTGTAAATAAATACATACACAAAGATAAATATAATTTACATAATGACAAATAAACTATACATTATTTTTTTACACCTTGCAGGAGTCTCCTGCCAGCCAGCCGGTGGAGCAGGCGATCTGCAGGTTATAGCCGCCTGTTTCTCCGTCCAGGTCGATCAGCTCACCGGCAAAAAAGAGTCCCTGTACCAGCTTCGATTCCATGGTCCTGGAGCTGATCTCGCTGGTGGGGATCCCGCCGGCAGTAATGATCGCTTCCCTGAAGGAGCGGTTTCCAGATACGGTGAAGGGAAGGTTTTTCATGAGCTTGCGGATGCTTTTACGCTCCATAGCCGAAACCTGGTGCCCCTCTTTGTCAGGGTCAATCTGCAGGATATCCATGAACACGGGGATCATTTTTGAAGGCAGCCAGTTGGCGAAGATATTGCCGATCTTCTTCTTGCCCTGTTCATCCAGGTCGCGCAGCAGACGCTTGTCCAGTTTCTGTTCGTCCAGGGCAGGTTTCAGGTCAATTGTTATCTCCACCTTGCTCTCCTTTTTCAGTTCATCCACCACGAGCCTGCTGATAGTCAGAATGATGGGTCCTGAAAGGCCAAAGTGGGTAAACAACATTTCACCGAATTCCTCACCGGTTTTTTTCCCGTTTACCCAGACCACAGCCTTTACATTTTTCAGGCTCAGTCCCTGAAGTTCCCGGGCCACATACCCAGCAGTTTCCAGGGGAACCAGCGATGGTCTGACCGCTACAACAGCGTGTCCCGCCTGCCGGGCCAGTTCGTAACCATCACCTGTGGAACCGGTGGCGGGGTAGGATTTCCCCCCGGTGGCCAGGATCACATGTTTTGCCTCTATAAGCGCTCCGTTTACCTTTACACCTTTGACAGCCTGGTTTTCAATCACCAGTTTCTCCACCCGGTGATGACACCGGATCTCCACTCCCGACCGGTGCACCCATGTCAGGAGGGCATTTAAAACATCTGCCGATTTGTTGCTGGTGGGGAAATAGCGTCCGCCCCGCTCCAGGGTTGTTTCTACGCCATGGGTCCGGAGCAGTTCAATGATATCTCCGGAAAAGAATTGGGAGAATGCATGACGCAGGAACCGGCCATCGGGGTACACATGGGTAATGAAATCAGCCAGGGGAGCGTCGTTGGTAATGTTGCACCGCCCTTTACCGGTGATCAGCAGCTTGCGACCCTCCCGTTCCATCTTTTCAAGGAGCAAAGCCTTACAGCCCGATTCAGCAGCCCTTCCTGCCGCCATCAATCCGGCCGGTCCGCCTCCCACAACGATCACATCGAATGTCTGCATGTGATGCAAAGGTATTTTATCTGGTTTAATTAAAATATCATGACACAACAAAGTTCTGGTTTATATATTCATTCCGTGTATCTTTATAATATGAGTACAAATCCAAAATCAAGCCGTCGTGAATTCATCAAAAAGGCAGCCGTTGTGACCGGGGGTATAGGGATGGCGGGTCATCCGGTGGCGGGCATGGCTCAGGGAACCAGGAAAGGGCAGAATCCGCTGCCCCAATGGAAGGGGTTCAATGTGCTTGACTTCTTCTCTCCCGATCCCAAAAGGCATTACCAGACCACCACCGAGGAGGACCTGAAATGGATGTCGGACTGGGGATTTGATTTTGTGAGGATCCCCATGGCCTATCCCTCGTACCTGGATTTTGACCGAAGAAGGGACATTACGCCCGGAGAGGTATATCACATCAGTGAAGCGGCGGTGGAAAGGGTGGAGGAACTGGTCAGGCTGGTACATAAGTACAACATGCACGCAAGTTTAAACCTGCACCGTGCGCCGGGTTACTGCATCAATGCGGGATTCCATGAACCTTATAATCTCTGGAAGGACAAAGAGGCCAAGGAGGCTTTTTACTGGCACTGGAACATGTGGGCCAACCGGTTTAAAAACGTTTCGAGGGAGAAGATCAGTTTCGATCTGCTGAACGAGCCTGCCATGATCCAGGACATGAACGACCAGCTCTCTGATAAAAATATTGTTCCCGGTCAGGTTTATGCTGAGGTTGTAGAGAAAGCGGCCAGGGACATCTGGAAGGAGAATCCGGAGCACCTGGTGATCGCAGACGGGAACGAGGCAGGGTCGAAGGTTATTCCGGAAATTACCCACCTTCCCATTGCGCAGAGCTGCCGTGGCTATTATCCGGCGATCATCTCGCATTACAAGGCTCCCTGGGCCATGAAGGATATAGACAAGCTGCCGCCCTTGAAGTATCCCGGACAGGTGGGGGATCAGTATCTGAGCAGGGCCATGCTGGAGGAGTTTTATGAGCCATGGATCCGACTGGCCCAATCGGGAACCGGTGTCCATTGTGGCGAATGTGGTTGTTATACCGAGACTCCCCATGACATCTTCATGGCATGGTTTGGAGATGTGGTGGATATACTTTCTTCCAATGGCATCGGATTTGCCCTGTGGAATTTCAGGGGCGGCTTCGGTATCCTGGATTCGGGACGGAAAGATGTGAATTACCAGGAGTGGCATGGTCATAAGCTGGACCGCGAATTGCTTGATCTGATCAAAAAATCATAATCCTATGAAACCAACCGGCATATTGCTCTTCCTCCTTCTCCTGGGCTGCACTGCAAAGGAGAACAAACGGCAGGTCATCTCTTTAAACGGCACCTGGGATCTGACAAAAACAGGGGTATCAGGCGAATTTTGGGCGGAGGTTCCGGCAACTTATCCGGCAACATTTCACAGCAGGGCGCCTGTACCCGGACTTGTGGATATGTGCACTCCCGCACTGGACGACCAGGACACTTCCTACGTGAATTCTGTCTACTGGTACAGGAGAAGTTTTACAGTGGACCGGGAGGCCACACCCGTGGCGCTGATCAAAATAAACAAGGCCAAATACCATACCAGGGTATTTCTGAATGGCAGCTTTGTGGGAGAGAATACCTGTAATTTTACACCCTCCCGCTTTGATGTGAAACCCTTCCTGAAATTCGGGGGAAAGGAGAATGAGCTGGTCATCGCCGTGGGATGCCGGAACAACCTTCCCGATACGGTGACAAACGGTGCGGACTTTGAAAAGATCAAGTACATCCCCGGAATCTACGACGATGTATCGCTGATCCTTACGGGCGATCCTTTTATCTCCAACATCCAGGCTGTCCCCGATCTGGAAAAGGGTCAGTTGCGGGTAGTTGCCGAAGTGGTAAAAGGACCAGATGCTCCTTGGAAGGGAATGTCGTATTCCATTACCGAACTGGCCTCGGGGAAGCGGGTTGCCCGGGGATCGGCAAAGAAAATGGAGGAGTCAGGCAGCATCGCCACGGTGGATTTTACAGCCGGTATTCCGGAGGCACAGCCCTGGTCGCCAGAAGATCCGTTTTTGTACCGGGTCGAACTCTTCACATCCGGGGACAATGCAGGCACCCGTTTTGGCATGCGCTCATTTGCTGCGGACCCCGGAAAAGGGCTGGTGCTGCTGAACGGCCGCCCCTATTACATGCGGGGGACCAACGTATGTATTTTTCGCTTCTTTGAAGACACCTTGCGAACAGACCTTCCCTGGGACAGTCAGTGGGTCACCCGCCTGCACAGCAAGTTCAGGGAGATGAACTGGAACAGCATCAGGTACTGCATCGGTTTCCCGCCCGAGCGGTGGTATGAAATCGCGGACAGCCTCGGTTTCCTGATCCAGGATGAATTTCCCGTCTGGACCGGATCCGGCGGTGGATATGAAACACAGCTGAAGGGAGTCACCGCCTCGCGCCTGGCCGGTGAATATAAAGCATGGATGCGTGAAAGGTGGAACCATCCGTGCGTGGTGATCTGGGATGCCAACAATGAATCGGTCAATGACACCACAGGCAAAGCCCTGGAGATGGTGCGTATGCTGGACCTGTCGAACCGCCCCTGGGACAATGGCTGGGCAGCACCCGTGCGTGCAACCGATGTGATGGAGACACACCCCTATATCTACGCGGACTACGCATGGCTTGGGTATCCCTCTGAAGGAGGGCTTCTGAGGGACGTCCTGAAGCCCGGGATTCTCTCCCACAACGGACCCAACGAACATGATCCGTTACCGGAAGGACAGAAATACACCAATGCAACCATCATCAACGAGTATGCCTGGCCGTGGCTCAACAGGGACGGATCTCCCACCCGCCTCACAAAGAGGCTGTACGCAGATCTCTTTCCGGACGCCGGCACCCCAGAAAAACGGTATGAGGTCTACGCCAAAGAGCTGGCCAAACAGACCGAATTCTGGCGGGCCAACGGAACTGCAGCAGGAGTGCTTCACTTCTGCGGTCTGGGTTACTCGCGGCCGGCAGAACAAATGGGATTCACCAGTGACAATTTTACGGATGTGCGAAATCTCACCTTTGCCCCTTATTTTGAACAATATACCACGCAGTCCTTCAGTCCGGTGGGCGTGGTGCTTGAACTATGGGATCTGAAACTGGAAGCCGGTACAGAGATCTCATTCCCGGTCCATGTGCTCAACGATACTTATGAGCCGGTAAAAGGGCAGCTCACCCTGTCCCTGACCCAAGAGGGAGACAGCACCCCGGTTTCAGACTTTGATTATTCGCTGGAGGGGCTTGAAAGAGAAGTGTTTCAGGCCCACCTGGTGGTCCCGGCCCGTGAAGGCCCCTGCATCCTGGAAGCCTCCATTGGGTACCATGGGGAAACCATCAGAAGCACCCGGGAGTTCCGGGTGGAGCAATGAAATACAGAATTCTATTGCTGTGAGGTTTTCAGTAAGCGGGATACACTCACCAGGTCCCCGGAGCAAACCGCAAGGATGTACATGCCACCGGGAAAGCCGGTGAGGTCGATCTGCTCATTCCCTGATAATCCGTTCCTGCTTAAAAGAACACTTCCATAGAGGTTGTATATTTTCATGGAAGAATTCACCGGAGAAACCAGGGTAAATGAGTGATTGAAAGGGTTGGGATAAGCAGCGATATCCAGGTTCTCCAGCCCAGATTTTCCATCTATACCCGTGGTGGGTTCGGAGGGACTGGTTGCAGATTTACTCAATGAGGGCTGGGAAATTTCGAAGGTATTAAAAGCCCTTACGCGGTAAGAATACCCGGTATCATACAGATCAACCGTATCAGAATAGGTTTTCGTTTCCCCATCAACCCTTGCCAGTTCTTCCCACTGTCCGTCTCCTGTTTTTCGCTCAATGATGGTGCCTTCGGCATTGATGCTCTGATTGACCCAGCTTAATTTCATCACCATGTCTTTCCGGCTCAGAGCCAGTTTCAAAGGACAAAACGGAGACAAAACCCTGGTAAAGCTGGCCTGTTCAATGGCAGAATCATATAACCTGACTTCATCCATAAGCCCCTCATAGGGAGAGGTGCCACCGGGGTTGGCCCCGACGCAAAGTTTATAATAACTCATTACTGGACCTGCCGCACTGTCGACCGGTGAAAGGGTAGCATCCACAAACAGGCGGAAGCCGGATGAATCCCTTTGAAAAGCAACAAAATGCCATTCATTGTCATTCACGGGCAGCGGGCTGGCCAGGGAGCCATGCAGTCCGTCCTGCAGGGCATCCACAAATAGATGACCATCGCCACCGATGCCGATTAGAATTTCACTACCCTCATCCCCGGTAAGGGTGGCTATCATCCCGCCATCCGGACTGCCTGTTTTCACAAGGCAGCTAAAGGTCAGATCACCCGAAATGGTATCCGAAAGCGTATTGGTGGTCAGATAGTCATCAATCCCGTCAAAGCGAAGGGCAGAGGATTTAAATCCCTTCTCAAAAACGGGTGAATCAGTATGATGAAGTGTGCCATCGTTCTTGCAGGTCATCACATCCGGCATGATGCTGTCTGCTGCTTCATCCATTTTCCAGTACAGGATAGTGCTCATATCTGTCAGGGCCTCTCTCATCCCGTAATAGGCAGGCTTTGGCTCAAAAGCAGCGGTATAAGGAAATGCTTTCTCCCCCGGTCTCCATCCGTCGTCAACAAAGCCCCAGGTTTGCAGTTCTCTTGCTCCTCCTTCGATAGCAGCACTGACAAGCCTGTAGTACATCATTTTTTGAAGTTCAGCTTTTTCGTCGGACCAGCTTTTGGCAACATCACCAATATCCACCTCCGGGATGATTACCTCATAACCCAGTTGCCTGTATCTCTTGATATTGTTTGTGTATCCTTCCCAGTCGTAGATGTCTTCGAGGTTCAGGTGCGTTTGAAAGCCAATCACATCAACAGGGGCCCCCACATTTTTAAGATGCACGGCCAGCTGGTATTCGGCATTGTATTTCGAACTGTTGGGAAACTCAAAATCGGAATCCCGCAATTCCAGTTTTTTATCTGTTAGGGTGCGGGCATATTCAAAAGCCTTCCTGATGTAAACAGGGTGCTCTGCATTCACATACTGCTTACCGGTAAGACCCGAAGAATCGGGTTCAAATCCCATTCTCTGCAACTCACAGGCATTATTCAGGTTGGCAGCACTTAAGGGCCAGTATCCCCCTTTTCCGTCCCAGTTGATGGCTTCGTTTACCACATTCCAGATATCAACAAGGGTATCATTGCCCTGGCCGCCGATAATGGCATCCAGCCAGCTCTGCATCATCGCCTCAAGGGTATCCGGTTCAAAATCATTCTCTTTATACCATGCCGGAAAATACTGATCCCATCCCAGTAACATATGGGCAGTGACTTCCATATTTATCTCTTTCATTTCCCTGACCCATTTGTTGAATTCGTCCAGATGATACACATGTTTTTCGGTCTCATCCCACCTGCCCCATCCCGGGTAACACTGAACAGTTACAGCATTGCAATCCTTGATTACCAGAGTTTTGGCGTTGCTGCTGGTAAAATAGTTCTTGCCGCTTTCTGTAACACATCCTCCGATGAGCATCGTACTTTTGATATCTGTCAAACCGCTTGAATCCATAAGGGGGTTGATGACTTCCTGAAACTCACCGAAGTAAACATCATCAATCAGGTAATCCGAATAAACATCTCCAACACTTTCATTTTCAAAGTAGAGGTTGGCACCCTCCAGATTGCCGGTCCATGAAATTATTTTCGAATCGGTATAGTACACATAGGATCCGCTTTGGGGTGATGGGGTCCAGAAAAAAGAAATGTAGGAACTGACTCCATCCACAGTGATCCCGAGGGTCGCTCTCAGGTTGACCGCCGGGCCGGGAAGTTTGATCCATGCACCGAGGATATATTCTTTCCCATTCACCAGGAAGTCTTTCACATCAACAACAAGGGCATCCCAGGGATTCATCCTGTTGCTGACCAGGGCTGCCGAACTGCCGGAATGGGCATCGGAAGAGACGGAGAGGGTGGCTCCCCATACGCTCCAGCCCGAAGTTCCGCTTTCGAAACCGCCATTGGTCAGGAGGTTGCTTTGGGCATGGATTGAAATTGAAGTGAATACCAATATCGCAGCAACAAGACAATAAAATGTTGATGGAACATTTTTCGGATGGGGAAAGCTTTTCATTTTATTTTTGTCAAATGATCAAGGCCTCCAATTTAGCTATAAGATTCAAAGGGTTCAGTATCTTTATGCTGAAAAAAAATAATGTTCATGAGAAGGTATATCATTTTCATCCTGGTTGTTCTGGCTTTCTCCTGCCAGGGAAGTAATATGAAACAGGGAAAAGATGCTGAAGCGCTACCGGAGGTTTATTCAGAAACCATGTCAAATCTGATAGGCTTCTTTGATGCGCATGCCTACGATCCGGAAATTGGGGCATACTATTCGGAGCTGGACAATACCGGGACGGTATTATCCGGTAAAATATATAATGTTGCAATCAGCAGGCTTGTTTATGGATTGTCGTACAGCTCACGCTACTTTCCTGAAAATCTTGAAAAGGCCAAAAGTGCGGGTGCATTTCAGTTGGAAAACCTGGTTGGGACCGATTCCATCGGGCCCTATTTCAGATCATTTACAGAAGACGGGATTGCGGATGCTTCAACTCACCTGGATATCTGGCAACAGGCCTACGGCCTTTGTGGATTAACAGAATTGTACAGAAACGCTCCGGATCAGGAATTACTGACCCGTATTCACAGTTTGCATGATGCTTTTATATTGAGATTCAGAGATGTTGAAAATGGCGGGTTTTATGGAAATTACTCCCTTGAGAACGGCCAGATTTCAGGGAGCAAATCGCTGCAATCACTGATGTATCCCATCACGGCCTACATGGCCAATCTGTGGTCGGTTGATTCGGCAAACCGGAAGAAATACGAACCCATGATTCTTGAGAATATCAGGATTGCCGGAGACAAAGCCTGGGACAAGGAAACAGGCTGGGTCAATGTGCGGTTTGATGACAGTTGGAAGGTATGTGAAAGTGAGGATGCAGAAAAGCCCTGTTTTATGGTCGCCCCCGGGCATAATTTTCAACTGGCCTCTGTTTTGCTCAGAACCGGGAACTGGGATTATATCTCCAAGGCTGAAAGAGAAGATTTTGAAAAGACGGGATTAGAGATCATTGCAGCAAGCCTGAACCAGCCCATATTTTACGGAACTGACATCAGCAATGGGTTTGTCAGTGAAATAAATCCCCTGACCAATGAAATCAGCGATGACCGGAAAACATGGTGGCAACATTGCGAGGCCATCATCGCACTCTCCCTGTGCGATGGAAAGTATGATAAAGAGGCCAGGCTCCTGGAAGATTTTTACTTTGGCTCTTTCCCTGATTTCGAGAATGGTGGCGAATTCTTCTATGTAAACAAAGACAACGAACCCATCACTTCAGAATTAAAGGGCAGCATGGGGAAGTCCGCCTATCATACCATCGAAATGATCCGGTTTTTAATGGAGAGACAGGCAAAAACACTGCAATAAGATTTTCCGAGCTGCGTTTTATCCTTAAGATCCTTATTCCAACAACAACCTCCGGTGCCCCGTGGAAGCTCTCCGTTGCTCGCTGAATATTGGTTTTTTCATCGCATTGATCACACTATCAGGTTCTGTTGTCAGGGGACAGATCACTCCGGGCCAGATGGTCGGAGCACAGCTGAACACCCTCCAAACCTCGGTTCCCTTTTTAACCATCGCCCCGGATGCAAGGGCTGCAGGAATGGGCGATGCGGGAGTGGCTACTTCTGCCGATGTGAACTCCCAGCACTGGAATGTGGCAAAATATGCCTTCGTTGAAAGAAAGGGCGCTTTTGCCATCACCCATATTCCCTGGTTAAGAAACCTGATCCCGGGCATCAACCTGGGATACCTGTCGGGCTACTATCGGATCGATGATAAGAATACCGTCAGCAGTTCGTTTCGGTATTTCTCTTTGGGGGAAATAACATACAGTTCTATCCAGGGGCGCATGGTGAGTCAGTATAAGCCCTTTGAATTTGCTTTGGACGCCGGGTACACCAGGTTGTTCACCGAGCATTTTTCGGGAGGGATGGCCATCCGGTATATCCGTTCAGATCTCACAAGCGGACAGACTACAGCCAATGGACTGGCAACGCAGGCCGGGCAATCAGTAGCGGGTGACCTGGCCTTGTATTACCAGAATGATGTTCCCATGGGCCAGACCTGGGCACAATGGGCACTGGGGATGAACATTTCCAACATGGGTACACCCATTTCGTACACAAAGAATGCCACCAAAACACCCATTCCCACCAACCTGAGACTGGGTGGAAGGTTTGAATATTTCATCAATGAAAATCATTCCTTCTCATTGAATGCAGATATGAACAAGCTCCTGGTACCCACGCCACCGGTGATGGTTGAGGATACAGCCACAGGGGATTTAATTGTTATTCGCGGCAAAGCAGCGCCCGAATCGGTTGTGGCAGGCATGTTTCAATCCTTCCGGGATGCACCGGGCGTTCTCAGGGCGGACGGCTCTTACAGTGTATTTCTTGAAGAGATGCATGAAATTGCATTCGCCATGGGTGCGGAGTACAACTTCCAGCACTTATTAAGCGTTCGCTCGGGTTATTTTCATGAGCATTCCACCAAGGGGAACAGAAAATATATTACCGCGGGAATTTGTGTGAAGAACCGGCTCTTTTCCCTTGATGTTGCCTACCTGCGTCCAACCAACGGGGGGAACTCGCCCCTGGCAAACACATTCCGGATCACATTTACCACCGAATTGGGTGGAAATTCCCGTCCCTTCACCCAGGAGACCATCTTTGATTGAAGCTGGGATTGGTGATTTGGCTTCCTGAACAATTTCTTCCAGGGTTGAAATCTTTGACAGGGATTCATAAAATTAATTCCTACTTTGGTGCAAGGACCATACGTTTACGTTTTTCACCAACCCCAACAAGCCATGAAGAATCTCAACTTACTTTTTGCATTTGCTGTTTTTTTTATTTCTGTTGCGCTTATTGCCCAGGAGGATGTGATTGTCCTTGAGGGAGGAGTTGCCAATGGCGGTATCATTGAAACGACCATCAACAATGAGGTGGCAGGCGGTGTAAACAAGGTTTATGAACTGAAAAGGGGGCAGTTCTACATGATGCATTCGGCCATCGATATTGACAATCCCGGGGGAACCCTGACCATCAGGGCAGAGGCAGGAGACGGACCAAAGCCGGTCATTTTACGTGTTCCTGTGAATGAAATACCTGTGGGAAACAATCTGGTCGAAGGAAGCCTGGTTTTGCAGGGGATTCAGTACCATTGGAAACAAACTGATGGGGCGTTCGGGGGGGACTGGCGTAACTGGTCGATCAGCGGAGACAACAGTAAGCTGGTGGTGGAAGATTGCCTGTTTGAGTATTGCTCTGGCGACTTGTTTAATGCCGACGAAGTAGAAAGTGGATTTGTTGCAATTTTCAGAAATAACTATTTCCGCGATTTCCACGGCGCCAATCAATGGTGGGCAGGAAGAGTGCTGACCTGCAAAGTCCCGGTAGATACCCTGATCTATGAAAACAACACCACAACGGGAGCCGGCCTTACCATACTTGGTCATAATTGCCTGTTTGATTATACCGTCATCAACCACAACACCTTTGTAAACAACACCAAGTATCCCTTCCTGAACGTCTACTATAAAACCCTCTACATGACCAACAACCTTTTTGTGAATGCCAACTGGGTTGGGGAAGACCGGGAGAATGTGGCTACGGGCGGCCAGGATCCGGATGCTTTGCTTACCGGACTTGTGGGTCTGGATACCATACACGCGGGTATCAAAATACAGTCAAAATACCTGAACTCCGAAGGAACGGCCCTGACTGAAGAGGTAGATGAGATTTCCGATTACATCTGGTATGCCGCTGATAATGTATGTGTGGCCAGTGCCACCCTGGACAACTACTACAGCGGCGGAATGAACAGTGTATTTGATGATGCCCCGGCTTCTTATCTGGACTGGAACGGACTCGGCAACGGTCCGTGGAGGGTTGTGAATGTGCCTGGAATCTTTATGAATGAAAGGACCGAGGCCATCATTGCTGATCATGACAACATCATTGCAGAGAACAACATCGTCTTTGAAATGACTGCTGAAGAATTGGGCTTTGGTACCGATCCGTTACCGCAGGCTGCGGCCGATGTATATGCCCGGTGGAACCAAGCCAAGTGGGGTGTCCCGGGTGTAAATACACCTGATATTGGAGTAACCTATTTCGGAGATTACGATGCCAATACCCTTCCGGGTGTGGAGACTGAAAATTCCTATGCTGGGGGCATCACCAAGATCTCTGACATGATTGAAGATTTTTCATATTCCGCAAACCTTATTTCAAAGAGCGATGGACTACCCATTGGAGCGCTACACTGGGATGACATAACCTTCGATAGCGAGGCTTCGCTGCTTGCTGTAACGAAGGCTTACGGTGATACCATGTCGAATATTACTTTCAGGGTGAATGTAAATGAAGTTCCAGATCTGGTTGAAGATGGTTTCGTCTGGTTGTCTTTCGGATCGCAGGAATCCAGGTACATCCTGACTGATGTTGGGGAAGATGGGTTATACGCTCTTACCCTTCGGGCCGACATTGGATCCGAGCTGGAATATATATTCTCATACCAGAACGGTCCGGATACCACCATCAACGTTGTAGCAGAAAATTTGCCTGAGGATTGCAGCAATGCCAGTGGGTTAAGAACGCTGCATGTCCCTGTCAGCGACCTTACCCTTCCTGCATTCTATTTTGACAGTTGTTTGGCCGCCACGGTGATGGTTTCAAATATTGTTGTCTGGGTGGATGGAGTGGCAACTGTAAAGGTAAGATCTGAATTGCAAATGAAGGAAACCTTATTGCCCTCCGATGCATCGGACAAGACCGTCTCCTGGAGTGTGGATGATCCTGAAATTGCTACCATTGATGGTGAGTCTGGCCTTTTAACCGGAGTGAAGGCGGGTGAGGTTACAGTGATTGCAACTGCCAATGACGGATCGGGTATTTCCGGGTCCTTATCAGTAGTTGTAACGAACCTGGTAGAAGCGATGGAAATCAATGGCAATGTTATCGGAACCAAATTGAACATTGGTTCTGCATTAGAACTGAGGGTGGACATAGCCCCATCAGATGCTGCCGATAAATCCGTATCGTGGAGCGTGGATGATCCCACCATTGCTGCCATCAATGATACATTGGGTATATTGACCGGTTTAAAAGCCGGGAATGTTATTGTTACTGCAACTGCCAATGATGGTTCCGGTGTAACAGCCACACTGGCAGTAACCGTATTATCAAATGATGCATCATTAAGTGATTTAACGGCTGATACCGGTATCCTGACCCCGGTATTTGATCCCGACGTTTTAACCTATTACCTGGAGGTGCCTGCCGGCACTACATCAATCACTCTAACAGCCACTGCAAACCATGGTGAGGCGACTGTAAACGGCCAGGGAGTTGTTGAGATCTCCTCAGAAGTGACAATTACTAGTGTTGAAATCACGGCTGAGGACGGGTCTGTATTGATCTATCAAATTGCCATTCATGTCGTACCTACATCGGTGGCTGTCCAGGTGAAAAGCGAATTGGGATTCTATCCCAATCCGGCTTCAGACCGCATTCATTTGAAGGGCAATGCCATTGCCAATATCAGGATTTTTACCGCCGGTGGCAAGCTGGTAGTTTTCGAAAAAAATGTATCGTCGGTAAGTGTTAAGGATTTGGCCAAGGGAAGCTATATCATTGAGCTTACCATGGGTGAAGATGTCACAGTGGGCAGTATAGTCATCAAATAGATGATTATTTACCCCAGGTGAGCCAGTTTAAAAAATGGTTCCAATGGAAAGGCCTCCCAGTGGATGGAGTTCACTGCCATCCAGTTCATACACAGGGGTGAAGGCGGCCCGGATGATCAGGCGCCCATCGGGTCTCTGGTGGCGATACCCAATCCTTCCTGTTGCCAGGTGGCTCCAAAACCACTCTGTGGCCTGGTTATCCGCATCCCGGACGGCTTCTCTGACCGGCATAAAGCCAATACCTCCTTCAAGATGGTGATTTCCCATTGAATAGATTTCTGTAATCCCCAGCGGAATCCAGATATCCCTTATCCCGGTTGAGGGGGGATAACAAGAGATCCCGGCTTGGACAGCCGTTCGGAATGGGGTCTTGTTCAGCAGGATTCTTTCAAGATTCAAGGAATAGAACACAGCAGGACCGGCAAGCTCAAGCTGGAAACTGTTTCTGTAGAGGAAGGGCTTTACTGCGCTAATCTGTCCGTGAACAGCCAATGCCATGGCAAGCAGAGAAATCAGTGCAATAGTTTTTTTCATACAGGGGTACAATATGATTGCTACTGTAATAACGCACAGCACTTTATGATTCGTATGCCAACAGCCAGTGTAGGGATATTTCTAGGTTATATCTTAATCAGTCTTTAAAATGGTTAGTGATTGATCAAACCGGACATTGAAGAAACGGATGCAGCAGATACCAGGCGTGTATTCGCTGATATCCACCTTACTGGTTCAATATAGAGATTCCAGATCAATCGGTACGCAAGCCCTGTTATAACTTCAGGACAGAATTAAATTCATTACTCCAGGGCACCGGTGACAGACCGTCGGCTTCAAAATCTGTTTCCCAATTTTCACCATCCAGCAAATACCTGAAATGATATTCATTCCTGACAGGGAGCTTCAAGGAGAGGGAGAATTTTCCGTCTTTTGCCTTTTTCATCGGATTTGCCTTGGGATCCCAGTCGTTAAACTCACCCACAACACTTGCTTTTTTTATGGATTCGGCTAAATGCGGGGGTAATTTGAATGTTACCTGGCAGAGGTCTTGTTTGGCCAAATACTTTTTTATGATGCTCATGACAGTTATTTGTTTAGGATTTATACACAATTTCCATATGTCAAAAGATATGCAAAAAAAATCAGGAAGTCAATGGTTTTTTTTTGGACATCGGGGTATGTCCAGGCTACTTGTGATCCGCAAACCTCCACCAGGCCATGGTCCCGAATAATCCGGCAAGCACGGTGAGCGCGTAAAGGAAGTAACTGATAAATCCGGGAGTAGGAATGGCTATTCCGGCTACCCTGCTATAGAGTGCGGGTAGCGCCCATGGAAACCAGAATGTAAGGCCGGGCAGACCAACAAAGAGAAGCTGGGTCATGATCATAAGCAGGATCACAAAACTGATGGGCAGTATAAATCCCCTTCCTGCGCCGGCCACAAAGGCCACGGGTGTAATCAGCAGGGAATTGAGCAGGGTACATACCAGGTATAGTTTCAAAAAAGGGAAGAAGTCGGCAGCGTTCCAGTCCGGTATTCCGGTGGCCAGTCCTGTGAGCAGGCCTGCAACCAGCATTATGACCGAGAGAATGATGCTCCAGGCCAGAAGGATGATCAATTTGGATGCTACAATGGTGGATCGGCAAACCGGCAGGGCAAGAATGTCTTTGATGGCCCGGTCGGAGAATTCCCTGCCAAAAACCCAGGCGGTCACAACACCGGAACCAATGACCCCGATGGTAAGGATAAGCTGGATCATCAGGTCGTAGAGCGCCTTCCAGTCGGATCCGCCCAGGAACGAGGTTTTCATCCGGATGGCTGATGAGCGGCTGGCTATCTCCGGATGTATGGCGAGGTACATCAGCAATCCCATCATAGCCCCGATAAATATGAAGAAATATATCGAAATCATAAAGATCTTTGACTTCCTTACTTTGAGCCATTCCACCCAGAGCGCCGCGCGTAGTTTTTTCATGATTGTCCGTTGTTGTTGTAAATAATCCGGAAGAAATAGTGCTCCAGGTCCTCTTCCTCCACTGCGATTTTGATGGGAGGGAGCTGACTTGCAGCGAGCAGGGCAGAGATTTTTTCGGGCTTGCTGATGGCCGCTTCGTCCTGGATTTCAAGGGATTCATCGGTGTTCCAGGCAGGAGTGTAACCCTGCCGTTTTAGAAGTTCGTATGCCTTTTTATTATTCGCGGTATTCACATGCAGGGCCCTGTACCTGGAGTTTTTCAGCTGGTCCGCGTCCGATTCACGGATCATGTTTCCTTCATGGATGATTCCGATCCGGGTAGCAAGCCGGGAAATCTCTCCCAGGATATGGCTGGAAATAAAAATGGTCACCCCATGTGTTCCGGCCAGATCCTGCAGTAGTTCCCTGACCTGGACAATCCCGGACGGATCGAGGCCATTGGCCGGTTCATCCAGGATCAGCAGTTCTGGATGATGGATCAATGCTTTGGCAATACCCAGGCGCTGTGCGTTCCCCAGGGAAAGATTTTTGGCCTTGATGTTCCTGTAGGGACCCAGATGAAGTTGATCCATCATTTCGCTGAGCATCTTCGTTCCTTTCAGGAACCTGAGCCGGCGAAAGATCTCCAGGTTTTCAAGTACAGTCAGTTCGGGATAGGAATAGGGCATTTCCACCATGTGTCCCACCCTGTTCCACAGTTCCATATTTCCCGGATCTACCTTTTTGCCAAACAACCAGGCCATTCCCCGGGTAGGCCTGATCATACCCAGCAACATCCGGATGGTGGTGGTCTTACCTGCGCCATTTAATCCGAGAAACCCATAGATCTCTCCCTGCCTGATCTGCAATTGAACAGCCTCGGTAGCATGTACCTCCCCATAATGCTTGGTCAGGTTTTCGGTCAGGATTACATCGTTTGGCATAGCAGGTTCAGGCTTTTATTGTTTCATAAAAATTGTCCCACAGGGACGCAAGCTTATTATCAAGATCAGCAGTGTTGCTTTCCATGGTCAGATTCATGGTAAGGCCGTCGCTTGTGAACATAAAGATCTGGGCGATCTGTTCATCGGTGAGAGGCGAATGAATCTCCCCGGCAGCCCTGGCTTTTTTGATGACTCCGGTCCATGCGTTCTTTTCCTTCAGGTGATACACTTCCATCTCAACTCTGAATTCAGGGTAGAGTTTGAAGGCATCAAAAAGCAGGGCAAAGAAGTTCATGGTGATGAAGTCCTCACCCTCACCTTTTTCGTTAACCAGGAATTGAAGCCGGAGGGTGTTCATCTGGCCGGCATAGGAATGGTAGAATTGATACAGGGAATCATCCGGGAGCTGTCTGAAATCATAATCCAGAATGGCAGCGAAAAAATAGTGAATGATCTCATGGAACAACTGTTCCTTGCTCTCAAAATAGTGGTAAAAAGCCCCCTTTGATAATCCGGTTTCCCTGACGATCTCTTTCATGGTAACCTCCTTGAAATTCTTTTGCAGAAAGAGCTTCAGGGAAACCATGAGGATATGGGCTTTGGTATCTGACATAAACCGACCGTTCGGTATGTAAATATAACATCAATTTTTGATGCACGCAAATCAATTGGCCTGCTATTTTATTTTTGAGATTGTTTTCTTCAGCTTTGAGATCTCTTCTTTACTGAGCTTCTCCTCCTTCAGGATATATGAAACCAGGGTGGCAGGAGAATCCCCAAAATAACCCGACATGATGTTCTTCAGTTTGTTTTTACGGTATTCGGATTTGCTGATGACAGGATGGTACTCATGGGTTTTGCCATACGCTTTGTAACCGAGATATCCTTTTTGGACAAGGATTCTTGCCACCGATGAGATGGTGTTGTAAGGAGGCTTGGGATGATCCGGCAACTGCGCTATGATGTCCCTGACAAGCGCCTTCTTGAGCTTCCAGTAAACCTGCATGACGCGCTCTTCGGCTGTTGTCAATGCTTTCATATTTCAAAGATAAAACTTATTATACAGTTATACAACGGATAAATAAGTAATATAATTGAAAGAACAGTTAAAAATATTTCAAACCTGACCTGGAAATTTGGTTTTCATAAACCGGGTCCTTCCTGTAACTATATTCTTCTGATCTCGTTTAATTACAGGTGGTTAACACTTTTCCGCCAAAATAAATTAAATTGAAGGAAATTTGTTGCATGGCTGATCCAGCATATACAGTAAGGAAGAGTAGTTGGGCAGTTCTCAGGGTCATGTTGATTCTGGGAGTGCTTTCATGCAGTCTATCGGGCCATGCTGTTTACCTGGCGAGGAGTTATATCATCACTGCGACCGCCGGAGAAGGAGGGAGCATTTCCCCTTCGGGCGCAGTAAAGGTATCCAGGGGAAAGGATCAGACCTTTAAAATCACCCCTGACCATGGCTTTGAGATCCTCGATGTTCTGGTGGACGGGAACAGCGTAGGTCCGGTAAGCGAATATAAGTTTAACAATGTAAATGCACCCCATACCATTCATGCCACATTCAGAGCTTCCCTGGCAGTACTTCAAGTGACCATACCCAACGTTTCCATGAAGATCGGTGATGTGGTTCCTGTAACCATAACTGTGACTGATGATGATGGAACACCTTATACGCTGGTATCAGGAGCGGTTGGGGGATATCTCCTGGAGAGATTTCAGCGCATTTCCGCCACTGCCTACCAGACGTATTTCATCATTATACAGGGAGGAGAAAGTTTTGCTGCTGAAGAGAATATCCCTGTTGCCGGCCTGGTCATCTCAAATGGAGAGGCCCAGAGCGCCCCTTATGAACTCCCTGTTATACAGGACAGGGACCCGCTGGATGCAGCATTGCCTTTGATCAGTTCCATGGCAGTGGCAGGCGGGGTGAAAAAGATCGGGGATGTGGTGGTTTTGAACATTTATGCGGATGGTGAAAATTACAGTGCAGACCCGCACACAACCATCCACGGGTATGCCCTTACAGCTTCCAATGTTACCTTCAGTGAATCAGGCGGGGGATATTATGTGCTCAGTTATACGGTTCAGGAAGGAGACCCGGATATCGTACCGGGGTCTTCCGGGATAGAGGTGTCGGTTGTCCTGATCAGGCCTTCGGGCAATGTGGGATTGCCTTACTCAAAGGTGGACAATGCTTCTCAGCTTGTAGTTGATGCAAATGCCCCGGTGGTAAGCAGGATGGAGGTCAGGACACAGGAGCCAGCAGTGGGAGTTGGTGGTACGGTCAGGGTGGAAATTATGGCCGATGGTTTGGATTATACTGCAGCAGCAGGAACAGTAATAAACGGGGTACCGGTGGATTCAACGCGGGTGACTTTTAGCGGGCTAGCGGATGGTCTTTATGAGATTTCTTACGAGGTTGCAGCAACGGATGCCCCTGTTGCCCCGGGCATGCTGCAGCTTGGCGTTGTACCTGTGGACCCGGCCGGTAATATTGGGAAAATATATTCCGACCTTTCGCCCAACAACCTGGAGATCTATACAGACAGGCCGGTTGTGGTGATTCAGGGAGATGCTGATATATGCAAGGGCGAAGCGTCGGTACTGGGTGTATACCTGAGCGGAAGAGCCCCATGGAGATTTGATCTGTTTGACGGCGTTAGCACTACTTCATACAAAGACATTGCATCATCCGCCCTGAACATTGATATTGCACCGGTGGTGACCACCACCTATCAGATCCGTGCGCTGACGGATGTAAACGGGGTGGTAAATCCGGAACCCAAGGAATTCCGGGTGACCGTGAATGAGAAAACCGAGGTGGAGATTATCAATCTGGCCCTGGGATACAGCGTGGATGCTGATCCGGTGAGACTTGAAGCCGATGTCCCGGGAGGCGTATTCTCCGGTCCCGGGGTGAACAGCGCCACCGGGTATTTTTATCCGGTGGTGGCCGATACCGTCAACTCTCCCCATACCATTTATTATAACTATATCAATGAAAAGGGTTGCTCCAGCAGTGACAGCAGTATTGTATATGTTGCAGGATCGCTGGGGGCCATATTAATACCCGGCAAAACAGTCTGCTTGAACGACGACCCTTTCATGGTCAGAGTTTTTAATTTGTCCGGAGCGATCGGATCTTTCAGCTTGCTCGATCCCTTTTCCAATCCCGTGCCAGGTCTTACCGACAATTTGGACAATACGGCAACCATTGATCCTGCACGGCTCAGTCTGGAGTCCTATACCATAGAATTCCGGTATATGGATGCGGGAACCCACTACCTCACCGAAACCTTCTCGGTAGAAACGGTGAGCCAGCCAGAGATACTGAACCTGAATGAAGGTTCCTATTGTCAGAGTGCGGCCCCCATTGTGCTCCAATCGAATCTGGAAAATGTTCTGTTTGAAGGCCCTGGTGTTTCAGGGAATACAAAAGATGGTTTTATATTTAATCCGGCTGCAACTGAACCAGGGGATGTGACGATTATCTGCACGGCTTACTCACAAAATGGTTGTACAGAAAGCATCGGGAAAAGTGTGACCATTGTTGCCGCCCCTGGTGTGAAGTTCACCATGAGCATAACATGTCCTGAGGAGGGCGGGGTGATGGGTTCCTTCGAGAATCAAAGCGCTGGAATATCGTTGGTTAAGACATGGAATTGGGATTTTGGCGATCCCGCCAGCGGTCAGGATAACTTCAGCATGCTCATTCATCCCACACATCTCTACCAGGAACCGGGGCCTAAAAGCATTACACTTGTTGCAACCACCCTGGATGGGTGTGTTGGTACCTTTGTGATGGATTCCGTTATTGTTGGAAAACCTCAGGCAGACTTTGCATGGATTTCCGATTGTTTTTCAGGCGGGCCGGGCGTAAAATTTGTGAATACAAGCATGAACACATCCGATTCACCGGATGAAATCACGTGGACATTCAAAACCGGTAATGGTGATGTCCTGGGGGAGATTGGTTCTGATTCACCCGGTGATACGGTTGCATTCCTGTTTAATGAGGCCGGCACGTACCGGGTCGACTTGATGATGATGAACAAGGGTGGTTGTTCAGATGAGATAACAAAAGAAATTGTGATCAGGCCAACCATTCAACTGGACAGTGAGGGATATTGGGAAAGTTTCGATGTATCCGAAGGGTTGTGGACCATCCAGTCGGAGAACCAGGTTGAAAGCTGGGTATGGGATGTGCCCGATTTTACCGGGTTTGTGCCCCTGGAGGGAGACAGGGCATGGTTTACCCGTTTGCCGGCAGGAGTAGCTGGTTATTATGAGAACTCCTGGATACAGAGTCCCTGTTTCGATTTTTCAGACATGGACCGCCCCCTGATCAGGATGGATATCATGAGGAGTTTTGTTCCCGGAATGAATGGTGCAGTACTGCAGTTCCAGGATGTGATTCAGGAGGGCTGGAAAACTGTGGGTGAACAGATACCGGGGATAGGGTGGTACAACAGTTTTAACATCTACAACAGGCCGGGGGGCAGCAGCACCGGCTGGGGACTGGAGGTGTTTCATCCGGACAAGGAATGGGTGACTGCGGCCCACGACCTGGACCAGGTTGCCGGAAAACCGGGAGTGGCATTCAGGGTTGCTTTTGCATCCAACGGGGAACTGGAAATGAAAAACCAGGGTTTCGCATTGAACAATGTGATCATTGCCGAACGTTCAAAACTTGCTGTCCTGGAACACTTTACGGACAATTCATTGGACAATGCCAGAAAGGCTGATGACATTATTGACGGAGTAGCCACAGCGCACCCGCAGGATGTAATTGACCTGCAATATCATACAAACACAAGTGGTATGGATATTATGAATTTAAACAATCCTTTTCCTCCTTCCACCCGGTCGTTCAATTATGGAGTTCCCCGTGTACCCTACAGTGTACTGGACGGAGGGGTCAGTGTACAGCACAAGTTTGATTTTTCGAACTTGGAGACTGTTGCAGTCGAAGATCAACTGCGATTGCTTACCCTGGAGATTCCGGCATTTGAAATTGACCTCACTGTGGATTGGCTGGAATCGGGCCTTGAGGCCCATACCACGGTTACCTGTTTGAATGAAGGTTATGGGGAATACATCCAGTTATACCTGGTCGTGTTTGAGACGTCGGTGACCGCCTACTCCGGCAGCAACGGAGACACACAGTTCAGAAATGTTGTACTGGATATGTTGCCTACGCAGGGCAAGTTATTGGGAGGCAACTGGTATGAAGGGAAAAGCGAAATGAGCACCGATAACTGGACTTACCAACCCTATGTGGAAGATATCGATGACCTGGCAGTTGCAGCGTTCGTACAGGACAGGAGTACCTTCCGGATCCTGCAGGCTGCCGTTAACTTCAAGGATAAGACAGTCGGTACATTGGATGCCCTTCCTGCCATTTACGGCCTGCGTATCTCTCCCAACCCGGCAGAGGATTTGCTTCATGTGAACCTGGGCACCAGGACGGAACGTCCAGGCAGCATTGTGGTGCTGGACATGAGTGGAAAGGTGTTACTGGCAGAACAGGTACCGGCCGGTTACCAGCTGTTCCAGCTGGACATCGGACAGCTGGAACGGGGTATGTATATCCTCCGGTGGATTGAGTCAGGCCAGGTCAGGGGGGTAAGCAAGGTGGTGAAGGCCCGTTAACAAAAAAAATCCGGCAAGGAAACTGTTTCCGGGCCGGATTTTTCAGCGGAGTTTCGAGTTACGGGAATGCTCCGGATCTGATATGATTATTTTACATAATCTGCGTTCATCAGGAATTCAAGGCTTTTCTGACAACTAACAATGGGGGCAAAGTTGTATTGTTCAACCTCAACAATGATGTATTTCGTACCGGCCTTCTTTTTGGCTGCAAAAATCGGTTCAAAGTTCATCATGCCGCTCTCGCCAAGCTCTTCTTTATCTTTGATATGCAACATCTCAAAACGCCCGGGATATTTCTTGAAATAGGCCACAGGATCCTTTCCCCCTACCGTAATCCAGTAAACGTCCATTTGAAACATCACCTTTTTCGGATCGGTATTCTGAAGCATATAGTCGTAGCGGATCGTCCCATCCACTTCCCCGAATTCTTTGTCGTGGTTGTGGTAACCAAAACGAATGCCTTTGGCGTTGCACTTTTCCCCTACTGCATTGAAATAGTCACAATAGCGCTTCAGATCCTGAAGAGAACCATAGCCATATTGATCCATGGAGGGTTGTACAATGTATTTTACACCTGCAGCCAGGTGGGCGTCAATACAGGCATCCCACCATGCCATGGTTTCATCCCAGCTGGCTGCATCGGGAACCGGATGCCCGGTATGAGAGCTTAAGAAATCAAGGCCGTTTTTATTTAGCAATGCCTTGAATTCTGCAGGTTCCATTCCGTAGAATAGTCCATCGCCATATCCGGCAGCTTCAACAAAAGTGTAGCCCATCTCACCGATCTGGGCAATGGTTCCTGCTGCGTCTTTACCCATGTCGTCTCTCACCGACCATAACTGCAATCCGATTTCTTTTTTTGCTGTCTGTGCACTCAGGGCCAGTGCCATGGAGGCACAAATTGTGAATAATACGCTTATCCTTACCATTTTTCTCATCATTTCTTTTTTTTCTTACATTAATAAAATGGCTGCCAATTTACTAAATATGATGGTAGCATGGTAAAAGTAGATGAATTTTCTTATTCCATTTCCAAGGATTCATTTCGTTTGAAAAAATGTAATTCTTTGCAAATATTCGTTTGAAATAATGTAATGAAGCATTTAATATCATTTAAAAAATGCAGAACTTGAGAGATAAGGAAGAAGGGAGTAAATTATTTAACTATTTTTCCTTTGTGATCAGGAAATACTTCTGAGTAATGATCATTATTAATTCCCCAAAAAATGAAAACTCTAAAGCTAATCTTTGTTTTTGCGGTGTTCATATCCAGTGTGAATGCCCAGCAAATCAGCCCCCTGCTGGTGGGAACCAACCTCTGGTACAATGATCCGGGCCAGCAGGTCTGGAACCTGACCCGGGAATGTGGCGTGAAAACCATCCGGATCGGGGGCCACGCTTATGACAAAAACCCGCCTTCCAATGAAACCCTGTTGGATTGGGTTCAAAAAATCCAGGCCGTCGGGGCCGAACCCATTTTGCAGGTCTCCCAGTATCAATCTGCTGAAGCAGCCGCTGCGCTGGTCCGGTTTTTTAACGTGGAGAAGCATGAGGGCCTGGCCCCGGTGAAATACTGGAACATCGGCAATGAACCCTGGCTGCAGGCCGGCCGGCCGCCACTTTCCACCATGGGTGACTTTGTGGAAGCTTATTTCAAACCCATTGCTGCTGCCATGAAAGCGGCGGACCCGGCCATCAGAATTTACGGCCCCGATTTTTGCGACTATTTCGATGAACCTTTCAATGACCTGTTTGGCGGGAAAAACGACATTACGGTCAAAGTTCCGGGCAAAGATTATTACTATTGCGACGGCCTCTCCTGGCACCGTTATCCACAGGGCGATGGCGATCCGGCCGTGGAGGGAGCCTGTGATTTCCTGGAACGGATTAAAAAATCCAAAACCAAAACAGACCAGGTGAATGCACTGCACAAACGCACCGGCAATGATGCACTGATCTGGGGAATTGGGGAATACAACTCTAAAGGAGGACCGGAGGTGCACACCTGGGGAAACGGACAAATGTTCGGGGAGGTGCTCGGCTGGTGCATGGAGTACGAAGCGGCCTATGCGGCCAGCTGGAGCATGTTCGAACATGGAGGCGACCGTAAAGGGACCGATTTCAGCCTGATCGACGGAGCCCATATGACCCCCAGGGCATCCTGCCGGCATATGGAGTTTGTGGCAAAATATTTTACAGGGGCCTTCCTGAAGGGAAGGGCCTCCGATGATGATTTCCTGGTGTACGGAGCGCAGGATGGAGATCAGCTCAGCGTTATGATCATGAACAGGAGCTCCGGTGATTTAAGGGAATATACTTTATTTCTGAAGGATACGCTTGTAAGCGGACCGGGATTGACCCTGGTTGTTCAGGGGCAAAGCAGGGAGGTGGTTCATGACATCATTGGGCCGCGTACCACACAGGTACTTGTTTTCAAGCGAGATTCAATAACCAAAATAAATTATACCAGCGACGATTTCGAAAAGGAGTTGCCTCCGGTTTATTCAAAAAAAGAAATCATGCAAACAAGAACACAACCAATCCGTCCCATTACCCTGCGGCAATTCCCGGAAGATGGCAGGTATGTTAACCTGGAGTCATTTTATAATTTTTCTTCAAGTGAAGAGATTCATGGCAAGCCAGCCAACACCATTCCCATACCTTCAGGAATCAATGATTTCATGGGAGTGAAATTCGATGCCCGTGGGATTATCCAGCTGGCCAGCAATGTTTCATACAAAAGCTCGCACATTCATTATCCCGAAGAGATCATTGGAATACCGGTGAATCATTTGGCCGATTCATTATGTTTTTTGCAATCATCGGCCTGGGAGAGCGAAACGGGGACAGAGGTTGTTCACATTGTGGTCCACTATGCCAACAATCAGGAACGTACCATTGCCATCAGGCACAAGGTTGAAGTGGCAGATTGGTGGGTGAACCCGGAGCATTCCATATTTCCTCACGAGGCAGAACTGGCATGGGAGGGTTCAAATCCCAGGGTAGAGGAACTGGGTCTGGTTTTAAAACTATACCGGTATACGTGGGTGAATCCCATGCCCGATGTTGAGATCCTTTCCATCGATCTTGTTTCGGCTATGAACGATACCGGTTATATGCTTTTTGGGATAACCTGTCTGTAGACACACCTATTTGAGATTATCAACGAATAGATTATTAAGTTAAAGAGCAAAGGAGTAAAAATGAGACAGTTCAAAAAACCCATCTTATTGGTCCTGTACCTGGCTTTTGCGGTCATCATATCCCAGGCCCAGGAGCCCCAGATCATCAATGTGGAGAACCGTGAGTCCATGACCCTGAACGGGGTGTGGAAATATATTGTGGATCCCTACCAGACAGGGTATTACGACTACAGGCACGATGAACGTGACCAGCAGCCCAATCCCAGCACTGCAGAGTCTCTCTTCCTGGGATACAAGCGGCAAGGGCCTTCCGACAGGGTGGAATATGATTTTGAGAAGGCCGATAACATCCTGGTTCCGAGGGACTGGAATTCTCAGAAGGAAAAGTTGTACTATTACGAAGGTTCGCTCTGGTATTACAAGGCCTTTGATTATCCGGGTGAGCACGGGCAAAAAAGGCAGTTTCTTTATTTTGGAGCTGCCAACTACCAGGCCGATGTCTATTTGAACGGAGAAAAACTTGGCAGGCATGTAGGTGGATTTACCCCTTTTAATTTTGAAGTCACCGGGAAACTGAAGCCTGCCGGCAATTTTGTCATCATTAAAGTGGACAATACCCGCTCGGTTGAAAAGGTACCCACCATCAACACCGACTGGTGGAACTATGGCGGACTCACAAGGGATGTAAGGATCGTTGAGGTACCGGTAACTTTTATCCAGGATTACTACATCCAGCTGACCGGTGGAAATAGGGAGGAGATAGAAGTGTGGGTGACCCTGAATGGTCCTGAGAAGGCGGGGCAGGAAATAAGCCTGGAGATACCCGGGGCGAAGACTTCCATCACCTTTTTAACCAATAACGAGGGAGTTGCGAAGGCCACCATCGGGGTGAAAAAACTCATGCTCTGGTCACCCGGAGCACCAACCCTTTATGAAGTGAAGCTGAGCCACAGGGGCCATACCCTCTCCGATCGCATTGGTTTCCGGACCCTGGAAACCCGGGGTGCCGATATCCTGGTTAATGGCAAACCAGTATTCCTGAGGGGGATCTGCATCCATGAAGAAAACGGGATCCGTGGTGGTCGTGCCTATTCAAAGGAGGATGCACGCATGCTGCTGGGCTGGGCCATGGAACTGGGCTGCAATTTTGTCCGCCTGGCACACTACCCCCACAACGAGAACATGACCCGGGTGGCCGATGAACTGGGGATCATGGTCTGGTCGGAAGTACCGGTTTACTGGACCATCCAATGGCAGAACCCGGAGACATTCAACAATGCCACGAACCAGCTGAAGGATATGATCACCCGGGACCTTAACCGGGCCTCTGTGATCATCTGGTCCATGGCCAATGAAACCCCTGTGTCGCCCGAAAGAACTGAGTTTCTCAAGAAGATGATCGCTACCGCCAATGACATGGATCCGGTACGGCTGATCAGTGCTGCATTGGAGCGACACACCAAAGAGGGAACAAGCAATACCCAGGTGGTGGAAGATCCCCTGCAGGAGTATGTGGACATCATTGCATTCAACCAGTACATTGGCTGGTATGATGGATTGCCTGATAAATGTAAGACGGCATCCTTTGATATCCGGTTTGACAAACCGGTGGTGATCTCGGAATTTGGTGCCGGGGCCCTGCAGGGTCTGCATGGCAGCAAGGATGAAAGGTGGACCGAGGAATTCCAGGAATACCTCTTCGATGAAACCCTGAAGATGCTGAATAAAATTCCCCAGCTAAGGGGGATCACTCCCTGGATCCTGGCCGATTTCAGGTCCCCGAGAAGGGTACTTAGTGACATCCAGGATGACTGGAACCGAAAGGGCCTGATCTCCGAAACCGGGGAAAAGAAAAAGGCATTCTATGTGCTGAAGGATTTTTATGAAATGAAACAGGCCGAATATGCGGAATCCATCATCCTGGGTGTAAATGCTTACTCCTTTGCCGACCTTTTGCAGGCAAGGGAAGCCCGCGACAACCAGCAGGTTTATTCGCTCTTTAACTTGCTGGACTGGTGTGCCGACCGGGGCATCAAAGCGCTGGATCCCACTGCCTACTTCTTCCCCACCTACCCGGAGGTCCCTTCGGATGAATACCTGGAGAAATTCAAAAATTATGCAGCCAGCCTGGGTATTGCCATCAGCGGAACCGGGATCCGGAACAATTTTGCATCACCAGACCCGGCAGTCCGGGCAGAAGGGGTAGCGCTGGCCAAGAAGTGGATCGAAGCCGCATCCAAAATGGGTGCCCCTGTGCTTCGGGTATTTGCCGGCGAAATCCCGGAAGGATATGAGGACAAATGGGAGGAAGTAGCCGCCTGGATGATCGATTGCTACAGGGAGTTGATCCCCTATGCGGAAAAATATAGCGTAAAAATCGGTATCCAGAACCACGGTGACATGCTACAGACTGCCCAGCAGTGTATCTATGTAATGAAGGCTTTGGATTCAGAGTGGGTTGGACTGGTGGTGGATACAGGCAGTTTCAAAACCGGGGATCCCTACGCGGATATCGCTGCTGTGATTCCCTGGGCCATCAACTGGCAGGTCAAGGAGAGTGTGTTCGGCCTCGGAAGCGAGGTGAGGACAGATTTTAGACGCTTAATGAAAATTGTCAAAGAGGGGGGGTATATGGGATATTTTCCGGTGGAAACACTCCTGGTCAGGGGAAAATCCTATGACCCGTTTTTATTGGTGACAGGTATGCTTGAGGAACTGGAAGTGGCCTTGGCCTTTTAATTCCGGTCCCGCCTTGCAGGATTCTGGTAAATTAGCCAGGGTAAGCTATAGAATTGGATGGGTCTTCGCAAAAGACTATTTTTACTTCTAAACCCATCCATAAAGCCCAAACTTATGAAAAATATTATCCCTGGAATTCTCCTTATCACGGTCCTGCTGGCAGGCTGTAATCCGCAAAAAAATATCGAAACAGTAGAACAGTGGGATGTCTTTGAGGTGGTCCTTACAGGTCCTTCAGATGGCAATCCCTACATGGAAACAGATCTGAGTGCCACCTTCACCAATGGAGAAACCACCGCGAAGGTTCCCGGTTTTTATGACGGGGAGGGTGTGTACCGCATCCGGTTTTCACCAGGTGAGACAGGTCAATGGACTTACGTTACCCAAAGCAATGCGGAGGAGCTGACCGGGCAGGCTGGGTCCTTTCAATGCATTTCACCCGGAGTGGATAACCATGGCCCCTTGCAAATTGTCAACACCTTCTACCTGCAGTATGCCGACGGAAGCCCTTTCTATAGCGTGGGGACCACCGCTTACCAGTGGACCAGTGTGAAGCAGTCCATCCAGGAGAAAACACTGGAAACACTCGCTGAAGCGCCCTTCAACAAGATCCGGATGTGTGTCTTTCCCAAACACTACAGTTATGGAAATGAAACGGAACCCTGGCTGCACCCCTATGAGATGGATGAAGGGGAGCGTGACTATACCCGTCCAGAGTACGCCTTTTTCCGGAACTTCGACCGGCGGGTGGAACAGCTGATGGAGATGGGCATCCAGGCCGATGTGATCCTGTTTCACCCCTATGACATATGGGGCTACTTTGCAATGGGGCATGAACTGAACGAGCGCTATGTGCGCTACATGATCGCACGGATCTCGGCCTACCGCAATGTGTGGTGGTCGCTGGCCAATGAATGGGATGTGCCGGAGATCAAAGACACGATCGACTGGGAGGGGATCGGCACGTTGTTGCAAACGGAGGATCCCCACCACAGGTTCCGGGGCGTACACAACTGGTATGATTCGGAGGACCATTTTTACGACCATACCCGTCCGTGGATCACCCATACCTGTACGCAGACCTCGCAGTTTTACAACGCCATCAGGTGGCGTGAAAAGTATAGAAAGCCCTTGTTGTTCGACGAGATGCGCTACGAGGGCGATGTACCATCGGGGTGGGGAAAACTCACCGGCCAGGAGATGACCAGCTACTTCTGGATGGCCGGACTCAGTGGTGGGTATCCCACTCATGGGGATACCTTTGCGAACCAGGCCGATGATTCCACCGAGGTACGATGGTGGGCCAAGGGCGGAATGCTGGTGGGAGAGAGCCCTGAGCGCATTGCCTGGTTCAAATCCATCATGGAAGCGGCCCCGGTGACGGAAATGACCCCTACTTTCTTTGATCAGGGAGATCCCAGGAACCGGGGGACCAACATTCACATCTTTTCCAGGGAAGGTGCATATTATATGGCCTATGTGGCAGATTCGGGCCAGGTCATTGAGATTGACCTTCCCGGGGAATCAGGTTATAGCATGGAGGTTCTCGATACCTGGAACATGGAGGTGGTGGAGCAACGCATGGTGGATCCGGGGCCGTTTATATTCGAAACACTGTCACCCTACACAGCCCTGGTGATCCATCATTAGTCGTTATGGTTAGATTCAGAATGTAACTCTATATGTCGTTTGACTTCACTAACAAATTCCCTGGCTGATTCAATCAATGGGTCTACAGTATCTTTATCATAATCAAACAGGTCACCATAATCTCCTTTTTGCCTGAAGTCAAATAACTTAGAATATAACTTTCCGTACTCTTTATCAATTATGCCAGGCTTTATGAAATTTAGTCCAAGCTGTGTTCTGCAGCCATCGTGTGTTGTGGCTTTAATTCCTTTAGATAATAACAGTGCGATTACCGCAGCTTTCTTCAATCGGTATTGAATGTATTCTTCTTGATTGTCGATTGTCATAGAGGAATCCCTTCGTTTTCAATATCATTATAGATGGGTGAGTATTTCAAATTATTCTTCCATGATGCTTTGGAGTAAATGAAAGTAGAAATGATCTGTCCCGCCTCCAATTCAATATCATACAGGCCATCACGAAATTTGTCCTCAATTTCATTTGTAACCTTTTGCGAATCCACAAGAATAAGAATATCCCAATCAGAATCCGGTCTGTAATCGCCTCTGGCCCTCGAGCCAAAGAGAAATGCATCAGCCCCCGGATCATTGCTGCGAATGGTCTGCTTTATTCTGGATAAAATGAGGTTTTTATTCATGTAAATTCATCTTTATTCAAAGATATGTAATTAATTCTTTTCAATTAATAACAAATTAACGTGAGGTCTTTCCCCTGGCCAGGGAGGCGAAGATGCCCAGGATACAGAGCGCCACGAAGATCATGAAGGTGGTTTTCATACTGGTCATAAACCGGCTGGTATTTTCGGACGAGATCTGGTCGTTCCCGATAAACACATGCAGGATCAGGGTGGCGATCCCCATGCTCATCATCTGTCCCGTGAGCCGCATGGTTCCCACTGTGGCAGAGGCTACACCCAGGTATTTCTTCTCCACCGAACTCATGATCGAATTGGTATTGGGCGAGGAGAACATGCCAAAACCAATTCCCACGAAGGCCAGGATAGTGACCATATAGGAGAGGGAAGAGTGTTCCGTCAGAAAGGTGAGCAGGATAAGCCCAATGGTAATGATCGCCATTCCGGCGGAGGCCAGGATCCTTGGGTCGCGGGTATCCGAGAGCTTACCCGAAATGGATGCCACGATGGCCATGAATATGGGCTGGGTGATCAGGATAATCCCTGCATCCCTGGGTGACAGACCCTGAATATACTGCAGGTAGAGGCTCAGCAGAAAGGTGATGGCAAAGGTCGTCGCATAGTTGATCAGTGCCGCCAGGTTGGAAAAGGCAAAGATTTTATTGGAGGTAAAAAGCCTGATGTTAAAGACGGGGTATGACAGCCTCTTTTCGAAAATGGTAAAACCTGCCAGTCCGATAAACCCGGCTGAGGTAAGAATGATGGCACTTAGGTCGGGCAGCCGGGAAAAACCAAACATAAAGGCCGACATGGATAACAGGTAAATGACCGAACCGGTCAGGTCAAATTTCTCGCCCTTGGCATCTGCCCACTCCTCTTTGATAAATCGCCAGGTGATTCCTACCACCAGCAGCCCGAAGGGGACCGTGGCATAGAAAATGCTTCGCCACCCCAGGTACTGGGTGAGGATCCCTCCCAGGAAGGGGGCCAGGGAGAGTCCCACATAGACCGATGTGACGGAGATCCCGATGGCTTTACCGCGCTCTTTGGGAGGATAGACAGAGGTGATAATCGCCACCCCCGTGCCGAAAACCATGGCGCTGCCAATGCCCTGGACAGCCCTGATGGCAATCAGCATGGCACCGGAAGTGGATACGCCGCAGAGGATCGAGGTGATCGCGATGATTACATTGCCCCAGAGGAAAACCTTCTTCCGGCCCCTGATATCGGCCAGTTTGCCCAGGGGAACCAGGAAAACGGCAGAAGAGAGAATAAAGGCCATGGACACCCAGCTCATGCCGATGGCACCCATGGAGAATTCCCTGCTGATGGCAGGCAGCGCAATGTTGATGGCAGCACCCAGGAAGGGATTTATAAAGGAGGTAAGGATGATCAAAAACAGGATCAGTCTCCTGGAGTCGCGGCTGCGTTCTTTTGGACCGGTGATTTCTGCCATGCGCTTGCAATATATAAAAAACCGCCCCGCAAAGTGCAGGGCGGTTCCATTCAGTCAGAAGATTATTTTACTTTCCACTCTTGTCATTGCCCGGGGCTTTGGGTGGCGGGGGGGCATACTGGTCAAGCTGGGTCATGATCACCTCGATGGCCTTGTTGAGCTGCTCATCCTCGCCGGCATACTCTTTGGCGGGATCGTTATCGATGTAGATGTCGGGCTCCACGCCATGGTTCTCAATGATCCACTCGCTTTTTTCGGCCGAGTGTGATCCCGATTCGGGCCGTGTCATCTGCCCGCCGTCCATGAACTCGTAGGCCCCACGGATCCCCACAACACCTCCCCAGGTTCGGGTACCGATGGTGGTTCCCAGCTTCCTTTGCTGAAACTGGTAAGGGAAGAGGTCCCCGTCCGAAGCTGATGCATAATTCATCAGGAGCACCTTGGGGCCATACACAGTTCCGTCGGGAACAGGGTCGCCCTCGCTTACCCCGCGCCTGTGGAATACAAAGGTGAGCTCCCTGCTGAGCCTTTCAATCACGGTACGGGATACAAATCCGCCGCCGTTTCCGCGGTCATCGATGATCAGCCCCTTCTTGTTCCGCAGCTGCGGATAGTAGTATTTGGTAAACTCCTGCAGTCCGGCGATTCCCATATCGGGGATGTGGATATACCCGATCTGTCCGCCGGTGGCTTTGTTCACCTTGTCGATGTTGCCATGGACCCACTTGTAGTAGTAGAGGCTCGCTTCATCGGCAATGGGTTTTACCAGTTCGTCGTGTGCATCTGTACCGGAAGCGTTCGAACTGATCGTCAGTTTCACGGTTTTTCCGGCTGTGTTGAGCAGCGTCTGGTAGATATCGGCCATCTCTCTGGTGGACTGGCCATTCACAGCGGTGATGAAGTCTCCCTGGCTGACATTTACCCCGACTTCGGTAAGGGGTGAGCGCAGGGCCGGGCTCCAGTTGGCACCCGGGAGGATCTCCTCGATTTTAAAATAGCCCGATGCATCCTTGCTCAGTTTTGCCCCCAGCAATCCGGTCTGGATCCTGGCAGGAATCCCGCCTGCGGGGGGTGAATTCACATAGGAGTGTCCCACACACAGTTCGCCCACCATTTCACCGATAATGTAGGTCAGATCGTTGCGGTGGTTCACATAGGGTACCAGCACATCATACTTGTCGTGCATGGCTTTCCAGTCCACCCCGTGCATGTTTTCCACGTAAAAGAATTCGCGCATCTGCCTCCAGGCCTCATCGTAGATCTGCTTCCACTCTTTCCGGTAATCCACCAGCACCATCATATCGGACAGGTCAACAGGTTCCTCAATGCTTACCTTGCCTGAGGGAGGATCAATGATGGCAAACTGGGCACCCTGGCGGACAATCATCTTCTGCTTGCTGGGAGAGAGCGTATACATCAGGCCGGAGCCCAGTTCCGACTCTTTTTTTGTTTTCAGGTCAAAAACCTTGGTCGCGCCCGGGCCATTGCCATTTCTGGCCATGTAGTATACTTTTCCCTCAGCCGGCTGAACGTTGAAATAGTTGCCGGCCTCCACAGGAAGCGTGATGATCCGGGAATTGAGCCCGTCCAGGTCAATTTTGGTGGTCACTTTGTCTTTGTCTTTCTTCTCTTTTTTTGCATCGGCTGACTCTGTAGGAGCTTCGTCGATCTTTACCTCATCGTTTTCAAGGGCGAAGGGCGAAGGCGTATCCTTGGCCAGGGTGATCAGGTAGATTTTGGCCATGTCGGTGAAGGCAAAGTTCAGTTCGGTGTTGGACATGGTGGGATTGAAATCCCTGAGGGAGACAAAGTAGAGGTATTTCCCGTCGGGGGAGAACCTGGGGAAGCCTGACTCATACCAGTTGTCGGTGGCGGGAGTTGACAACCCGCTTTCCAGGTTGTATAGCTGGATCACTCCAAAACCGTTGGCATCATTTTCTGCGTAGGCGATCCACTTGCTGTCGGGCGACCAGTCGAAATCGTTCAGCTCGTGCCTGACCGATTGTCTGACCAGTTTGACAGCCTTTGTGGCCACATCCACAACCTGGAGGCGGAAGGCGCGGTCGCTGAAAAGGATCATTTTGCTGTCGGGCGACCATTTCAGCTCAAAAGGGAAATTGTTAAATCCGGTGGTCAGCTTCACGGGCGCTTCCGATCCGTCCTGCTTCCGGATATAAAGCTCATACTCTCCTGTCTGGTCGGAAAACCAGGCAATGTTTTTGCCGTCTGGCGACCAGCTGGCATAGAGGTCATTGGCCCCCGGACTCATGGTCAGGTTACGTGTAACGCCATGCTTGGCAGGAACCGTGAAAATCTCTCCGCGGGCAGAAAACAGGGCCCGTTCGCCGTTGGGAGAAAGGTCGATGCTGTTGATGCTTTTGCTGGCATCCTTCAGTTCGGTGCGGCTGTAGGCATCGTCATTGGCGATCCGGATGGAGACCTTTTCATATTTCTTGCTCTTCACATCCAGTTTGTAAATAAATCCGCCGTTTTCGAATACGATCTGATCCTTTCCCAGGGAAGGGAACTTTACATCGAATCCGGTAAAGTCGGTTACCTTGCTGGTCTGGCCGCTGGGGATGTTGTAGACAAACACATTCATGGTGCGGTCGCGGTCCGACAGAAAAAAGATGTCGTTTCCGGCCCACATGGGAATAATATCCTGGGCCCCGTTGTCGGTGACCTTTTCGGTGGTCTTTTTGGTGAAATCATGGATCCACACTTCGTCGGCCATACCTCCTTCGTAGTATTTCCATGTACGGAACTCACGGAAGATACGGTTGTAGGCGATTTTGGTTCCATCGGGCGACCAGGAGAGGAATCCGCCGTATGGAAGGGGAAGCTCCTCGCTCTGTCCGCCTTCTGCTGGGACTTTGAAGAGCTGTCCAACGAAAGAGTTGAAGGATTGTTTGCGCGAACGGAAGGTAATGTACTTCCCGTCGGGGGTCCAGTCCATAACGATGTTGTTGGGTCCCATGCGGTCCGACACATCATCCCTTTCCAGGGTGGCGGTGTAGGTCAGCCGTTTGGGTGATCCGCCTTCGGCCGGTATCACGAACACCTCTGTGTTTCCGTCGTACTGTCCGGTAAAGGCGATCTGACTGCCGTCGGGCGAGAAGCGCGGAAAAATTTCATACCCGTTGTGGCTGGTGAGTTTGCGGGCGAGACCTCCCTGGCTGTTTACCGTGAACAGGTCTCCGGCATAAGAGAATACAATCTGATCGCCATGGATGGCGGGAAACCGAAGCAGACGGGCCTCATCTGCTGCCTGGATGGATACCAGTGGCATCAAAGCAAGCAAAACAAAGAATTGAAAGGACTTTTTCATAGGATTATTAAAACGTTTAATGGATTTGTCGGACCTCAAATATAATGATTATTGATCCCTGAGGCGGCTTTCTCCCGCACAGTGTACTGTGTTTTAAGACATTTTAACAATATTCAGGACTTGGTTTCCACCAGAACAGGTTCCTCAGCTTTTTCATCCCCCGGAATGGTGGATTCAACGAGTTTTACATTCGCTTTCACCAGTTGTACAACGTCCAGCAACAGGTTCTTTGTCTCTGAAAGCATCTCCATATAAGTTACACTTACCTTTACTCCTTTCCTGGTTTTTTTGAGGATCTTGATCCTGCTCAGCAGGATGTCATTGGCCAGATTGATCATCTCATCCCGTCGATGAACCAGTTCATCCAGGCGATCAAAACTTCTGTTTTTCAGGAGGTTGATCACAAAGTTAAAGAATTCACTGACCTGGTCATTGAAATCTCTCATTCTGGCAGTCTGCTCCTTATCAAAGGAATGGTTGTTGTCCAGGTGGTTAAATGCCGGTTGAACCACATGATAGAGTGAGTTGCAGGTCTCTTTCATATAATCCACAACCTGTACATAATGGTGACCGCTTACCAGGTCTGTTTCATCGAACTTTTTCAGTGTATTGGGAATATCTTCCCTGATCTCTTTGATCTCTTTGACGAGGTGTCTGGCTTCCTTCCTGAGCTTCTTCAGCTCATTGTGTTTCTCCTTGAAGAAGTTAAAGTATGTTAGGTAGAGAATCTTTGATACCCTGAGAACTGTATTTTTCACCTCATCATTGCACAACCTCAGAACCGCATTGGATGAGGTTGTGATGTCAGCACCGGCCTCCTCTACTTTCTCAGTTCTTTTCTTGTGAAAAGCATGGGTCCTTAACAGAATATATAAGGCAAGGCCAATGAGGATCAGGATGGCCGGCATTTTTCCGAAAAAGATAAATGAAGCAATAAGGAATGATGCCAGGAAGGCAATGAAAGCGGTGAAAAACCATCCGCCAACCACTGTTAATACTCCTGAAATCCGGTATACCGCACTGTCTCTTCCCCAGGCGCCATCGGCCAGGGAAGAACCCATGGCTACCATAAAGGTTACATAGGTTGTGGAGAGAGGAAGCCGGAACGAGGTGCCCAGGGCAATCAGGATACTGGCAACTACCAGGGTTACGGAAGCACGGACGAGGTCGAAGGCAGGTTTTTCCTCCATATGCTGCGGGGCATGCTCAGCATCAAATCGCTTTTCAATAAACCTTGTGATGACCCTGGGAGTGATCCTGGCTATTCCATGGCTGACTTCAACTGACCGCCGGACGATGAACCTGGCAAGGGAAGTAGAGTCAAAACGCTCTGATCCCTCATCCTGGCGGCTCAGGTCAACGGATGTTGCCGTAACAAATTTGGCTTTCTTTGAAAACCTGAGGGTAAGGACCATAATGATCCCTGCAGTGATGAGAAAAAAGAGTGGTGTATCGACTGGCTTTTCCAGTGCTCCCATGAGGAATCCGCCCGCATCTGTACTTCCGGAGACTATAAATGTTTTAAAAGATTCAAAACCCGCCAGGGGTACACCGATGAAGTTCACCAGGTCGTTTCCGGCAAAGGCCATGGCCAGTGCAAATGTTCCTGCCAGAACAGTAATCTTCCATATGTTGATTTTGGTAAAGAGAATCAGGATCTGAAAAAGGATGGTCCATCCAACAAAACTGACCAACAGGATTCGTGTTGTGTGGTCTTTTATAAAAGCCAGCATTTCGGGGGTAACCAGTGTGGATCCCTTGGCTCCCTTGATAAGAAGGAAATAGAGGATGGCTGTAATGGCAAATCCACCCCAGATACCTGACCAGTATCTG
>JAZDPG010000114.1:0-2004 GCA_043797815.1 Bacteroidota bacterium
CGATACCGAAACTGGAGCCACGACGATACTAAGGATTCTCTATATCGCAGACTCTGGAACGATCATCAATCCGCTTATGGCGGCGGGCCAAGTCGAAGGGGCCATACAGATGAGTGTTGGCTATGCGCTCACCGAGGACTACGTTATCAACACGAAGACCGGGGCGCTGGAGAGTAGTAACCTCAACACGTACAGATGCCCCGGGGTTCTGGCTGACATGGGCCGGTCATATAGAGGTATGTGACTGCAGATTCTGTGTTGGTTCCCTTAATGCCAATTAAATCACCAAGGAATGCCTCAGTAATCGTTGCCATTGCTGGATCAGATGCATCATAGAATCCAATGCTTACACTCCCTTTTGTCAGAGTCAGAGTCGTCTGATCGAAAAGGTTTGTTCCATCAATTTCAGGAGCTACTTTCTGCACATGGAGTGTGTATTCCGCATTGCCACTTGCTTTCCAGGTATCAGAATCAGAGTCTACCAAAAAGCTGGCAATTCCGTTACAATCAGTAGTAACTCTGACCCACCTCTCATGGCCATCAGCGGGATTAATTTGAGGTACTACTGCATTAAAGGGAAGACCACCACAGCAATTGGGAACCAATGGTTCTGCACCAGTCATTGCTAATGGATCTGGAGCGAAATGAAGTGTTCCATTAATTTCGCTATCTTTTACAATCCAGGGAGGCCTATCACATATTTCCCCGGTCATCCGCAAAGGACATTCAATGATGCCAAAATAATAATCTGTGACCGGCTCTCCAGATATTGTTACCGTAGCCCTGTTTCCCCTCTGTACTGATGAAGGTGCAACGGCGATACCTACCGATGGCGTTACAAGATTCACGGTGTTAAACGGTGAAGAAACCTCAAGGCCGTTGATCACACACGTTGCCTTAAAGTTATAATTTCCCAGAGGGGTTAGATATTGACCTTTTCCGTCTAACGCATTGGTATCCCATGGATTCGGCACTGGTTCAACGATATCAGGATTTACGAGTAAATTCCGATTTATCAGGGGTATATTAGTTACAACTCCCGGAATGTTCGGATAATTATTAACGCCATCTGACAGGTTTATATCATAGACAATATTTGGAGTGGCGGGATTTGCATTAGCCCAGCGGTTGAATATGTTTTGATCAAGACTGACCCTGAACTGAAGATCTTGGGAATTCATAACCGTGGTTCCAGTTCTATCCTGATTGTTACAAATAACAGGGTCTATCACCTGAACCGACATGTTTGGAAGAGCCAATTTAAACAATTCGACGCCTCGGGCATTACCATCCCAGACATACCAACTGCCTAAGGTATTCGTATTGAATTCAAGATGAGTAGCGGTATCAAAATTGTCTCCAGGTACTATCTGAACAGGAGGTGAATCAGGAACACCTGAAGATATTCTGAAAAAGGCAACCCGATTATTCCCCAAGGCGTTTATAAATGCTGGAGAAAAATCTACATTCTTCTCACCAAGAAATACCGTATCTGGCTGATTCGCTGCCCAGGTAAGTGGAAGTGCTGTATTTGGCGGAAGTGCACTAACCGGGAGTATTCCAACAAACATGAAGGCGCATAATGTTATGCTGATAACAAAATACACCCATTTTTTATCAAAATCTTTTCTTCTCATTATCTTAACACCTGCTTTTTTATCCTACCTTTAACCCATTTCAACAATAAATCAGTCTGATATGAGCACCTACAACCAACGCGTCTATTACTCCAATTATATATTAAATCTAATATAAATTTTTGCTTTTAAAAAATATTTCTTGGTTAAAGTACATCATAATACAAATACCCTCTGGTCTGCTGTACCTGAATTAATTCCATTCCAGACATCTAATTTCACGGGGAAATTACCCTGCCTCGGGAACGTATGATATTCAGTCCACCCTGACGTATTACCATACTTAGAAGGAGTTCCATCCCCAAAGTCCAATTCCCATGCCAGGACAGTACCGTTAGAAGTATCTTTGAATTGGAATGTGCGAGTT
>JAZDPG010000045.1:0-4530 GCA_043797815.1 Bacteroidota bacterium
AGCCCTGTCTCCATAATAGGACCACGAGATGGCGGTGGAAAATGCAAACAGAAGCAATCCAATGGCGACAATATACTGTCCCCAGTCCCCCAGAATGCTTCGTTTAAATGCCTGGGTAGTCAGAGCAGCACTATGAATCAGGGAACGACCGCTGAAATAGACATCTCCACCGGCCGAACCCAGGTCCCCGAACTGAACCACTCCCCCCTTCACAGGGATGGGTCCGGAATACTCCTCAACTCCAACGGTCACCCTCACATCCTCGGCAAACGATTCGGCATGTAACAGGGTAACTCCGCTTGTGGTAACCACACCCTCTTCAACCTGAAGGATCCCGGAATAAAGGGCCAGGGTGGTGTCGTTGCTGAATACGCGGCTCATCAGCGCCTTGTCATTTTTGTTGGATTCGGAGTAGGACCCGTCCAGAATGGTCAGGTCTGCCTGCTGAAACCTGTTCTCCATTTTCTCGTTCCACACACCGGATGACAACAAAACCAAGCCGGTAAGGGTACAGATGATAATGGTGTCAATAAATGGTTCAAGTATGGCCACCATTCCCTCTGATACCGGTTCCTGTGCCTTGGCAGCACTATGGGCTATGGGCGCAGAGCCCTGCCCGGCTTCATTGGAAAAAAGGCCCCTGTTCACACCTTTGTTGAAAGTAAAAGCAAAACCTGCACCCAGGAAGCCCCCCACTGCGGCACTTCCGGTAAAAGCATCTGTAAAGATGGAAGCCAGAGAAGGAAGGATATTCTGATAATTGGTGGCGATCACAAGGAGGGCCCCTGTGATATAGATAAAGGCCATCCCGGGAACAAGGGCTGATGTGACTTTGGCGATTCTCTTGATACCGCCAATGATAACCAATCCAAGCAACAAGGCAAGGACCCCCCCGGTAAGTGCATGGTTGATCCCGAATGAGGTAAACATGGATTCGGAAATACTGTTGATCTGGGGAAGGCTTCCTGTTCCAAAGGAAGAAAGGATGGTGGCAAATGCAAAAAAACCTCCCAGGACAGCACCCGTCCTGATGATCTTCCCCGACCGTGCGGTGATGTTCAGCCGTTTCTTCATATAGTACATGGGTCCGCCCGATATGGATCCGTCCGGCAGGATGTCCCTGTATTTATGGGAAATGGTTACCTCAACAAATTTGGTGGTCATACCCAACAGGGCTGTGATCAGCATCCAGAACAGGGCAGCAGGACCTCCCAGGTGAATGGCCAGCGCAACCCCGGCAATGTTGCCTGTCCCCACCGTACCGCTCAGTGCGGTTGTCAAAGCCTGGAAATGGGAAGTGTCACCCACATCTTCTGCCCTGTCATATTTGCCCTTGACAATCCGGATGGCATGCCGGAAATATCTGATCTGAGGCAACCCAAGGTAGAGTGTGAAAAATACGCCGGTACCCAGAAGAAAGTAAACAAACCACTGGTGACCGCCCAGGTAATCATTCAGAAACAGGAGGAATTCATTGATCTTTTGCATCCGCCAAAAATAACAATTAATTATTAAGCAGGAAACGGGAAGCTACTAAGAGAGGAGCTTCAATACTTCTTCGAGTTGTTCTGAAGTGAATGGTTTGGGAAGATACCCGTCAAATCCCTCCCGCAGGAACCTGGCCCGGTCCCCAACCAGGGCATGGGCCGACTGGGCTATGACTTTGATGGAAGGGTACCGTTCTTTCATGATCTTCATGGTGTCTGTTCCGGTCAGGAATGGCATCTGAACATCCATGGAAACAAGATCCGGAACAGACTGTTTATCAAGTAACCTAAGTGCCTCATACCCCGATTCGGCAGTAACCACGGTATGCCCAAGTCCGGTGAAAAGTTCACGCATGAGTTCCACCGAATCCTGTGCATCATCAACCACCATCACGGTAAGGCTTTTTACGGGAGAAGTTGCCCCGCCGGGAAACTTGATTTCTTTTTCTTCTGGCTTCAGCTTCCTGTTTGCATTGATGGGCAATTCAACCTGGAAAAGGGTTCCCTTTGATTCAATGGATTCCACCCAGATCCTTCCTCCCATCATGTGAACCAGATTCTTGCATATGGCAAGTCCTAGACCTGTCCCGCCAAACCTCCTGGTTTTGGAACCGTCAATCTGCCTGAACTGGTCAAAGATCAAATCGAAATTCTCAGGTTCAATACCGATACCTGAATCCTCAACAAACAGTATAAAATTTGATTCCGATAGAGCCCTTTTACATCCAATGGTCACTGAACCGGTTTCGGTGAACTTGATGGCGTTATTGACCAGGTTTCTCATGATCTGGACCACCCGGACCACATCGGTCTCAATCTCACAATCAACCTCCTCCTCGTACGTAACTATCTCTATTCCTGACTTCCCGAGGCGGTTCAGCTCATCCAGTGCATACTGCTTCATATCCCCGATGAGCGTATTAATCAGCAACCTCCCATAGATAATGGGTAACTGACCGCTTTCGATCTTGGCCAGGTCAATGATATCGGAGATCAGGGCCAGCAACAACTCCGAATTCCTGACAATCCGCTGGACATACATGTCCCTCGCTTCATCGCTTACCCCTGGATTCACAAGCAGGTTGGAGAACCCTATAATGGAATTCATGGGTGTACGGATTTCATGGGACATGTTGGCCAGGAATGCTGATTTCAGTTTATCGCTTTCCTCTGCCTTTTCTTTGGCATGTTCCAGTTCTTCCATGGCCTCCCTCCGCTCCGTCACGTCCCTGATGATGGTCAAAACAAGGTCTTTCTCACCAGGGTCTCCTTTGATGATCACGCTTTTTGCAGAGACATAAATATATTGCCCCGATTTGTGCATCATGCGGTAATCCACAGAGAGATTTCCTTCCTGAAGCAATTGTCCTCCCAGCGCATGAAGCATCCTTCTGTCTTCAGGATGAACAGTCCCCATCCACCCAAGATCCAGAAATTCCTCCCGCTCATACCCGAAATTGGAGTAGAATGCCTTGTTGATCAGGATCATCTCACGATCCATGGTAAACAATCCGATGGCATCATCAGCTGCATCAAAAAGGGAGCGGTAGAGCCGTTCGCTCTCCCTGAGTGCTGCTTCGGTCCTCTTGTCTTTGGTCTTGTCAGCCACAATGGCGATGATCAGGTTCTCGCCGGTCAGGTTGAAAGCATGGGCAGAAATATCCAGCCACCGGACTTTCTTTTCCCCTATTTCTATTTCCAATTCTACACGTCCAAATCCTTTCTCAGCAACCTGCCGGAACAACTCACCGTTTGGCCCCACCCGGTCATTTCTGAAGAGCTTCTCTGAAAACGATTTCATCAGCTCCTCCGGGCTGCGGTCAAACAAGTCCGTGGCAGCCTTGTTGGCATCCAGCACCCGCACTGCCTTACCCTTCTCCAGTTCAAAAATTACAATGGCCTCATTTGTGTTTTTGAAGATGAATTCGAATTTATCCTTCTCCTGCACCTTGGACATCAACTGCTTGTATTGTCCGGAGATGTCCATGGTGATTCCCCCGATGAAAATACCTTTTCCCGTTTCATCCCGCCTGATCACTGTCCCCCGGTTGTAATACCACTGCCACTCCCCTTTGCTGTCCCTGATCCTGAACTCTATCTCATACAGAGAATCTTCCCCATTGATCAGCCTTTGGATTCTTTTGAAGTTCTCCTTTTCATCATCGGGATGGATGTTCTTATAGATGGATGGCAAAGAAGGATCAAACTCTTCGGGTTTGTAGCCAAGTAAAGCAACCAATGCAGGGCTGACGGTAAGTTGTCTTTCAACGGGGTCCCAGTACCACCAGTGAAGCCCGATTTTCTCAGAAGCAGCTAAAAACTCCATGGATGGTGTCTCCAGCTCAACGGGTATGTATGATTTCTTCCCTGACATTCCTTTCAAATCGTCTCCTTATTCCTGAAGATAATACAATCTGCTCATTTAATAAGCATAGAATGCATATTTTTGAACCAAATCCCCGGGAGTCTGTTTCACAAATAAATATTTTATGGAGTCAGTATTCACCTTCCTGAAAGACCTTGACCAAAACAACAACCGTGAATGGTTCAATGAGAATAAGAAAAGATACCAGGTCGCCCTGGATCTCTTTCGGGAGCTGGCCGGTTCCCTCATCGAAGGGATCTCCCGGTATGATCCTTCGGTTTCAAACCTTGAAGCCAGGGATGCCATTTTCAGAATTTATAAAGACATCCGGTTTTCAAAGGACAAGACTCCGTACAAAACCCATTTTGGCTGCTGGATGGCCAAAGGGGGAAGAAAATCAACGGATGCCGGTTACTATTTCCATTTGGAACCCGGTAAATCGTTTATGGCTGCAGGTGTATGGATGCCCCCCAAGGAACAACTGAACCTGATCCGGCAGGAGATTCTGTTCAATCCAAAAGCCTATCTTGAAGTCATCAATGACCCCCGGTTACAAAAAGGGTATGAACGGGGTGGGCAGGAAGACATGTTGAAAAAAGGGCCTGCAGGATTCCCCAAGGATTTTGAACTCCTGGAAGAGATCAAATACAAACATTACATTTTTTCAAGACAATACAG
>JAZDPG010000046.1:0-67347 GCA_043797815.1 Bacteroidota bacterium
GGTAATGTATACCCATAGTGAAATGTATGATCCAGCTACAGATACATGGGTCACAAAAACGCCCATGCAGGTAACAAGACAATTATTCTTTCTTGGGACGGTGGATGGCAGAATCTATGCCATTGGCGGATCGTATCCAAATCCCCAAAATCCTACCCAGCCGGTGATCCTTTCTTCGGTGGAAGTTTACCCAGCCTCCTCAGAGCTGACAGGAATAGATGAAAGCCGGAAGAATTCCAAAATGCCGGGAGATATTTTCGCTTACCAAAATTATCCCAATCCGTTTTTTCAACATACAACCATTCCCTACTCGTTGCAAAGCCGGCAGAAAATAGGCTTAAATGTGCTCAATATTCAGGGCCAGCAGGTTGCTGAATTGGTCAATGAAGTAAAACAACCCGGGGATTATACACTAACATTTGATTCGGGGGACCTTACGGAAGGCATCTATTTCATACGTTTTATGGCCGGAGATTACACGCAAACCATCAAATGTGTTCTGTTGAAACGGTAATGTAAGTTTGTTTTATCAACCTAAAAATTTAAGAATATGAAACGCATTGGATTCACCCTGATGTTAATTCAACTTGCGATTTTCCCGCTATTATCCTATTTCCCTATTGTTGAGCCTGATACAGCATTTTTGCCGTCCAAACTTGATTCTACTTCTGGTTATGTTTGGAACTCAAATGAAAATGATTGGGAAGGGATCACTAAAATGATCTATCAATATGATGCCATCGGAAATCTTATTGAGGAAAACGAAAATCACTGGTCCCAGGAGATTAACGAATGGGTAAAGTCCTCTAGTCAAGTTAATACTTATGATATCAATGGAAATCAAATTGAGGAAATTGGATACCTGTGGGACGTGGAAATAAATGGTAGGGTTAAAGATCGACGTCGGGTAAATAATTATGATATTAATGGGAATCAAATTGAGGTGCATGAATATGTCTGGATCTATGTAATCAATGATTGGACTTGGGTTTCGCATCAAGTATTTACTTATGATATTAATGGGAATCCAACTGAAGAAATTTCATATCAGTGGGACACAAATATCAACGATTGGACAGCGTCTTGGCGTTATGTATATACTTACGATATTGATGGAAATCTGGTTGAGGAAACCGGATATCAGTGGAATACCTTTATCAACGAGTGGAAAGGGATTTCGAATCGTACATATACTTATGATATCAATGAGAACCTAACGGAGGAAATTTCATATAATTGGGACACAATTACCAAAGATTGGACAGCGGATTTGCGTCAAGAAAATACTTATGATAACGATGGTAATCAAATCGAGGGAATTGGAATTCATTACTCGGGTATTGATTGGGAAATGGATTCTTATCATGTATCTACTTATGATATCAATGGGAATCTAACGGAGAAAATTGAATATTATTGGAGCTTTAATATCAATGATTGGCAAGAGTTTACGCGTTATACTTATAATTACGATGACAGTGAAAGAATATCCAGTTATCATATATATTATTGGGACATAGAGAGCAATGAATGGATTCACACTAACAAAGGATTTGCATATTGGTCAGAATTAACCACATCGATCGTACCAAGTCCAGAATTCCAAAAATGCACTATATATCCCAATCCCACAAATGGACTACTAACCATTGATACTGAATACCCCGACCACTATATAATCGATATCACTACCCTGAATGGTCAACAGGTACTTTTTTCAGAAATGACAGGAAGCTCCTTCCACCCGGACCTTTCCTCCTTCCAGAAAGGCGTTTATTTTATCACAGTAAGGTCAAAGGACTTTGTAACCACAAAGAAGATCATCAAGTTGTGATTTTTCCCCTCGAAAGCTTCTTCCTTATTACTCCGGATGTCGACCAGGTCCCTGGTTTTTCTCCAATTGACAACAAGGATGGGTTTATGGGAAAATCCTGACCCGCTTTATTCATCCAGAAGAATAAGGACATTCATATTAAAATCCTTATGGAAAGAGGTCAGGCTGTCGGGCGTTTCGTTTAAGCCGGTTTTTGGAGTGGAGCAAATCATGTTATATTTGTCACTCTGGGAAGATCTGTATACTCCGAAATACACCCTGGACTCATCGGCAGAATATTGAACGCCAAGGGAGAGGCTGGGGTAATAATTCCTGGGAGCTACTAACTCATTTTCATCAAAAAATTGTGTAAATGCGTAGGGAGAAACGCTGAAATCCATTTCTCCAAATCCCGCTCCGTAAGACCCTGCCGCGATCCAGGTTCTTAACATTCTTGAGCTTTGCTGCGATATTTGTCCCGAAGAAGGGTAAAAGTAGAAATCAGCCGTCTGGGTAATGGCTTTGGTTTGAAGATCAATGGTCCTGACGCCAAAACTTCCATTTGTTACCAGAAGAGAATTTCCATCAGCAGTAACCGCTGCCGGGTAGGCTTCCATTTGAGCGAGTCGTTCATAGGAACCTGGAATTCCTATGGTGTAACGCACAATAAATGAATAGTCTCTGTGTACCTCTCCCCCATCGGTACCATAACCATAGACCTCACAATAGACATACTTATCATCCGGCGATACCACAAATCCTTTTTTCATGGTTCCGTCTTCTGTATCGTCTCCTATTTCAGGTTGATTTAAAACAAATTCCGACGGGTCTCCTGATAATTCTATCTCTCCATTCAAAGGATTATAGATGGCGATCTCACCGGCAAACCAGGAGTCATATTCGTTGTCGGTTTCCAAAGCGACCAAATAGGCAATTCTACCATCACCCAGTACCCTCGGGGTGGTTGAACTGACTGAATAATAAAATCCCACAGGGGCCCCGGGAATGGGGGCAAATTGAATATTTTCAAGGTCGTCTGCGCTCATGTATGCAATTCCGGAAGTATTTCCCTTTTGATTACCGGACACTGCAAATGCAATCATTCCATTGTTGTAGTCGGCATACCATGAAGAATAGTTATATGGAAACAACTGCGAAATAAAGACCGGATCACTGCCAACGGTGACTTTATAGAGTCCTTTTTGTAATTGGTCACTTCCTTTACTTCCGATAATAAAGGAAGCTGTGGAGCTGAGATCCGGAGGATCAGGGTCCTTTGTACAGGAAGTAACTGTGGTTGCAAAATACCCTATCAGACCAACACATATGAATTTCAGCAATTGTTTCTTCATTTTTTCTCTTTATTAGACTTGAATTCTTTTTGGAATGTACCGAAACTACTTAATAGTCTGAAAAATGCCAAATCTTCAATGGAAAGACCCAATTAAGCGCAGAGATTTCATTAAAACGGTTTCAGTAACGGGAGTTTCAATTGCATTGAGTTCCCCGGTGGTTGCCTGTACGTGTTATTCCGGAAAGGGGAAATTCAAGTGAAATACAACGTGTTTTAACACATACCTGGTAGGATCTTCGGGTAAATCACTGATAATCAAATTACTTAGTTATTACTCAGGACTTTGTCCTTCGTGAGCTGACAACTCCATTGTTTAGGTTCCGGCGCGATTATTCGCATACTTCGTAGGCTCATGAGCTCGGCAGCATGGCTGCCTCAGGTCGAACCCGGGACCCGCAGCGTTGGTTCAGGAGATAGAGAAGTGATAAGCCCTGAATAATTGAGATGCTTGCAATCTCGCTGACCTGGGTTTTAGCCTTGCTTTTCGATGGTTCCAATCATAGAAAGGATATATTTTATCCGGTTATTAGCGTTTTTAATGTCTTTTTGGATAATAAATGTCCCTTAAGGGATATTTATTATCCAAAAAAGCACCGGATAAGTTAATAACTTGATATTTTATATCCTTTCTATGGAACAGGCCCGGAATATTGTGATCGGGGAGGTGAGATCTCGGGGAAACTCCAATCAACAAAATACTTGACATTCTCATCATTTTCTATTTAACTTGCAATGAATCCTGAGCCTGCCATACTATAAAACCAACTATAGAGATGAAACACAGGACTTTTACCAGAAGAGATTTTGTGATTACAGGAAGTGTCGGAACCCTGGCCATAGCTTCAGGATTTACATTCTTAAAAACAGCCCCCGTAGTAAGTGTGGTGAGAATAGAGAATGGCAATATCCACCATGCAGTGGAAGAGGCACTCGACTTGTTGGGGGGGATCAAAGCGATTGCAGAAAACAAACACAGAATCATGCTGAAACCCAACCTGGTCAGCTCCGATCCCAGGTCAACCACAAAGCCGGAAGTAATCAGAGCCCTGGCAGTTATTATGAAGAATGCAGGCAAGGAGGTATCCATTGGGGAAGGATCGGCCGCTGCCCCGGGATTCAATGCAACGGAGGAAGGAATATACTATACAAAAGATCCGAAAGTGCTGAATCCCATGCAAAAGTACGTTTTTGACGAACTGGGTTATACCGGGCTGGCTAATGCTCTTGATGTTCCACTGATCAACCTGCATACGGGTGAGATGGTCCAGGTAAAGGTTCCCGATGCTTTTGTTTTTAATGAAATAACCTTGCATAAATCACTTTCTGAAATTGATATGCTTTGCTCCGTTCCCATGATGAAGACTCACGTTCTGGCCATGGTCACACTGGGTATGAAAAATCTGATCGGTCTTTTTCCAGGCGAAGCATACTGTACGGTCAGATCCTGCGTGCATAACAGTTCATCGGAGAAGGGATCTCCAGGCATTGCCTTTGAAATCCTGGACATGGTAAGAGCATGCACCCCGGGCCTGGTTGTTATTGATGGTTCAACATCCATGGAAGGCGACGGCCCATCAGGCGGCGAACTGGTGAACACCAACCTGATCATTGCGGGAACAAATCCACTGGCCACTGACATGGTCGCTGCCCAGATTATGGGAATAGACAAATCTGAAGTACCCACTTTCACCACAGCCATCGAAGCTGGAATGAAACCCGCAGGTATAGAGGAGATCGAGATCAGGGGAGAAAAGATAGCCAGCGTCCAGCAGGCTTTTAAAAAGCCTGATATCGTCCCATGGACCGAGATCAACAGCTGGTTTGGTGCACAGGAGGTCTGATCATATCAGTCCGGTTCATCTTTGAAGCATTCTGCCGCTATCCAGTACCTCGGTTATTCGTATACTTCGCATGCTCATGAGCTGGACAACTGCGTTGTCACGGTTCCGGCGCGATTATTCGCATTCTTCGCATGCTCATGAGCTCGGCAGCACAACTGCCTCGGTTCGAACGGCTCTCATCGCCCTTACTGTAAACAGAAACAGGCCAACCTTTGGAAAAGCCTGCATCTGTTGGGTGATTACTCAGGACTTCGTCCTTCGTGATCACAAAAAAGCCTCATCAAGATCGGTAAAGTGATTACTCAGGACTTCGTCCTTCGTGATCACAAAAAAGCCTCATCAAGATCGGTAAAGTGATTACTCAGGACTTCGTCCTTCGTGATCACAAAAAAGCCACCTTTGGGGTGGCTTTTTTGTGATTCCGGCGCGATTCGAACGCGCGACCCACAGCTTAGAAGGCTGTTGCTCTGTCCAACTGAGCTACGGAACCTAGAAAGCAAAGCTTTCGAGCTTACGAGAAGCCTTGGCTTCGAGTAACCGATTCATTTGTAGCCTGAAACGTCAGCTTCTGGCAAATGAATTTAGTTTTGCGGTGCAAAGATAAGAAAAAAAGAAAATTTTACTCTCCCCTGATCCAGTTGACCAAACCTTTGCTCTCCAGGATCTGCATCAGCTTGCCGGGAAGGGCTTCAAAAGGGAAGTTGTTTTTACCCACAAAGATGATCCCGCCTTCAAAATCCACCTCCACCCTGTCACCCTTGTGGTAGGCACTGACTGCATCGGGATGGACAATCACGGGAAGCCCCTGGTTGATGGCCGAGCGGTAGAAAATCCTATTGACGGATTTGACGATCACTGTGCGGATTCCCACATGGGCAAGTCCAACAGATGGGTGTTCGCGAGAGCTTCCGCAACCAAAATTCTCTCCCCCCAGGATGATGTCGCCTGCCTTCACCTCCTTGGTGAAACGCCGATCAAACCCTTCGAAGAGGTGCGGGATAATTTCAGCTGGTTCAGAGCTCTGCACTTTGTAGGTCAGGTTGCCGGCAAACATCTGGTCCGTATTCAGGTTGTTACAGTCGCCGTAGTTCCAGACACCCTCTGCCCTTCTGACTTCGTTGTCTTCAATGACCACGCTGCTGATCTTTGCCTTCCGGTATGGAAAACGTTCCGCTCCCTTGCTGTTCCTGGGATCCGTGATTTTTCCTTGTACGGCACTCAAGGCAACGGCTGCCGGAGAAGCCAGGTAAATCTCTGCATTTTTGTTGCCCATCCGGCCCAGGAAATTCCGGTTGGCAGAGGAGATGACCCGTGTATCATCGGCGGGAATCCCCTGTCCGGTACCCAGGCACGGTCCGCAGGAAGAGCTCAGCACATTGGCACCCGCTTCCAGAAAAGTGGTAACAATCCCTTCTCCGATGGCCTGCAGGTAGATCTCCCTTGAAGCGGGGATAACCAGAAGTTGTACCCCGTCCCTGACCTTACGGCCACGAAGCACGGCAGCCGCCTCCCTCAGATCTTCTATCCTGCCGTTGGTGCAGGTGCCGATGACACCCTGGTGGATATCCAGCCCTCTTACCTCGGCAAGTGCCATGATGTTGTCCACATCGTGGGGAGCAGCCACCAGGGGAAAGATTTCTCCCAGGTCAACGGAAATCTCCCGCTCATAACGGGCGCCTTCATCGGCCCATATTCCTTCAAATTCTTCCTTCAGGAACTCCTTCAACACCTTGTCGGCCGGAAAAACTGCATTCTTGGCACCCATTTCCGAAGCCAGGTTGGCCAGGGTCATCCTGTCGGCAATGGTCAGTGTTTCAACCCCTTTCCCATGGTATTCGATGGACTGGTAATTGGCTCCTGCCGATCCGATCATTCCGATGATCCACAGACTCAGATCTTTTGCATATACACCCTGTTTCAGTTTGCCGGTCAGCTTTATTTTCAGGGATCCGGGGACCCGGAACCAGGTCTCGCCCCTGAGCCACAAGCCGGCAGTCTCGGTCCGGTCGATCCCGGCTGCCAGTGCATTGAAAGCACCCGCGGTACAGGTATGGCTGTCGCTTCCCACTACCAGCATTCCGGGCTTCACATAACGGGCCATGATCTGGTGGCATATCCCGCTTCCTGCATCATGAAACTTACTGATTCCCTGCAGTCCGGCAAAATCGCGAATGGCTTGATAGCTGTTGGCCAGGGCGGAAGTTGTGGGCGGGGCATTGTGGTCAAGTACCACCACCAGGCGGCTGGGGTCGTACACATCGGTACCTCCCATCTGCCCGAAGGTCTTCCGGATGCTGTCAGTGTTGTCATGGGAGAGGATCAGGTCGGGTTTCCTGAACACGATGGCCCCCTGGGGCGCATCAAATATCTTCTCAACAAAGGTTCTGCACATTACATTCTGAATTTAGTTTTAACTCCACCAGGCGTTTAAGATAAAATAATAGGATCTGAGTACTGAGCACTGAGTACTGAGCACTGAGTACTGAGCACTTAAATCAGGAAGATGTTGCTTTTGCGGCAGTGGGCCACCATCTCTCCCGGCCAGGTGGCTGACTGGATCTCCCCGATATGTGCTTTTTTCAGCAACTGCATGGCCGTTCTGGACTGGCCGATCCCTCCCCCGATGGATGAGGGGAGTTCATCATTCAGGAGCCGGCGGTGGAAAAGCATTCCGGCACGGTCCATATGGCCTGTGATCTCAAGCTGCCGCATCATCTCCTCCTTGTCTACCCTGATTCCCATGGAGGTGATCTCGGCAGCACATTTCAAAACGCTGTTCCAGACAATGATATCCCCGTTCAGACCACGGTAACCATCCACTGTTTCCGTACTCCAGTCATCGTAATCAGGAGCTCTCTCATCGTGTGGTTTCCCGTCGGGCAGATCTGCTCCGATCCCGATAATAAATACAGCTCCCAATTCCTCGGCGATCCTGTCCTCCCTCTCCCTGGGTGTCAGATCCGGATACTTCTCATAGAGCTGCTCCGAGTGGATATAACTGATCTCTTCCGGAAGGGAGGGGACCACATTGGCGTAGAAGGTATGGATAAAGAATTCGCTCCGCTTTACATTGTCCCATACTTTCTGAACCGCATGCTTCAGCGTTTCCAGGGTCCTCTCCTCCGGGTATATGGCTTTTTCCCAGTCCCACTGGTCCACATAGACCGAATGCAGGTTATCCAGTTCCTCATCGGGGCGAAGGGCATTCATGTCCGTATAGATGCCGTAGCCGGTCTCAATATCGTAATCCCGCAGCATCATGCGTTTCCATTTGGCAAGGGACTGGACCACTTCTGCTTCCTCGTCACGCATATCCTTGATTTTGAAACTGATGGGCATCTCACGGCCGCGAAGGTCATCGTTCAGACCGGTTCCCTTCAGCATAAAGAGTGGGGCGGTCACACGCCGCAGCCTAAGATCAGAGGCAAGGCCTGACTCAAAATGGTCCTTCATCATTTCAATAGCCTTCTCTGTTTCCTTCAAATTGATAAGGGGTTTGTAACCCTCCGGAATAATTAATCTCATGGTTCTCTGTTATTAAAACAATCCGTTGTGATGATAAATCTCCATCTGTACTTCCGAGAATGGAGAGGCATGAAGAGAGATTTCTTTTGTCTGGTTTCTGATCTCACCCGTGCGAAAGTTCACGGAGAGCTCATCACCGTTTTGAAGCTGCAGATCCGCAATCCTGTCTGAACTCAGGATGGGGAAGGCGGCATTGATGGCATTCCGTTCGTAGATGGCTCCAAACGATTCGGCGATCACACCTTGAACGCCCAGGGAAATAAAACAGTCCACAGCCTGCTGCCGGGAACTTCCTGAACCAAAATTCTTTCCTGTAACCACAATATCGCCTTCCTTCACCCTGGAAGCAAAATCTTTATATCCTTCAAGGTTGTCAAAAGTGTACTGCCCCATTTCAGACCGGTCGGTCACCGGCAGGTAGCGGTTGTGATAGATCATGTCTGTATCGATGTTGTCCTTTGGAATATACCACACCCTTCCGGTGATTTTTTCCGGGCGCCGCTCACCGGGCTGAGACGTATGCGCAGTGCCTGCCGGCTTTGCAATCCGTTCAAACACCCTTTCTTTCTGCTGAACCGGGATTTCGCCCGGTTTGGTAATGAAACCTGCAATGGCTGAAGCAGCCACCACCTCAGGAGATGCAAGGTAAACATCTCCGTATCCCTGCTTACCGGGGAAATTCCTGTTCCCGGTGCTTATTGTAACCTCACCAGGCCCATTCTGTCCGACCTGGCCAGCAGCACATCCCGCACACCCTGCATTTGAAACCAGTGCCCCCGCCTCCTTGAACACTTCAAGCAAGCCCTCCTCAAGACACTGCTGCCACACCCTGTCCGTAGCCGGGACGATCTTCAGAACCACACCGGGAGCTACCTGCCTGTTCCTCAGAATCTTTGCCGCACTCCTCAAATCCTCCATCCGTCCGTTGGTACAGCTCCCGATAAAGGCTGAGTCGATCCATACAATCTCACCAGGCACACCAGCGGTAAGGTGTGGTTTTCCCGGAAGGGATATCCTGGAAATGAATCCGGATGCATCCAATTCTATTATTTTCTCATACACCGCATCCGGATCGGCCATAGGCGGAGTGATCTTCTTGCGGGTCCTTGATTCACAATACCGGATTACCTCCTTGTTGGGCGGAAACAGAATGATAATGGCACCCATTTCAGTGGCCATGGATGCGATTGTGATCCGCTGGTCCATCGACAGGCTATCCACCAGTTCCCCCTCCAGTTCAATGGCGTATCCAAGCAATGAACTTGCACCGAATTCCTGGAGCAAATTGAGCGCGATATCTTTTGCCGAAACATCAGTCCCGGGTCGCCCGTTCAGAATAATCTTTACCGAAGGGGGCACTTTGAACCAGGTGGTACCCTTGTGCCAGGCTGCAGCAATGTCCTTGTCACCCATCCCCTGGCCAAAAGCGCCCACAGCACCCAGAATATTGGCATGTGAATCGGTTGATACTGCCGTGGACCCCGGCCAGGCCAATCCCTCCTCAATAAGTACATGGGTACCAATGCCCTTATCGATATCGTAGACCCTGATCCCGTGTTCCCTTGCATAGAGCCTGCACTTGTGCTGGTTGGTGGCATATTTCTGATCCGACCCCGTCGGATTGCAGTCGAAAGTAAAAAAGGTTTTTGAACCATCGTGCAGATCAAGCTTGTGATCATTCATGTGCTGTACCACATTGGCCCCACCGAAATCACGAGCCACCCGTGCGTCGATGGCCACATCAACGATATCCCCCGGTGCCACTTCCGGCCGGCCGGCATGGTCAGCCAGGATCTTCTCGATAACAGTCATTCCCATCCCATAATTTTTTTCACTCAAATATAGGGACAATGCCATTTCCGTAAATATTTTATATAACATCTTATGGGCTTCGCTTGGGATTTTATAGTTTTAACGCAAACTACTCCTTGCTTGTCCAAAATTACCCACCCGAATATCATCAGGCTATACCTGATCAAAACCGCGAAGTGGTTCATGCTGTACATGCCCATCGTGGTCCCCTTTTACGAAAGCAACGGGCTTTCCATGAAGGATATCATGGTGCTTCAGGCAATCTATTCCATTGCCATCGTGGTGCTGGAAATTCCTTCGGGCTACCTGGCCGACGTTATCGGCAGGAGAAAAACCCTTGTCCTGGGAGCTGTATTTGGATCCATCGGCTTTGCCACCTACAGCCTGAGCCATGGTTTCCCTGGATTTTTGCTTGCCGAAGTGATCCTGGGAATCGGGCAGAGTTGTATTTCGGGCGCCGATTCGGCCATGCTGTATGACTCCCTGCTGGAGCGGGGAGAAGAGAAGAGGTATTCCCTTTTTGAAGGGCGCATCACCGGATTGGGGAACATTGCTGAGGCTGTGGCAGGTATTCTCGGGGGATTGCTGGCAGGGATTACCCTGAGGGTACCTTACTTTGCTCAGACTTTTGTTGCTTTTATTGCCCTTCCCGCTGCACTTACCCTTGTTGAACCAAGCAGAAAAGTGCCGCTTATCAAAGCAGGATTGACGGAGATTGTCCGTATTGCCAGATTTGCCTTGTTTGAGAACCGGCCGCTCAGGCGAAATATCCTGTTCAGTGCCATTACCGGAACGGCCACACTGACCATGGCATGGTTTGCACAGCCTTTCTTTGAATACACCCACATTGAGATCGCCTGGTTTGGTTTGCTCTGGACCAGTCTGAACCTGACCGTTGCCCTTACCTCCTATACGGCACACCGCATAGAGGCCAAACTGGGACAGAAAAACTCCATATGGATCATCGCCTTACTCATCCCTCTGTGTTATCTGGCCCTGGGGCGTTTTCACCTGCCTGCCGGCCTTGTGGTTCTTTACCTCTTTTATCTGGTCAGGGGCTATGCCACACCGGTGCTCAAGGATTATATCAACAGGGTGACCGCTTCCCACATCCGGGCCACCGTTCTCTCGGTAAGGAATTTTGTGATCCGGCTGCTGTTTGCCCTCACAGGTCCCCTGCTGGGATGGATCAAGGATATCTATTCCCTGCCCCAGGCGTTTATGTTGGCAGGGGGCATTTTCCTGGTATTGAGCATTATCACAGCCATCCTCTTCATTTCATCGGGGACCGATACACAGCGGTCCAGTAATTATACTTCCAGCACCAGTCCGTCATAAGCAGTCCGTATGTGGGAGGGCAGTTCCTTTTCCAGAAGCGCGCCGGGCCCCATCTGATGGGATATATGGGTCAGGTATCCCATCCTCGGGCTCAGTTCTCCAATCAACTGGATGGCCTGGGTGAGGGTGAAATGAGAAATATGCGCTTCCTTTCTCAGTGCATTGACAACCATGTACTTTACCCCAAATAATTTTTCTTTCTCCTTCTCTGAGATATAGCTGGCATCTGTGAGATAGGCAAAATCACCGATCCTGAAGCCCAGCACCGGCAAACGGTAGTGCATCATTCTTACAGGAATAACCTTCATGTTTCCAATGAAAAAGGGTTCTGCTGTAATGGTATGCATGACAACCTGGGGAACTCCGGGGTATTTCTTTTCAGCAAAAATGTAAGGAAACATACCCATGAGTGCCCGCACCACCCGCTCCTCAGCAAATATATCCATGGAACTTCGCTGTATGAAATTGAAAGCCCTGATGTCATCAAGCCCGGCAATGTGATCACGGTGTTCATGGGTGTAAAGAACAGCATCCAGGCGTTTCACACCCGCGCTCAGCATCTGTTGTCTGAAGTCGGGCCCGGTATCAATGACCAGTACCTGGCTGTCCAGTTCCACAAGAACAGATGATCTCAATCTTTTGTCATGAACATCTTCAGAAAGACATCCGGGACAACTGCATCCGATCACAGGCACACCCTGTGAAGTACCTGTACCCAGAAAAGTAATTTTCAATTGATCTGGTATTGCTTGCCGTGTTCACGAAGTTATAATTATTTTTATTACAAAAACCAGATGCAAGGAGTCCTCTACCTGTTGCCCAATACACTGGGAAATCCGGACACATCCCATACCATTCCTGCGGTCGTAAGCGATATTGCCAAATCCACCGGAATCTTCATCGTTGAAAACCTCAGAAACGCCAGGCGATACCTGAAGAACCTCGACACCGCCATTGACATTGACCGGCTCACTTTTCACGAATTAAACGAGCATACTTCGCCGGATGAGGTTCCCGGTTTTCTTTGCGAAGTTCTGACCGGCAGCAACGCGGCGGTGATCACCGAAGCCGGCGTTCCGGGGGTTGCAGATCCGGGGGCCCTGGTGGTAAGGATTGCCCACGAAAAAGGGATCCGGGTAATCCCCCTGACAGGTCCATCCTCCGTTCTGCTTGCCTTGATGGCTTCGGGACTGAACGGCCAGGCTTTCTGCTTTCATGGCTACCTTCCTGTGAAGCGTCCTGAAAGAATCCTTAAGATCAGGGAGGTGGAAAAGTCTGTGAAACAAAAAGGGGAAACCCAGATATTCATCGAAGCTCCTTACCGCAACGATGCCATGCTTTCTGATATTCTGGAAACCTGTGACCCCTCCTCCCTGCTCTGTGTGGCTGTGGATATCACCCTGGATTCGGAATATATCCTGACACAGGCAATCTCATTGTGGAAAAGGAAGAAACCAATACTTCACAAAAGGCCGGTGATCTTCCTGCTGGGCAGTTGAACATGGATCCTTAAATCGGTTCTTCAGAATCGATCTGGGCTTTTATCGAAACGACCTCTATATCGAATACAAGGGTTTCGAAAGGCTGGATGGCATAGATATTTCCAATGAGCTTTCCAGATTCACCATATGCCAGAGCATAAGGTATGATGAACCGCCCTTTTTCTCCCTCCCGGAAGCCTGTCAGGCCCAGATGCCATCCACGAATATTTCCATCGGTAAAGTCCCCTACTTTAATTTCAAAGGGCGCATCTTCAGCGCTCTGATCAAAAACCCGCCCATCCATCAGGTAGCCTTTATAAGCAACCTCCACCACTGAATCATTGTTAACCTGACTACCAGTAGTTTTTTCATCCACCACATAATACATCACTGCATCGCTAATCGAGTCATGAATCACCTGTACCCCCACAATGGTATCGGTGTAGGCCTCGATCCTGGCTCCTTCATAGGCAATCATATCCTTGATGACCTCCAGCAACTCTATCTCGTACTTCAACGATTTATAACCTGCGATGCTCTTCATGAGACTCGTCCCTTTTGTTCCGTAACCCAGGTCACTTTTGAAGCACATGATGGCTTGCCCTCCTTCACGCATCATGGAAAGCCCCTCTGTCAGACCCTCGTTCGCAATACCATTGAGCATCTTAAATGGACCGTAAATGGCGTCTTCAGAATAGATGCCATTGTCCTCAGCCACATTTTCCAGGTAGGTATCCACCACTGTTTCATCAGGGATGGTAGTTAACACATAATTAATCAAAACCCAATCGTCCGCGTCAGGAGAATTACCTGTACCTTCTTTTACTTCGATGTAATATAGCCCGCTTGCAGTAGGTGCATCAATGGTATCTTTGAAGGTGGAAGACATATAGAGGTCAAAAAAACGCAATTCCTGTACTGCTTTTTCATCAATACCGGATTCCTCCTTGCAGCCGGAGGCCACCAAAATCAAACCAGCGGCCAGGGACAAGATCAGGGATCTTATATAAATCGATTTCATCATTTTTTCAAACAGATCTCATTTCCAAATATTGTGCAAAAGTAGCAAATTCATTCACCTTAACGAACTTCTTTTATATCCAAACGGTATATGAGCACCGAATTGCCGGGAATTTTATTTCCATCTCCGAAATTACCATGTGCCAGGTGAGGGGGAATCAACAGGATGGCCCTGCCGCCGCTTCGCAAATGACCAAGGCCCTCTTCCACACCCGATTCCACACCCCCCTGACCAATTTGCACCTGTTTGGGAGTCCCTTCCGGGGATTCATAAACGGGGGTTCCATCAAGAAGGGTTGAGGAAAATGCATAGGTAACCCTGCTGCCTGTTTCAATCCTGGGCCCGGTTCCCTGCTCCTCCACCACGATCCACAATCCGGAAGGAGTTACTTCAGCACTCCAGCCAACCCTCTTTACAAACGCCGCAATGTGATCCTGGTGGCGCCGCTGCATGTACCTGTTCACCTTCACGAACTCTTCCCTGACCGGATCAGGCTCAGGAACATGACGTTCCTGCACAGGTATGTCACAGGCACAGAGAACAGAAACCAGTACTACAAAAACAATCCTAATCATCGGTGAGCAATTTCGCATAAGCCGGAAGCAGTGATTCAAATTGGACGAGTGTTTCCTCCATGGAGAGAAATGAATCCCCGCCTGCTGCATTGATATGTCCACCCCCGTTGTAATGCTCAGATGCAACCTTATGTACAGGAAAATTACCTCTTGAACGGAACGAGACCCTGATGAAATCCTTCTTCTCCACAAACAGGGCCGTAAACCTGATTCCTTTCACTGCAAAAGGAATATTCACGAATCCTTCCGTATCTCCCTTGCGGTGATTGAAGCGCCTTAGTTCCTCTTCGGTCAGGCTGATGTAGGCAGTATTGTATTTGGGAATCACCACCATCTTCTCCTGCATGCAGTAACCCTGCATACGCAGCCTGTCCTCGGAGTAAGCATCATACACATTGCTGTAGATCCTGTCTTTCTCAATGCCGTACTTCATCAGGTCGCCTACAACATGAAAGATTTCTGGGTAAGAGCTGGCATAGTTAAAATTGCCGGTATCGGTCATGATGGCCACATAGAGGCAGGTGGCAATTTCCTTGTCCATGATCTCCTCCCCAAATTGGGCTGTAAGTAAAATGTAAATCATTTCCCCGACAGAACCCCGCCATGTTTCCGAGATGGTCAGATCTGCAAAATCCACCGGATCCTGGTGATGGTCGATGAGAACTTTCATGGCAGTTGATTCGTTCAGGGTCTCCTTCATCCCGTTCAGCCTTTCAGGATCATTGAAATCAAGACAAAAAATCAGGTCTGCATTTTGAATGATTGCGCTTCCCTTCTCCTTTTTATAGGCGAAGGTCGTGGAATAGGCAATACCGGGAAGCCAGCGCAGGAAATCGGGTAATCCGTCGGGAATGACCACCTGTGCATCCACACCCCGTTTTCGCAGCGCCAGGCAAAGCGCCAGGCTCGATCCGATGGCATCACCATCCGGGTTGGTATGGGTAAGTATGGCCACCTTTTCAGACCTGCTTATCCACTCCTCCAGTGTATGTTTGTTGCTATCGCTCAGCATCCTGAATCCTTTGAAAGTGAGGCAAAGTTAAAAAATATTGAAGGTGGTATAACAATGGCCGGATTAATTTGTTAATATGCATGACCAAAACCAGAACCAATGGCAGGACAACACACTTTTACCATTATCAAACCACAGGCAGTCGCCAAAGGTTACATAGGTCCCATATTGAATAAGATTACTGAAGCCGGTTTCAAGATCGTTGCCTTGAAGATGTTGCACCTTACACGCAAAGAGGCCGAACGTTTCTATAAAGTGCATGCAGGAAGACCATTTTATGATGATCTGGTGGAATTTATGATTTCAGGTCCCATCGTTGTCAGTGTCCTTGAGAAGGAGAATGCAGTTGAGGATTACAGAAAACTGATAGGCTCAACAGACCCGGAGAAAGCTGAAGAGGGAACCATCCGGAAAATGTATGCTGAATCCATGAGGGCCAATGCAGTACATGGTTCGGATTCGGATGAAAATGCAGAGATAGAGGCGACTTTCTTCTTTCCCTCTTCAGAAAGGTTCTGATTAACGGAGGACAATATCATCGATGACCTTCATACCTGCCGCCTCGTTAAGGCGGACAATGAGGGTTTCTTTCATCATCTCCAATTCATTTCTCACTACCGATGAGTGCAGGGTAACAAACAGCTTCCTGTCACGGATATAAAGGGTTTTGGTCTTTTTTGCCACTGTGATCCCAAGCAGTTCCTTCCATGATTTCGTTAAGCGGTATTCTGCAAGGCCCCTTTCAAGCCTGTTTGATTTCACAAACTGGTCAAGCAGGGAGTCGATTCGTTGTACTTGCTTTCTTTGCATTTCATGCCTCCAGCTGGTCAATTGTTCCCCTGTGATCAATCCTGAATACCCGGTGGTCGGCCGGCAATGATTTCAGGATACCCAGGAGCCGTGATTCATTGGTATCTGTAATAAATATCTGGCCAAAATGGTTCTCTGCCACCAGGCTGATGATTTGTTTCACCCTGGTGGTATCAAACTTATCAAAAATGTCGTCCAGCAGCAGGATGGGGCGAATATCGGTCAGTTTCCTTATAAACTCAAATTCGGCCAGCTTCAATGCCACCAGGAAGGTCTTCTGCTGTCCCTGGGAACCGCTCTTTTTCAAACTATAATCCCCCAGATCCATGGCCAGGTCATCCTTGTGTATCCCAAAAGTTGTATACTGGACAAAGCGGTCCTTCTCCACAGATTCCATCAGCCCTTTTTTGAAACCGGTCTCCAGAAGTTGTCCCTGGTAGGCAAGGGTTACCTGCTCCTTATTTAATGACACGTGTTCATAGAAGGTCGCAAATACCGGCAACAGATCATCCACAAACCGCTTCCGCTCCATAAACAGGGGTTCTCCGTACCGGATCAGCTGCTGATCCCATATCTCAAGCATCTCCCTGTTGAAACTTCGGGTAGCTGCAAAATCTTTTAGAAGCCGGTTTCGCTGTGTAAGGGCCCGGTTATACTGGATCAGGTTTTCAAGGTAAAGGCGGCTGTACTGGGCTATCACTCCATCCATGAATTTTCTGCGCTCCTCACTCCCCCCGTTGATCAGGATGCTGTCCGTGGGTGAAATCATCACAAGAGGAATGAGCCCTATGTGTTCAGAGAGTTTTTGATATTCCTTCTGATTTCTTTTAAACTGCTTTTTCTTCTGGGTCCTGATTCCGCAATAGATATTCTCTTCTTTTTCCTTTCTGTTGAACAGTCCCTGGATCACACAATACTCCTGGTCATACCTGATGTTCTGCGTGTCCACAGGATTCAGATTGCTTTTGCAAAGTGCCAGGTAATGGATCGCATCCAGGACATTGGTCTTGCCTACACCATTTTCGCCAACAAAGCAATTGATCTTTTGCGAAAACGGTATTTCAGCCTGTTCATAATTCTTAAAATTGACCAGCGAAAGGGATTTAAGATGCATATACAAAATTACTATTTTTGTGGCGCCGCAACCGCATTTCTCCAAAAAAGGATTACTTTTGCGGAAGTTTTTGAGAACCAACAAAAAAACCAGCAATGGCGAAGAAAAAAAATGTGAAACAAACAGATAAGAACCTGGAAGGCATTGAGCAGGCATTAACACGTTCTGAACAGTTTATAGAAGATAACCAGAAACTACTTACCTACTTTCTTGGGGGACTGATTGTTGTCTTGCTGATTATTATCGGTGGAAACCGCTATTACCTCAAGCCACTCAACGAAAAGGCTGCAGCTGAAATGTTCTATGCAGAGCGTTTCTTTGAAATCGATTCTTTCGGACTGGCCCTGAATGGATATGGAACTTATCCTGGTTTCCTGAATATCATGGATGATTATGCATTAAGCAAATCAGCAAAAGTGGCCCGCTATTATGCAGGGGTTTGCTATCACCAACTTGGAAACCATAAAGAGGCCGTCCGCTATCTGGGAAAATTCAAAACCGACGACCTTCTTGTTGGTGCGGCCAAATACAGCACCCAGGGAGATGCCTATGTGGAATTGGGTGAGCTGGAAAAAGCCGCTGCATCCTATAAAAGCGGAATTGAGAAGTACAAAAACAACTTTTCCACCCCCATTATGCTGAAAAAGCTTGGGATCGTTTATGAAGCGTTGGGAGACCTGGATGAAGCCCTTAAGGCATACCGTACCATTGAATCTTCTTTCCCTGAGACTCCCGAAGGCAGGGAGATCAAAAAATACATTGGCCGGGTAGAATCAAAAATGACCCTCTAACTGTCATGGCTTCAAGTCTGAAGAGCCTATCGGATCATGATCCGGCACTGATTCCGGACGGATCCTCCATGAAGATAGGCATCGCTGTTTCGGAGTGGAATGAAGAAATTACATCAGCACTTCTTGAAGGAGCCTTAAACACCCTGCAAAAGCATGGTGTTTCCCGTGACAAGATCTTGGTGCGGGCTGTACCCGGCAGCTTCGAACTGCCCTACGGTGCACGCATTGTGGCCGAACAGTTCAACCCCCATGTGGTCATCTGCATAGGTTGTATCATCCAGGGTGAAACACCCCATTTCGACTATATTTGCCAGGGTGTTTCCAGGGGAATTACTGAACTGAACCTGGATTATGACATCCCCTTTATTTTCGGAGTCCTGACCACCAGCAATCTCCAGCAGGCCAAAGACCGTTCCGGTGGCAGGCATGGGAACAAAGGTGTAGAGGCTGCTGTTACTGCGTTGAAAATGGCTTCCCTACGGATGAATCCAAAAATTACCGTGGGAACCTGATCCATCAGGAAAAAGTCTATCTTGACTTCTTCCTGGGCAGCGCTTTGGTTCCCTGCTTCTGCTGCTTCTGAAGCTCTTCAAGCCGTCTGGCAAAGCCCGATTTTTTAACGGGCTTGCTTTTCCTGGCAGCAATTTTTTTCAGAATTTTATCCTCATCTATAAACTGCTTGAAGAGCAGGTTCTGTCCCAGCGTGATCACGTTGGCCAGGAAGTAATAGTAGGTCAGTCCGGCTGAGAAATTATTCAGGATCAGCATGAACATCAAGGGCATGATGTACATCATGGTCTTCATGCCGGGCATGGCACTGTTGGTGGATGAGGCCTGGTTGTTCCACTTCATGGACAACATGGTGGTAACGGTCATCAGCAGCGTAAACAGGCTCACATGGTCGCCGTACATGGGAATGGTGAAGGGAAGGTTTAAGATGGAATCGTAGGTAGACAGGTCGTGGGCCCATAGAAAACTCTGCTGCCTGAGCTCAATGGAAGTCGGGAAAAACCTGAACATGGCATAAAGAATCGGGAACTGCAGGAGCATGGGCAGACAACCACCCATGGGATTGGCCCCTGCCTTCTTATACAGATCCATGGTGGCCTGCTGCTTCTTCATGGCATCTTCTTTCCTGGGATACCGTTCGTTGATCTCATCCACCTGGGGTTTCAGCACACGCATCACCGCCTGTGATTTATATGAGCGGTAGGTCAACGGAAACAATGCCGTTTTGATAATCAGGGTCAGCAACAGAATAATGATCCCGTAATTGACAAAATACCTGTTCAGCCAGTTGAAAATCGGGATCACCACATAAGCATTTATCCAGCGTATCATGGATCCTCCAACGGTCACCACAGATTCCAGGTCCAGATCACCATAACCTTTCAGGGTCGTAAATTTGTTCGGACCTAAATAAAGTTTCATCCCAATGGTCTGGTCACCAGTCCGGTTATAGGGTAATCCAATGGCAGATGCAAAATGCCGGACGAAGGGTCCGGGTTCATTGAACCTGTGCTGGCTCATCTCCGCCCCCAGGAAGGATTCATCGGCAATCAGGATGGTCGAAAAAAACTGGTGGCTGTAAGCAATCCATTGAATCCCCGTGGTAATATCGGCTGTTTCGAATTCCTTCTTGGACCTGGACTTGAAACTTTCAACATCACCCCCGTGAAACTTATAATATAAGGTGGTGTACATGGCTTCATTCTGATAACCTTTCTCCTGGGAAGGCGCGTAGAAAGAAAAGTCAAAGTTCATCCGGTCAGTCCCGTAAGCATCCAACCCTTTCAACTCAAGATCCAGGTCCATCATATAATCGTTGTCATACAGTTTGTAGATGTACGACACGGATGCTGTTTCACTGGGCTCCAGTTTCATGGTAAGTTGCTGAAATGAACGGCCCTCTCCATCCGTCAGTGACACCACTTCAGGTGTAAAATACAGATCGCCCGTGTTGATGGTTTTTCCACCTGCAAAAAACTGGATGGAGAAAACTGTGGAATCACCGTCAAACAGGTTTAATGGAAGCGAATCGTAGGTATGATATTGCTTTAGATTTACAGTATATGGACGGCCTCCAAGGGTTGAAAAGGTCAACTTCAACTTCTCATTCTCCAGAACCACCTTCTCGGGAGTACCAATGGCTGACTGCGCAAAATCCCCAAACTGGCTGGTCAGCCTGTCCATGGACTCCGGACCCTGCTGAAGGCCTCCTGTATCCCGGGATGCCTCTTGCAGTGAATGTTGTATTGAAGCAGCTTCCACCGCCCTGGCCTGTTCCGCCCTGGCAATTGAATCCTGTCTCAATGCCTCTGTTAACCGGTTTTCCCGCTCAGCTTCAAGCGCTTCCCTTGATGGTTTATTTAACAGACCCATTCCCACGATCAGGAGTCCGATCAATCCAAGACCTATGATTGTATTTCTATCCATTTACTGCACGTTAATTCAGGCACAAAAGTAATCGTTTAGCAGTTAATTCATTACAAAATCAACTAAAATCGATAAGATTTCGGTGAATTGGTTCCCCGGCAGGGGCTGTATTACTTCATGTGTTCCACAGATGCCTTGATAAAGGCGATAAACAAGGGGTGTGGATTAAGTACGGTACTGCGGTATTCAGGATGAAACTGGGTTCCCACAAACCATGGATGGTTGTTTAGCTCCATAATCTCAACCAATCCGCTTTCCGGATTGATCCCTGATGAGATCATTCCGTTCTTTTCATAATCAGCGAGGAAGTCGTTGTTGAATTCATAACGGTGACGGTGACGCTCGCGAACCATTTCTTTCTGGTACGCAGCCTGAACCCTGGATCCCTTTTTCAGCACGCAGGCATAACCTCCCAGCCGCATGGTCCCCCCCTTTTCAGTAACACCCTTCTGTTCCTCCATCAGGTCAATGACCGGATGTTTGGTGATGTTTGTCATTTCAGTGGAGTGAGCATCCGGGTAACCCAGTACATTTCTGGCAAACTCAATGACTGCACATTGTAAACCCAAACAGATCCCAAGAAAAGGAATTTTCGTTTCACGTGCATATTTCACGGAAAGAATCTTCCCCTCAATTCCCCTGTCCCCGAATCCCGGCGCAACAACGATGCCGTCGAATCCTTCCAGGGTCGCCTCCACATTGTCAGCTGAAATCATTTCAGAATGAATACAAACCACCGAAACCTTTACCTTGTTCATTGCCCCGGCATGGGTCAGCGATTCAATAATGGACTTATAGGAATCGTACAGCTCAACATATTTCCCAACAAGCGCAATCCGGATTTCCTGTTCTGAACTCTTCAGCTTGTTTACAAACTCTTTCCACTCCTTTAATTCAGGAACCCCCTTTGCTGTTAAATGCAGTTTTTTCAAAATCATCACATCCAGCCCCTCCTCCTGCATCAACAGCGGAACTTCATAGATGGTTGACACATCAATGGATTGTATCACAGCATCAAGTTCAACATTGCAAAACAGGGCTACTTTTTTCCTGATCTCCTTGGTAAGTTCATGTTCTGTCCTGAGCACCAGGACATCAGGCTGAATCCCATTCTCCAGCAATACTTTTACAGAATGCTGGGTGGGTTTGGTTTTCAGTTCACCCGATGCAGAGAGGTAAGGCACAAGGGTCAGGTGAATAAAAACAGTGTTTTCAACACCCAGATCCCAGCGCAACTGCCTGACCGCTTCAATATAAGGCAGCGATTCAATATCACCCACAGTACCACCGATCTCTGTGATGATGATGTCATATTCGCCTTTCTTTCCCAGAAGCGTAATCCTTCTCTTGATTTCATCAGTAATATGAGGAATCACCTGAACGGTTTTCCCAAGGTAATCCCCGCGGCGCTCCTTGTTGATCACCGTCTGGTAAATACGTCCGGTGGTCACATTGTTCGCCTGTGAGGTCTGGGTATCCAGGAAGCGTTCATAATGTCCAAGATCCAGATCAGTTTCCGCTCCGTCATCCGTCACATAACATTCACCATGTTCATAAGGATTCAGTGTACCCGGATCAATATTGATATAAGGATCCAGTTTCTGGATGGTTACCCTGTAACCTCTGGCCTGTAGCAGTCTTCCAAGAGACGCTGAAATGATACCTTTCCCCAGAGATGATGTGACACCCCCTGTTACGAAAACATACTTTGTATTACCCAAGGAGATTCAGATTTTAATTCGGGGCTAAAATAAAGATTTAATTTGCATTTTCCATATCATCCAGGATCCGGATTTTTAACTCCAGAACCCGGATCCGTTCGTGTGCCGACTCAATTTTTTCATGGAATCCCTGGATGGTTCCCTCTGAACTGTCAGATTGTTTGAAAAATCCAATATTGTTTTCCCACACACCGATGTCATTTCGCAATTGCTGAAGCTTATTAACCAGCTTGTCGCGCTCGAAGTTGAGCTTCATTTCGGCCCGCGGGGCCAGCATCATACTGTTGATCCTGTTTTTGAACCTGAAGATAGAACGCTCCGATTCATTCATTCCGATCTTTTCCAGCAGTCTGTCCTGTGCCAGCCGGAACTCATCCTTGATCTGATCCTTTTTTGATGACGGTACAAATCCAATGGCATCAAACTTTGTCTGGAACAATTCAAGGGCCTTCATGTTTGCTTTGCGGTCATCACCGGGAACAAAGGCATCCATTTCTGCCACCAGATTCTCCTTGGCCTTCAGGTTATCATCAAATGAGGAATCAACGTCCTCAAAGTACTTTGATTTTTGATTGAAGAAAGTATCACATGCCGCCCTGAACCGCTTCCAGAGCTTATCAGAATCCCTTCTGGGAACCGGCCCGACCTCCTTCCAGCGCTTCTGAAGGCGAATCAATTCGAGGGAGGTCTCTTTCCAGTCCTGACTTCCACTGAGCGATTCTGCTCTTTCCACAATTTCAGTTTTTGTATTCAGGTTGTCCTTCTGCTCCTCATAGGCTGATGCATAATAAGCCGCTTTGTTCCCAAAAAAGGTATCACAGGCTTTCCTGAACCGTGCATAAATGATACTGTTATCCTTCTTGGGCGCATAGCCGATGGTTTTCCAGGTCTTCTGGATCTCAAGCACCTGGTTGGTCTTCTCCATCCATGCCCCATGGGTTTCATATCTGGTTTGCGCAATGCGTTCAACCCGCTCACAAAGCGAAGTCTTCTTTTCAAGGTTTTCATACAGGGAGTCTTTTAACCTGGAATGATAATCCTGGTGCTTCCTGTTAATCACTGAAGTAGCCTGTTTGAAACGATCCCAAACCTCATCCCTGTCATCCCGGGGTACAGGCCCGATTTCACGCCACCTGGTGTGGTACTTCTGTAATGTTTTGAATGCCTGAACAATATTTGGCTCCGATTCCAGCTCCTCGGTTCGTTCACAAAGCTGGATTTTAAGTTCAAGATTTTTCTTCAGATCCAGGGCCCTGAGTTCCCGGTTGATCCGTACATAATCATTGAATTTATCAACAAAGTAATTGTAGGAATCCCACAAATCCTTAAGGTTCTGCTGTGGGACAACGCCTGCAGAAAACCATTGACGCTGCAGATCCTTGAATTTTCTGAAAGTTATTTCAAAGGATTCCTGTCCCTCCATAAGTATCCGCAGTTCCTCAAGAATCTCCTGCTTCCTGAGCATGTTATCCTGCTTTGTCTTTTCAAGCAACCGGGTAAACTCAGCCTTCAAACCCCTGTATTTATTGAGCAACTCCCTGATCTCTGTTTCAAGGGGTTCTTCGGCTGGTTTGAAATCCTCAAGGTTTCCACCTTCGTCCAGGAAGTGCTTCTTTTTATCCTCCAGGGCAGCCTTTTGCTTCTCGAAGAATGCTCGCTTGATCTCCTCCACTTCCTTCCGTATGTTACCTCTTCCGGGATGATCCAGTTTCTCTCCAAGCAGCTTTACCAGGTCCACCTTGCTTAGCAGGCTATAGTTGATTTGCTCGGACTCTTCAGAGAGGTTATCATGGTCCAAATCATCATCATAGGCATCATTGATCTTCTGTTCTTCATGGTCATCAATAAGCACTACATTGTCTGAGACACCGGTTGTCTCAGGCGGGTCATCAACAGGTTCTGCTGTTGGTTCTTCCGTCTCTTTGGACGCTTCAGACTTTGGGGGTTCTTCGGGCTCTTTGGGGGGTTCCTCGGACTCTTTAGCGGATATTTCAGATTGAACGACATCCTCCTGTTCGGATGATCCGGTGGTGTCTTGCCTGGTTTTTTCTTGTTTTTCCTTTGGCTTTTTCTCTTTCAGAGGTTCATTGACATCGTTCGTTTTCATGACAGGTAGAGGATTGGTGGCTCGCTTGGATAGACAAATTACTCATTTTTCGCGTAAAAGATCACTTATGGGGCAAAAAACTATTATATCTTAGCACCAGGGGAACACTGAAAATGCGCATTGAAATCATCACTGTTTTGCCTGCACTTCTTGCAGGGCCAATAGACCACTCCATCATCAAAAGAGCCAGAGAGAAAGGATTGGTTGAGATTTATATTCACGACCTCAGAAAGTTTTCCAAGGACAAACACCGGCGCGTGGATGACTACGCCTTCGGGGGAGATGCAGGAATGGTCATGTCCATTGAACCCATCGAAACAGCTATCAACCACCTCACCAGACAGCGCAATTACGACGAGATCATCTATACTTCACCGGACGGGCAGCTTTTTAGTCAGTCTGAAGCAAACCGGCTTGCACTTGCTGAAAACATCATTATCCTGTGCGGACACTACAAGGGGATTGATCAAAGGGTCAGGGACCACCTGATCACCAGGGAGATATCCATAGGGGATTATGTGCTGACAGGAGGTGAACTTGCTGCAGCTGTGATCACCGACAGTGTGGTCAGGTTGCTGCCCGGTGCCATGTCAGATGAAACATCTGCATTGACAGACTCATTCCAGGATGGTTTGCTTGCCCCACCGGTTTATACCCGGCCGGCCAGTTATAAAGGCTGGAATGTCCCCGGGATATTGCTGTCAGGACACGCCGCGAAAATAGATCAATGGAAGCACGAGCAATCACTGGAGAGAACCAGAAAGCTTCGCCCCGACCTGCTGAAGGACGGGGAATAGATCACCGCAACACTTTCCTCACAAAGGCCACTGTAAAATAGGACATCAGGAACAATCCAAAAAAACCCTCCAGGGATGAAACCCACCGGATGGATCCATATGGGTAGTGATCTCCGTAACCTATGGTGAGGAAAGTAATGGCACTGTGATAAAATGCCTTGGTAATGATGGAAAGCTGGTCATCCACCGTCGCAATAATATCAGCCTCCGTAAAAACCATGAGCAGGAGGTAGGAAAAACTGAAAATCACAAAACAGGCGAGCATGGTTATTAAAACCCTCACGGGGCTTGTGGCATACAGCCCTGCTCTGTCAAACAATCCCAGCTTAAACCAGTAAAGGGGATATTGGTAAATTGCACTTAATGGTGATCTTTCAAGGGCCTCAGAAAGCTCGGCTTTTGCTTCATTTCGCTTGAACTCCACATAGGCCTTGTCTTCATCATTGTATGACCCCTGGTTCTGGAAATTTGCTTTTAAAATTCTGAATTGTTCCGCTTTGACCCTGTAACTGCTGCCTGGCTGTGCGTAGATCATCTTCTTTACACCGGAACGTTCCCAATCCAGATAAATTCTGCCGATATCCCTCATGCCTACCAATGAGATGGTCTCTATTTCAGAATAAAATTCATGGGAATTGATATCGATGATATCACGCACCACTGTGTTGTTAAGGTTTATGGAAAGGCTCTTTTTAACACGCAGATCCACATACCCGTCCAGATGACAAAACTCAAAAGACAGAGAAGCGAACCGTGATTTATAAAAGCTAACCTTTCCCCGACCAAAATCGGTGTGCTCAAAAGTTGCATCCACATGCTCAAACATCACCTCATCGAAACTGATATCGCCTGTTCCAAACGAGACCCTTTTGAAATTGAATTTTCCGGTTTGCATTTCGGCCTCATCAAAACTTACTTCTCCGTCCCCAAAGACAGAACGGTTAAAATTCACGCGCCCCAACCCAAATTCAACAGTTCTGAAATCCACCCTGCCATCCCCAAATTCTGTTCTTTCAAAACTTGCAAACTGGCCTTTGAAAGTGGCGAAATGAAAATCAACTTTCCCTTTGCCAAACCTGGCCACCTTGAATGAGACAGCTCCGGTTCCAAAGTCGGTATTGATAAAATTCACATTCCCGCCAGAGAAATCTGCGTTGATAAAATGGAGGTTGCCCCTCCCGGCACTCATGTATTGAAAGTCTTTATCCCCATTGCCAAACCGGCAATTCTTAAAACTTATCTCCTGCGATTCAAAACCCACATTTTTGAAATTCAGGTACCCGTCCGGAAACCTAGTATTGTGAAAACTTGTCACGTCAACCTTGAAGCGGGCCGATTCAAAACTCACATCACCTTTACTGATCCAGGAATCCTCCAGGCTGAATTCCTCCCCTTCAAATACAGCGAAAGAGAAATCGAGGGGGGAGAATCCCCCGAACAGGGCATTTTTGGCTGTAAATCCTTTGATAACAACCTTTTCCCTGGCCTCCATGTTCCTGGTCAGCCTGTAATTAATCAAACTGAATTTCTCAATATAACAGTTATCCAGATGAATGGCATCTCCCCTGTCAATGGCATTGTAAATCTCCTTCTCTTCCATATGGCCCATCAACTCAAGCACGGGATTCTCCTTGTTGCCCACATGGAAGCTTACCAGGGCAGTCATTGGAAAAATGGTCCCCTGGTCGGTTTTAAATTTCAGTTTTTTTATCTCAGCTGTATAATCTCTGTGTCCGGGAATCATAAAAGCCCTATTTGTTTAGCTAAATATAGCAAAACCTAATCAATGACTGACCGGTTGCATAGGATTGCAAAATCACAGGTTCTGCATTTGGATTCATTCTCTGTCTGGGCGAAAGGAATCCCGGAATCGAACATTTTGTTCAGGGTGTTCCTCAGGAGTTTGATGTAATCCTCCTCATAGGCTGAAAAAGAATCAATCCTGTGTTTCTCACTTCGGATGCCGATGGTCAGCAAGGGATCAAATCTCTCTTCATAGAGTGACTTCATTACGTACAAACCCGGAGCAAGCTGCTCACCGGGATGCACCTTGCCAACAAGCCATGTATACAAAAGGGTCTGAAGAGCCGCCCCGTTTCTTGCGGCCAGGGTTCCGTCAAAAAGCGAGCCCAGTGTTGAAAATCCGTGACTGGCATTTCCGGTCTTGTAATCAATCACACGCAACAGACCTCCGGCCCTGTCCACCCGGTCAATCTTGCCACCGATACGGATGGTCGTCTCCCTGTTCCCGGTATTTAATTCCAGTTCACGGGTGTAGGTCTTTTCAGTCGAAACCAGTGTGAATGGTGCAATGCCCAGGTCGGTTTGAATGATCTTTTTCAGGTACCGGATCATTACCTTGATGATAATAATGTTACGGCCTTCGATCACAGCACTTTTTCTACCCTTGAAATGATATTTGACGAAAGCTGTCTTAAGTACCTCCTCTATCCGGCCCGAACCCAGCAGTTGCTGCAATGATTTTCTGCTTATCATTCCATTGTCTTCCCCGGCAATCTCTTCATAGAGCAGCTTGATTGAATCATGCACCACTGTTCCGAAACCGGCCGCATCGATCTCCTCAAGAACTTCATCCGGTTCACCAATCCCGGCCAGATACCTCAGGTAGAATTTCAGAGAACAGTCCACATAGGCATTGATGGCTGATGGGGAGAGGTATTTGTTGCCTTCCGCATCCACGGCATATCTGTTCAGCAAAGCATCAATTTCCTCCGTATGCCCGATGACCAGTTCGGGTACCTCCCTGGCCATTACCTCCATGCCAGGTCTGATCACCCGGATGCCCCTTAAAAAAATCAACTGTCTCAGGTAACGGCTCATTTCTCCGGTCCGTATGCCCTCTGAAGTACCGTTATATAGCAGATCCACCTTCTCGGCCCTTTGAAGGATCCGGTTGAAATAATAGGCATACATGGCATCCATATCCTCTCTGCCCGGCATGCCAAAAGCCAGCCGCAGGCTAAAGGGAATATAAGACTGCCTGAAATGGGAGGCCGGCATGACCTCTTCATTCATAGACAAAAGGATCACATGTTTGAAATCCAGCAACCTGGTCTCAAGAATACCCATGACCTGAAGTCCGGAAAGGGGTTCTCCTTCGAAGGGAACCCGGAAAGCTGCCAGTAATTTTCTGAATAGCTTTTCAAGGACCGGGAGGGGAATTTCCGGCCTGGATTCAAGCAGTGTCTCCAGTTTATTCAGATGAATCAGCAGGGCAAATACGAATTCGCGGTGCAGTGCAGGCAAAACCTTGTTGTCATCTGCGGCAAGGGCCTCCAGGATATGAAAAAAGATATCCCGAAAGTACCTGATCAGACCCTTTGATCCGTCCATGCTCCTGAAGATCATCTTCTCAAATGCAGTTTCGAATCTGGAACGCTCCACCTGGATCAGGTTACCCGAAGCAATCAAATCCAGCAAAGGGTGGGCCATTCCATCTCCTGAATGCTCCATATAAGGGTGCAACAGGATGGATTTGACATCCTTATAATAAAATACTTCAGATCCGTCCGGACATTTTCTGATGTTATGTTGCAGGCGGAACAATGCATCCACAAATCCAAGAACGGGAGTGATGCTCAGGGGATAGCCCATGGTCACATTGATCTCACCCATGGATTCAGGAAGCGACATAAGAACCGGCATCAGCAGCTCTTCATCGCACAAAACAACAGCGGTGTCCGTGCATTCTGAAATTCCTTCCCTGCCGTCCTGTTCAAGGATGCGATGAACAGTTTTTGCCTGAAGTACATCAGTGGGCAGCTCAAAAATCCTGATCTCCTTATCCTTCTCCATTCCCCTGAATGATTCAAGATCCAGCGGCGGGGGAAATGCAGCCAGGTTGTCACGTATAAATCTTCCAGCCTCCTGGGCAGGATCGTCCACATAGAGATGATCATAATCCCAGAAAAAAACTGCTCCGTGGTTCTTCAGCCATTTAAAGATTCGTTGCTCACAAGCGTTCAGGGCATTAAATCCTGCTACAATGATCCTGTCCCAACGGGGCCTGGCCAGCATACCATTTTCTATCATGCCGGCAATCTCACGGTACTGCATTCCAGGGCTCCCCTCCCCTTCATTTCTAAGGTTCTCCCGGTGTCGGCCATAGAGAATGGGGAGGAGCTTCCAAATCTCAAGAAACTGCTCCTTTTCAGGAGTGGCCTGGCCCTGATGAAACCCTTCCCAGAACTGGCGGATAAAGGAGATTTGCGATTCCTCCAGTCCGGCCAGCGGTTCTTCGATCTCCTTCAGATCCTCCAGGTTGCGGAAGAGCATTTCGGGATCCACCATGTACTTATCAATTTCATCAAAATCATGGAGCATGATTTCTCCCCAGTAGTAGAACTCATCCAGTGACCCGGATTGTGCTTTTGTTTCCCGGTAAATGTCATAGAGGGTAAACAGCGTTTCGGTGGGATCACTGGGTGCAAGGCTGCTGAGTTCATTCATATACTCGGTAATAGCGTAAATATGCGGCATCCAGCCCACCTGTCTCATGTGCGTGGAGAGGTGACGCTGCAGGAACAATCCTGCACGCCTGTTGGGTAAAATAATACAGGTTTCTCCCGACAGGCCATCCGGATCATCGGTCAGAAATCTGGCCAGTTTTTCTAAGATGGGTTGCATCATTGATTCTCTTTAAAGTACTTTCCCTGCCAGGTATCCTTCTCCTCCAGCAACTGTTCGAAAATACTCAGCAAACTGTCATACCGAATGCCCCAGCCTTCCCGCACTCCCATTCCCGGGGTCACCTCGCCGGCGATCCGCTCTACCACAAACCCCGGATTGAGCCGCTCTATGATCTCCACCATCAGTTGCAGGTACTCCTCCATGCTGAATTCCACAAAATCTTCCGGCCTCTCCTTGTACTCGCGGGCCATGGCTGTGCCGTGTATGACCTGTAGCTGATGAAACTTGATGTTGTTCAGGGGCCACTCCGACAGGATCTTTGCAGCATCCAGAAAATCCTTCCTGGTTTCACCGGGCAGTCCGACAATCATATGACCACCTGCGCGGATTCCCCTAAGGGCTGTTTCACGGATGGCCCATGCGCTCTTTTCCACATCGTGGCCTCTGTTCACGCGCTCAAGGGTCCTGTCCAGCAAGGATTCAATTCCATATTCCAGGACCAAATAGCATTTTTTAGAAAGTTCCTGAAAAAAATCCAGCTTCTCCTCATCCACACAATCAGGCCGTGTTCCCACCACGATGCCGATTATTCCCGGGACGGCCAGGGCCTGGTCATACATGGTCTTCAGAATTTCCAGCTCGGTATAAGTATTTGTATAGGATTGAAAATATGCAAGATAGCTGACTGCTTTCCGGTACCTGGTCCGGTGGAATTCCATCCCCCGCAATACCTGCTCCTCGATGGGTTTCCCCGGTGTGTTATAGGACGGTGAGAAGGCTTCATTGTTGCAGAAGGTGCATCCTCCTGTGCCGCATGTTCCATCCCTGTTGGGACAGGTGAAGCCGGCATCGACTGAAATTTTCTGCACCCGTGCACCGAATACCCGCTTGAAATAGTCGCTGTATGCGTTGATCCTTCTTTCCGTTCCCCAGCTATAGATCATTGGACATCAATTTTTTCAATCCTGCCCAGCATGGCATACCAGATGAACCCTGCTACCTGCTTATATCTCATCCCCTTCAGAAGTTCCATATAATTTCTGACCTGATCCCTGTGTGTTTCTTTTTCCAGCATCCCGAATTTAAAATCAACCACCGTAACGCCATCCCTGTCTACTATGACCCGGTCGGGTCTGACTATGTTGCCATCACCGCACAGAATGCTTCGTTCATTCAGGATGGATCTTCCCTCTTCACCTGAAAACCATCGACTTACCCCGGGCTGGGAGATCATCTCAAGGATCTCCTTTTCCAGTCCGGGACGATCCCTGGCAGACAGGACTCCCTCCTTCTGAAGCTTGTTCAACAGGGGAACCACGTCCTCAACCAGTTGAATCCCAGAGAACACCATGTGCATCATGTTCCCGAACCCCCGGCCAGTTCTGAACAACCCTTGCTCATCGACAAAATACTGATCACTTCGCAGGCGGAGTCCTGGCAGGCGGCTGCCTGGATTTGTTTTGTAAGCAACAAACTGCCAGGGATCCTTCTGTTCCTGAATTTTCAATTGCTCCGGCATCCTCCCGATGGTGATTTTATCATTCTTCATGTAGCTGCTCAGGGGCAAGAGCGCAGGTTGATTCTCCGGTGTGTGATCCAGGATGGCCGGCAGAAGATCCCCTGTAGTTTTCAGTCCCTGATCCTCTGACACCGGAACACCGAGGTATAAAACATCCACAGCCCGCGTAAAGGCCACATACATCAGGTTCAGGCTGTCCAGGTACCCTTTCATTCTCTCCTGGTAATAGAAAGCTGAAAACAGGGTGTGTTTCATTCCACTTCCAAAGCGGACCGGAACAATGGGTATCCGGCTGAATGGTGTTCCGATTGTGGGACACCAAAGAATGTTTGATTTTCTTTGATCGGTAGTGATCTCCCAATTGAAAAATGGAATCATTACTGCCTTGAACTCCAGTCCCTTGGACCTGTGAATAGTCAGGATACGAATGGCATTTGAGTTCTCCGAAATCTGAATTCCCTTTTTTGATCCATGCTGCTCCCAGTATTGAAGGAACTCGGCAATGCCCACGGGCTCTCTTCTCTGAATATCGATAACCAGGTCCTGTAAAGCCTGTATATAAGGAAGGTCATTTGTGCGAGTGTCCAGACCAAACAGATGGATCAGCGCCTCAACCAGTTCATAAAGAGGCAGCTGCCTGAATTCACTCATTCTGGATACAAACGCTGCAGGAAGGATCTGCCCGGGAGAAACATCCACATTGAACAAGTTATCCGGCCCCACACTTTCAGCAATTCCTGCCTGGTAACACCGGTACTTCAGCAAGGCATTGTTGATCTCATCCCCGGGAAAAACCATGTATCGCAGGGCTGAAACCACCATGGATACCGAACCGTTGTGAGCCATCAGAAGTGATTCATTAGAAATGATCCTGAAATGTCCCATAAGCTTTTCTGCTACCAGCACTCCCTCCCTTCTCGTGCGTACCAGTATGGCAATTTCACCGGGTTCAATACCTGATTGCTGAATCTCATTGATCCACCCCGGAATGCTTTCCAGTACCTGGTCACGGAACGATAGATCCTGCTCTTCCCGGAAAAAGCTGACCTTAACAAATCCATCTGATCCAAGAGCCCTGGAAGGAATTTGCTGAACCGCATCGGCATATGCATTCCTGAATTGCAGAACGGCTTCTTCCGCTTCCGATTTGTTCACCGGAGAGGAGCCGAGTTCTTCTTCGATTTCCCTGGCCAGTTCTTTGGAAGCCAGCTGAAATACAGTGTTGTTGAAGCGGATCACCTGTTCACTGCTCCTGTAATTCTGATCCAGCTTATGGACCTTGTACTCCTGGTGGGAGAAATCAGATTTCAGGCCTCCTGCCAGAATTCTCCAGTCCGAGTTCCTCCACCTGTAAATGGACTGTTTCACATCCCCTACCACCAGGTTGTCATTCCCCGATGCCAGTGAATTATCAATGAGGGGCCTGAAATTTTCATACTGAAAAACCGAAGTGTCCTGGAATTCGTCCAGCATGATGTGCTTGTAACGGTTCCCGGTTTTTTCATAGATGAAGGGAACCTGGTTGGCTCCCAGAATTCCCCTGAGGAAACGACTGGAATCAGTGATCAGAAAGAGGTTATGTTCCTTCAGGTAGGCCTGCACTTTTTCCCTGATATCGCCCAGAATTCCCAGGGTATAGTAGTTTACCCGTATGGTCCGGATGGTATTCAGAACAACCTGACCACGGTAAACCTGATTCAACAAAGGCATAAGAAATTCCTCAGTGAGCATAGCCATCTCAGCTGAGGCACCTTTTACAAGCCATTTCCCACTGTCTGCAAGCGCATCTAGTTTAGAAGCTGAGAAATGAACTTCTCCTTCCGCCGCCTGTCTGAAGAGTGCCGGTGGTGAGTTCCCCTTCAATTTGAAATCTTCCACTTCAAAACCCTTCAGCCGTATTTGATCCAGTGCCCTGGCACCCATCTGTTTCATCTCACTGGTGGTCTGAGCTTCAATCTGCCCAAGCTCTTTCAGAAAATCTTCGAGGTTTTTCTTGTTCAGCAGGCTCAGGTCTGTATCGGCATACAGTTCCTGGAATGATTCCCGGAAGAGCTCCATGCCCAGTGCAAGAATATCGTTTTTAAAATTCCAGGACCTGGATTCCTCCATCCGTTCCTCTGCAAACCGGATGAGCCATTGCTGCAGTTCAGCGTCATCTCCGATCTCCTGGAACAAAAGGTCTACCCCCATGGAAAGGATCCGCTGGTGATCCAACTCCAGGTTATATCCCGGTTGTATTCCAATCTCCCTTGTAAAGGCCCTGATGACCGACTGGAAAAATCTGTCGATTGTTCCCACCGAAAACCAGGTGTAATCGTTCAGTATAAGGTTCAGCAGATTCCCGGCCCGTTCTGTGATCCTGGCCGCATCCATACCGGTCGCTTCCACCAGTACTTTCAGATCCTCACTTCCTGCATCCGGATCACCACGGGAAAGATCAAAAAGCCTCCTGAGGATCCTGCTCTTCATCTCTCCGGCTGCTTTGTTTGTGAAGGTCACTGCCAGGATATGACGGTGTGCCTCCGGAATCCTGAACAGTAATTTCAGGTATTCCAGCGTAAGGGCATATGTTTTACCCGAACCTGCCGAGGCCTTGTATACATGAAGGGGGGACATGATGTAAATATAGGGCTTTCAGGAAAAATGGTAATTTTATGCAAAATATTGGCTTTGGCAAAAAGGGTAGTAGTTGGATTATCGGGGGGAGTTGATTCCAGTGTGGCTGCATATCTCCTGAAAGAACAGGGATTTGAGGTAACCGGACTATTTATGATCAACTGGCATGACAAGACCGGTGTGATCGATACCGACTGTCCCTGGGATGAGGATGTGGTTTTCGCCGAATTGGTGGCAAGGAAGCTGGGGATCGACTTTCATGTGGTGGATCTGAGCGAACCATACAGGGAACGGGTCATTGACTACATGTTCTCTGAATATCAGAAAGGCCGGACGCCCAATCCCGATGTATTATGCAACAGGGAGATTAAATTCGATGCATTCCTGAAGGCAGCTGAAGCATACAATCCCGATTTTGTGGCCACCGGCCACTATTGCAAAAAGAGCAGCTGTGAGATAAATGGCACCACGGTCTACTCCCTGCTGGCTGGTGATGATCCAAATAAGGAGCAGAGTTATTTCCTTTGCCAGCTCTCACAGGAGCAGCTGGCCCGGACCCTTTTCCCCATAGGCCACCTCCATAAACCCCAGGTGAGAGAGATTGCCAAACAGCAGGGTCTGGCATCTGCTGATAAAAAAGACTCCCAGGGGATTTGTTTCGTTGGTAAAGTGCATCTCCCGGTTTTTCTTCAGCAGAAACTGAAGACCAGGGAGGGCAACATCTTTGAAATTCCTGCAGACATGGAACAATATGGATCTCAGAAGAAGGAATGCGAGAACCTGGAGGATCTGTGCAGTCCGTGGACCTATTCAAAGGAAGCCGGAACATGGGTCGGAAAACATCAGGGAGCACATTTCTTCACTGTCGGTCAGCGCAAGGGTTTGAATGTGGGGGGCAAAGAAGAACCTCTTTTTGTGATCGCCACCGATGTGGAGCAGAACCGGATCTATGTGGGACAGGGTCAGTCCCATCCTGGTTTATACCGTCCCGGACTCTTCATCCTCCCGGAAGAGATCCACTGGATCAGGAGGGATCTTGCTCTTGTTCCGGGGCAATCGGGCTCATACCGGGTAAGGGTCCGCTACAGGCAACCCTTGCAGGATGCTGTACTTCACAGGTCAGAAAAGGGATTGTACATTGTATTCCGGGAACCTCAGCGGGGTATTGCATCCGGCCAGTTTGCTGCATGGTATGACGGTAAGGAACTCCTGGGCTCCGGCGTAATCCACGGATAGGCTTACCGCCTGTGAAGGCCACACTCCTTATGGGTCTCATTCTCCCACCACCACCTGCCGGAACGGATATCTTCACCAGGTTCAATGGCGCGGGTGCAGGGCTCACATCCAATACTGGGGAATCCCCTGTCATGCAGAAGATTATAAGGAATATTATGTGACCTGATGTACTCCCAGACATCCTTCTCAGTCCAATTGATCAGAGGATTGATCTTCACCAGGCCATTGTTTTCATCCCATTCCACCATCCTGTTGAAGAAACGGGTAACCGATTGGTCCTTCCTCAATCCGCAAATCCACGCTTCCTTGCCCGCAAATGCCCTGGGGAGCTGAGCTACTTTTCTGATTCCGCAGCACATTTTCCGTTTCTCTACACCATCATAAAAAAGATTGATCCCATGATTTGCCACCATCTCCTCTACCTTCGCCGGATCGGGAAAATAGATTTTCATTCGTATCCCGAAGAATTTGTTGGTGCGGGCAATCAGGTCGTAGGTCTCCGGAAAAAGTCTGCCCGTATCCAGGGTAAAAAGTTCGGCCTCGCGGTTCTGGCGCAGGATCATTGCACTTAACACCTGGTCTTCGAGCCCCAGGCTTGTTGACATAACGACTTTATCCCCGAAATGCTGCAGGAAATACCCGACCACTCCGATGGCACTCTTGTCCTTCAGGGTTTCGTTCCAATCAGCTATCTGTGCTTTTAATTTTTCTGTCAGCTCCATATCACTCATGCATTGGCAAAGGACTCCAGTTTACCCATATCGGTCCACTCATCTTCATCATGCCTGTACAAATATACAGGTCTGGTCTTCGCAAGTTCCAGGTAAAAGGGCATGAGCGGAAACTTTTTTTTCACGGGGAAACAATTTGAAAATTGCAGGGTTCATCACATGGATTGCACTGAAAGCAATGGGAGTAAGTGCCTCCTGCTTCTCATCAACCAGGATAGATTCCCCGGTCCGGTTGTCCCTCCAACCCTTCAAATGGCTATCCCGGTTCATGAGCAGGCTCCTGGAGGTTAGCCGCTCCTTCACAGCCAAGGTGGCAATGGCGCCACTTGCCCTGTGTGCCATCATCATTTTTCCCAGGTCAATCCCGCTCAGGATGTCCACATTATAAACAAGGAATGGTTCATCTCCGAAAAACCAGGATGCATTGGCAATCCCTCCCCCCGTATCCAGCAATTCGTCCTTTTCATGGGAAAATTCAATGCGGATACCGTATTGTTCCTTCCCTTTTACATGATCCATGACCATTTCAGCATGGTGGTGCACATTGATGATGATCTCATCAAATCCTGCACTTTTCAGCTTCAGGATGGCGTGATCGATCAGGGGTAAACCCTTCCAATCCACCAGTGCTTTGGGCGTTTTATCAGTCAGAGGCCTGAGCCTGGTGCCCAGTCCTGCCGCCAGAATCATTGCCTTATTTCCTTCGGTTTGCAACACCATTTTTCTTTCGGAGATTTCTTCTCGCACTTTCCGCAGTAGTAATTTTTCTGCTTCCCTTTTAACTTTTGGGACAGACCGTCACTTTCCCTGCATAACTTTTTGCTCATTCAACCCTCTTATGTTTTTAATAACACAAAAAAAGGTCAAATGTTTCTGTTTTCTTTCCAGGATTATACAGGAGGCTAAAGATATAACTTTGTGATGAAATAGTCAGCGCAGCATCCTTTTGCGGAGCTACTTCCGGCCTATTGACCTGGCATAGAGAAGGGCTGTGGTCCTGTAAAAAACATGCCCCAGTTTGGTGAAGGGCAGGTACATGATCACAAACCAAACAGCCACCAGGTGAAAAAAATAGAGGTGATAAGCAATGGACCACTGGCCGAAGCGGGCCATCTCCACCAGGGATCCCGACAGGGTCAGCAGGGTAATGGCAACAAGCAGCAACCAGTCCGGATAAGCGCTTTTTCCAAACAGCTCCCTGTCAAAGAGGCGCTTGAAAATCATAATTCCCAGACCTGAATAAATCATCACGGACGCCACATTCCCCGCAATTTTAAATGGATCCAGTAAAGTGAGGGGATACTTCTGGGTCAGGGAAGCCCAGATGGCATAGAGGGTAACCAGGATCAGCAGTGAGAATCCGTAGAACACCAGCATATGTGCCACCTGTCTTGTCCGCCGTGAGTCACAAGCTGAGAAATTCGAATGGGAAAGGATCTCACCCATTACCCGGAAAAAGGGTACCCTTCCCTGTCTGCCATCCGCGGACGGGGTGATCCTTTTCATATCTTTCCAGAAAGATCTGATGCCCAGGGAGGCCAGGAAATAGAACAGCAGCGTAATGGCAGAAAAGGTTGCGTTAAGCAAGGCATGAGGGAAAAAAGCGGAGTAATCCACCGGCCCTTCCGGGATCGAAAATGTCCCGGCCAGACTCAGAATAGTAATAATTACGCCCACAGGAATGGCCAGGGCCACTGGGAGAAGAGCCGGCCTGCTCACCATCTTTCCCAGGAACCTGGGCCTTATATAGTGTTCATAGGTTTTCTGTCTTATTGCCGCAATCACATTTGCAGGCTTCACATCCCGGGGACAGGTTCTGCTGCAATCGCCGCACTGGTGACACAGCCAAACATCCACATTGCCAAGTAGTTTTTCCTTCAGTCCCCAGCCCGACCAGATCATCTCCTTACGCGGGAAAGGCCTGTCGGCAGGTGCCAGAGAGCATACTGCCGAACATGTACCACACTGCATGCACTGGTTCAGTTGCGAACCGCTCAAACGCCCCAGTTCCCTTTTGAATTCTATGTCTGGTTGTATAATGCTCATTTCATTCACATTCAGTACTCAGTACTTAGTGCTCAGTACTTAGTGCTCAGTGCTCAGTACTTAGTACTCAGTGCTTAGTACTTAGTGCTCACTACCAGGTACTGGGCACTAGGCACTTTTAAAGGGATTCGGCCCGATCAGCTCAAGCTCTTCCACATATTGATTAATCATTTCCTGGATTTTATAGTGATCACTGATCTCCACAAACTTTGTCATGATCCTTTCCCTTTCAAGCATCATGGTTTCCAGGGTCTCCTGCAAATTCTCGCCCCGCTGCCGGGTGAGCTCACTGCCATGTATGAAATGACACTGGTAATCATCCCCCGGTTTACACCCAATCTGAAGAATCCCGTCATACCCGTGGGAGAGTGCATCGGAGATCCACACCTTGTTAACTGAACCCAGGCACCTGACCGGGATAATACGGACGAACGGACTGAATTTCAGGCGATAGGAGGCTGCAGCATCCAGGGCAGGATAGGCATCGTTCTCACATACAAACACAAGTACCCGGGGCTTCTCTTCAAATTCATCAGGGATATGAACGGCCTTGATCATGGCTGATACACTGTTGATGGAGTAGTCCGCAAAACCGATCACCCGTTCAGGGCAGGAACCCACACAAATCCCGCACCTGCGGCACCGCGCCGGGTTGGAAAGCGGCGTTCCTTTTTCTGTCTCATCATAGGCTCCGAAGGGGCACTCCTCCGTACACCTTTTGCAGTCGGTACACCGCTCCATATATAGTTCAGGGAAAGTCAGGTCGCCCGACCGGGGATGAACTGCTTCCCCCCTCTTCACACATTCAATGCACTGGATCGCTTTCATCATGGCTCCCGAACCATCCTCGGCACTGGATTCCAGGTCCATGGGTGCTCTTACCGTTCCTGCGGCATAAAAACCTGTCCGGCGTGTTTCGTAAGGAAAACAAATAAAATGCGAATCACTGAAATCATATTCAATGCCCGGGAGTCCTTCACCCAAACGGTATTGAAGATGGAGGCTTTCACTGCCCGACGGGACCATTCCCGTGGCCAGAACCACCATATCGGATTCAATCACAATCTCTTCATCAAGGAGGCTACCTTTGATGGAAGACTGCATGGATACCCCCACCCGGTCTACCGACTGAACCCTTCCCCAGGTGAGGAATATGGAATCATCCTCCTGCACCCTCCTGTAGAAATCTTCCTGGAAGCCGCTGATGCGGATGTCCCTGTAAACGATGTAGACCTGGGCGTTGGGATTCTTCTCCCTCGCATAAAGCGCCTGCTTCAATGCGGCAGTACAGCAATAGGCAGAACAATAAGAGAGGTGAGCTTCATCCCTGGATCCCGCACAAAGAATGAACGTGATCCGGTCGGGCACGCTGTGCCCGTTCACGTGATGTTCAAACTCCTCCAGGGTTTTAACACCCGAAGCGTCACCGTAGCCCAGATGGATCAATTTACCGGGATCGTAGGGTTTCCAACCGGTGGAGACAACCACCGATCCGACGCGAAATTCCGTACCCTGCTCATTATCAAGTGTAACAGAGAAATTTCCGGGTTCTCCGCCAATGCTTTTCAACGTACTGTTCAGGTATACCCTCACAAAGGGATGGGCCATCACCTGATCCACCATGGTTTGGGTGTCTGGCTCCCTGAGTTTCTCCAGATGATCCAGGTCCGGAACCAGTTTATGAATCCGGGCGGCATATCCCCCCAGGGCTTCACCCCGCTCCACAAGGTGTACCCTGTATCCGGCATTCAAGCCTGCCATGGCAGCATTCAAGCCGGTGATGCCACCTCCTACCACGAGCACATCCAAACTCAGCGCAGCAGGCATATAGGGTATAATATCACCAATGGCTCCCAGTTTGGCAAGAGCCATCCTGACCAGGTCCTCGGCACACATCTGCGTATCCTCCTCACCCGGTTCCAGAACCCAGGCCACCTGCTCCCTGAGGTTCACCCGTTCCACATATTTACCTTCCAGGGCAAACTGCTCTGCCTTTGCCCTTGGCGAACAGGCGGCCAGGGCAATCCGTTTGGCACCGCAGCCGCTCACTTCAGCATGCAGTTTGGCCAGACCAGACTCGGAGCAAAGTGCAGGATGACTGAAACAAACAACTCCCCCCTCCGGTGCAACCATACCAAGCTTTTTTATATCAATGGCATTACCAATGCTGCAACCGGTGCAAATGGCCAGAACGGTATGGTTCCCCGTGTCACTCATCAGATCTTTGCATAGATTTAATAGCCGCAGATGTGGCATCCTTCACCGATGCGGAGACATCCATGGGACGCTTACATGTAGCAGCCGGGTAAATACCCTTAACCTGGTTCACATTGCAGAAACCATATTCGTTAGCCAAGAGCAAGGGAATCAGTGAATTGGGAACCAGCCCGGTGGCCAAAACCACCAAATCAAACGAATTCCGCTGCTTCTTCCCTGCCATGATGTCCTCCACTTCAAGGATGATCCGGCCGCCTTCATCCCTCTTCCCAATCCTACCAACCTTTCCCTTCGTAAGGGTGATTTTATCCGTTTGCTCTGCTTTCCTCAACAGCTTTTCATTTCTTCCTGTTAGCCTGAGGTCGATATAAAAGATCTCTGTATCAATCTCCGGGTAAGATTCTGCCAGGGTAAGGGCGTGTTTAAGCGATACAGAACAGCACACTGCAGAACAATACGGGAGGTGGTTCAGGTCTCTTGATCCGGCACATTGTACAAAAGCAATGCGTCCGGGCTGTGCTCCGTCCGAAGGCCGGCCCAGCTTTCTGTTCTCCCTGTGCGCAGCAGCCATCATGTGTTCAAACTCCACATTGGTTACCACATCAGGCTCCTCTGAATAACGGTAGTTCGCAATCAACTCTGCGGGATAGGATTGCCATCCTGTGGCTACAATGACCCGCTGCACATGAAATTCTACCACGGCTGATTCCGCGTCCAGCTGGACGGCATTATAGGCACATACATCCAGACATTTTCTACAGGACTCCCTCAGGCATATCTCATGATCAATGGTATACTTCAAAGGGAAGGAGAGTCCCCCGTTCATATATGCTGCTTTTTGAAGCTCCGAACTACCCGGAACGGAATTCCGTTCCACGGGACATACCTCTGCACATTTGCCACAGGCTGTGCAGTTGTTATTGATCAGACGTGGCTCGATTTTAACGGATGCTGTAAAATCACCTTCGGTCCCGCAAATGCTTGTTACTTCAGCGCCGGTATAGTATGAAATCCTGGGATTGGACCTGATCCTTCTGTAATTGATTTCAAGGCCACAGGCCGGTGGGCATAGCTTGGGGAAATAGTTATGAAAACCGGACACCTGTCCGCCCAGGTAGGGTGTTTTCTCGATCAGGACAACTTTCCTGCCGGCCTCTGCCAGCTCTACAGCGGCAGTGATCCCGCTGATTCCTCCTCCTATGATTAAAGTTGGAAAGTCCAAAGTCAACGGGTTCAGGTTATTTTAAATCTCTTTTGATCATGGTCCACTGACCGGTTTCGGGATCCCATCTGCAGTTTGCAAAAGCCTCCCATTCCTCTTTCATGGAAGGATGGTCCGTCCTGAAATAGTAACCCGGCCAACGGGTCTCCTCCCTGAACAGGACAGAGCGAATATGGGATTCAGCCTGCCAGAGACGGTGCATATTTTCCCAGCACCGCATCAGTTCATTGAGATCGCTGGCAGCAAGCTTCTCCGAATCCTCCTTCATGTACTGCAGGTACTCCATTCCCTTGGTGAGCAGCGCCTCTGAAGTTTTGAATCCCACGGATGCCCCCCCTGCATATTCGTCCATGATTTTCTGAAGCCGGAACATGAACATTCGCGGTTTCACGAAATTGGGGTTCACATCTTCATCATTGGCGTAGGCATGATGCTCTTCAAAGATTTGCAATGGTTGAAGGACCTTCCCTCTCAGTGCCGAAATCTGATGATCACTGATGGAAACCGGATCGGGATGATCGACACAAAACGCAACGGCAGCCTTTGCAGCAATTCTTCCCTCGGTAAAAGAGCCTGAGGAGAATTTGTGTGATGATGCTCCCGAAGCATCGCCTGCAGCGAACAATCCTTTGACCGTGGTCATGTTGTCATATCCCCAAAACTGCTCACCTGACGCAAGGTCCCCGGGCCCGCTGACCCATGCGCCGGATGCCCCGGAGTGTGAGCTGATGAAATAGGGTTCGCAGGCTGAGATTTCAGAAGGTGTCTCTTCGGGCATGATGTTGTGCGATGCCCAGTTGAGCGCCTGGCTGACGGTCATATCCAGAAAGTCCTCCCAGGCTTCAGACTCAAGTTCCTTCATCTTCCGTTTTGCCTCTTTTTCATCCGGAATCCGCGCCACCAACTCCCTGATGGCTTCATCGGTTCTCATGTAAATGGGCCCGTTGCCTGCTTCAAGCTCCAGCAACATCAGGTAGTTCCTCGGGTTGGCAGGTGTGGGTTTGGCATTCCCGTAGGGAGCCCAGTTTGCCAGCTCAGCTTTGCGGGTCTCCATGTAATCTTCTCCCCTGGCATTGGTGGCTTTGGATTTAAACAGAAGAAACCATGCACCCACCGGTCCGTAGGAATCCTTGAAACGGACCGGTACGAAGCGCACCTCCTGGCAGGTCATTTCAGCTCCGGCTTTCAATGCAAAGTATGCGCTGGCCCCGCTGTTAAAAGGCGGGTACCATGATCTTCCCAGACCTTCACCCACCGATCTGGGACGGAAAACATGCACAGCGCCCCCCATGGAGTCGAGCACAGCTTTGGCTTTAAAAATGTAGAATTTATTCTCCCTCACACTGAATCCCACCGCACCCACACAACGGTCATCAAACATCACGGGTTCAGCGATAAAAATGCGTTCATAATAGGCACCTTTTTCGCCCAGGTCCTTCAGTGCATTCTTTGCTGCCTCTGATACAATATTTTTATAAGACTCGCCATGGATCATGATCTGCCAACGGCCCTCATTCACATATTTTCCGTCTTCACCTTTCCAGATGGGCAATCCCCACTTCTCAAACAGGTGTACCGAGGAATCCACATGTCGGGCAATGTTGGCCACCAGGTCTTCACGTGCAATTCCCATGAGATCGTTCTTTACATAGCTCACATAATCCTCCACCGTATTGTGGCCGTGCTGCAAACCCAGGTAGAGATTGATGGCTGAAAGACCCATAGCCACTGCCCCGCTTCGTTCCATGGCTGCCTTATCCACCAAAGTGACACGCAGGTTCTGTTTTTTTGCCCAGTAGGACGCTTCAAAAGCTGCTCCACATGCTGCCATTCCGCCACCCAGGATGAGCAGGTCGGTTTCCACCACCACCGTCTCAAAACTCTCTGTGTTCATCGCCATCGGTTTTGTTGAGGTTTATTTTCGGTAAAGGTCAGTTCCCAGCGATTCCGGTTCGGTTCTCAGTTCAGGCCCTTTCAGATCATCCGACCCGGTCGGAAATCCGGCATCCGGTTCGATACTTCCTTCAGGAGTAGTCCGTATGGGGAACTTGAATCTTTTGACCGTCTTGTTCCTGAACCTCACGGCCCACATGATCGCATCTGTACTCCGCAAGGGTTGCACAACCCCGCCCAATGGCATAAAATCGGCATAGCCCCTGATCTCAATGGCCTGGGTCGGACAGATCTTTACACAACTATAGCACTCCCAGCACATATCCACTGCCCGGTTGTAGGCCTTGTTCTTCTCCTTGTCCAGGGCCATCAGATCGTTGGGACAGATGTACTGGCATGCAGTGCGATCCTGCGCTTTACAGCCGTCACACTTGTCATTTATTACAAAACTTGGCATAGGCAGCTTTCTTTGTGAGTGTTACAAACATAACCAAATATTCCGGTGGGAACCTGTTGATAACCCGGGTGCAGGGAAATTTAGAACAATTATAAAATCATTCCTCCGAAAAGTGTTTGAGCATCTCGCGATAGGAGGAGAAGACCCGGGCCCGAGAAACGAATCCCAGGTACTTTCCATTCTGAAGCACCGGGATGTTGTAACGGCCGCTTTCAGAGAATTTTCTGGCCACATCTTCCATCTGGTCGCTTGTTTCGATGGTCCATTCGGGGGTGATCATCAGGTCCCTGATCCTGGTCGTATCGTACATCTCCTGGTGAAACATGATGTGTCGAATGTCATCCAGTTTCACAATCCCTTTCATGTTCTTCTGTTCATCCAATACGGGATAGATGTTTCGGTGGGATTTGGTAATTACCTGGACCAGGTCCCTGAGTGTGTTATCAACCTTCACCGAAGTGAAATCGGTTTCAATAAGTTCTGATATTTTCATCATCAACAGGATGTTCCTGTCCTTGTGATGGGTCATGAGTTCTCCCCGTTTGGCCAGCTGTACCGTATAAACCGAATTCTTCACGAAATACCGGGTGGTGCCATAGGAAATGGTTGAAGCCAGCATCAGGGGAAAGAAAAGTTCATAGCCCCCTGTGATCTCTGCCACAAGAAAGATGGCTGTTAGCGGAGCATGGACCACACCAGCAATCATACTGGCCATTCCCACCAGAACCATGTTGCTCACCGACACCTCAAAACCCAGCTGGTTCAGAACAAGTCCGAAAAGTAGTCCAGTATTGGCCCCTATAAAAAGTGAGGGAGCAAAAATCCCACCGATCCCGCCTGCCGCAAAGGTCAGTGTAGTGGCGATTGCCTTGATCCCGATCACCAGTAAGATATAGAAGGCAGCCAGCAGAAAGGTGTTCTGCCAGCCCTCAACAAAAGTACCTTCAAACAGTTGCAGATACTCCCCCCTCAGTTCCTGGTTCACCACTTCATATCCCTCTCCGTAAAGGGCCGGGAAAAAGAGGATGATCACTCCCAGGAGTCCTCCGCCTACAAGAATTTTCTTCCAGGGACTATCAAATTTTTCAAAAAGTTCCGTGATATAAATGTAGCTTTTGGTAAAATAGACCGAAAGCATTCCTCCCATTGCGCCCAGGATCAGGTACCAATGGATATGCCCCATCCGGAAGGCATCAGTTACCTGGAACTGGTATAAAACATTCTGTCCCAGGAATAGATAGGAAGTAAGTGCAGCGGTTGCAGAAGAGATAAGCAGGGGGATAACCGCCCACATGGTAAGGTCCAGCATGATCACCTCCAGGGCGAATACGATCCCGGCAATGGGCGCCTTAAAAATGGCTGACAAAGCACCTGCGCATGCACAGGAGATCAGCAGGGCAATCTCCTTATAATTCAAATTAAAAAGCCTTCCCAGATTGGCACCCACGGCCCCTCCTGTTGCCACTGTGGGGCCCTCCAGCCCAACCGAACCGCCAAATCCCACTGTAAGGGCACTGCTAATGATACTTGAATACAGATTATGGGACCGGATGATTCCGTTGTTCTTGGAAATGGAGAACAATACTCCCGGAATTCCATGGCCTACGGGCTGTTTGTTCACATACCTGATGAAAACCACAACAAGTGCAATGCCAATGACGGGTAAAATAAAGATATAAAACCTGGTGTAGTCGCCATGGAAACCATTTTCCAGTGCTTCGCGTATAAAATGAACAAGGTTCTTGATAATTACAGCCGCAAGTCCCACACCCAGTCCGACGAAGACAGCCAGAATGTATAAAAATCTGTGGCTATCCAAGTACCTGATTTTAAAATTATTAACCCTGGTAATGAAACGCTTTTGGGACATAAGTGACAAAATTAGCATTTTCCATTCAGTACAAAAGGGAAAGCTGAAAATAGATGTTTTATCTTTGCGTGGTTGACCGGGTGTAATTTAATTCAGGTCCTGGCGTTATTGTAAAGTATGAAAAACAGGCTTGCATACGGAAGGATTCCATATGCACTGATTACGGTGCTTCTGATGTTATTCACAGAATTTTCTCAGGCAGAGGAACCGCCTGATACACCCGATTTGATCCGGATCACTGTGGATCACTCCGACAATGGCATTTTGGTCCAGTGGGAGGCCAGCACCGATACCACGGTTGATCTGTATCGGATGTATGAAATGAATCGCGGTACCGGCAACCCAATATTTACTTTTTCTTCAAATACCCTTGAATACAAAATCCTGGGCCATGGACTGGAAAACCTTTCCTATTCCGTGACCGCCATTGACACCCTTGACGGTACCGTAGCATATAATGAAAGCCCGCTTGGAGACAATGCACACAAGGCCGTGGCCATCAGCGTTGATTTTGATCCCTGTGCACCTGCCAATAAAATTACCTGGACCGGATACGAAGGCTGGGAAGGTAAGATATCCGGATACAGGGTTTTCGGCGGAGTGGCCGGAGAGGAGCCCCAGTTTCTGAAATTCGTTCATGAGAAAACACGCAGTTACATCCACGGGGGTGTCATTCTTGATACCACCTACCACTACTATATTGAAACAGTGCCAACCACCGGGCTAACCTCTTTATCCCCCATTGGATCCATCCACACCGTTTTCCCTGAATCCCCTGAATTCCTCTCGCTGGATTATGTCTCCGTGCTTGACCGGACACATGTGGAACTTCAGTTTACGGCTGACATAGAGGGCCCTGTCAATAGTTACAGGGTCCTGAGGAGAAGCAGCAGTGACGCACCGTTTACGGAAATCGAAACCTTCTGGAACTCCCTTCAGTCCACCCGCGTTGTTCAGGACAATATACAAACTTCAGGTTCAAGCCATACGTATATGGTTCAGTCCATTTACCAGCCTGAAGCATGTACATCTCCTCTTGTCATATCGGAATCCAACCCTGGCACAAGCATTTTACTGAATGGTGATATAGAGGACCAGATGGCCATCCTGACCTGGAATCCCTATGAGACTTACACCACAGGACTATCCGGATATATCATTCAGCGCAGAAGCGGATATGGAGAGTTCATCGATGTTCAATCGCTTGGACCTGAAATAAACACATGGAGAGAGTCCATTGTATCTGTGATCAATGGATTTCAGGCCGGACAGTTGCAATACAAGGTTCTCGCCGTAAGCAACCATGTGGAGGGTGGAATTCCCGGCATCAGTGAATCCAACACCGTTGGTGTGGCTGTGGAAACCCATCTGCAGGTTCCCAGCGCATTTACCCCCGGAAGCAATGACATGAATTTTGAGTTCAAACCCAACATCGATTTCGCCCCCAGGGATTATGCCCTGATCGTGTTTGACCGGGGAGGAAGAAAACTGTTTGAGACCACTGACCCCGGAGAAGGTTGGGATGGCACATATTCAGGCGGCTATGTCATGGAAGGGGTATATGTTTATTACATTCAATACACCGATTACACAGGAATTTCCCGCTCCATCTCCGGGAATGTGACAGTGATCTTCCCCTGATTTCCAAAAAACATCAAATCCAATAACAGACTTACTCAGGAATCACTAATTTTGTAAGGATGGAGGAAAGGATAGTCACCGAAGAACAGAAGGTAAACTTGCTTCTGGAGCAATTGATCAGGAACTGTTCCTATTGTAAATCTTCAAAGGATGAGAAACTGATCCGAAAAGCTTTTAAGATGGCCAATGAGGCCCATAAAGGCATGAGAAGAAAATCAGGTGACCCCTACATTGTACACCCCCTGGAAGTAGCCCTGATTGTGAGCCAGGAGATCGGGCTGGGGTTAACCAGTACAGTTTGCGCCCTTCTTCATGATGTGGTTGAAGATACTGATCTTACCATTGAAGACATTGAAAATGCATTTGGCAAAAAGATCGCTTCCATCATCGACGGACTGACCAAGATCTCCGGGGTATTTGACAAAGAGACCAATTCACTCCAGGCAGAGAATTTCCGCAAAATGCTTCTCACCCTTTCCGATGATGTAAGGGTCATCTTTGTGAAACTGGCAGACAGGCTTCACAACATGAGAACACTTGATTCACTTCCCCGTCATAAACAGATCAAGATAGCAGGAGAAACCATTTACCTGTATGCGCCTCTGGCACACAGGCTTGGGCTCTACACTGTAAAAACAGAACTGGAAGACCTGAGCCTGAAGTACCGTTATCCGGAGGTGTATAATGAAATTTCAGAAAAGATCAAACTCACCGAAGAACGGCGCCTTCACCTGATTAACCACTTTTCTCTTCCCATCATGGATGCGCTTGAAGTGAATCATTTCACCTTCAATATATCGGGAAGGCCCAAATCCATCTACTCCATCTGGCAGAAGATGCACCAGAAAAATGTAACTTTTGAGGAAATTTATGATCTTTTTGCCATCCGGATTGTGTTTGATCCGCTGCCGGATATCCCGGAAAAAACGCAGTGCTGGAACATATATTCCATTATAACAGACATTTATGCTCCCAAACCTGACCGGATCAGGGACTGGGTATCCACCCCAAAAGCCAATGGATATGAAGCCCTCCACACTACAGTCATGGGGCCCAACGGGAAATGGATGGAGGTCCAGATCAGGTCCCGCCGGATGAATGAGATCGCTGAAAGGGGATTTGCTGCACACTGGAAATACAAAGACAAAGCAGCTCCTGATTCAGAACTGGATAAGTGGCTCAAAAGGATACGGGAAACCCTTGAATCTCCATCGGACAATGCCATGGAGTTCCTGGATGATTTTAAAATGAACCTTTTCTCCTCAGAGATCATGGTCTTTACTCCCAAGGGACATATCATCACCCTGCCCAAGGATTCCACAACCCTGGATTTTGCCTATGATATCCACACAGAAATCGGAAACAAGGCCATTGGGGCAAAAGTAAATCACCGTCTGGTTCCCCTGAATCACAAGCTCTCCAGTGGTGACCAGGTGGAGATCGTCACTTCAGATGTGCAAAAACCTACCCTGGAGTGGTATCATTTTGTAACCACGGTGAAGGCTAAATCGGCCATAAAGAATACCCTGAAAGCAGAGACCAAGAACAGGACCGAAGTGGGAAAACAGGTTCTAACCGACCGGTTAAAGGAGCTGAACCTCACTCCAAGTTCAAGAATTCTAAAAAAACTAGTTCCAGCTTATGATTGCTCACACAAAGACGAGCTCTATTCCAAAATAGGAAGCGGCATGATTGTTCTGGATGAACTGAAAGATGTCCTGAGCAAAAATACCAAGAGCAAGTGGGTCAGGGTGTGGGATCTTTCTGTAGGACGATCACAAAAGAAACCCGAAAACAGGGAGGAATATGATTCCAGGGGAACACTGATCCTGCGTGAGACCATGGAGGACGAAGAGCGGACATACAACCTGGCCAAATGCTGCAATCCCATCCCCGGAGATGAAGTGGTGGCTGTCCGTCAGGAGAACAATTCGCTCCTTGTTCACCGAACCGATTGCAATATTGCGTTGAAAATCATGTCAAGCCAGGGAGATAAACTGGTGGCTGCAAAGTGGACACAACACAAGGTTCTCTCCTACCTGGCAAAAATCCAGTTGGACGGCTGGGACAGGTTCGGAGTTTACAACGCCATTACCAATACCATTACCAAGGAGTTGAACATTAGCATGAGAACCATCAATCTTCATGGACATGATGGCATATTCACCGGGACCATCGACCTGTATGTCCACAATACCAGCGACCTCAACAACCTGATCCTTAACCTGATGAAGCTAAAGGGTGTAGATTCGGTCCACAGAGTTGAGGTCAGTGAGTAATTTTCAAGCCTTATCTGTTCTAAATAAAAATTATTACTATCTTAGCATAGCAATTTTTACTTAGACTAATTATGGTCCAAGACGAAACCAAAGATACTGTAAAACAGATTTTTACAGAATACCTGGAAAGAAAAGGACATCGCAAAACGCCCGAACGCTATGCCATTCTGGATGAGATCTACTCCCGGGACGGGCACTTTGATATAGAATCACTCTATATCTTCATGAAGAATAAAAATTACAGGGTAAGCAGGGCGACCTTGTACAATACCATTGAACTGTTGCTGGATTGCAGCCTGGTGGTGAAACACCAGTTTGGAAAAAACATTGCCCAGTTCGAGAAGGCTTACCATTGCATGCAACACGATCATCTGATCGACATGAATACCGGCAATGTGATCGAGTTCTGCGACCCGCGGATTGAAGAGATTATCAAGACTGCCTGCGAACTGAATAACTTCTCTCCCAGCCATCACTCCCTCTATATTTACGGCCGAAGCAAGAATGAAGGGAATGGGGATAAATAGTTGATCCTGCACCAGTTTTTTTTCTTATTTTTACTGCAGTCATCATGCCGGGTCACCGGCATATTTTGTGTTTTAAAATCTCACAAATCGATAATCCATGAAAGTTGATGTTCTTTTAGGCCTCCAGTGGGGAGACGAAGGAAAAGGAAAAGTGGTTGATGTTCTGACACCCAGGTATGATGTAATCTGCCGTTTTCAGGGTGGACCCAATGCCGGGCACACCCTTGAATTCAACAAGCACAAGCATGTCCTTCACAACATCCCTTCCGGTATTTTCAGGGAGGATAAATTGAATCTGATCACCAACGGGGTTGTCCTTGATCCCATCGTATTCCACAGCGAAATTGATGCACTGGAAGCCATGGGGATAAACCTTACAAACAACCTTTGGATCTCAAAAAAAGCCCACCTGATCATCCCTACGCACAGGATTCTTGATGCTGCTTCCGAAGCAGCGAAAGGCAAATCCAAGATTGGATCCACACTGAAGGGGATCGGACCGACCTATATGGATAAGACAGGTCGTAACGGTCTGAGGGTAGGTGACCTGGATCTGAATTTCAAGCAGAAATATGAAAGCCTGAAAGCCAAACACAAAGATCTGCTTCGGCTTTACGACTTCGAATATGACCTTTCTGAGGAAGAGAAATTCTTTGAGGGAATCGAAGTAATCAGGAAATTCAATAGGGTGGATACGGAGTATGAAATTAACCGTTTCCTTGAAGAAGGAAAAACCATCCTTGCAGAGGGGGCACAGGGCACACTGCTTGATATTGATTTTGGCTCTTATCCCTATGTGACATCTTCAAACACCATTTGCGCTGGTGCCTGCACGGGCATGGGTATTGCTCCCACCTCCATCGGGGAGGTATTCGGAATTTTCAAAGCTTACTGTACCCGCGTTGGAAGCGGACCATTTCCTTCCGAACTCCTTGACAAAGAGGGAGAAAAACTGAGAGAGATTGGTAAAGAGTTCGGGGCCACCACCGGCAGACCACGAAGGTGTGGCTGGCTGGACCTGGTTGCCCTTAAGTACAGCCTGATGCTCAACGGGGTTACCCAGCTGATTATGACCAAGACCGATGTGCTGGACACTTTCGATACCATCAGGGTGGCCACGGCCTACTCCATCCATGGGGAACTTACCGACCGGATGCCCTATGACCTGGATGCTGATGTGCAACCAGTCTTTACAGAATTGCCTGGATGGAATACTGATCTGACCATGGTTCGTTCAAAGCAACAGTTCCCCAGGGAGCTCAACGACTACATCCTGTTTTTGGAAAAGGAGATGCAGGTCCCCGTCAGATATGTTTCTGTGGGTCCGGACCGTGAACAGATCATAGAAATGTAAAATTGTTGCTTAGCAACAGTTAGGAAGCTCGTTGCACTCGCAGTTAGTAGCTTGCCGCGCAAGCGATCGTAGTTAGGAGTTCAATGCATGAACGATAGTTAGGTATTACAGTTTGGAGTATTCTTTAGAAATTTCATATCTTACCTTCATCAACACACCAACACTCGCGTATGAAATCACTTGTCCAGTTTTTCGAAGAGAATGTCGATAAGTTTTCAGACAATCCCTACATGTGGGAGAAGCGGGACGGAGCATTCCGCTCCACGTCCTATAAGGAAATGCGTGAACAGGTCTACCAGTTTGCCTCCGGATTGATCACCCTCGGCATCAAAAAGGGGGACCGGATTTCATTGCTGGCAGAAGGAAGAGCCTGGTGGGTGGTGGCCGAAATGAGCATGTTCTATGTCGGAGCCATCGATGTGCCCCTCTCCATCCAGTTAAACGAGCCGGCCGATCTTACCTTCCGGCTGAAGCATTCGGGTGCCCGGATGATCATTGTCTCTTCGAGCCAGGCAAAGAAAATTGAGGCCATTAAAAAAGAACTACCCGACCTGGAAAAAGTCATCCTGATGGATCCGAAAGCGACGTATGACGCTGATGAAATATACATGGGCGACCTCATGGAAGAGGGGAAAAAACTACTGGAAAAGGATTTTGACACTTTTAAGAAGGCAAAAGAGTCCGTCAGTCCCGACGATATTGCCAACATCTGCTATACATCAGGAACCACAGCTGATCCCAAGGGGATCATGCTGAGCCAACGCAATTACACCTCCAATACCGAACAGGCCAATTCAATTCTTATCGTCCCCGAGCACTACAAGATGTTCCTGTTCCTGCCATGGGACCACAGCTTTGCGCATACTGCAGGAATCTTCACAATTATGTCCATGGGTGCCAGCCTTGCTGCCCTTGAAATGGGGAAAACCGCCTTTGAAACAACAAAAAACATTTCAAAGAACATCCTGGAAATTAAACCTGACCTGATGTTCAGCGTACCAACCATAGCTAAAAACTTCAGGAACAACATTGAGAGCGGTGTCCGGGCCAAAGGTAAATTCACCTATTCACTATTCAAGACAGGGCTGCGAGTGGCCTACAGATACAATGGAACCGGGTGGGACCGGGGTAAAGGATTGAAGATGTTTCTGAAACCGGTCTATGCCCTTTTTGATGCGGTGATTTTCAAAAAGGTAAGAAATGCCATGGGTGGCAATATGAAATTCTTTATTGGTGGCGGTGCACTTCTGGATATTGAATTGCAGCGGTTCTTCTATGCCATTGGAATCCCCATGTACCAGGGTTACGGGCTCACAGAGGCAAGTCCGATGATCAGCATCAACAGCCCTCAAAGACATAAAATGGGTGCATCCGGGAATATCCCTGAGAATCTTGAAATCAGGATATGTAATGATGAAGGACACGAATTGCCGGTGGGAGAAAAAGGAGAGATTGTGATACGCGGAGAAAACGTGATGAAGGGATACTGGAAGAATGAAGAGGCCACAGCCAATACCATCAAAGATGGCTGGCTCTTTACAGGAGACATGGGGTACATGGATCCGGACGGATTTCTCTATGTGCTGGGCAGGTATAAGAGCCTGCTGATTGCCGATGACGGCGAGAAATACAGTCCCGAAGGCATTGAAGAGGCCTTTTCTGACCAGTCCGCCTATATTGACCAGTGTTTGCTCCACAACAACCAGAATCCTTATACGGTTGCGTTGGTTTACCCGAATCCGGATGCCCTTAAACGGTATCTGAAGACCCTGGGCATGGGCACCGGCTCTGAGGATGGCATTGATGCCTGCCTGACACTGTTGGATCAGGAAGTAAGGGAGTACAGGAGCAACGGGAAATACGGGGATATGTTCCCCCAGAGATGGATCCCGGCGAATATTGGAATTCTTCATGAAGGGTTCAGCGTTGAGAACAAACTGATGAATCCCACCTACAAGATCATCCGGCCCAAGGTGGAAGAGCATTACAGGGATCTTTTTGAATTCCTTTATACGCCCGAATCCAAGAAAGTTATCAATTCACGAAACAGGGAGGCAATGAAACAACTGCTTTCCAGGTAGAATCAGAAACATCCATGTACAAATTTCCAACCCGGTGCGTACATGCAGGCACCATCAACGATGGACTGAAAAAGGGGATCAATTCACCCATTTACACATCCACCTCCTATGGGTTTATAGACCAGCAGGAAACGATCTACCCCCGTTACCTGAATACACCCAATGAAAAAGCCGTAGCAGAGAAGATCGCATCCCTTGAAGATACAGAGAGCGCACTGGTTTTCAGCTCAGGCATGGCAGCCATCAGTACGGTTCTTTATACTTTCCTGGGTAAGGGTGACCACCTGGTATTCCAGAAAGGATTGTACGGGGGAACCACCCATTTCATGGACAGGGAACTGGAACGATTCGGTATCTCGTACACTGTTGCCGCCAGCCAGACAGCCTCGGATATCAGGGCTTCCATCCGGGAAAACACCCGACTGATTTATATCGAGACTCCCTCCAATCCCTTGCTGCAGATTACTGATATTGAAGCAGTCGCACGTATGGCTAAAAAAGCGGGTGTGCTGACGGTCATTGATAACACATTCGCCTCCCCTGTGAACCAGCAACCGGCAACCATGGGGATTGATGTGGTGGTGCATAGTGCCACCAAATACATGGGAGGACACAGTGATATCCTGGCCGGCGCAGTGGCCTCCAGCCAGGTTTTGGTTGACCGGATCTATCAGACGGGGCTGAACCTGGGCGGAAGTCTCAATTCGACCACCCTTTACCTGCTTGAGAGAAGCATGAAAACCATTTACCTCAGGGTAGAGAGGATCAATGACAATGCCATGGAGCTGGCCTTTTTCCTGGAGACCCATCCCAGGATAAAAAAGGTAAATTATCCGGGGTTGCCAGGCCATCCGCAGCATGCATTGGCTGCAAAACAGATGAAAGGATTCGGCGGCATGCTCTCCTTCGAGGTGGAAGGACAGGACGGGATATGCTTTCAGAAAAAGCTCAGACTGATCAAACCATCCATGAGCCTGGGAGGACTGGAGACCATTTGCAGCTCCCCAGCCCATACATCACACAGGCACCTGGGAACTGAAGGAAGAAGAAAAGAGGGGATCTCTGAAGATCTCATCAGGCTTTCCACCGGTATTGAGGATGTTGAGGATCTGAAGTCGGACCTGGACCAGGCACTGAAATAGAACAGCGCTATATCACCATGGTTACCCCTTGCTGTTGCATTTTTTCGATCTGCCAGGCAGGGATCCTGTTTCCCATCACATTTAAATAAGTCAGGTGGCTGAGTTCAAAAAGCGGGGACAGGTCGTCCACATCATTATAAGAAATATCCAATACCTGCAGCATGGTCAGGTTGCTTAGGGAATCAATCATGCCAATGTGGTTATTGGCCAGGTAGAGCCTTTCAATCTGCTGCAGGGATTCCAAGCCGGTCAGATCCGTCAGGTTGTTGTTGGTCAGGTCCACCACCCGCACATACCGGCATGCTTCAATCCCTTCCAGTGATTCAATATCGTAATCAGCCATTTCGATCTCCTCCATATCCTCAAGCAGATACATGGGGAAATCCACATTGAGGTTTCCGTAAATCCTGCGCTTCAGGGCAATCAGGAAACTACGGTTGGTATACTCAAGTTCTTCCTCCATTTCCTGGTCATACCCGTCCTGATCCATGAAATAGGAATAAGCATCCGCCTGGTCATCCCACCCAAACTCCTCAGCCAGATCCTCTTCGGTGATGACAGCGCTTAACGTAGCAAGTTCCGGTTCCAGGTTCTGAACTGTCAGTATATGTGACATGGCGTACAGCGATTCAAAATCACCCTCACCATAGGCCTCATCAATCCTGACCAGAAACTGGTTGAGCCGGTCGGGGTGGTAGAGCATGATCAGCCGGGAAAACACCTTGTTGATCTTCTCTTCCTGACAGGGTGTGAACGCATTCACCTCGTTCTGAAGGGCACGCAATGCATCAACCCTGTGTTCCCTGAACAGACCGATGATCCGGCTTGAGATCATGTGCAGGTTATCTGCAGTATATGCATCTTTCAGGTTTTGATATAAATTCCCGATTTCCACAATGCAAAACTAACAAACCCTGAATTTCTTCTTATCTTTTTTGCAAATGGTTTCGAAAATCCATTTGCCTGACTGCGCTGCAGGGGGCAATCCGCCTCCAGGATAGGTCCATTGCCCGGCAATGTAAAAGTTTTCCAGCCCACCAATGGTCAGCTTCAGGTTCTTTCCAATATTGGAACTGGAGGGAAGGAATCCTTCATAGGCTCCTTTCCACACTCCTGTATAACGCACTCCTGTCAAAGGAGTAGCCACATCTACCGTGTCAATATATCCCTTTACACCAGGATAAAGCTTCTCCAGACAGTCTGTGGCATCCTCCCTGATCCTTGCCTTTTCATCCCTGTAGGCCTCCTTTTCCATACCTTCCCATCGTGCATAAGGAGTTTCAAAACAGAGCTTCATGATGCATTTGCCAACAGGCGTAACCACCGGATCGTGGTTATAATTGTAAACAGAGTAACCGGCATCCAGGATTGTCATTCCGATTTTTTCACCGGCAGCCATCACCCGATAGATGTGATTATCACTGTGGACGGGCCTGTTAATACCAAAAGAAACCTGGACAATGGGTTTGAAAACAGGCCACTCACGGAAAGCCTTTTCAATCTCCGGGGTCACATATTTTCCCTCCAGCAGTTCGTAGATCAGCCCATGCAGGTCTCCCGCTCCGATAATAAGATCAGCATACTGCACCGATCCGTCAGCAAAACTCACGCCAATGGCTTTTCCTCCCTGGGTAATGATCTTTTCAACCCGTGTACCACCGGTAAAAGTCCCTCCCAGCGCCTTATAACGGTCTGCCATTCTCATGGTAAGGGGCATGGACCCCCCCACCGGGTAACCGGCATTTTTCTGTGCGAACCAGGCAAGTGTCAGGAGAAATGCAACAGCTGAAAAATCCTCCATGGCATCGGTCAGACCTAATAATCTCTCTCTCAAAATCTTACTTTGAAATCCAAGCTGATCAAAATAGGTTTTCACATCGGTGCGACCATGCTTTACAATCACCCCGATGGCACGGGCACTTTTCAGAAAAAAAAGTACTGAATCGAGCCAGGTACGCCTGGCAGGAGACTTCTCCATCAACCTGATGGTTGCCGAAGTTCTCATGTCCCCGCACAACCTCCTGATGGGTTTACCATCCTCGGGTGCCAGTTTCAGAAGGTACTGTTCCCAACGGTCGATATCAGCGTAGATAATCAGGTCATCACCCATGGCCGTTCTGATGATCGCATAGGTCTCCATGTCAACCACCCTGGTAGAATCATCCAGTGCCCCGGTTTCCTTCCAGATTTTATGAAATGGCCCATGCGATGTACCCACCAGCCAGTGGATACAGTAGTCGAATGTGTACCCTTTCCTGGTCCACGAAGTACATTGTCCGCCCGGTGCAGTATGCATCTCAAAAATCCGGGTATTATAGCCGTTCAATTGTCCGTATATACCGGCAGAAAGGCCGGCTACCCCTCCACCGATAATGATCGCTTTTTTGCCCATTCAACTAAGCTACTGAAAAACATGCAAACATTTCTCTTTTCCATTTGTTATTGGACCTGAACGGAAACCAAATGAACTATTCTGCTGAAATAATTATTGAATTGCCGCGTCAGAAGCTTGTTGAGCTTTTTGACAATACTGAGAACATGTACAAGTGGCAGGAGGGTTTGCTTAGCTTTGATCACCTGGAAGGGACACCCGGCCACGAAGGAGCCCGGTCCTCCCTGGTTTATGCAAGCCGAAAGGGTGATCTGAAGATGACCGGGACCATCATAAGGCGCAACCTTCCAGATGAATTTCATGTTTTGTATGAGGCAAAGGGTGTTTACAACGAGATATACAACCACTTCACGGAGAACGAGCCTGGCAAAACCACCTGGCGGACTGTCAATGTGTTCAGATTCCGTGGATTGATGGCGCTGATGGCCCTCTTCATGAAATCAGCATTCAAAAGCCAGACGCTGCTGACCATGGAACGCTTTAAAATATTTGCAGAAAATAATAAACAACAGTAACTTCAATAAAAAAGACCAAACTACCATGAAAAACAAAACCCTGACCATCATTGCCTTTCTGGTCACAGGCACCTTGTTTGCACAGGATCCGGCAAATGTGGACACCCTGTGGAAAGTATCCGGAGTCACATCCCTGAACCTTTCCCAACTCTCACTTTCCAACTGGGCCGCCGGAGGTGAAAACAGTCTTTCCGGCAATGTACTTTTTAAAATCTCACCCGATTATGACAATGGTTCACTCAGCTGGGACAACGACCTTACCCTTGGATTTGGACTTGTCAAGCAAGGGAATGATCCGTCCAGAAAAAGCGATGATCAGATCAACCTCTCATCCAAGGTAGGCTATAAGGCTTCCAAAAACTGGTCTTACAGCGGATTGGTCAGTTTTAAAACACAGTTTGCAGAAGGCTATGACGATCCCGGTGCAGATAATCGTCTGAAGATCTCAAATCTGATGGCTCCTGCTTACCTGAATATCTCTGCAGGTATGGATTACAAACCCATTGAGGGCTTCTCCATGTTCATTTCACCCCTTACGGGAAAAGTAACCTTTGTCCTGGATGAAGATCTCTCAACCCTTGGTGCATTTGGTGTACCAGCCGGCGAAAAAGTCCGGGGAGAATTTGGAGGATACATAAAATTAGCCTACAAAAAGGAGATCCTGAAAAATGTAACACTTGACACCAGGATTGATCTGTTTACCAACTACCTTGAGAATCCGCAATACGTGGATGTGAACTGGGATCTTTTGCTCACATTCAAGGTGAATGAATATATTTCAGCCTCCCTGATTACCCAGCTCATCTACGACCATGACATCAAGTTCGGGCCCGGCCTGGATGAGGCCAGGGTTCAGTTTAAAGAGTTGTTCGGCCTGGGGCTTAGCTATAGTTTCTAAAAAATTGCATAGGAACCTATATGCCTAATATTAAATATGTTATATATGCAAATTCTAAATAAAAGACAAATATGTCTTATTTAGGATTTGCATATAATTTTTCTGTGACATATATTTGAGGCATCAATAGTCACGCACCGTCGTGATATGTTATTGAGAAGGGGTGAGAGACTAGGCTCTGTGATCCCCTGGCAACCCGCCACCAGACGAAGGTGCCAAAACCTAACCCGAGAGGGAGATAATAACGAATAAGAAGCAATGAAAAAAAATTCCATCAGGAACGGGGAACAGGCATATGATCCTGTATCATTCAGGAACTTCCTCATGCCCATGTTGCCTATGTCCATGCCCCGGCCGGAACTTCGCTAAGGGTGCTGCAGCAATTCAGCCAGCATAGAAGGTCCGTAACCCCGACACAATCACAATTCTGAGCACTAAGTACTGAGTACTGTGCACTTTCACCTTTTAACTTAAATAAAATGAGCAAATCATATAAAAACTTCGAGACCTTGCAGATCCATGCCGGTCATGTACCCGATTCAGCAACCAACTCCAGGGCGGTACCTGTTTACCAGACCACTTCATATACTTTCAACAGTTCAGAGCACGGGGCCAACCTGTTTGCTCTGAAAGAATTCGGTAACATCTATTCCAGGATCATGAATCCAACCAATGATGTGTTTGAACAACGCATCGCTGCACTGGAAGGTGGAGTGGCTGCACTGGCCGTATCATCGGGACATGCAGCCCAGTTCCTCACCTTCCAGACCATTCTCCAGGCAGGTGACAACATTATAAGCAGTCCGTACCTTTACGGCGGGACACATAACCAGTTCAGGGTCACCTTCAGGAACCTGGGCTGGGAGGCCAGGTTTTCCCCTACCCTGGAAGCGGAGGATTTTGAAAAACTGATTGATAAAAATACCAAGGCCATCTATCTGGAGACCATTGGCAACCCGGGATTTAACATCCCCGATTTTGAGAAATTCGGAGCGCTGGCAAAAAAGTATGACATTCCTTTCATCGTAGACAACACTTTTGCAGGTGCAGGGTACCTGCTCAGGCCCATAGATTACGGCGCCCATATCGTGGTGGAATCCGCCACCAAATGGATCGGGGGACATGGAACCTCCATCGGGGGTGTGATTGTGGATGGCGGGAACTACAACTGGGGGAATGGCAAATTTCCGCAGTTCACCGAACCCTCCGAAGGATATCACGGATTGAAGTTCTGGGACGCCTTCGGAAGCAACAGTCCGTTCGGGAACATCGCCTTTGTCATCAAGACCAGGGTGGAAGGACTTCGTGATGTGGGCCCAAGCCAGAGCCCCTTTAACTCTTTTCTTCTGATCCAGGGACTGGAGACCCTGTCCCTGCGTATGGACAGGCATGTGGAGAATACACTGGCACTGGCAAAATGGCTTGAATTGCACCCTAAAGTCGCGCATGTGAATTATCCGGGACTGGAAAGCAGTCCCCACCATACCCTGGCTAAAAAGTACCTGCCCAAAGGTGCTGGTGGTGTTCTCTCCTTTACACTTAAAGGAGACAAGCAACAGGCCATCCAGCTGGTGGATAAGCTGGAACTGGTCAGTCACCTGGCCAATGTGGGAGATGTCAGAACCCTGATCATACAGCCCTCTGCGACCACACACCAGCAGCTATCCGAAGAGGCACAGCTGGCAGCGGGAGTAACCCCTGCCCTTCTCAGGGTTTCGGTGGGGCTTGAACATATTGATGATATCATTGCTGACTTTCAACAGGCCTTTGAAAAATGAAACCATCTCTCTTCCGGTACACGGAACCATTTTCACTTGAACGCGGGGGCAAACTCCCCTCGCTCATGGTGGCATATCACACCTATGGAACACTCAACGAGCGGGCCGACAATGTGATCTGGGTCTGCCATGCATTCACTGCCAATTCGGAAGTAGCCAGCTGGTGGCCGGGCATGGTGGGTGAAAGAAGGCTGTTGGATACGGAAAAGTATTTCATCGTCTGCCCCAATATGCTCGGCTCCTGTTATGGTACCACAGGTCCCCTCTCCACCAATCCGGAAACGGGCATTCCCTGGTACAGGTCCTTCCCCGAAATAACCATCCGGGACCAGGTCCGTGTCCATGAACTGCTGAGGGAACACCTGGGGATTCGAAAGATCCATACCATCATAGGTGGATCCATCGGCGGATTTCAGGCCCTTGAATACAGCATCATGGTTCCGGATATGATCAGGAACCTGGTTTTCATTGCTGCCTCGGTTCAGATCACTGCCTGGGCCACCGCCTTCAACCAGTCCCAGCGCCTGGCCATAGAGGCCGATCCATCCTTTCTGGAGGAAAGACCCTACGGCGGAATTCGCGGATTGAAAAGTGCAAGGTCCATTGCCATGCTGAGCTACAGGAATGAGCATATCTATAACAGGACCCAGACTGAACCGGATCAATCCCTTACCACGGAGCTGAAAGCATCTTCCTACCAGAACCATCAGGGAGATAAACTGGTGAAAAGGTTTGATGCCTATAGCTATCACACCCTGACCAGGTTGATGGACACCCACAACGTTGTAAGGGAGCGGGGATCGCTGGCTGATTCCATCGGAAGGATCACTGCCGGTGTACTTTCAATTGGCATCTCCTCGGACCAGCTGTTCCCTGTACATGAACAGAAACTACTTGCCCATATAGCCCAGGGAGAGTACCGGGAGGTCGAATCCCTTTACGGACATGATGGTTTCCTGATGGAAGTGGATCAGATCACGGAAATCGTAGGGGCGTTCTGGAGAAAGCAGGAGGCCCGGGTTACGGAGAGGGATTCCCAGGAGAATTCCCTGACCCTGGAGTGGTCAAAGTCCGCCTGATCAGCATTTTATTACTTCAGTTAGAACTGTACCCAGAGTTGATTATCTTTGTAGATATATACAATTAAACATGACAGATTCAAAAGCCAATATAGAGCAGATCCTGAAAGAACGCGTCCTTTTGCTGGATGGTGCAATGGGAACCATGATCCAGAGGTATCAACTGGAGGAATCCGACTACCGGGGTGAACGCTTTCAATCACATCCTGTTGATCTGAAAGGGAACAATGACCTGCTCTCCCTTACCAAACCCAGGGTGATCAGGGAAATCCACGAAGCGTACCTGGAAGCCGGTGCAGACATCATTGAAACCAATACCTTTAATGCCACCTCCATTTCCCAGGCCGATTACCAGACGGAGGATGCCGTCTATGAAATCAATTTACAGTCGGCCAGGATCGCCGCAGAGGCAGCCAGGAAATATACGGAGATCACCCCCCATAAACCCAGGTTCGTGGCAGGCTCCATCGGGCCGACCAACAAAACCGCCTCCATGTCTCCCGATGTAAACGACCCCGGATTCCGTGCCATTACTTTTGACCAGATGAAAGAGGCTTACAGGCAGCAGGTGAAAGGACTTGTGGAGGGAGGAGCGGACCTGCTCCTGGTGGAAACAATTTTTGATACACTGAATGCCAAGGCGGCATTGATGGGAATTGAAGAGTACCTTTCCAGGGAAGGGATCCGAATACCCGTGATGGTTTCCGGAACCATCACAGACGCCAGCGGGCGCACCTTGTCAGGACAAACCCTGGAAGCGTTTATGCACTCTTTGGATCATGTGGCGCTGCTCTCCATCGGATTGAACTGCTCCCTTGGGGCAAAGGAGATCCGGCCCTATCTGAAGGAAATGTCCGACAAATCGGATCACTTTGTATCGGTTCATCCCAATGCAGGTCTGCCCAACCAGTTTGGCGAATATGACGAGACACCCGAACAGATGTCTCTGCAGATCAAGGATTTCCTGGATTCAGGATTTGTTAATATTGTGGGAGGATGTTGCGGAACTACCCCTGATCACATCAGAGCTTTTGCAAGTCTCGTTGAGCATGCTGCGGCAAGGAAGCCACTCCCGGCTGCTCCCGGTCTGAAACTGAGCGGACTGGAACCCCTGACGGCTTTTCAAGGCTCCAATTTTATCAATATCGGTGAGCGCTGCAATGTGGCAGGAAGCAGGAAATTTGCAAGACTGATCCAGGAAAAGAAATATGATGAGGCCCTGGAGATCGCCAGAAGACAGGTGGAAGATGGTGCCCAGATCCTGGATATCAACCTGGACGATGCGATGCTGGATGCCGAACATGAAATGGTCACTTTTCTGAACCTGGTGATTGCCGAGCCCGAGATCTCAAAAGTACCCCTGATGATCGATTCATCAAAGTTTGCGGTAATAGAAGCGGGACTAAAATGCATTCAGGGAAAAGCGGTAGTCAACTCCATCAGTCTGAAAGAAGGAGAAGAGACCTTTCTGGAACATGCAAAAAAAATCAGGGCTTACGGGGCAGCTGCCATCGTCATGGCCTTTGATGAGAACGGACAGGCAGACTCTTTTAAGCGAAGGACAGAGGTGTGCCAGCGCGCCTATAAGCTGCTGAGGGAAGAGCTGGATTACCCGCCCGATGACATCATCTTTGATCCCAATGTACTTTCCATCGGTACAGGTATTGAGGAACACAACAACTATGCGGTGGATTTTATCAATACCACACGCTGGATCAAGGAAAATCTGCCCCATGCAAGGGTAAGCGGGGGCATCAGCAACCTTTCCTTCTCCTTCAGGGGCAACGATGTGGTGAGGGAAGCCATACACTCCGTATTTCTTTACCATGCCATCAAGGCAGGCCTGGATATGGGTATTGTAAATCCCGGTTTGCTGCAGGTCTATGATGAGATTCCAGCTGATTTTCTGGAATTAGCCGAAGACCTGGTATTGAACCGCAGAGCCGATGCCACCGAAAGGTTGATAGCCTATGCTTCCACCCTTACTGAAGAGGTTAAAACAGAAGCTGTAAGGGATGCATGGAGAGACCAATGTGTTGAAGAACGGCTGAAACATGCACTGGTTAAAGGTATTGCGGACCATGTGGAAGAGGATGCCCTGGAAGCTCATCAGAAAATCGGTCTGGGGCTTAAGGTGATCGAAGGACCTCTGATGGCCGGGATGAATGTAGTGGGCGACCTTTTTGGAGACGGAAAAATGTTCCTTCCCCAGGTAGTTAAAAGTGCCCGCGTCATGAAACGGGCCGTGGCCACCTTGCTTCCATTCATTGAACAGGAGAAGGCCAACGGTGATGGAGGCGGAAGCCATTCGGCAGGCAAGGTTCTCATGGCCACAGTTAAAGGAGATGTCCACGACATAGGTAAAAACATTGTCGGAGTGGTTCTGGGCTGTAACAATTATGAAGTGATCGATCTGGGTGTCATGGTTCCCACCGAAAAAATTCTGGATGAAGCTGAAAGACTTCAGGTGGATGTGGTGGGACTCTCCGGGCTCATCACCCCCTCCCTGGAGGAGATGATCCATGTGGCCGCGGAGATGGAACGGCGAAATATGAAGCAGTATCTGTTGATCGGAGGTGCCACCACCTCTAAAATTCATACAGCGGTTAAAATCGAACCCAAATACAGCAAGCCGGTCATCCACGTCAAGGATGCATCAAAGAGTGTGGCGGTGGTCAGTGCGCTGCTTTCAAAAGAGCTGCGGAAATCCTTTATCTCTGAAGTAAAAGAGGATTACGAGACCCTGAGAACCAGTTATGCCGGTGCAGGAAGGGATATAAAATATCTGAGTTTGGCCGACGCCAGGAAGAATGCCCTGAAACTGGACTGGTCACCCGGCTCCATCATTCGGCCAGTGAGGCCGGGGATTCATACCCTTCTGGATTTTCCCATGGAGAAGATCAGGGAATATATCAACTGGGTATTCTTCTTCGTGACCTGGGAACTCAGGGGCAAATTTCCGGAGATTCTGGATGATCCGAGGTACGGAGGAGAGGCCCGCAAGCTTTATGATGATGCCAACCGGATGCTGGACCAGATCATCAGCGGGAAATGGCTTAAAGCCAATGCAGTCTTCGGAATTTTCCCTGCCAATTCTGCAGGTGACGACCTGCTGGTATACAGGGACGAAACCCGTAAAGCTGTGATCACCAGATTTACAAATCTGCGCAATCAGACACAGAAAGAGAAGGAACTTGCCAACCTCTGCCTTTCAGATTATATCGCTCCAGTTGAAACAGGGCTCAACGATTACCTGGGTGCCTTTGCCGTTACCACAGGCATAGGGATTGAAGACAAGATCAGGGAGTTCGAGGCGCAACACGATGACTATTCATCCATCATGTTAAAAGCACTCTCCGACAGGCTGGCTGAAGCCTTTACGGAATTGCTGCATGAGGAGATCCGGAAGAGTTACTGGGGCTATGCGCCGGATGAGGCGCTCAGCATGGATGACCTGTTCAGGGAAAATTATTCAGGGATCAGGCCTGCACACGGCTATCCCGCATGTCCCGAACACTCTGAGAAGGAGGTGCTTTTTCAAATTACTTGAGGCTGAGAAATACGGAATCAAACTTACAGAGAACTATTCCATGGTACCTGCCGCTTCGGTAAGCGGATTGGTCTTTGCCCATCCTGAATCCAAATATTTCTTTGTGGGCAAGGTTGGTAAAGACCAGGTGAAGGACTATGCGGATAGAAAAGGGTTGGGTGTGGACCGGGTGGAGAGCCTCCTGGCTTCCAACCTCAACTACTAGATATTCTGCACCAGTTCACCGGTGCTTGGTTCCCTGTCTATCTCCAGTTTGGCACGGTCATTCACAAAATCGGCAACGATTTTCCGGCCCCTGATGGAGACATCCTTCCTGGATGTGATCTTTTCTATGCTGATATGGGGTATATTAATGGCATTGACGCCTATCCTTCCGTCAGACAACCAGGCCTCAACCACATAGGTTCCCTTGATCAGCTTCAGGCGCTTAAACCGCCTCACAGTCATGGCGCGAACCACATTCACCTCTGTCCCGTGAATAACCAGGTTCAGCTTTCTGCCGGACCTGTTCCTGATAACCAGGATGCAGTTGTCCTTCCTGGACGGTTCCCCAATTTTTGAAGTCCTGCCCATGCCACTTTGTTCTTTCATTCGGAGTCAAGTTAAATAAAATCCAGCTAAACCTAAAATAGAAGTTTCCTTTGCCGGCTACTCACTAAAAAGCGATATCTTCTCCGACTCAACAACCTTCCTGAATACGGCCCAATTTTTTTCCAGAAACACATCGATCTCTTCAATGGCCGCATCAGCAACCCTCAGGTAAGAGGATAGCTTTTGCAACTGGTTATCCGTGAGGGGTTTGTTTGACATGGTAATGGGCCATGTGCCCGACAATCCCACAGACAATGCATCAGAAGGTTCGTAAATACCCTGCACGGTTTCATCCAGGAACAGTTTTCCTGACAGCCGATCCAATTGCTTCTTCACAGTTTCGGAAGCCTCTTTCAAAGCATCAGATTGTTCTTTTCCGGATAGCTTGTTTACAAGCTCATAACGTTCCTTACAATCCCTTATTCTCGACATGCCTGCATTCAGCTCTTTCATTTTCTCCAGGAGCTGATCTGTTTTTTCCTCTTTGGCCTTCATCCCCTGGAGATCATAGGGAGTCCTCGGATCAGCCGCCACACGGATCCCGGTTATGGCGGTATCCCCTTTGAAAGTAATCCTGACTTGATACTGGCCGGGAAGGACCAATCCCCCGCCACCGGGTTCTCCACTTCCCGATCCGCCTTGTCTCCCCCGGCCTCCGGCCGATCCACCTGCTGCTGCACTGAAATTGAGCCTGACACCTTTTTTATCCAGTTTCCAGACAAATCTGTTCAGGCCATTCTCCGGAACACTCTTCATGGTACGCAAAAGATGCATTTCCTGATCAAGAATCTGGATGGTCACACTGTCTTTCTTCCCTTTATCCTCATCTTTGTCCACTTTTACAAAACAACTGATCCTGGCTCCGGAACTCCTGTTGTCTCCTTCATAATATGCATCGCCCGTAAAGTAATAGCCGGGAGCATTCCTGGTTTCTGCCAGGTAGGCCTCGGGAGGTTCAACAACATATAATCGGCTGCCGGTGACATCCCCGTATTCAGCCGCCATGGCCCTCAGGGGCCTGATATCGTCGATGATAAAGGCCGAACGTCCAAAGGTTCCAATAACCAGGTCGTTTTCACGGGGATGGATCACCAGGTCCATAACGGGTACAGTGGGAATGCCGTTGGTCCACCTGGTCCACTTTTCCCCTCCGTCGATGGTCACATAAAGCCCGTATTCAGTACCCAGGAAGCGGAGGCTACCCTCCTGCGGATCCTGCACAAAGGAGAGCACGAATCCCGGCACGTCAGTCCCGTCAATGACCCGGGTCCATTTCCTGCCAAAATCTTCGGTATGGAACAGATAGGGAGAATAATCATTCAGCCTGTAGTTATTTACCACAACGAAAGCCTCCCCCCCGTTTTTGGCTGAGGGTATAATTTGCGGCACCCAGGCTCCGGCGGGTAACTCTTTGATCCTGGGGGAGCAATTGGTCCAGCTGGAACCGCCATCGGTAGTCAGCTGGACATTGCCATCATCTGTTCCCACCCAGATCACTCCCTTCATTACAGGGCT
>JAZDPG010000062.1:0-144822 GCA_043797815.1 Bacteroidota bacterium
GTTCAAGGTGGATGCGAGGGAGGCGCTGATCAAAAAAGCCAAGGTTGATCTGCCCGTGGAGTTCCTGAAGCGCTGGATGTTGGAAACCAATGAGCAGATCACCGAAGAGCAGATCAAGAAGGATTTCGAGAAGTATGAAGATGATTTCCGCTGGCAGCTCATTAAGGAGCAGCTTCTCAAGGAGCAGGGGATCACCGTATCAGCTGATGAGGCTCTGGATCTGGCCAAGGGAATGGCACTGAACCAGTATATGCAATACGGTATTTCCAATGTGCCCGATGACTACCTGGAAAACTATGCCAAAGAGATGTTATCGAAGCCTGAAGAGGCCCGCCGTATCTACGATCAGAAGGCTGAGGAGAAGCTTATGGCTCATATCAAATCAACGGTAACGGTTAATGAAAAAGAGGTCAGTTCGGATAAGTTCCGTAAATTGTACGAAAAATAGAAAAACAGAACATATGAACCAGCAGGATGATTTTAAGAAGTATGCCACCAAACACCTGGGCATCAATAGTTTGACACTCCATCAATTTACCTCGCAATACAACAACTACATTTCACCAACCATCATAGAAGAGAGACAGTTGAATGTGGCCTCCATGGATGTATTTTCAAGGCTGATGATGGACAGGATCATTTTTCTGGGGGCGCCCATTGACGATTATGTGGCGAATATCATCCAGGCACAGCTGCTTTACCTGGACTCGGCCGATCCAAACAAGGATATTCAGGTCTATTTCAACACACCGGGAGGAGGAGTTCATGCGGGATTGGGGATTTATGATACCATGCAATATACCTCCTGTGATGTGGCCACCATCTGTACCGGCATGGCTGCTTCCATGGGTGCAGTTTTGCTGGCAGCAGGAACGGTTGGAAAGCGGTCTGCACTGAAGCACAGCAGGGTGATGATCCACCAGCCCATGGGAGGGACACAGGGGCAGGCTTCCGATATCGAGATTACCACCCGTGAGATTGTCAAAATGAAAAAAGAGCTTTATGCCATCATTGCTGAACATTCCGGGAAATCCATTGAACAGGTGGAGAAAGACGGGGACAGGGATTTCTGGATGACCTCTGCTGAGGCCAAAGAATATGGAATGATTGACGAAGTATTGATCCGGACCAAAGAAAAGAAATAGCCATGGACCGTTGCTCATTTTGCGGCAGGGAAAAGAAGGATACAAACCTTCTGATTGCAGGTATTTCAGGACATATCTGTGACAGGTGCATCGAACAGGCTTACAGCATTGTCCAGGAGGAACTCGGCGTGCAGGGTGAGTTTGATATGGATCAGCTCAAGCTATTAAAGCCCCAGGAGATCAAGAACTTTCTGGATCTTTATGTGATCGGACAAGAGGAAGCCAAGAAATATATTTCCGTTGCTGTCTACAACCATTACAAGCGCCTGATGCAGCAGGAGAGCAAGGAGGAGGTTGAAATTGAAAAATCCAACATCATCCTGGTGGGAGAAACCGGAACAGGCAAGACCCTTCTTGCCAGGACCATTGCACGGATGCTTCATGTGCCTTTTACCATCGTTGATGCAACCGTACTCACCGAGGCCGGCTATGTGGGCGAAGACATTGAGAGTATTCTGACAAGGTTGCTCCAGGTGGCCGATTACAATGTGGAAGCCGCAGAAAAGGGAATCGTATTTATTGATGAGATCGATAAAATTGCCCGCAAGAGTGACAATCCGTCCATTACCAGGGATGTATCCGGTGAAGGTGTTCAACAGGGACTGCTCAAGTTGCTGGAGGGTTCCATTATCAACGTTCCGCCGCAGGGGGGAAGGAAGCATCCCGATCAGAAAATGATCCCGGTAAATACCAGGAACATCCTGTTTATTTGCGGAGGTGCTTTTGATGGCATTGAAAACAAGATTGCCAAGCGGCTGAACACCCAGGTGGTGGGTTACAATGCCTCCAAGAATACAGACCGGATCGATAAGACCAACCTGCTGCAATATGTGGCACCACAGGATCTGAAATCTTTCGGGATGATCCCCGAAATCATCGGCCGGCTGCCTGTACTTACCTACCTCGAGCCACTGGATGAAAGGGCCCTGCGCCGCATTCTGACCGAACCACGAAATGCCATTATCAAACAGTATGAGAAGCTGTTTGAAATGGATGGCATCAAGCTTACCTGGGATGAGCCGGTATTGGACTATATTGTTAAGAAGGCCATTGAATTCAAACTGGGAGCCAGGGGTCTCCGTTCCATTTGTGAGGTCATCATGATGGATGCCATGTTCGAGCTTCCTTCCAAAGAGAACGCAGAAAAGATGACCATCGGGATCAAGTATGCCAGGGAGAAACTGGAAAAGGCAAACCTGAAGCGACTCCGGGCAGCCTGATGAGATCACCCCGTTTCGGAGCTTATGTAAGTGTCATCCTGGCGATGATCTTCTGGGGGTTTACTTTTGTCCTTTTTAAATACGCCTGCGAGTCATTCAGGCCCGTCACCATTGTCTTCTTAAGATTGTTTGTATCCATCTTTTTCCTTTTTGGATTCGCATGGATATTGAAACGACTGAACAAAATAAAGAGAAAGGATCAGAAGTGGTTTCTCCTGATGGCCCTTTTCGAACCCTTCTTCTATTTTTTAGGGGAGGCCAATGGCCTGATGCTGGTCTCACCTACCGTAGGAGCTGTTATTATTTCCATCATCCCATTGATTGTACCCTTTGGGGCCTACTATCTGTTCAGGGAGAAGCTGACCAGCCTGAATATCATTGGACTGGTCGTCTCTTTTAGCGGTGTTTTGATGGTGGTCCTTAACAAAAGCAGCGGAACAGTGACAGATCCCAGGGGGATTTTGCTTCTTTTCGTGGCAGTCTTCGCTGCTGTGGGGTATACCCTGGTGGCCCGGAAACTGGTGGAAGATTACAATCCCATTACCATTACAGCCTACCAGAGCTTCTATGGCTTGCTGATGTTTTTACCGCTTTTCCTGTTCCGGGAACTTCCTCTGCCGGAGCTGGACTCCATCTCAAACGCCAGCCTGCTGGCAGTGCTCTATCTGGGTGTTTTCGGATCGGGGATCTGCTTCATTCTTCTAACACTTGCCATCAGGGAGTTGGGTGCCGCAAAGGCCAATATCTTTGCCAACATTGTTCCAGTGGTGACTGCTTTTATCTCCTTTAAGATGCTCAGAGAACCCATGCCACTCATCAAAATTGCAGGCATTCTTGTGGCTATTGCAGGACTTCTTCTGACCCAGGTGGGAACCATCAACTGGAAAATGACTGCCAAAAAAGGCGGGTTTCGTCATCCACCCTATTCCTGATTCAAATGGCAAGGACTGTGTTTATTGTTCAGGGAGAAGGAAGGGGCCATTTATCCCAATCTGCGGCTCTGAAAGAGTACCTGGAGAATGCAGGACACACTGTGGAGGCGGTATTTACCGGATGCAACAACCGTCATTCGCTTCCAACATATTACAGAACGTTGTTTGGTGACAGATTGCAGTGTTTTGCAAGCCCGTTTTTTCTTCGCACTCCCAATAAAAAGGGAATCTATGTGGGTCTTACCATCCTTTTCAATCTTTTCAGAAGCCCCCTCTACGTAAGGGAAGCTGGTCGTATCCGGCGGGAGATAACCAGGTTGAATCCCCATGTGGTATTCAACTTCTATGATGTTGTAGGTGCGCTGGCATTACAAAAAGGTTCCCCATCGGTTAAAAGAATAGGGATCGGGCATCACTTTTTACTGCATCTTGAAGGATACAGGTGTCCTGGAGGGAACACGCTACATAAATGGTTCCTCAGGCTTCATACCCTTACTGTGATGAGGTCTTGTGACAAAGTCCTGGCACTTTCGTTCAGGGAGTTGCCCGGAAATGAACAGATCACCGTGGTGCCACCCCTGGTGAGAGAGCGGTTCAGGAATGCTACCCGTAAGGAGGGGCCCGCCACCCTTATATACCTTCTGAATGAAGGATTTGCAAGTGATATTACCACCATTGCTAAAAACAATCCGGATTTTCAGGCAGATATATTTTCTGAGCTTCCCACGGAAACCCCCATGCCCCCTTCTATCCGCCTTCATGCCATCAATGACCAGGCTTTCCTGGAGAAGATGGAATCGTGCCGGAATCTGGTCACCACCGCCGGATTTGATACGGTAGCCGAAGCAGCATACATGGGAGTCCCCTTGGGCGTGGTTCCTGTTAGGAATCATTTTGAACAACGCTGCAACAGCTTCGACATAGAAAGAAGCGGTCTGGGGATTTCGCTGGATGGTTTTTCAGCCGAGGGGTTGCGAGGGATCAAAAAGAGCGATAAGCTCTGGTTCAGACTGTGGGTGGACAGGGCCGGTGAAATGATCATTAATCAAATGGAAGAATAATATCGGGGCCGGAAAGCCGTTTAAAATTGTAATGAGAAGCAGGTTCATCATCGCATTTTTCATCGGATTGATCCCGGTTCTGGTCCAGGCACAGAAGGGAGGGGAATCCACCTATGGTTTCCTCGGCCTTACCAATTCTGCCAGGGTAGCTGCCCTGGGTGGAGAGTCGGTGTCTCTGTTGGATGATGATATCAACCTTGTATTTCACAATCCGGCACTCCTGACCGCCGGGATGCATAACAATCTGAGTCTGAATTATGTAAACTATTTTGCCGGGGTCAATTTCGGCTATGCTTCCTATGGATACCACCGGAAAGGCATCGGGAATTTTGTTGCCGGGATACATTATGTGGATTACGGCGCTTTCGACCGGACCGATGAACTTGGAGAGAATATGGGGACTTTCAGGGCGTCGGAATATGCTCTGAACCTGGTCTATTCCAGGTCCGTCATTGATTCAATGCTCACTGCAGGGATCAATCTCAAGCCCATCTTTTCTTCTTTTGAACAATACTCATCGTTGGGAATTGCTGTGGATGCAGGAGTTACCTATCACAACCCCGGAACTCTGACCACCCTTGGTTTGGTGGCCAAGAACATGGGCGCACAGCTCACCACCTATACCGGAGTAAGGGAAAAACTCCCCTTTGAAATTCAGGCCGGGATTACCCAGGGTCTGGCACATGCCCCATTCCGATTCAGCATCACCTACCAGAATCTGGAAAGGTGGGACCTGACCTATGCGAAATCCGATAATCTGTACGATCCCCTTGGTGAAGATTTAAAAAAGAGCGGCTTTGATGTGTTTGGTGACAAACTGATGCGACACATGGTGTATGGTGTTGAGTTCCTGATCGGGGAGAATTTTCATGCGGACCTGGGCTACAATTACAAGCGAAGAAAGGAGATGAGCGTGGCTGCCAAACCCGGGACAGTGGGATTCTCCTGGGGTTTTGGCTTCAGAATATCCAAATTCCACATTGCTTACGGTCGCTCATCCTATCACCTGGCCGGCGGAACCAACCATTTCTCCCTCACCACCAACCTTTCAGAATTCTACAGAAAGCAATAAAACAGGGTTAAGGGACACTTGTAAAACACTATCTTTGATCCTGCAAAATCAATGCCTGTGAATCTCCGGAAAATCATTATTGCACTGGACGGACATTCCTCCTGCGGAAAAAGTACCTACGCCAAAAGAATTGCGGCCAGACTGGGGTATGCATATGTTGACTCCGGGGCCATGTACAGGGCAGTAACCCTGGCTGCCATGGATGCAGGTCTGTTTGATTCCACCGATGCTCCATCCGCCGAACTGGTGGATGAGCTTCTGGCAGGGATTTCCCTTGACCTGCGGTATAATCCTTCCAGAGAGAGGACAGAGATCTTTCTGAACGACCGCATGGTGGAAGACCTGATCAGGCACATGGCTGTTGCGGCGCATGTAAGTTATATTGCCACCATTCCTGTAGTCCGGCGAAAAATGGTGGAGTACCAGCGAAGCCTTGGTAAGGAAAAGGGAATTGTCATGGATGGCCGGGACATAGGTACGGTTGTTTTTCCGGAGGCGGAACTAAAGATCTTTCTGACCGCTGCAGTAGAAGTACGCGCCATGAGGCGCTTCAAGGAGCTGATCGAAAAGGGAATGCCTGCCAATCTGGAAGAAGTAAGGCAGAACATCCTGAAGCGCGACCACATTGATTCAACCCGGGAAGACAGCCCCCTCATTCAGGCTGAAGATGCCATTGTACTGGATAACTCTGATATGACAGTTGATCAGCAGATGGAGTGGTTCATGGACATTTATCAACGCATCATTTCGGATGGCCACAGTTGAGATTGATCCGGGAGCCGGTTTTTGCTTTGGTGTGGAGCAGGCGCTTCAGACGGCTGAATTGCACCTCAGGAACGGGGAGACCCTGTACGGACTCGGGGAGATGGTTCACAACAGCGAAGAAATGAGGAAGTTGCATGAAATGGGGATGAAGACCATCGGGCACAGTGACCTATCCGGCCTGAAGGCTGGACGGGTTTTGATCAGGGCCCATGGAGAGCCACCCTCCACCTTTGAATATGCTGCTGCCAGCGGGATTGATTTGATCGATGGTACCTGTCCCATTGTCCGTAAGTTGCAGGAACAGGTCAGGGAAACATACCTGAAAATAGACCATAGCAAGGAACAACTGGTGATTTTCGGGAAGCCTGAACATCCCGAGACCATCGGGCTACTCGGACAGGTGAACGGAGATGCAGTGGTGGTAAGTACTCCCGGGGATGTTCGTCATGTGGACAACACCAGGGGCGTAACCCTTTTTTCCCAAACCACCATGGACCCTGACCTTTTCAGGGAAGTTGAAAGGGAATTGAAAGCCCATCTGGCGGGAGCAGGGATTTCTGTTTTCCGTTCAAGTTGTACCATCTGCGGACAGATGAAAAAAAGGAAACCGGGTCTGCAGGCCTTTGCGGGAAAGCATGATGTACTTATTTTTGTAAGTGGGAAAAACTCTTCCAACGGTAAAATGCTGTATGAGTTCAGCCGTTCAGTGAACCCAAGGACCCATTGGATATCAGAGGAAAGGGAACTGGATCCGGCCTGGTTCAGCGGTGCAGACACCATCGGGATCAGTGGAGCAACCTCCACATCCAGAACCCAGCTGGAAGCGGTTGGTAAACGTGTAAAAAACTTAATCTCCCCTTAATACAAAATTCCTTAATTTTGCCATGGTTAATAATTGATTTGAATGGGAAAAATTAAAAGAGTGGGTGTGCTCACATCCGGGGGTGATGCTCCCGGAATGAATGCCGCCATCCGGGGCGTTACACGCACCGCCATATATTACGGACTTGAAGTCATAGGGATCAGGCACGGTTATCATGGGATGATCAACAATCATTTTATGAACCTTCGCGCACACAGTGTGAGCGATATTCTGGCCAGGGGCGGAACCATACTGAAAACAGCCAGGAGCAAGGAGTTCATGGAACCTGAGGGCCGCAAAATGGCTTATGATAACCTGAAAGCAGCGGGGATAGATGCCGTGGTGGTGATCGGGGGTGATGGCTCACTTACCGGAGCCAGGGTATTCTGCGATGAGTATTTTGATATTCCCTTCATCGGGATACCGGGGACCATTGACAATGACATCTACGGGACAGACTATACCATCGGATATGATACCGCACTGAACACTGTGGTGGAAGCGGTGGATAAGATCAGGGATACTGCCGGCAGTCACAACCGGCTGTTTTTCATCGAAGTGATGGGCCGGGATGCGGGTTTTATTGCCCTGAAAAGCGGTATTGCCTGTGGAGCGGAAGCCATACTTATTCCGGAAATACATGGCCAGGTTCAGAACCTGAAGAATTATCTTGAGAAAGGATTCAAGCGGAAAAAGTCCAGCAACATCATTATTGTGGCCGAAGGTGATGAAGAGGGTGGTGCCTTCGCCATTGCAGAAAAAGTGAAAGAGGATTTCAAAGATTACGATACCAGGGTGTCGGTACTGGGTCACATTCAGCGGGGCGGGACTCCTTCTGCCTATGACCGGGTCAGCGCCAGTACACTAGGTTATGCCGCCATTGAGGCTTTGCTGGATGACCAGAAAAGCGTCATGGTGGGATTTCATAACGGTGAGATCGACCTCATTCCTTTCAGAAAGGTAATCAAGCTAAAGAAAAAAGTGGACCCGGAACAGATGCAAATGGTTGAGATCCTTTCGGTGTAATTTCGTACATTACCTTCCATGTCAGTTCGAGCACGTTTTGCCCAGGTGATCATTCCCCTGGCAGTGGAAGGTCCGTTTACCTATGCCATTCCGGAATCAGCCGGGGATGAGATAAGCCGAGGGAGCCGCGTGCTTGTCCCTTTTGGCAGGAAGCGTATCTACAGTGCCGTGGTCAGTTCCCTGACCGATACCCCGCCGGAAGGATTTACACCCAGGGAGATTATTGAAGTGCTGGATGTACAGCCGCTGGTACTTTCTCCGCAACTGCAGCTCTGGGACTGGATGGCCGCCTATTATATGTGCAGCCATGGTGAGGTCATGCGTGCGGCCCTTCCATCCGGATTACGTCCCGAAAGTGAGTCGAAGGTAAGGATCAATGCAGGATATGACGATGATGGTTCCATGGATTACCACGAAAGGTTGTTGTTCGAGGTGATAAAGGACCAGGGGGAAGTGACCATGGGTGATCTGGAGATGACCGCGATTTCCGAAAGGCCGCTGAAGGTGTTGAAAAAACTGGTTGAAAAGGGGGCCGTGGAGATCAATGAATTTGTGCGGACCCTGGTCCGCAAACAGCAGGTATCCTATATCCGCTTGTCGGGATCCATGCATTCGGAAAATGCAATCCATCTTTCCCTGGACCGGCTGTCCAGGGCACCCAGACAAAAAAGTATCCTGGAAAGGTACCTGCAACTGGCCGGACCGGAGGATTATCACTCAGAGGTTCCAAAGACAGCGCTGACCAGGCTCGATGGAGATGCAGGAGCACTCTCCTCCCTGATAAAGAAGGGGACGCTGGTGCAGGTTGACCGGGAAGAGATGGGGAAGGGATCCGGAGAAGAGAGCATCCCGGCCAGAGAACCATTTTCCCTGAACCGGGAGCAGGCTGATGCGCTTCAAAGCATCAGAGCCAGTTTCAGAAACACCAGACTGTATTGCTGCAGGGGGTGACTTCCAGTGGGAAAACAGAGCTTTATGTGCACCTGATCAGGGAGCAGTTGGAGGAAGGGAAACAGGTTCTCTACCTCTTGCCTGAAATTGCGCTGACCACGCAGATCATTGAACGCATACAGGAGGTTTTCGGCAACAAAGTGGGAGTTTACCATTCGCGGTACAGCGATACCCAGCGGGTACATGTTTACAGGAACCTGCTGGGCATGACCGATCAGGAGCCCTTTGAGGTGATCATTGGCGTAAGATCGGCTATTTTCCTTCCCCTAAGCAAACTGGGACTGGTGATTATTGATGAGGAACACGAGACCACTTTCAAGCAGCACGACCCGGCTCCCCGTTATCATGCCCGGGACGCTGCCCAGGTGCTTGCCCTGTTCCACGGGGCGAAGGTCCTCATGGGTACGGCCACCCCGTCTTTTGAATCACTCTACAATGCCAGAAACGGCAAATACGGATTTACATCCATTCTTGGACGTTACGGTGAAGTAAAGAAGCCGGAAGTGATCCTGGCCAACACCAAAGTGGCAACCCACCGAAAGCAGATGGTCTCGCATTTTACACCCCAGCTCATGGAAGGGATCAGGGAGGCCCTCAAGGCGGGTGAACAGGTGATCCTTTTCCAGAACCGGCGGGGATATTCCCACTATATCGTTTGCAACGAATGCGGGGAGATCCCCAGATGCAAGCGCTGCGATGTGAGCCTGACTTACCACCGGTTCAGCCGGAAGCTCGAGTGCCACTATTGCGGGTACAAGGAGAACATGCCCGCAGCCTGTCCGTCCTGTCACGGAACCAATATGAGCATGAAGGGCTTTGGCACCGAAAAGGTCGAGGATGAGATTGCAGTGGTCTTTGAAGGGATCAGGGTAGGAAGGCTTGATACGGACACAGCGCGCTCCCAGAAGGGGTATGAAAGAGTAATCAGGGATTTCGCGAAGGGCAGGCTGGATGTGCTTATCGGCACCCAGATGATCTCTAAAGGACTTGATTTTGAAAATGTAAGCCTGGTGGGGGTCCTGGATGCGGACAGCATGTTGTATTTTCCAGATTTCAGGGCATTTGAACGCAGCTTTCAATTGATCTCGCAGGTGAGCGGAAGAGCAGGAAGGCGCAGGAAGCAGGGGAGGGTCATTATCCAGACCATGGACCCGGAGCATCCGGTGATACAGTTTATTCTGAATGATGATTACGATTCGCTTTACAGGGAGCAGATGGAAGAGAGGCAGATGTTCGGATATCCCCCCTTCACACGCCTGATCCGGATCTCTTTCAGGCACAAGATCCCCTCCTTCCTGGATGGTGCCACAGATCTGGTGGCCCTAGGGCTGAGGGAGATATTTGCAAGCAGGGTGTTTGGCCCGCAGTACCCTCCCGTGAGGAAAGTCAACGATACATTCGTCAAACAGATCATCCTTAAAATCGAAAGAAAGGCTTCCTACGAAAGGGCCAAGAATCTTCTGGGAGAAGTGCTGAAGGAGACACTCAGCAGTGAGGTCTACCGCTCCATTCGTATCTCCGTGGATGTGGATCCCCTTTGATTTTAAAATTTTATCTTTGCCCTACTTGATGACATACCATGTTTGAATCCACCGATTTTCAGAACCTTTTTAAAAGGTTCAAAAACCAGAAGATCCTGGTTGTGGGCGATGTGATGATCGATACCTACCTGTGGGGAAAAGTGGGAAGGGTTTCGCCCGAGGCCCCAGTTCCCATTGTTTCGGGAATCATCGAGGAAAACCGGCTGGGCGGTGCCGCCAATGTGGCATTGAATGTGAAGGCCATGGGCGCCGTCCCCATTCTCTGTTCAGTGATCGGAGATGATGAACGTGGCAGAACCTTCCTGGAATTAATGGAGGAGCAGTACCTGTCGGATATCGGGCTGGTGGTGGACGATCACAGGGTTACCACACAGAAGACCAGGGTGATCAGTGGCAATCAGCATCTTTTGAGGGTGGACGAAGAAATGGATGTATTCCTTTCCAAAAGGATTCAGGATGAATTCATTGATCTGATCATGAACCTGCTGGAAAGTGGTGGTTTTGATGCCTTGATTATGCAGGACTATGACAAAGGAGTGCTGACCCCCAGGGTGATCTCGGAACTGACCGTTGCGGCAAACAGGACAGGGGTACCGGTGCTGGTGGACCCCAAGTTCAGGAGTTTTAACCTGTATAAAAACGTGCGGCTTTTTAAGCCCAATTTCAAAGAACTGGTTCGGGGACTGAACCTGGATCTGAAGAAACAGGACATTGCCAGGCTTGCGGAGCATGTGATTGCGTACCAGAAAGGTCAGCATATCGATACTTTCCTGTTGACCCTGAGTGAACAGGGCATACTGACCACCAGGGATGGATCCTATAACCACATCCCGGCCATTGTCAGGGAAATTGCAGATGTATCGGGAGCGGGAGATACCGTGATCAGCGTAGCTGCACTTTGCGTGGTAGCCGGCCTGGAGCCACCCCAGATGGCTGCCATATCCAATCTGGCAGGAGGCCAGGTATGTGAAAAAGCGGGGGTAGTCCCCGTGGATCCGGAAAAGCTTTTGGCAGAATGCATGCATTACTTTAAAAGTTCATAAAGTTTTGGTATTTTTGCCCACCATTTCGGGGTATAGCGCAGCTTGGTAGCGCGCGTCGTTCGGGACGACGAGGTCGTGGGTTCAAATCCCGCTACCCCGACAAAAGACCCTCTTAACATGCTTATGTTGAGGGGGTTTAGTTTTACTGCTTGCAAAAGGGCTGTCAAAATTAGTCTGCGTTTCATCATTTTCATTACCATATCGGCAGTCTACACCTTGACTAACGGACATACGAAGTCCTTTTATCCCCCATCTACCCGCACCAGCGTAATTGTTGATAGACAAGTTTAAATAACTGATATTAAACAACATATACGCATTATTGAAAATAGCAATCATTAAACAAAGAGATATTCATACAAGTTCAACTTAACTAATGAATATTGTAGCCGTAAGCATTGGCATTTGCTCCCCCACCTATTTATAGGTAATCCAGCATACCACCATGACTGGAAGTTTTAACAGCGACTATTATTGACTAATGTGGTCGGGAGTTGGTGTATCTTCGATTACCAGAGCACCCACTGCGGTTGTTAACGCCAATAATAACCGTCCTCTGCTTACTAACAGCCAATAACAAGTAAATTATACTCCATTTTATCCATTTGTGCAGTGCTGGAGTGATGAACTGCTTACTAATCATTGGCTATTAACCACTATGTATCAGTCTTGACTTTGACAGGGATTCCAATAAGGTTTCGGGGAATTTGCCATCGTTCGAAGAAAGCCAACCCTTTGGATTTGGGTTGAAAAGAACCTAAAAACGATTTAGCGACAAGGCTAAATTTTCACAGTGATTGTCAATTACAGTGGAGAATCTTTACAGTGTGGGTCTACTACAGTCTTTCTTCTTTCAATGGGACGCTGCACCTACTCACCATTCTCGAACGAATATGCTTTATGCATGCAGCACCACAAAAATAACATGAAAATGCCCTGTTGTCAAGGATTTTTCCTCAACTACAGCATTTTTTTTCTGCTACTCCAAATCTTCAAAGAATTTTTGCAGTGAATACCCATAACAGTCCAGCAAGTTGAACAGGCTGGTCAAACGAAGGTTTAGACCATGCTCACCTCGTTGAATTTGGCGTCTGGAAGCACCCCATTCTACGAACTCATCCTGATTCCTGCCTTCTGAAAAACGTATTTCTTTGAGCATCATTCCGATGGCTTTTAACCGTTGACCGTTAATGGTTTTTGTTTCTTCACTGACTTCAATCATACTATCGTTTTCAGATAAATACTCGAACAGTTGTATTTTGAACCATATGAAGTTCAAAAACCTGCACCATAACGGTCAGAATCTTCGAAATAAGGGAGATTAATGTGGGATTAATGGTATCGGTTGCTCACTGAAAACATCCTGTATTAGGCTTTAAAACGGTAAATTGTGTAGGTTGGGATTGATGGTGACCTTATATTATGACCATTAAGTGAGGGTAGATCCGGCAACTTTGTTGCCGGAACTACCCGGGTAAGACAGGGTTTTTGTATTGCAGTGTTGGTGAAGAGGGTTAAAGTATCCCCTACACGCATATCTTCGTTTGAAATAATTTATCCAGCCTGTGAAAGCATCCCGTATTTTTCACCAATTCGTTTGACTTTGACTATGGTCTTGCTGCCAATGAGTGAAAAATATTTCTGAAATTGGGTTTATATACGTTGAGTGGGATTTATTTTTCTTCCAATAGCAATTCAGGTTCAATACCGAAGTAGTGATTTAAATCCTCGTGTTCATGTTTGGACATATCGTATATTTCATATTCGAGAGTTCTACTTTGCCATATTTCTGTATCAGTGTATGGATTAGCAGAATAACCTACTACTGCATCAGTGGTGAATACTATAATACCTTTGATGCCTTCAACATGAACCTTGATACTATCAAAAGTTGCTGATAGTAATGCCCAAGCACTTTCATCAGTAACACCAGTATTGTAGAAAGCCACCTCATTTCCTGAAGGAATTGAAAACCTTGTCATTAAGGAGTATGGTGATTCTATTGGGAAAACTTCAATCTCAATTTCAACATCCAAATGATTTTGCATAGCAAGGGAAGTGCCATAATTAGTTTTCCGACAAGAAACCATTAATAACGCTGTTAGCATTATCAATACTATTTTCAAAGTATGCTGAGTCATAATTAGTGATGTTTATCTGACGTAACAACAAATATACATAATGATATTACTTAATCGGCTAAATATGAGTCATATCCTCCTATAAATGCGAATGACAGTTATCCAGTCAGTGCCAACATCCCGTATTTCTCACCAATTCGTTTGACCTTTATAATGGTCTTGTTACTGGCACTGGTAATCTTGCAGATTTCCCTAATGGTGCGTTTCTTGTTCAGATACTTTAGTATCTCACGGCTCTTGTCTTTGTCAAGGAAAAGGCGTTCACTTTCATTGCTTCCTTCCGGGCGACCAAGTTTACCACCTTTTTGAACGTACACTGCCCGACCCATCATCGTGCGTTCTTTAATGTTTTCCAATTCCATTTCATAGAGGGATGACATTACCGAAGAAATCATCTTCCAAATTGGGTTCTTCTTTCCGTTTGGTCGGCTTTGCAATCCGTTGTTGAGGACGTGGACGTTTACTTCTTTCTCATCCAACCATTCCAATGTGCGTATGACATCACCAGTGTTTCTACCAAGCCGTGAAAACTCTTCAACGACCAAATCTGATACTTCCCCTGCTTCGACCAACGCAAGCACTTCTTTGCCCTTTGGACGGTCTCTGAATGGCATGCTTCCGCTAACCTTGTCAAGTAAGGTCAGGTCATAGTTGCCATTATCCAATCCAAACCTGTCTCCGCTTTGCTGTAGGGTTGAAACCCTGTTGTATTTGACCTTCATTTTGATTCCCTTTTATTCACACATATAATATACACTTTCTTGTACGGTTTAGCCGTATAATTGTTGCATTTTGTGTTATCTTTTTAATTAAGATAAAATGGACAACTTTTAATGCTGCTTCCACTATTTGACTTCGATGATTGCTTATATCAAGTTGGTTGCACTTTTCCATCTGGCATGAAAATTGTTTGATTTGATTTCAGAATTTGGTATTTTTGATTGTAAAGAACAACTGATATTGGTTGACACAACGCATACCCAACAAAGCCATGTAGAATGAAATACGTATTTTCTATTTTCTTGATACTCTTAGTTATTTCTTGCGACAAGCACGATGATGAGTTTGTTTACTCATACAAAATAACTACGGTAAACCGTACCCCTTCAGATTATATTCAGGACAGTATTATCTACTATTACGATAATCAGGATAGACTACTAAAGTTAGCAAAGTGTACCTCAGGGTATTCCAATCTTGATAGTTATCCTCATTACAATGGTGATAGGATTGAATTGAATGGTAAACAATATGTACTCGATAGCAATCATAGGGTTGATTCATTAATTCATGATAGTGACGCTTTCGATTGTTATTCATATGAGAATAACTATTTGGTTCATGAATCTTCAATCATAAATAATTCGGTTGAGGCAGAACATTTTTACACCTATAGTGACGGAGCGATATTGAAGGATTCAGGAATCTACAATGAACAGTATATCACGGTTTACCATCATACCTGTACAGATACACTTACTCCACATTTTATGATTCATCACACTGGACTTAAAGAGTATCCTCCAAAGTCAAAATATTTGATACGTGAAAGCACCGCTCCTGAGGCTGGTATAAAAGATATTCGTTCATATGTCATCGAGGAGAATGAATTGACGGTATTTATAAAGACCATTGATACATTTCACAATGATACAGTTGATTTGGTGTCAACAAAGTACTATTACGAAGAAGGATAAGCACCAAGGTGCGATATCATTTTTCGCATTGAGGGTGGGGGAGTACGGTCATGATGGTGTTGGGGGTAGCCCTTCCTGCTTTGGAAGTATCCTGCAAAAAAAACTAATATCTGAATAACAGGTAGTTATATACGCTACGGGTGGGGCAGAAATACTACCGAACAAAAATGCCACAACCTGATTCCGTTTTATAAAAAATTATAAAATTTTATATCTCTGCCTGTTAGTTGTTAAGCCTGTCAAGGGAATTTCAAGCCTACATCGGTAAATCATCGAGATTCACGTTTTCACCCATATTATCGTTCATCGTCCTCTTCAACATCTCCGCAATGTTTGGTTTTGCTTGAGTCTTAGCCATTTCCTTTTTGTTGAACTCATCTGTGAGTTCAATATACCTGTCCATGATTTCATAACTGCTCTGACCTACCCATAGGAGTATGGATTTGAAGTTCACGTCTTTCTGGACACAGACGCTGATAAACGTGTCCCTCATATTGTGGCTGCTGTACTTCTCCCTGAAACCCGCATCGGGATATGCTTCCCGAAGTTTATCAATGACCAATTGGATATAATCGTTGTATTTCTGGTTTGAAATGGAGTACACACTGGTATCATAATCCACTTCCTCAAGCAATGCTTGGCTTTCTCTGTTCAGGGGTTGTGTCACTTCCACGTCATCTTTTACCGTTTTATTTGGTTTAAACACCAGAAATCCGTCCTGTATCCAGTCTGGTTTAAATCTGGATATGTCACCATACCTGACTCCCGTGAAAGCCTGTATGCACATCATTTTCCGTGTACGTTCCAAGTACGGGGTCTCGAAGGAGTGATTATACAGCAACTGCCTTTGCTCGAAAGACATGGCATTGGGTTTATTCTTGGATTTTTTACCCCATCTGAATTCGTCATCATTAAAATGGGGTTCGAATGCGATGTTGTATTCCTTGCGTCTTTTGTACAGGTACTTCAGAATCTGCTTGACGATGGTGAAAGTTTTTTCAATCGTACCGTCCTCATATTTTTCCGTGTTCCGCAAATAGATGTAGAAATCTTCAGACCAGACCAAGTTAATGTCTTCCAGATGGGTCTTCTTGGTTCTACTGGCATCAAACCTGAGCACCCGATTTTTAACGGTGATAAACTCCTTGGTTGTACCATAACTTACCCCCATATCAACCCTTCTCTTGTGGTAGATATTAATCCAGTCGGTGAAACACCTCTTATTTTCTTTCCTGTTCGGGAAAAGTTCTTTGAGTTTGCTGAAGTCAACGTCTTCAACATATGCTTGGTCGATGTCCTGCTGACCTTTGCTACTGACATATGCCTGTACGGTTGAATAGAGTTGGTTTATCTTGTTGTTCTTGACTTCGTAGTCTTTTTCCTTCTGGCTTAATCTCTGCGTTTTATTGTTCCAGTGTTTTGGATTTACCCATTGTCGGGTATCCACAAAGGTTTTCTTCCTGTTGTAACTGCCCTTACCGCCATACCAATACTGCTCAACCTCGATTTCGATTTTCACCAACCCATCCTTTCTTTTCCTGTTCTGGGTCATCTTCCGAACCTTGTAGGTGCTGTTTGCAAGACCGTACCAGTACGAGTCCTCACGGGCATCGATATATGTGTTATCTGGATGGATGATGTCTTTCATGGTGCTGACAAAAAAGTAATACTTCAAGTGTCAGCATCAAAGGTAGTAAAAATAGGAGTTACACGATGATTCGTGCTATCAAAATGGTTGAAAGGGTAGGTATGTGCTAACAAAACATATATTGAATATCAGTGATATAGCATATACAATTAATCCCGCTACCCCGACAAAAGAGACAAAGGCCATCATGCCGCCAGGCATGGTGGTTTTTGCTTTTCTGCAGCCGACCGAAGCTTGCTTCAGGGAGGCTGAAGAAATGCGAAAACAGGATACGAAGTATCATGGCCTTTTTCTCTTTTGAATCACCCCCCCCACCGGTGATCACGAGCCTGTTTCACAGGCGAGTAATCCGCTACCCCGACAAATTGAAATACAAGAGGCTGTCTCAGAAGGGGTAGCCTTTTCTATTTTCTAGGGATGCATATTCGTTACGTGCTTTTGATTCAGCCTCTTATTTTTACGTGGTAAAACAAAGTCGCAAAGACATTAGAGGCCTCTTCTGATTTTCTGTAGAATTTTTCCTCCAAATTATTTCCATCTTTCCATAAAGCCCTCCCCTCCCAGATATATATGCTCCTTCAGGAAACCCGTCCCCTTCTCAATGTTCAATTCCATTTTGTGGAGTATTTATATGAAAGCGCAGACAATGGAACGAAACAAACCAATTCAGCTTGGCCAATCATTTGTTGATACCATTACTTGTTATCCTAAGGGATCAGTTGAGGTCATTCTATTGAAGTATACAGATATCGCCTGAATTATAACCAAATCATGAAAAACAATAAAGCATGAAACTATGAAGTCTTTTTCAACACAATTCTGCCAATGACGGATTGAAAGAAATTTATCGTCAAGTAGGATCAGACTCTTTCTATTTGGAAGCTGAAGGAATTCGTTCAAATGGAAAAATAATTTCCACAACAAGGGTTCAGGCAGCAGGCCATACAATAATAATAGGTTGGAAATCATTGCTTTTAATTTGCAAAATTCATAGCTTGTATATGGGATCTTAACGAAGAACCATAAGATCATTCAACCTTGAACTGGCTTATCCATATTCCTTTCAAAGATCTTAACATCAACAGGATATTAATATGAAACCGACCATTTCAAACCATTCCGTTTTATATTTATTCATTGTCTGTCTTAGTTTCATTGATCGTCCTGCCTGTTCCCAGTGGGAATGGATCAATCCTCTGCCCCCGGGACATGATTATAATAACCTGGCTTTTGTGGATGATTCAACCGGCTGGATCATCGGAGAAAAAGGAGCTATTCTAAATACCCGGGATTCTGGAAAATCATTCACCATACAGTATCCGGGAAGAAATGTCAATCTGTACGGGATCAGTTTCCTGAATCCTTCAACCGGCTATATTATCGGCGACAGCTCAACCTTGTTTAAGACCACTGACGGCGGGGATAGCTGGAGTGAGCTCACAACTCCGGTTACTTCTCTTGGGGTCAATTATAACTCCATTTTCTTCCTGAATGAGCTGGAAGGATGGATCACAACAACCTGGAGCGGCATATTGTCAACGAAAGACGGCGGCCAGAGTTGGAGCATCTATAATGATTTCTGGGAATGGGACTGGGCAGGCCCTGTGGTCTTTACCAGTTCACTTACCGGATACCGGTCGGGACGTTTTGTACATAAAACAAGCGACGGGGGAGCTGTATGGACAGAAATATCCAACAGCGGGAACGGATTGCCTTTTTCCTCAGAGTATGGTGACATCTTTTTTATTAACGACACCATTGGTTGGGTAAGCTGCTTTCTGCCTAATATAGGTCATATTGCCCGAACCCTCGACGGAGGAGAGACATGGTCTGTGGTATTCAGCGGACCATCGGCCTTTGGTTTTCATTTTATTGATATAAACACCGGCTGGTGCATCAATCAGTACGGGGTACAAATGACCACCGACGGAGGTTATACATGGCAGCAATTTCCACTGAACTGCAAAAGTTTATTCATCACCGGAAATACAGGCTATGCCTCCGGACGTGGTGGAATCATCGCAAAACAGAAATTGCATGACAACCTTTGGACGAGACTCGACAAAAACATTCTGGATAATGAAAAAATCAATGATATTTTCTTTAATGATCCCGAGCTTGGTTTTATTGCTGCAGACAGCGGTAAGATATTAAGAACCGCAAACGGAGGAAAAAGCTGGGAATTAAAGAGGATTTCCGACACTGAGCTGGATAATCTCTACTTTACCGATGCTGCTACGGGATGGTTGTCGGACCGATCAGCCATTTACCATACGGCAGACAGCGGCAATACCTGGATAAAAAGCTTCGACCGGTCCTATCTGAAAGATATCTTTTTTCTCAATGCCGATACAGGATGGGCCGTAGGATGGTATTACGGTATGATTTTCACACCGGACGGCGGAATCACATGGAGCGATAAGGGATTTGACGGTTGTTATTTCGACTTTATTTATTTCAAGGACAGGTTGACCGGATGGACCTCAGGTCCTTCAGGAATGCGGAAAACCACGGATGGAGGAGACTACTGGATGGAGATACCAGGACCCGCAGAGGAGAGTATTTATGATATGAAATTTTATAACGGTGAGACCGGCTGGCTGGCAGGTTCTTACGGCCTGATCATGAAAACAACGGACGGCGGGCAGTCATGGGACCTGCAACGCCATACGCCATCTGCATATAATCCCTTAAAAGAAATCAGAATACTCGATAGCCTTCATGTGTACGTAATTGGAGACGTGGAAGGGGTAATTTACGCAACAGAGGATGGCGGAATAACATGGAAAGAAAACGCCTGCATAACAAATCAGATTTTTAACTCCCTTTTCCTTCTCGACCGGAATAAAGGATTTCTGGGAGGCCTTGAAGGAGCTTTGCTGGAATACAACGGAAATCATGGCATCCCTGCCTATCCTACAAACCTGATGTCATTATCCCAACCTCCTGGTTCTGTGGTTCTCTCCTGGACAGATAACTCGAATAATGAAACCGGGTTTGATATTCTCAGGAGTAACGGATCGAGCGGCAATTATCATAAGATCGGTTCGGTTGGTGCCGGGGTATCCAGCTTTACCGACGCAGGAATTGATCTCTCAACGACACACTGGTATAAGGTGCGGGCCTTAAATAAAGAGGGATTCTCCGCTACTACCAGGGAAGTATGTGCAGGGGCCATGGTTCCTTCCATAGCGCCTGATCTTATAAGTCCTGTTTATAATTCAGAATGCCATTCAGGCAATGTACTGTTGATATGGAGTTCTGTTCCTTCGGCCACTGGATATTATCTGCAGGTTGCTGTTGACAGCGACTTTAATTATCTGGAAATGGAACAACAGGATATTGCTGATACCCTTATCAAAATCAACACCCTGTATAATTATTCATCTCATTATTGGAGGGTTGCTGCTTCCAATGCCTTTGGCCATGGAAAATGGTCGAATTCAGGATATTTCAGCCTGGCTGTTGATTACCCTGCTGTACCTCAGCCGGGATCACCTCCAAATGGTGCCACGGATCTGCCATTATCCGTTGTGATATCCTGGTATTCCGTTCAAAACGCTGAAACATATCACCTGAAGGTTTTTCCTTCTGATTACCCTGAAACACCTGTTTTTGACCAGGCAGAAATAACGGATACCTCAGTTATAATAAGCGGCCTTTCGGGTAATACTTCCTATTCATGGATTGTGTGTGCAACGAATATTGCCGGAACCAGTGAGTGGTCCTATGATGATTTCAGGTATTTTGTTACCGGATTATTTACAAATTCAGATAAAAATAAGAAAGAAGATTATTTTATTTTCAGCCAATATCCAAATCCTTTTTCCAGAATATCTGTATTTGAGTACTGTATTTCAGAACCAGTAAAGGTTGAATTTACTATTTATAGTCTGACAGGAGCAGTAATCAAAGTTCTGGTGGATGAGTATCAGTCTGCGGGTCAGTATTTACTGGAATGGGATGGTTCTGATCAGAACAACCAGCAGGTTCCTGATGGTTACTATTATTATCGAATCCAGACCACTGAGACATTAAAAACAGGAAAATTGTGCAGGATCAGATAGATACTGGCAATAAATCCGACAATAATAACTTGACATGATACCAGATTAGATAACCCCATTTCACAACACCCATGTAAAAACCCTAAGCCTGCCACATCTCACGCATTTTTTTTGTGCTTCTTCCCATCGGTTTTGATGTGCTTTAGAAATGCGGCCTCTGATTTATAGCCTGAAATTCATATAAAAGTAAGGGTAGCAATATCCATTTCACAAGCAACGGTGCAAAAAGGCGAGAAGAAACCGGGCCCGCAGGGCGAGCTCACGAGCCTGTTTCACAGGCGAGAAAACCGCTACCCCAATAAAAATGTGAAAATATCTACCACAAGCGGATGATATTCAGGGAAATATATGTTCATAGTCCCAGAGGAAATACCACTTCCAAGGATTTTAAAAATGAAATCATAGATATCCCTGATTTTGAAGGATTAAAATAAATAAAACAAAGCGACTCATCTTATTACACTTTAGGGATTACCTTTGGCAAATAAGAAAAACTGAAATGCAGGTTGTTGTAAACAGGAAAGATATCGTATTTAGCCCCGATCCCAGCAGGGTCATCGCTCGTTTTCTGTTTACAGGGGATAGCAGAGCTAAAAGCACCATACGTTCAGTGCTGGACATGTCTGAAGAGGATGCTTCGCTCGCGTTGAAACAGACGCTAAGGGATTATTCCATGCGCCACAGGAATATCTCAAAGGTCTTTGAGAGGCATTTTGACAGAATTGTATACCTGTTTAAGCAGTTGGATATTGATCCTGAATTGCTCGATTACTCAAGAAAAATATTGATAGGATCCTATTTTACAATGGAATATTCAATTGAGTCGGCAGCCTTCTTTAATCCTTCGATGGTCGAACACCCCGATCAGTCCGAGACCGGAGATGGTCAAAAGAGAGTAATCATCAGTTTCAGGGCGACAGGGGAAGGACACATTTCTTCGATTGTCTTCAGGACCGGGCTGATCGATAAAGAAAATAACCTGAAAATAGAACCTGTAGGCAAGCTTCTGGAGGAGGCTGAACATATCCGACGGCATTTATATGATAAAGAATCCTTCAGAATGAAGCTGGACGAAATGGAAGATTTCCAAGGAATTATTCCATCCGGCATAATACTGGATAAGCTTGGTGAAAAATTTACTTACGGCGAGCTTCGAAAATGCATTGAAGAAGATAAAAAGACGCTCCACCTTGCTGCCTATAAAGAGATGTTTTTTAATCAGATCATGTGGCTGGCATCGTCTCATTACGAACTCGAGTTTTCCTTAGACACCAATATATCTGAAAGGGTTATTTTCCCAGTATCCTCAAACGAAAATAATGGAATTGAAGATGCCCGTTTCGTAAAATTTATTGATGATAACAATGAAGTGACTTATTATGCCACATACACCGCATATGATGGCACTACGATATTGCCTAAACTTCTGGATACCAAGGATTTCTATCATTTCAGGGTATTGCCGCTTCATGGGGAAATTGCCCGGAACAAGGGGATGGCCATGTTTCCAAGAAAAATAAATGGAAGCTATGCCATGCTTTGCCGCTTGGATGGTTATAACAACTACATCGCTTATTCTGATAACATTACCGTATGGCGTGAGGCAAAATTATTGCAACAACCAAAATATCCCTGGGAGTTCATTCAGATAGGGAACTGCGGCTCACCCATCGAAACCAGGGAGGGTTGGCTCGTGATCACCCATGGGGTCGGCCCCATGCGGGAATATGTGCTTGGTGCCTCCCTGTTCGATCTCGATCGGCCTGAAAAGGAGATTGGAAGGTTGAAATCGCCTTTGCTGGTTCCCAATAATGAAGAACGGGAGGGATATGTTCCCAACGTAGTATATTCCTGCGGATCCATGATTCACAATGAAGATCTGATCATACCCTACGCCAAATCTGACTATGCGTCAACCTATGCCACAGTTCATTTGAATGAGCTACTGGATGAGCTGAAAAGATCGAAATAGCCATCATCCAGCATTCCCGGAAAACATGTGAATGATGTAACTCTTATTCCTAATTGTGTAATACATGCTCAGACCTGGAGAATTACCTTTACATGTGATTTTGGACCATCATTAAATACAAACTAAAATGATTTATTTATACATTATTCTTCCTGTCATGGTGATGCTGTTGGCAGGGATCAGGATTGTAAGACCTACCCAACGCGGACTCCTGGAGCGTCTTGGAAAATACAACAGTCTGGCTTTACCAGGGTTTCACTGGATTATACCGGTGGTCGACAGGCTCTATATGGTCAATGTGACTGAACAGATGGTGGATGCCGAGCCGCAGGAGATTATCACAAACGATAATCTGAATGCAAGTGTCGATGCCCAGGTTTATTTCCGGGTGAAGTCTGATGAAGAAAGTGTTAAGGGAGCCATTTACAATGTCAATAATTACACATGGCAGATCGTGAACCTGGCGCGAACCACCCTGCGTAATATCATAGGAACGCTTACACTGAAGTCAGCCAACAGTGAACGTGGTAAAATCAATGCCGATCTGTATAAAACCTTGCATACTGAAACCAAGGGCTGGGGCATTGAAATCGTCCGGACAGAGTTAAAGCAAATTGATCCTCCCAGTGACGTTCAGGAAACCATGAATAAGGTCGTAAAAGCCGAAAATGAAAAAATCGCAGCCATTGATTCTGCGACTGCGGCGGAGACTGTTGCTGATGGTGTCAAACGTGCCAAGATTAAAGAAGCTGAAGGCTTCAAACAATCGAAAATATTACATGCTGAAGGAGAGGCTGAAGCAATCAGATTGGTCAATGAAGCAGCAGACAAGTATTTCATTGGAAACGCACAACTTTTAAGGAAGCTGGAGGCCCTGGAGACATCACTGGAGAAGAATGCAAAAATTGTTATTCCCACAGGATCGGAACTGGTTAATGTCATTGGCGAAATGGCAGGAATCCTGCCCCTGGAAAAATAAATGGTTGAGGATTTGTAAATGGACAGGTTGAACTCAAAAAAAGTAGCCCTGATCGTGGCTCATCCCGACGATGAGACCTTATGGGCCGGGGGGACCATTCTGAGCCATCCTGCCTGGGAGTGTTTTGTGGTTTGCCTTTGCCGGGGAAGTGATGCGGACCGGGCTCCCAAGTTCAGGGAGGCTTTACAGGAGTTAAGATCGGAAGGGATCATGGGTGACCTGGATGATGGGCCCGATCAAAAACACCTGGAGTTAGATAAGGTAGAGAAGGCCATATTGGAATTGTTGCCCCCACATTATTATGACCTGGTCATTTCACATCATCCGTCAGGTGAATACACCCGGCATATCAGGCATGAAGAGACAGGCCAGGCAGTGATCAGACTCTGGCATTCGGGCAGGATATCGACCGGAGAGCACTGGGTATTTGCTTATGAGGACGGCAACAAAGAGTATTTGCCGCGGCCGGTTCAAACTGCTGAAGTTTATCGAAAGCTTACAAAAAGGATCTGGCAGCGAAAATACAGCATTATTACGGAGACATACGGATTCGAGGCCAACAGTTTTGAAGCAAAGACGACACCCCGGGCAGAATCCTTCTGGCAGTATAATAATTCTTTTGAAGCCAGAAAACTGATTAAATCATTGGAACGGTCTGATGAAAGTACTGGTTTTATATGATTACCCGCCCTCTCCCGGAGGACTTGCAACCCAGGGAGATCTCTTATACAGAGGGCTTCTGGGAATGGGTGTTGATGCCCATGCTGCTCATTTTGAATCAGCCCAGGAGAAAGAATGGTACTACCGCTGGTTTGAGCCCGATGTGGTGGTTGGTGTAGGTTATTGGGGCCATACACCTCAGCTGGTTTTGCATCCGCAACGGTACGGAGTTAAAGCTGTACCCTGGTTGGTTGCCGATGGGTATATTGCAAATTATCAGGAGGCTTTGAATGCACTCCCGCTTATCCTGGTCACCTCCGCCTGGGTGAAGGAAATGTATGTACGCGACGGGATCGATGGAGATAAAATCAAGATTTTACCCGTTGGTTGCGATACAGATGCTTTCAAATCCTTTAAAAAGGACGATCCGAAGATCATGGCAGTCCGTGAAGCCCTGGGAGTTTCACCCGAACAGATCATGGTCCTCACCGTGGGGGGTGATGCTGCATCAAAAGGGGCCCAGGAGGTGATGCAGGCACTCGCAGTCAATGATGTCAAATCACCCGACTGGAAATATGTTTGTAAGGTATGGTCCCAGCCCCGTACCAAATTGCAAAACCTGGCGGATCTGGAATTGGCCACAACCCTGGGGATTGAAAAAAACGTAACCTATGCTACCAACACCATTTCAAGAAATTTCATGCCCTATCTGATTGGTGCCTGTGATATCTACGCTGCACCCTCACGGCTGGAGGGATTCGGTATGCCTCAGGTGGAAGCAGGGGCATGTGAGAAACCGGTTATAGGGATCAGGGCCATGGGCATGCTGGACACACTGGTCCATGGCGAAACTGCCTACCTGGCGAGGATTGCAAGGAAAATTGTCGCCAGCGAGGTGATCCTTGGCGAAGAATCCGGATTCGAAGAGAGTCACAGAATCGTGTTCAGTAAACCACGAGAGGTGGATTACCGCGCCAATGTGCATGATATAGCAAAGTATCTTCTGATCCTTATGAAGGATCAATCATTGCGTGAAAAGATGGGTAAGGCAGGAAGAGTGCGGGTGGTGGAACATTTCGACTACCGGATCGTTGCTCGCCGGTTTGTTCAGATTATAAACGATGACCTGGGCATAAGCTAATATACACCATGAAGGCCACAGATTGGAGTGAGGTAGAATTAGCCAGGGAGGCTGCACTTGAAGTACTTCGACATAATTCCCACGGACCCTTTCATGGACTTCCACGAACTGCCGGCTGGGGATACCCGGAACCTTATACAAGGGATTTGTTGTTTTCAATACTGGGTATTGCTGTTTCCGGGGACCAGAAGCTGATGGAGAGCATCCGCAGGGTACTGATAATCCTGGCGGAGAACCAGTCTGAGCGGGGTCATATCCCCTCAATAGTCCACGATAAGGAAAACAGGGGATCCAGTGATACTACACCCCTGTTTCTGTTGGGAGTTGCCATCTTCAGAACAACTACAGGGGAAAATGGATTTCTTCAGGAAGCAGTCGAAAAAGCACTCACCTGGATGGAGTATCAAAGTCCAATAGACAGGGTCCTGGTGGCCCAGCAACCCACCAGCGACTGGCGGGATGAACAATGGGTCTTGGGATATGGACTTTTTGTGAATACCCTGGTATACAGCTATCTTCGTCTGTTAAAGCAACATAAGCGCGCCGACAATCTGAGAAAGGAAATGGTGCGATTTACCATTACCGGCGGGCAAATGCATCATCATGTCCACGAAGGTCTGGTGCTTAAACATAAGCCCTATTATGCTTTCTGGTCCTATAAAATTTACAGCAGCGAAAGGTTCGACCTGTTGGGAAACTCCCTGGCCATGCTTTCAGGGATTGCATCTCCGACACGGGCTTCACAAATGATATCCTGGATTGAGAGAGAATGCGCAGGGATGAGGGAAAGAGGTGAACTGGCCATTGATCTGCCGCCTAATTTTTTTCCGTTTACGAAACCCGGAGATCCTGACTGGCGTGACAGGTATGCGGAATATAATAATCCCGGGGAATACCATAACGGGGGCATCTGGCCTTTTGTTTGCGGGTTATACGTGGCAGCCCTGGTGGGTGCAAAAAAGTACAGTCTTGCAGGGGATAAGCTCCTGGTACTAACCCGTGCGATCAGGGCCTCGTCTTCCGGGGGAGTTGATTTCGGTTTTAATGAATGGCTGAGGGCCAGGGATGGAAAGCCTGCTGGCCAGGACTGGCAGAGCTGGAGTGCAGCGCTATACCTCTATGCCGTAAAATGCGTTGAAGAAAAAAGGACCCCCTTCTTTGAGGAAATACGTAGCATTACGAAAATATAAAAAGGAACTTGAAATGAATTCAACATAAAAGCATGAAAACAAATAAAACCATAAAAAAGTATTGAATGCACTGGATTATAATCCAACTCCAAAAATAGTGGCAGAATCAGGTTATTCATTTGCTGAAGCGATGGGTGCCGAAGTTATATTGCTGCATGTCAAATCGGATGCGGTGTAGCCTCAGCGGAATATTCACCAGTCATGGGATTTACCGGTTACAAGGACATGGGACCATTGACACCGGATAATGTGAAAGGCCTGAAGAAAGCATCTCATAATTATCTATAAATAATAGCGCAGCAACTTAATGATGAATCCATTAAAGCCTTTCCGGGCTGCGGTCCGAATTGCTGATGGAAACATAGTAACTGGTACCCTTGTATTTGTTATAGATGTGGATGATATCATCATGATGGGCCTGTTCCATCAGATGGCTTTTTCACGTGATTAATATTGACAGGTAAGCACTTCTAGTCGTGCTTGTAGAATTCTTCATAGGCCTGCAAAACCGTTAAATGAGAGATCAAATAGGCCAGTGAGCTTTCAGCTCCCTGGTTCCGGTTCACGCCATAGCTTTCAAATCCATCGCAGCAACCCTTTGTTTCAAAATCGTATAAGCTCATCCTCAGGTCGTTTTCACCCAGGAACCATAAAAATGAAGTGTAGAGCTTCTTAAGATAATCTTTGTCCTTGGTGAGGTGATAGGCCTGGTGATACATCAATACCATGGCCATGGCATCAATGGGTTGTTGGGCAAAAACAGACCGTTCTTCGTCTTTCTTATACCATTTTTCGTTTCCGATGATCGACAGGTAATCATCTTTCATGGTATGGGTGGTCAGGAAATCCATGGCAGAAATTGCCACATCGGTCACCCGGTCGTCATTCAGGATGCCTGCTGCATGCAAAAGCGCAAGTGGTAAAATTCCGTTGTCGTAGGCCAGCAACGATTCAAACCAAAGCCAATCGGGCGATTTATTCTCGTTGTAGTGTGCTGTTAATTTGAAAGCCATGTTTCTTAGCCTTTCGGTCATGGAATTATCGGAAGGGTTTGTTTTAAGGTAGTAACAAATCCCAATCATTGCATTGGCTATGCCTCTGATGGATTTTAACTTCTCGAAATTGGGTGCAGCATTAAAGAATACCACACTACCTGCCTGGAAATAGGCATCATTGGGAGCATTCCCAAGCAGGTATCCCAGTGCCCAGATGGTCCTGCCAAAGGAATCTTCGGAACCCACTTTGTCGAGAAAGTTTCTGTTGAAACTCATGAAATTTCTGAAGGTTCCGTCCGTATTCTGCATATAGTGTATGTAACTCAGATAGATGGGGGACAGTTCAAGTGCCCTGTCGTCTTTCATCTGGCGGAAGGCCATCAATACCATCAGCAGGGCCCTTGCATTGTCATCCAGACAGTAACCTTCCTTCAGGTTCGGGATGCCAAATTTTGCATGTTGGATGATGCCGGTATCGTCTGTTAAGCGATTGATATGGATCAGTGAAAAAGGAGGTAAAATAAGAAAATCCAATACTGTGTTGTTTTTTTCTGCAGGCACATAACCTGTCTCCAGAATCGATTGGAAAAGCCTCACATATTTCTCTCCGGTTTTGGGCCAGGTAAAATTTCTTCCATATTCAAGTGCTTTTTGTTTCAAATTATGCAGCTCTGCAGGATGATCCAAAAGTTCATTAATGGTGGAAGACAGTTGATTGGAATTATTAAAATCAAAAAGTCTTCCTCTTCCGTTGGCCAGCAATTCAACAGCATGCCAGTATGGTGTTGAAAGCACAGCAGCACCAATCCCAACGGCATAGGAAAGCGTCCCACTGGTGATTTGCGATTCATTTAAATAGGGTGTGATATAAATATCTGTTGCAGCCAGGTATTTGAATAAATCCTGAACATCTATGAATTGATTTAAGAAAAGTACCTGCTTTTCCAATTGCAGGTGTTTCACCAGCCGCATTAAGAATATACGATATTCTTCACCCGAGTGCCGTAATACATTTGGGTGGGTTTTCCCCAAGATGATGTATACCACATCTGGGTGTCTTTGGATCACATCTGGCAAGGCATTGATGACTGTTTCTATGCCTTTATTCCGGCCAATAAATCCAAATGTGAGCAATACTTTTCTGCTCTCCAGTTTGAATTCTTCTTTTGATTTTACCGGGCTAAACTTAATATCAGGGACTCCATGCTCTATGATTGCAATTTTTTCCCGGGGCACATTATAAATTCCCACCAGGAATTCGATAGCTTTCAGACTCATCACAACGATTTTTTGAGCCATTTTCCCAATTTCCTGTAAAACCGCCTTTTCATTGTAGGTTGGGGTTTTCAGAATGGTGTGCAAGGTTACTACTGTAGGTATCTCCAAACGGTGCAGCAGGGGAAGGATGTATACGCCATTCTGGCCTCCGAATATTCTAAATTCATGCTGAAGAATGCAAATATCGGCACCGCTTAAATTAATATACTTTGCAGCTTTTAAATAGTCTCGCTGGTGTTCCTGCCTGATTTTTAACTTTACCTCCGAAGGGTAATCATAGCTTAGGTTATGATCATCAACAGCCACCACAAACGGTTCGACATCAAACTTCCCAGCTTTTTTAGTTTGTAAAACCGACTCAAGCAGGTTATTGGTAAATGTACCGATGCCACATTCCCTTGGCGGGTAAGTGCCAATGAAAGCGATTTTCATCCTGGCGGCGCTTTTGTACTATATCCTGAATTTATCATTGCCGGCTTTCACCGCGCGCTTTTCGGCTTTTGCAGCCCTCTTTTCTTTCAGGCTTTTTACAGCTGTTTTTTTGTTGTTCTTCTTGGCTTCCTTTTCTTTTGACATCTTGTAGTTATTTAATTTCAGAAATTGACCGATCGGAAATCATTTCACATAATGATTCCTTCATACCCGCTTTTAATAACTGTGATTAGCATTTTTGTCGGATTATTTGCCCTTATTAAATTGGTGGAGTGTGCAGGAATCAGTATGGCCTGTCCGGTTTCAAGAATATTTGAATTGTTGTCAATTACAATTTCAGATTCACCCTCAATGATCTGAATAAAATTGTCGAACGGGGAAATCTTCTCCTCTATCCTTTCCCCGGAATCAATGGCTATGGCGATGATGTTTCCGGTTATTTTTTTAACAAGCGTTCTGTATACAACCGAATGTGGAAGATAGTCAACTAAATCAACCAGAATATGAGCTTGGGACTTTTCAATTTCGATAAGGTGCATTAGCCTGGTTTGAATGTAGATAAAGGTATTCCGACCGGTGCTAACAAGTGTTATACTATTTCAAATATTCCTTACATCATTCACACATCTTCAAGGGTTCGGCGTCTCTTGTTTTTGAGCTTTTTAAAGTGTGAAGGTGAAAGTCCTGTAATCTTTTTAAATTGGTTCGACAGGTGTGCAACGCTGCTGTAATGCAATTGGTAGGCTATTTCGGAAAGATTGAGTTCATCATAAACAATGAGTTCCTTGACTTTTTCAATTTTATGGGTCAGATAGAGTTTTTCTATGGTGCTTCCTTTAACTTCTGAATACAGATTGGCCAGGTAGGTATAATCGTAATTGAGTTTTTCGCTCAGGTAATCTGACAAATTCGTCTTGATTTGCTCATCTGTATAGTGTACCAATTCGATGACGGCACTTTTTATTTTCTCGACAAGGATGCTTTTTTTGTCATCCATCAGTTCCAACCCGGATTTTTTCAGTGCAACATCCAGCTTTTGCAGTTGTTCCTTTGAAACATCCTCAATGGTATTCACCTCGCCAATTTTTACATCAATATAACGTACACCAAGCTTTTCCAGCTCGGCTTTCACTACCATCTGGCAACGAATACAAACCATATTTCTGATAAATATTTTCACGCACACAAAATCAAGGGGGTGCCTTGTTTGGCTGGATGCACTGATCCATGAGTAAGTTACGGTATTTTTTGTTTTTTCCCGCTAAAGCATTATCATGAACAGGGACTTGCTTATCAATTTGGTCTGTTTATTCAACAGAATTCATATACGAGAAATCGCATAGAATAAGCGAAATGCAGCGATATTGATTTGATCTGCTGGTCAGAATTCAGAAAGCATGCTGAATGGTACGATTTATATAATAAGCCGCACTCCGCCCAGCTGTTCCACCCTGTATGGAAAACGATCGCCTACTTCCAGGAGGCTCTTCGTATTTCTATAATCTTCAGCCATTGAAGGATCATGGGTAAAGTCGGAAATGTGGATCACAACCCTGAGCGCGGCTCTTAAAATAACCACCCGGCGGAGCAATAATGCAATAATCAGGCTGGCCGGAATGAAATAAGTCAGAAAGAGTTTCAGATTAGACTGTGTGCCTTCAGCGGGTTTCATGGCGATGTTCCCTTCAAGTGCTATGAGAATTGCTGCAATGGCAGCCAGAACACTGAGCCATTTTGCAGATTCTGTCCTTGGGAGTTTGGCCCTGCGGATTTTTAGCAGGATGTTCCCAAATCCAAAAAGCAGCATGACCGATAAAAAGGAAACTCCGTAAACCCTTGCCAACCTGACCACATCCCCGTGTGAAATGAATAAAACAGAAATAGAGAGTATAAAAAACATGATAATGATCCTGTAGGATCTGACTTTCCTGTTCTTTTTTAAGAAGAACTGGGGCAGGATCCGGTCAAGGGTCATTCTTTCAAGCAGTCCGGTTACGCCTATGTAAGAAGTTAAGACTGCTCCGCTTAATACCAGGACCGCATCCAGGGAAATAAGCGCAATTATACCACTGGCGGGAATTTATTCAGAGGGCAGATATAATGCACTTATGCGCTGGTTGTGTTTGTAACGCCGGAAATATTCAAACCGGATTTTCGGTGTCCCTTCATTTCATTATTAACAACGTTGCCTGGGGTTTCCTTGACTCCAACATGGCGCCTACTTTCTTTGGAGGAACACATGGGATTTGGTGAATTTAAATAAGTCTTAAATTAGCTGCTTCTGCGGACGAAGTTTGGGGCTTACAAAACTCAATAAACAACTAAAATTTGCTGAAGATGGACTTTTATGATTTAAAAACCAGAACTCCCGGAGGCACGGAACTGCATATGGCCGAATTAAAGGGAAAAGCGGTGTTGGTTGTGAATACTGCGACAAAATGCGGACTGGCTCCTCAGTTCAAAGAACTGGAGGCGCTGCACCAAAAATACAAGGACCAGGGCCTGGTGATCCTGGGATTCCCCTGTAACCAGTTCCGGAACCAGGAACCGGAATCCAACGAAACCATGGTGCAGAGCTGTGAGATAAACTTTGGAGTCACTTTTCAGCTAACAGAGAAAATCCATGTAAATGGCAAAGAGACCCATCCGGTTTTCAGGTACCTGAAAGATCAGCTACCCGGAAAATTGGGAAAACGAATCAAATGGAATTTTACCAAGTTCCTGATCACACCCGAAGGAAAGCCTTTTAAAAGATTTGCCCCAACGGTACCGCCCGGAGCACTGGAGAAGGATATTGTGGCCCTCTTAGCCAACTAATAGTCCGGGTGAAAAGCAATTCCTGTCAATTTTTCCCGTTTGGACAATAAGTGTAATTGGAATAGATGAACCTGACAGAGCGAGCCATGAAACTTATTGATAAAAACATCAAACATTATACCCGGATACCAGGAAAGCTGATATACCTCTTGATCGTATTCCCGCTTTTATTTGCGGGTTGTTCATCTGAAGAAGAATATCCCCAGCATAACCCCCCTGCCGATCACACGATCAGTAATGATGGCGTTTTGCACAAGACAGGGTTGACCCAACCGGAAATCAATTGTACAGGTTGTCATGGTGCGGATCTCAAAGGAGGATCCGTCGGGGTGTCATGTTACGAATGTCACGGAGTTCAGTGGTAGATCACGGAACACAACCCGGTTTTCTCAGCCCTGTTTGATCCGTCTGGTACTGATCCCGAAGGGCAGGTACAAGGGGCAAGTGCTTATCAGGGCAGTAGCAAGCGGAATAAGTCCGACCAAACCCCACCAGGATTTGAAGTACAATCCTGCTGCAACAATGATCAAACCCAGTACGATTCTGATCCATCTGTCTGTAATACCTATATTCTTTTTCATGACGACATTGTTTATTGTTTACTACAAAGGTAGCAGTGAGTAGATGGGATTCAAAGTGACCTGGGTCACAAAGAATTGATTATTTATATCTTTGAATCAAACCTGCAACATTCAACCACGGATTTCGTCTTATCCCTGTATGTCATATCAAAAGGTATTCCATGAAATTAAACAAGATTTTCCCCATCCTTTTGCTGGTACTCTGGTTCGGGCTGTCAGCCGAAGGTCAGACAGATTATATGAAGCAATGGCCCCAGTTCCGCGGACCTTTTGCCTCGGGGATCATGGATCAAACCGATCTGCCGGTGAAATGGGATATACGAACAGGGGAGAATATCAGATGGAAAATGGAGATCCCGGGTCTGGGCCACTCCTGCCCGGTTATCTGGGGAGATAAACTCTTTTTGACTACCGCCATCAGTGGCAGCGGGAAAGACTCACTGAAGGTGGGTTTGTATGGAGATATTAACGAGGTGAATGACCGGTCGGTTCACCAGTTCAAAGTCTATTGTATCAATAAAAACACAGGTGAGATCCTTTGGGAGAGATTGGCCCACCAGGGTATTCCGCGTACCGAGCGTCATACCAAGTCCTCACACGCCAATCCCACTCCTGCCACCAACGGCGAATATGTGGTGGCCTTCTTCGGATCTGAAGGCTTGTATTGTTACGATTTTGAGGGCAACCTGCAATGGAAGAAAGACTTTGGCACCATGAATGCCGGTCCCTACACCGATCCGGAGGTGGAGTGGGGATTTGCCAGTTCGCCCATCCTGCATGAGAACAGGATCATCGTTCAATGCGATTTCCTGGGAGATGGATTTATCGCTTCACTGGATGCGAAGACCGGAGAAGAGATCTGGCGAACTCCCCGGGATGAAATCTCTACCTGGGGCTCTCCCAATTTTTACCGGGAAGGGCCTGTGCGGCAGATTGTGGTCAACGGATGGAATCACATCGGAGGCTATGATTTTGATACGGGAGAACAGATCTGGAACCTGGGCGGGGGAGGAGATGCGCCGGCCCCCACACCGGTTTTTGGGAACGGCCTAATCTTTGTGCACGGCTCCCATGGACGCTATTCCCCTATTTTTGCCATTAAGCCCGATGCGAAAGGCGATATCACCCTTCACAGGGACAGCACGACCAATGCATTTATTCCCTGGAGCGTTAAGCGTGAAGGAGCCTACATGCCCACCAACCTGGTGGTGGGCGAATACCTTTACAACCTGCGCATGAACGGGAACCTGACCTGCTACCATGCCACCACCGGAGAGGTGATCTATAGTGAACGCATCCCCGATGCCATGGGGATCTCTGCTTCGGGGGTATATTCCGGCGGGAAGCTCTATTATTCCCTGGAACAGGGAGATGTGGTGGTGGTAAGGGCAGGGCCGGAATTTGAGATCCTGGCCAGGAATCCCATGGATGACCTGATCATGGCCACCCCCGCCATTTCCGGGAACACGCTATTTTTCAGGACCCAGCACTACCTTGTGGCTGTGGGGAAATCCTGAGATGTCTGTCCCCGGTCAGCAGCCGGTATTTTTTCAATGATCAGCCCTTCCATTTTCCTGATATCAGCAGGAATGTTCCCATTGTCATTTAGAATGACTGTATATCCCTGCTCAATCAGACCGGATATTTTTTCCCTTTCGGGAATAGCAGAGTAAACGGTAAAATCCGTGTAAAACATGGCTTCAATCGGATGATCATAATTGAAAACAATGGCATTGTTATATCTCCCGTCATTGATTTGTTTCAAGTCAATAACCCACTGCGGGCTTCTGTCTGTTTGGCTGAATGGTTTGATCCTTTCAATGGAATACCGGATGGGTAAAACAATCAAAAGAACCATGAGGATGCAAAACAACCATTTTTGCTTATGATTCCTTTTGTAATCATGAAGCATAAAATAGAAATCTGATGTAATCAGAAACAGAGCTGGTGCTGTAAACAGAATATACCCTTGCATTTTGGTTTTTGCAAGGGAGAAAAACAGAAGCGGGACCAAAAACCAGATACTGACAGCCAGCAGTCTTTTATCATGAAATGATTTCATTGTTTTCCACAGGAACCAAAGTACCGGCAGATAGATCAGCTCACCATAATTGATTCTGATTCGGTCAATAAAGTAGAAAAAAGATCCTGTCCTTCCGTCAAGAGATTCAGTGATATGTCTGATATTAAAGCTTGCTTCCCATCCGGCTTCCAGCGGGAATGTTTTAAAAATATAGAACTGCCAGGGAAGGGAGATGGCAGCACAGGCTGCCAGAAAAACAGATAAATGGAATACCACGGATTTTGTTTTGAACTTCCCCGAATCAACGACAATGAAAAGCCAAATTGGGACAACAATGAGGGCAGGCAGATACTTGGATAAAATGGCAGCTCCCATGGCAATCCCTGCAAAGACATTATAGAGAATGCTTTTCCTTTTGACAAATTGAATGCTAAGGTAAATGGATAATTCAATGAAGAACAGGAAGAAAATGTCCACATGATCCGTAGCCACCCTGCCTCCTGACAGTTCGATAATCAGTCCGTTTATGGCATAAAAAAAGGCTGCCAGATACCCGGTTCTTTTACTGAAAAAGAAGCTGCCGATTGAAAATGTGAGCCAAATTCCTATGGTACTAAGGATAACGGAAGGAAGCCGAAGTGCAATTTCATTGGTGCCAAACAACCACATGCTTGCGGCCATGGCCCACAAAGGCATAGGTTGCTTGTGCAGCCAGATATGATTTCCAGCCCCGTTTTTATAATTGTAGGGAAGAACAGGATTATCGTAGAGCGTTGGTCTGAAAGGGTGATGAATCATGTTTTTGGCAACCAGCGCGTGATACCTTTCGTCCCAGGGGTGTAAAAAGAGGTCTGCTGAAGTATAGGCACGCAGGAATATTCCTCCCAACAACAGCAGAAGAATGGCATAGGTATAATTGGCTCTTGTTTGGTGTTTCCACGAATAGAAGAAAACGATGGAAGCAAAAAGGATGGTCAGTATGCCGAATGATACATTCTCCATATACGCAGCTTAGTTGATCCAGTAAGATAGCTTGATGGCAATCCCCCGGTCTTTGGTCCTGAACTGCTCCGGGAAGGCATTCTCCGTGTAAACAATAAAGAGATCAGAAACCGGGGCAAACCGCCACTGGAAACGCATGTTCACATTCACATTGTCGATCTGGTTGTTATACTGGACAAAGGTAGTGAAGAAGAGTTTGTCTGTAAAGGTGATGTCCAGGCGGGGTCCTACCAGGACCAGGTCTTTGCTGGAATAGGGTAGGGGAAGCAGGATCCTGTTATAGGACAAAACCATGGAGAGGCTTCCATAGGGTTGAATCCGGTAATTCAGTTCTGTGCTGAAGCTCAGTCGTGTTCCGTTAAAAAATCCCCCATATCTCCCGGATACCATATAAGTAAGAAGCTGTCGCTGGTTGGAATTGTAGGTTAGTGCCACTTCGGTCCAGTTGAACTCTTCCCCCGCCGGAAGCATGGCACCTCCGGTATTTGTTGGATCAAAGGGTTCCAGCAACCTGAGGTATCCTTCCTCCAGATCAAGGGATATGGTGCTCCGGTCCATCCATGTAAGTGAGTAGCCCAGGTCAATCTCCCTGTCGGTAAGGGAGAAACCGGGTTCAAAATAGAGGTCGGCCGATAGTTCGGGCCCGTGGTTTGTAATCTTTTCGGACTTGGGATAAAACTTGTAGCCCACAGCCGGATTGGAGTGGTGGGTTCCTGTCCGTCTGACAAATCCCATTTCGGCCACGTAATTGCCACCCACATAGGTCTGTTCCCAGCCTGCTGATAATTGTCTTGTTTCATAATGGACCATGGCAGCCGTGGAGAAACGATCGCCCTTCGGGTCCGGGTTAAAAGAGTGGTGATAAAAAGCTTTGCCTGTCCAGTTGTTGTCTGCGCTGGCAAGATTGAATTCGGCTCCCCCCACACGGTTGTACAAAGAGGAGTGATAGGAGGAATCGGAACCGGCTCCCATCACCTGCTTGTTGGTCATAAACACGCCAATATTGGAGCGTTTTAGTATGTTGCGCTGGAGTACCACCACACTATAGTTACTGGCTGCAATGGTATCTTTTGACCCGGTTTGCATGTCCATAATTCCCACACGCCAGTTTTTCCCGGCCTTTCCGCTGAGCCTTGCCCCTGCAATGACCGGTGCATCGAGCCCGATCCTGCGGGAGAAAAAAGGGCGTACCTGGTCGGATCCCAGGCTGGCAAACAAGTCGGTGTTTTCCAGGAAAAATTTCCGTTTCTCGGGAAAGTAAAGTTCAAACCGGTCCAGGTTTGTCTGCTGCCTGTCCACCTCCACCTGTGAATAATCCGGGTTGATGGTCACATCCAGGTTCATGGAGGTGGAGAGGATGACCTTGGCATCCAGGCCGGCGCTTCCACTGAAATCCATATCTTCGCCGGCTTCCTTATGGTGGGTAAGCTTTCCTGATACGTATGGAATCAGCGAGAACCGGATCCCTGAGGGTGGCGGCGGTTCATCCCAGGCAAGGGTTCCGGTATAAGCAAGGTTGGCCGAGGCAAACTGGCGGGGAACCGGCGCCCAACCCGATTTTTCATTGCTTTTCAAATCCAGGCGGCTGAAATTGATTCCCCACTCCCTGTCTCCTTCGCGGTAGCGCACGGTTTTAAAAGGAATGCTGTATTCGGCAACCCAGAAATCGGGGTGGTTTTGAACTGCTGAAAGCCATTTTCCATCCCATTCAAGGGATACAATTCCACCATCGGACTGGATCCCATCCCATTGCGCCCCTGCTGCATTTACACCAAAGGCAAACCCGTTGGTCTGGTCACTGTAAGTATCGATGGCTGCAAAAAAATTATCGTTGCTTCCAAAGTTCCAGTCCCGCCGCAACGATTCTGCCGGCCTTTTGCCGGGCAGGGTATCATGACAGATGACCCCCAGATAGAATTGGGTATTGTCGAAGGCCATCATCACTTCGGTCTGTGCTTTGGCATATCCCGTATCAATGGGCTGGATCCTGTGGAAGCGGGAGGCTCTGTCGGCGTTCTGCCAGATGGCTTCATCCAGGATGCCGTCTACCTTGATGGCTTCCTCTGTTTTTAAGGCTTTGATCCGGTACCCATCACGGTTCACAGCAGGCGATTGGCCAGTTGCGGTGCTGAAACAGAAGATCAGGTATATGGAGAAAGCCGGGGAAAAATATCTCATCTTATCTTGCCAGGCTGCTAAGATAATCAAGGAAACGAAACATGAGCTTCTGGTTTCCTTTAAAATATCGGGTCTCCTCCAATATCTCCTTCTTTGTCTGGATAAACTGTCCGGGTACGATCTCTCCCCCGCAATTATCTACCATTTCCCTGACCGATTCAGGGGTAAGTTCCAGGTGAAATTGTAAGGCTATAACCCTTCCGTTGTAAATAAATCCCTGGTTGGAGAATGCCTGCGATTCGGCAATGCGGATTGCGCCGGCAGGTATCTGGCAGGTATCGCCGTGCCAGTGAAATACTTTTCGGGTGGATGGAAAATCCTTAAAAATCATGTAATTACCAAGGGATGGGAGGTATTTGAGATTGTGCCATCCTATCTCTTTATAATTCCCCGGATAGACCTCTGTGCCCAGGGACGCTGCAATTATTTGTGCACCCAGGCAAATTCCGAGTACAGGCTTTCCGGCATGTATGAATTCGCTAACCCAGTCCATCTCCTCCTGCATCCACGGGTGGATGTGAAAATCAAAAACATTCATGGGGCCACCCATGATCACAAGAAAATCAATAGATGACTGGCCGGGAAGATCATCACCTTCATAAAACCTGGTAAATTTCAGTTCATGTTTGTTTTTGGTGATCCAGTCAGTGATCACACCGGGCCCTTCAAAGGGCACGTGCATAAAGCATTGTATACGCAAGGGCTTTGCCATCAGCATTTCTTTTTTCTGAAACGGCAAAGCATTTCCCTGACCATGTCAACGCTTTCGATATAGTAGGATGCTTTGGTGGTTTTGGTCCCTACTTTGATGGTATAAGCCCCAGGGGGCATGGCATCAAAGGTATACTCATCGGTCCAGTCGTCACCCACAGCCAGGATCAGGTCATAGGGGTTGTTGCCAAGTTTGTGCAAGGCAGCTTTCCCTTTATTAATACCCGAGTATTTGATCTCCAGTACTTTGTCTCCATCCATAATCTCCAGGTTCAGGTTTGAGGTTAGGGTGCGCAATTCATCTTTCAATTCCCAGGCCCGCTGATTCCCCAGATCCGGGTCTGCTTTCCGGTAATGCCAAACCAGGGAGAAATTTTTATTTTCTATGAATGTCATTGGGGTCTGGTCCACATAGTACTCCAACAGTGGAAGCACCGATTCCTTCCATATGTTGTTGATCTGTTCCATCATTTGCCACTCCATACCCGGTTCCCTGATCCAAACTCCGTGCTCGGCGATAAAATGAATGTTCCATTCCGGGTCAAACCACCTTTCCAGGGTCTCCTTGTCCCTTCCGCTGATGATGACCACTGTATTTTTGCTGTCTTTGCTCAAATCCTTCAGGATGTCGTATAGTGGTTCATCAGGCCTGGCATCTTCGGGGTCTTTTCTGAACCACGAAAGTGTTCCGTCATAATCGAGAAACAGGATCCGTCGATTCGATTCTGCATAGGCAGCCACGATCTGTTTCATCCGGGTAATATTTACTTTTCGCGTCAGCGTAAATTCCTGAATCTCCTTGACACCCTCCAGGCTTTTGATGAATTCCTTGGCCCATCGTTCCACCGTATATCTTTGCAGCCGCTGCATCATCACGATGTTTCTCCGCACCTGCTCTTCTATTGGCATCTCAATGGCGTCTCTGATAGCCGCTGCGATCTCATCCAGGTTGTTGGGATTTACAAGCAGTGACTCATGAAGTTCTTTGGCAGCGCCTGCCAGCTCACTGAGGATCAGAACACCTTCACCATTGTGCCGTGAAGCGATGAACTCTTTGGCTACCAGGTTCATGCCGTCACGAAGCGGAAGAATAAGTGCGATATCCGAAAGGGAATAGAGGTCGATCCTCTCGTCCATGGTAAAGGTCTGGTTCAGGTAGCGCACAGGGGTCCACGTAAGGGTTGCATAGTTCCCGTTGATCCGGCCCACCAGCTCATCCACCTTGCTTTTCAGGTTGAAGAAGGATTCACTGGTCTCCCCGGAAGGAATGGCCTGGACGATCATACTCACTTTTGCCTGGTATTCAGGATAGGTTTGTAAAAATCGTTCAAAAGCCATGATGCGCTGTGGAATTCCCTTGGTATAGTCCAGTTTGTCTATGGAGATAATCAGTTTTTCCAGTTGGGCCGATTCCTTGAATTGTTTCATCTCCTGCTGGATCACAGAAGGTTTCGTTCGTTCGTTGTGTACGGAAAGTGCCTTGTTGCGGAACCGGTCGTAATTGATGCCCTTGGGAAAGACATCCACTTTCAGGGTTCTTTCCCCGATCGAGATGCGGTTAAAATCGGAATCCACCCCCAGCAACCTTCTTACTGAACTCATAAAATGCCTGACATAATCGTAAACCTGGAACCCGATCAGATCGGCGCCCAGCATGCCCTCTATCAGTTCCCTCCGCCAGGGAAGCAAACGGAAGATCTCAAAGGAGGGGAAGGTTATATGAAAAAACAGTCCGATGGAGACACCCGGTTTCTGGCTTCGGATCATCTCCGGGAGGAGCATCAGATGATAATCGTGGATCCAGATAATATCCCCGTCTTTGATTAATGGAAGAATTTTTTCAGCATACAACCGGTTGATCTTCACATACGCCTTCCAGGAGATTTCACTGTAGGTCACATTTTCGGTGAAATAGTGAAACAGGGGCCAGAGCGTATTGCGTACGAATCCGTGAAAGTACAGGTTCCTGTCCCGTGACCGGGGGAAAATAGGAACACAATTGAAGGGTTTCAGGCTCTGCTCAAGCGATTTCATCTCCTTGGGAGTGAAATCGTGATTTTCAAATTCCGTAAGGCCCACCCATATGGGATGGAAGGATTCATAAAAGTTCTGAAGGCCGGAAATGGTTTGTTCATCTGCCTTTTTAACCTTGTAATGGTTATCATGCCATGATATGTGAACCGGTAGAATATGGGATGCCAGAATCAGTCTTTTCATGGAAGGATATTTTACAGCCAAATGTTTTGAATGCTTCCTTAAATTTAGATACCTTGAAAAACAATACCAAATAAATCATATCAACCTATGGTCTTTCAACCCCGGTTTGATGCCGTCATTTTTGACCTGGATGGAGTCATCACAAAAACAGCCCTTGTGCATGCTTCTGCATGGAAAAAAATGTTCGATGAGTATCTGAGATCCCGGGAAGAGAGGTTTGGGGAATCTTTCAGGGAGTTTACCCATGCGGGAGATTATCTTCCATACGTTGATGGTAAACCCAGGTATAAGGGGGTGGCTTCTTTTCTTGAATCGAGGGGAATAGACATCCCTTTGGGGGAGCCGGAGGATGATCCTGAAAAGGAGACGGTTTGCGGATTGGGTAACAGGAAGAACATCATGTTCAACCGGGTACTGGATGAGGAGGGAGTGGAGGTATATGGGTCCACTGTTGAAATTCTTCACAAATTGAAGGCAGCAGGCGTGAGGATCGGTGTGGCTTCTTCCAGTAAAAATTGTAAACCTGTGCTTGAAAAGGCAGGACTCCTGGATATTTTTGAAACCCGGGTGGATGGAGTGGTATCTGCTGAGATTGGGCTGAAAGGGAAACCTGAACCGGATATTTTCACCACTGCCTGTGATAACATGGGTGTGGATTATCACCGGTCGGTGGTTGTGGAAGATGCAGTATCGGGTGTGCAGGCAGGAAAAAAAGGAAACTTCGGACTGGTACTGGGTATTGCCCGTGAGGATAATATGAACGAGTTGTACGCGGGGGGGGCGGATATCGTGGTTGAAGACATGGGTGAGATCGGCCTTGAGGGTATGAATGAATGGTTTGCGGGTGGTTTGGACCGTGATGGCTGGTTGCTCAGGTATTTCGATTACGACCATGAATCTGAGCGGTCTCGCGAAGCCCTGCTGACGGTGGGAAACGGATACTTTGGAACCAGGGGAGCCATGGAAGAGAGCTCGGCCAACAAGGTGAATTATCCGGGAACCTATATATCCGGACTGTTTAACAGGCTGGTTTCCATCGTTGGTGGCAGGGAGGTGGAAAATGAAGATTTTGTGAATATTTCCAACTGGTTGCCCATTACTTTCCGCATCAATGCTGGTCCCTGGTTCACTTTCAATCCTGACCCCACTTTTAAGATAAGGAGGTTCAGCCGCACCCTGGACATGCATAACGGACAGCTGGAGCGTGAACTGATCGTTGAAGATTCAGAGGGAAGGATTACCCTGGTGAAATCGTCCCGTTTTGTCAGCATGGACAATCCGCATTATGCCGGATTGCGATATGCAGTGACGCCGGTCAATTACGAGGGAAAAATAGAGATCAGGGCAGCGTTGCGGGGTGACCATAAAAACGCAGGAGTGGAGAGATACAATGACTTGAACCAGAAACATTTGGTTCCTGTTGGAGAAGAGGTGGTCGATGGACGGAGCAACCTGGTTGTGAAGACCTCGCAGAGTGACATCACCATCTCTGTCTCTGCAAAGTACAGGTTGTCCGGTTCAGATAAAAAGGATCCTCAGGTCACCCGTACCGGAAGTGGATGGATCAGCCAGACTTTTGTGGCAGAGGGGAAGAAAGAACGGGAGATTTGCCTGGAAAAACTGGTCTTCATATTCACATCCAGGGATCCGGGAGCAGATGATCCCTTGGGGATGACCAGGTCTTCCATAGCGCAAATGGGTAGCTATGCGGATGAGTTAAAAAGATCAGCAGACAGATGGAAACAGATATGGGATGAAACAGACATCCTTATTGACGGAGACCGGGAGGCACAGCGGCTCACAAGGCTGCACCAGTTTCATATGATGGTCTCGGCTTCAAAACACCATGCAGGCCTGGATGCCGGAATACCACCCAGGGGACTACACGGTGAGGCCTACCGGGGTCATATTTTCTGGGATGAACTATACATGCTTCCGCTCTATAACCTTCATTTTCCTGAAGTGGTGAAATCAGTGCTGATGTACCGTTATAAAAGGCTGGATGCAGCCCGGGTATATGCAAAGGAGCATGGTTATGAAGGGGCCATGTTTCCATGGCAGAGCGGCAGTGATGGAAGGGAAGAGACTCAGGTGATCCACATGAATCCCTTGTCAGGGGAGTGGGGAAACGATTACAGTTCCCTGCAAAGGCACATTTCACTTGCCATTGCTTACAATGTGTGGTACTATTACCATGCTTCGGGAGACCTTGCCTTCATGGATCATTACGGGGCAGAAATCCTTTTTAGTATCTGTAAATTCTGGGCGAGCAAGTCCGTTTGGGACGAGGCCGATGGCAGGTATCACATCGATAAGGTCATGGGCCCCGATGAATTCCATGAAAAGCTTCCGGGAGATACTGAGGGCGGTCTGACGGACAATGCCTACAGCAACATCATGGTGAGCTGGATGATGGACAAGGCAATTACCCTCCTGGGGGAGATGACCGATGCAAACCGTTCCAGGGTGCTGAAAAAGCTGACAATTACTGAAAAGGATCTGGAGAGATGGGACCACATCATGCACCGGCTTTGCCTGCATATGAATGAAGAAGGGGTGATTGAACAATTCATGGGTTATTTCGGCCTGGCTGAGCTGGACTGGGACCACTACCGGGAAAGATACGGCAACATTCACCGGCTGGACCGCATCCTGAAGGCGGAGGGCTTGTCCCCGGATGCTTTTAAGCTATCCAAACAGGCTGATCTGCTTATGGCCTTTTATAACCTGGGTGAGACGGAAACCTTAAGGATCATCAAAGGTCTGGGATATGCTGTGACCTCCAAGACCCTGGAGACCAACTTCGATTATTATATCCGCAGAACCTCCCACGGGTCCACGCTCAGCAAGCTGGTTCATGCAAATCTTGCATGGAAGATGGGTAGAAAGGAGGCCGGATGGGAGATGTTTATGGATGCCCTGAGAAGTGATCTTGTGGACATCCAGGGTGGCACCACCGGCGAGGGCATTCATTGTGGCGTTATGGCAGGAACGGTCTGTGAGGTTATTTTCTCCTATGGGGGATTGAACCTGAAAGGGGACCAGGTGGTTTTGAATCCCGCTCTTCCTGCCCACTGGACTGGATTAAAATTTAATTTTTCATTCAAGAGGACTCATTATCAGGTGGCTATCACTCCGGGGGAAGGGAAGATTTCCGCAGAAAACCCTGGAAAGGAGAAAATAAAAGTACATCTTTGCGGAAAATTAGTCGAGTTGTCCCGGGGGGTAACGGTTTCTGTGGAATATTCATAAAACAATAAATCTGATGTTGGGAGATATCCTGCTGATTAACGATATGCACAAGGATGCCGCTCAATCCATTTTTGAACGTGTTGAGGAAGATCGAAGTTCCAAGGATGAGCGTTACAGATACGTGGTGGGGATCTCCGGTGAATCGGGATCGGGCAAGTCTGAGCTGGCCCATTCTCTGGGGAAGCTGCTCAAGGATCACCATGTGAGGGTTAAGGTGATCCATACGGATAATTATTACAAGATCCAGCCCCTTCTCAGGGAGGAGTGGCGCCGTAACAAGGGGTTTGATAAAATAGGGCTTGACGAATATGATTGGATCAAGATACACAAAACCATTCGTGATTTTAAAGAGGAACAAGAGTGCGTGATACCGTGTATTGACCTGATTCCCGAACAGGTGGATAAACTGATTACCGATTTCAGCAAGATAGACCTCCTGATCATCGACGGTCTTTATGCCATCAACAGTCCGGATGTGGATCTGAAGGTTTTCATTGACCTGACCTACCATGAAACCAAAATCAATCAGATTATCAGGATGAAGGAGGCCCTCAGCGATTTCCGGCTTGCCATCCTGGAGCGGGAACACCTGGCCCTTGTTTCCCTGAAACCACAGGCTGATCTGATTGTTGATAAATCATACCAGGTGGTTACCTATAAAGAACACATGAAATCCTTATAATGGAAATTTAATGGCGCTTCCCAAGGTACTATACGTGGATGATGAAACGATTAACCTCGAGTTGCTTCAATTGACCTTTATGGATGAACTGGAAGTGATTACAGCTACATCTGCAAGGGAAGGGTTGGAGATTCTTGAAACGCATCCCGACATACATGTGATCATTTCAGATCTTAAAATGCCTGTGATGAACGGACTTGATTTTATCAAAGAGATCAAAAGAAAAAACCATCAAAAAGTCTGTATGCTTTTGACCGGGTTCATGGAGTCGGAGATCATGCTTGAAGGATTTAACAAGGAGTTAATATTCAGGTATATGATGAAGCCCTGGAAAAGAGATGAATTGATGGAAAATATACGGGAAGCATTGAACCGCTAAACTTGAATGCCTTTCGTTAAGCCAATTAAGTTGTGGCAAATGAAACAAAAGTGCATCGCTCCCGTAAAGGAATAGGTGTTGAAAATTAAAGAAAGAATATGATGAAAACTTATTTGAATTTCAGAAGGATGACGGTTGTGTTGTTGTCCATGTCAGTTTTGTTTGCAGTTGCCTCATGCGATAAAGAGCCGGTTGATGAGCGACCGGAACTTCCGCCCATGGAGAGTTTGATGATGGATTTCTCGGATTTCTCTGAGGAGCCGGGGACTGCCACCAAAGGCACATTAGCCACTTATCAGAATTTCCTGCATGCTTATCTTACTGTCGGATTTTGGAATATCTCTGCCACCCTGGTATCGGCTTTGCCGGTTGCAGCCTATACCTATGCACTGCAACAATCACCTGTATACCTTGGAGACCGCACCTGGGAGTGGTCCTTCGATTTCCCGTTGAATAATATAAACTATACAGCCACACTAACAGGGGCAAGGGTCAACAATGACGAGTTCTCCATGGAGATGGTCATTGCACTGGCCTCTGCGCCCGACAACGGGGTCAAGTGGTTTGACGGAGTCATCAGGTACAACCATACCCATGCCAGCTGGACCATTTATAAGAATGGGACCATTCCAGTGCTCGACATTGCGTGGAACAAGGATTTTATAACTGAAGCAGAAGATCTGACCTATACCTATGCCGAGGCGGGACACGCTGAAGAGGGAAGTTACATCAAATGGAGTTTCAACCCCGGTGAGGTTTACGATGCCGCTTATGACATCTCCATTGTGGCCGGAATGACCAATATTGAGTGGAATGTGACCACCATTGAAGGGCATGTCAAAGCACCGGTCCGTTTTGGAGACGAAGCATGGCATTGCTGGGATTCTTATTCCAACGGCCTTATGGATATTGCATGTGAATAATAAAAATCCTTTTCCGGAATCAGAAAAACGCAATGCTCAGGGGTCCATCACAATTTGTTACTTGTGATGAACTCCCCAATCACGCCTGCCAGGTTCGGTTCACCGATCTCCTGGAGGTCATAATAAACCCTTGTGTTTGGTTTCTTAATTTGGATCAGCCTGTTCAGGTCGATGGGAGTTCCGATCACCACAGAATCACAATCGGTTTGATTGATCGTTGTTTCCAGGTCTTTTAACTGTTGTTCCCCATAACCCATGGCAGGAAGCAGCACCCCGATCTCCGGATATATCCTGAAGGTTTCGCTTAACTTTCCCACTGTAAAAGGTCTTGGATCTACCAGTTCCGAAGCTCCGAATTTTCTGGCTGCCACCACTCCGGCCCCGATCTTCATCTCTCCGTGTGTCAGTGTGGGGCCGTCCTCAATCACCAGGACCCTTTTTCCTCTGATCACTTCGGGATGGTCTACGCGAATGGGGGAGGCGCCATCGATCACAATGGCACCGGGATTGACTTTCTCAATACTCTCCCTGACCACCTGTATTCCCTCCGGGGGAGCGCTGTCCATCTTATTAATGACCACCACATCCGATGTTCTGAGCACCACCTCACCGGGATAATATGATAGTTCGTGGCCTGCACGGTGCGGATCTACCACGCCGATAGTCAGATCAGGTTTATAGAATGAGAAATCATTGTTGCCACCGTCCCAGAGGATCACATCGCAACCATCGGGATCTTTTTCTGCGGCACGAAGGATGGCTTCATAATCCACACCTGCATAAATGACATTACCTCTGATCACATGAGGTTCGTACTCCTCCATCTCTTCGATGGTGCACTTGTGCTTGTGCAGATCTTCCAGTGTGGCAAATCGCTGGACTTTCTGTGCCACAAGGTCACCATAAGGCATGGGGTGCCGGATGGCCACCACTTTCAGTCCTCTTTCCATCAGGTGTTCAATCACCCGTCTCGAAGTCTGGCTTTTGCCACATCCTGTTCTGACGGCACAAACAGCAATGACCGGTTTGGTACTTTTTATCATGGTGGCACCGGTACCCAGCAAGGTGAAATTTGCACCTGCTGCATTCACCACTGCACTGATCTGCATGACCTTATGGTAGGGAAGGTCGCTGTAAGAGAAGATGCAGGTTTGAACCTTCAGATCTTTGATCAATTGCGGAAGCTGTTCCTCGGCGTAAATGGGAATTCCGTCGGGATACAATTTCCCCGCAAGTTCAGCCGGATACTTGCGTCCATCAATATCCGGAATCTGGGCAGCTGTGAATGCAACCACCTTATATTCCTCGTTTTCCCTGAAGCAGGTGTTGAAGTTGTGGAAATCCCTTCCGGCAGCTCCAATGATCAAGATATGCTCTCTGGCCATAAATGGGTAGTATTTTTTTTGTGATTTTCAAATTTATATGAATATCTCCAGTGTGTTACTGAATATGCTGTATAATAGCTGTGCTTGAAAACATTTTGATAACTTCAACGTATTACTTATTATTAACAGGACCGTTTTGAACTTTCTGGCACATACTTACCTGTCCGGCTGCAACGAAGAGATCATTGTGGGCAATTTCATGGGTGACTATGTGAAGGGAAGTAATTACCTGTTGTTTCCTGAACAGGTTAAAAAGGGTATCCTGATACACAGGGATATCGATACGTTTACCGACATGCATCCCATTACCAGGAGGAACAAGCAAAGGGTGGCGGAGAAGTATCACAAGTATGCCGGGATCATCATTGATATTTTCTATGACCATTTTCTGGCTTCCCTGTGGGACCGGTACTCTGATTTGCCCCTTGGTGTTTTTGTAAACCGCACCTATGACCTGCTGAAACGCAATTACAAGGTGCTGCCTGAAGCCATCAAAAGATGGTTTCCAACCTTCCTTGAAAACAACTGGATGATGGCCTATCAGTCGGTTGACGGGATTGAATTGGTACTTGAACGGATGGCTGCAAATACATCCTTACCCAACCATGCCGGATATGCCGTGGAAATTCTTGCAGAGCATTATGCTGTTTTCCAGGAAGATTTCATGGAATTTTTCCCGCTGATCGTTGGATTCCTTGAGGAGAAATATCAAATCAGCATCAATGGACAGCGGACAAACTATCCCGGTTGCTAGCCAAGCATTTCAAGCCGGCTTGCGTCCAACCTGAGAAAAATAAAAAGGAACATGGTAAATGCCCAGAGGGAGGATCCTCCATAGCTGAAAAACGGCAGGGGAATTCCGATCACGGGGAGTATCCCCATGGTCATCCCGATGTTGATGGCAAAGTGAGTAAAAAGGATGGAAACAAACCCGTATCCGAAAATCCGGCTAAATGCTGACCGCTGCCTTTCCGCCAGTAAAATCATTCTGAGCATCATGCCCGCATAAAGCAGAATCACAAAAGTGGTACCCAGGAACCCCCACTCTTCACCCACGGTGCAGAAAATAAAATCAGTACTTTGTTCAGGAACAAAATGGAGCTTGGTCTGTGTTCCGTTGAGGTATCCCTTGCCTTTGATACCCCCTGATCCGATGGCTATTTTGGATTGGTTCACATTGTACCCGACTCCCTGGGGATCGTCTTCCAATCCCAGGGTTACATAAATCCTGTGTTGTTGATGTGGTTTCAGTACATTGTTCATTGCAAAGTCAACGGATATGATAAAGGCGATGGCAATGACCACGCCTGCCAGGATTTTCAGATGGCTGTATTTTCTTGCATTCAGACCTTTGACAGCCAATACGATTGCAGTAGGAACAACCGTTGCCAGTCCGATAGTGAACAGGGAGAATCCGGTTTTGAGCAACAGGTTTAAACCATACAGTACACCAAACAAGCCCGCAGTCCAAAGGGCAAATACAGCTGTTTTCTTACGTGATCTTGCAACAGAAAGGTATATAGCAAGGCCTATGACCAACACAATGAGTAAGATAAGAGTTTTATTTACCAAAAGAGTGGCGATAAAAAGAAATAAAAAAGAGGCAAGCATCAGCATCACACTGGATGAAAAGCCCTCCCTGAACAATACAAAAATGAAGGCAAAATAGACCAGGGTGGAGCCCAGGTCGGGTTGCAGAAGAATCAATGCCGGTGGAATGATAATGACAGCTCCTGCTTTCAGGAGGCTTCCAAATTTTCTGATTTCAAAATTGTGAGAAGTAAGCACCCGGGCGAGGGCCAGGGCTGTCAGGGGTTTTGCAAATTCGGAGGGCTGGAACTGAAATCCGCCGATCTCGAACCAGCTCCTTGCTCCGTTTACTTCAGTTCCAAAAACAAGTACACCCAGAAGTACACCCACGAGAATGGCGTAAAGCAGGTAAGAAAAGTAGATATAGAATTTAGCGTCCAGCACGAAGAGCAGGATGGCGAGAACCATGGAGGCTCCGATCCAGATCAACTGTTTACCGAAACGCTGTGAAAGGTCAAAAATGCCTGAATCTGCTTCCATGATGTTTGCGGAATAGATATTCATCCAGCCAAAGGCCAGAATCACGAGCCAGATGAATATGGAGATCCAGTCTATATTAACCAGTATATTGTTTCTTTGGACCATTTGCTTAAGGATTTCGGATCACTGAATCGGCCGGTACTGGAACAGGCGTATGTCCGGGCAGCTCTGAACGGGATTGGGTGGTATCGGTTGCCCTGGGAACCGATCTGACCACCGGCTGCTCTTTCTGCATAACCCAATTCTCGTACCAGGTTCTTTTAACCTCTCCGGTGAGGTATTTTTCGATCATCAGACTTGCAATGGGAGCTGCGTATGTGGTTCCGAAACCCTGGTTTTCCACATATACGGCAATGGCAATCTGAGGATCATCCTTGGGAGCGAAAGCAATAAAAATGGAATGGTCGTTCCCATGGGGATTTTCAGCTGTTCCGGTTTTTCCGCAAACTGTGATCCCGTTGATCTTGGCATTCCGGGCTGTGGATCCCGGTCCGCCGTTTATAACCAGATCCATTCCGTCCACAATGGGGATATAGTTGACAGAGTCTATGCTTGTATAGTGCCTCAGTGTGTAGAGGGGATTGATCTCCTCTACACCCTCTATTTTTTTTACCAGGTGAGGTGTAATGAAGTATCCCCTGTTGGCCAGGGTAGCAGTCATGTTGGCCATCTGAACGGGAGTAACCAGCAACTCTCCCTGTCCAATGGCAAGAGACCTGATGGTCACGTAATTCCAATGGCCCTGGCCATAAATCCTGTCAAAATAACCTGCTTCAGGGATGTTCCCGTTCAGCTCGTTGGTCAGTTCAATTCCCAGCGGATTGGTAAGTCCCATGGAAAGAAGGTGTCTTCTCCAGTTGGTGTATGCAGCGGCCGTGTTGCTGTAATCCGGATCCTGGAGTATGTTTTTGAATACATTGATGAAATAAGTATTGCAGGAATTTTGAATGGCTTCAATCAGATTCAGGGGTGATTCATGCAGGTGGCATGCTGTGTGAATACCTCCCGCATAGAACCCGTAATAACAATGGAATTCAGTGTTGACAGAGATGACCTTTTCCTGGAGCCCGATCAGCCCCATGACCGTTTTAAATGTGGATCCCGGTGGGTACTGAGCCATCAGGGCTCTGTTAAACAGGGGATTCAGTGTATCGGAGGCAAGTCCCCCAAAACCGGATCCCAGGTTTCTTCCTACCAGCAGATCTGGTGGATAGGTAGGCGCACTTATCAGGGCGAGTACTTCCCCGGTGGCCGGTTCAAGAGCCACAACGCTTCCTATATATGGTTTCATCAGTTGTTCTCCATATTCCTGAAGTGCTGCATCAATGGTTATTGTCAGGTCCTTTCCCACTTCAACTGTCTTATCCAGCCTTCCTCCCTGGAATGACTCAATGGTCTGGTTGTGCACATCCTTCAGGAAGACATTTTTGCCTTTTTCACCCCTCAGGTAGGGTTCATATGCTTTTTCAATCCCTGAAACCCCTATGTAGTCTCCAAGCTGGTAATAGGAATCCTTGTCCAGGATCCATTGATCCACCTCACCCACATAACCCAGGGCATGAGAGGCAACAGGCCTTGAATATTTTCTGAGGGTACGGGTTTGGACATAGAATCCCGGATACTGAAACAGTCTTTCCTGTAAAAGGGCAGCTTGTTCATAGTTCACCTGCTTCATGAAAATCGATGGAACCAGGTAAGAGTAGTCCCGGGCTGCGTTAAGCCGTTCAAGCACATTTTCCCTTGAAATCTCTAGGATGCTGCATAATTTGGTAGTATCAAAGGGTTCCAGGAGGCGGGGGGTGACCATGATATCGTATGCTGCCTGGTTATAGACCATAATCTCCCCATTCCGATCCATAATCAGACCTCTGGCCGGGTAAATAACCCGGATACTCTGTGCATTACTTAATGCAAACTGTTCATAGGATTTATCCAGAACCTGGATATGGAAAAGCCTGCCAATATATACAAGCCCCACCAGAATAATTAGAACGATAAAAACGTACCTTCTATCCGTATATTGGTTCATCTATTTCCGGAAAACAAAATACTGGCTCAGCACAATGGTTGAAACTGACAGGGCTGAACTCAGGATCACCCGGAGCAAGGTACTTAAAAAATTCTGCAACTGGAACACCTCCAGATAGAAGAGAACGAAGTGATGAAGGAATACTACAAGGAGGGTGTATTTTAGAAACCATAAGAATCCGTAATAGTGTATCTGGGGAAAGCTGTCAGGTTCATATCCGTCTCTTGGTGCCAGCAAACCCAGAAAATAGGGTCGCATAAAAGCAACCAGTACAGTTGCAGCTGTGTGCATTCCCAGGGTATGTTCGAACAGATCAATTCCCATTCCGAGCAAAAAACCCGAAAGCAGCACGATCCAGTGTGGGGTTTCAAAGGGCATGAGGAGTATGAACAACAGGTAAACATATGGGATCATGTAACCATTGATCAATACATTATCCATGACGAGGACCTGGAACAGGACCACCACAATGAAACGGACAATATTTCGACCGATGATATACATTAACGTGTTGGGCCCTCAAGGTTTAATTGTTCCTCCTGCCGGTAATTCCGGATAGTATTAACATGAAAAAGATGTTGAAAATCGGTGGTCAGTTTCACCCTGATCTCGAAGAAGTTGCCCTTGTCCAGGGAGAATGATTCAATGGTACCCACCTGAATGCCTTCAGGGAAAATCGACGAAAAACCGCTGGTTACAATGGTGTCTTTTTCCACAATAATTACATGGAAAGGGATCTCGTTCAGTACAGCGAATCTGGGTGAATCACCTTCCCATTGCAGAATCCCCGCATAATTGTTGGATTTCATTTTGACACTTAGCCTGAAATCCCGGTTAATCACCGGGATAACTGTTGCAAAATTCGGCGATGCCTCCAGGACAATGCCCACCAGTCCTTCGTCCGAGATGACCCCCATGTCCTTAAAGACACCTTGTTTTTTACCTCTGTCCAGGGTAATGTAATTGTATTGTTTGAATACACTGTTTCGTACAACCCTGCAGGGTACATATTGGTAATGATAGGGATCCCGGAATTCAGAACGGACCACAGCACTGTCCAGATAGAGCCCGATGCGATCAAGCCTGTTCCTGAGTTCCGTGTTTTCCAGGGAAAGTTGCTCGTTTGTTTGTCTCAGGGAGAGGTACTCCCTGGCTCCATCCATTTTGTGGTAAATATATCCTGAAACCTGCCTGTTGAGGCCAACGATCTTTGAACGCTGGAAACCGGAACCATGAACAATGAAAATGACGGCCACTGTTTCGAGAAACAGGAACAGCAGGAAGTTGGAATACTTCTGAATAAACCTGAACAGTGTCCTCATGGGTTATATACAATCTCCTCCTTATCTCATCAGGAAAGGATATTTATCCACGTTCCTGAGGGCAATGCCGGTACCGCGGGCAACAGCCTGAAGCGGGTCCTCTGCTATATGAAAAGGAATTGAGATCTTTTCAGCCAGTCTTTTGTCCAGTCCCCTGAGCAAAGCACCACCACCTGCCAGGTAAATCCCCTTGGTTACAATATCGGCATAGAGTTCAGGGGGTGTCTGTTCCAGAACGGATAGAATGGCTGTTTCAATCTTGGAAATCGATTTGTCCAGGCAATGCCCGATCTCCTGGTAGGAAATTGGAATTTCAATGGGCAGGGCGGTCATCAGGTTCGGTCCCCTCACATAAAAGTCCTGCGGAGGATCATCCAGTTCGGGTAGTGACGATCCCACATGAATCTTGATCTCCTCGGCCGTACGTTCCCCAACCTTGATGTTGTGTTGGTGACGCATGTATGTCTGGATATCACTGGTAAAACCATCACCGGCTACCCGGATGGACTGGTTGCATACAATTCCGCCAAGCGCGATAACGGCAATTTCAGTTGTTCCTCCGCCAATGTCCACCACCATACATCCTTCAGGTGCTTCCACATCCAGCCCGATACCGATGGCCGCAGCCATGGGTTCAAAGATCATATAGACATCCCTGCCTCCAGCATGTTCTGATGAGTCACGGACAGCCCTGCGCTCCACCTCGGTGCTTCCCGAAGGAATGCAAACCACCATCTTCAGGGAGGGAGTAAACAGCCTTCGTTTGGTATTGATCATTTTGATCATGCCCCTGATCATTAGCTCTGCTGCCTGGAAATCAGCAATCACACCGTCACGAAGAGGCCTGATGGTTTTGATATCTTCATGGGTTTTGCCATGCATCTGGCGTGCTTTCTCCCCTATGGCGATCAGTTTTCCAGTGTGCTGATCAATGGCCACTATGGATGGCTCATTAACCACAACTTTGTCATTGTGTATGATAATTGTGTTGGCTGTACCAAGGTCAATGGCAAGCTCCTGCTGAAAAGAAAACAATCCCATATGTTATTTCTTAAATGATTCTAATGTTGAAAATGTCGTATCCCGGTAAATACCATGGCCAGGCCGTTTGCATTGCAATAGTCAATGGATTCCTGGTCACGAACCGATCCACCCGGTTCTACTACTGCGGTGATACCTGCTGTCCCGGCAATCTCCACACTGTCTGCAAAGGGAAAGAAAGCATCTGAGGCCATCACTGCACCCTTCAGGTTGAATCCAAAATGCCGGGCTTTCTCAATACTTTGTTTCAGGGCATCTATACGTGAAGTCTGACCAAGCCCTGAGGCCAACAGTTGCTTGTTCTTAGCAAGTACGATGGCATTGGACTTGGTATGTTTCACAATTATATTGGCAAAAACCAGGTCTTCCAGCTGCCCCTGATCCGGTTCCCTGGTTGTTACCGGCTTCATATCTGAAGGGCCCTCGGTGGTCTGGTCGCGATCCTGCAATATGACTCCATTGAGGATGCTCCGGATGGTTTTCTTTTGCAGACCGGTTTTTTTCTGAACCAGAATGATGCGGTTCTTTTTCTGTTTCAGCACGTCCAGCGCCTCTTCCTCATATCCGGGTGCGATGACCACCTCGAAAAAGATTTTATTCATTTCAACAGCCGTTTCGGAATCGATAACCCTGTTGGTGATCAGGACCCCGCCGAAAGCTGATACAGGATCACCTGCCAGTGCATCTTTCCATGCTTCCAACAGCCTGTTGCGGGAGGCCAGTCCGCATGCATTGTTGTGTTTCATCACCGCAAAGGTGGGTTCCTCAAATTCACTGATCAGCCCCACCGCGGCATCAATGTCCAGGAGGTTGTTATATGAGATCTCCTTGCCGTGAAGCTGATCAAACAGTCCGTCCAGGTCTCCGAAAAACATTCCCTGCTGGTGGGGATTTTCTCCATACCTGAGGATTCTGGCCTTATTCTCACTTACCTTCAATGCTGAATCATTTCCCCCATCGAAGTATTTAAAGATTTCACTGTCATAATGAGATGAGATATTAAAAGCCTCCGTAGCAAAGGCCCGCCTATCGTCCGGTGAGGTGGTGCCATTTCCGGTTTCAAGAAGGGCAAGCAAAGGTTTATACTGTTCACGCGAGGCAACCACCAGTACATCTTTGTGGTTCTTTGCGGCAGCCCTGATCAGTGATATCCCGCCAATATCTATTTTCTCGATGATCTCCTGGTCCGTGGCACCCGAGTGAACTGTGTCCTCGAAAGGATAAAGATCCACAATGACCAGGTCGATTTCAGGAATTCCGTATTCGGCCAGCTGTTCCAGGTCTCCCTGGACCTCCCTCCGGCCAAGGATGCCACCAAATACTTTGGGATGAAGTGTTTTTACCCTGCCCCCGAGGATCGACGGGTATGATGTAAGTTCTTCAACGGCAATCACCGGAATCCCAAGACCCTTAATGAAAGACTGAGTACCACCTGTGGAATAGAGGGTTACGCCCAGATCGTAGAGTTTCGAAACAATCCTTTCAAGCCCTTCTTTGGAGTAAACCGATACAAGTGCACTTGAAATTTGTTTAAGGGAAGCCATGGTGTGATTTTAAACTAACTTATTAACTTTAACATCTCTTGCAAAAGAAGCGGTTTCCGGTGACATAATGAAGCAGAACAGCAACAAATTATCAATAAACGGATGCAAAAGATTCGCTTGATCTGGGAAAGCCTGATTATGGCCGTTCAGTCGGTCACTGTTAACAGGCTGCGGGCCATTCTCTCCCTTCTGGGCATTACCATCGGAATTTTTGCAATTATTGCAGTATTCACCATCGTTGATTCCCTGGAAACCAATATCCGGGAGAGTGTGAACAGTCTTGGAAGTGATGTGATTTACATTGAAAAATGGCCCTGGACTTCTGAAGAAGGGAACGAATATCCATGGTGGAAATACATGAACAGGCCATTGCCTACATTGGATGAGTATGAATACCTCAGGCAGAAATGCAAGGGTGCTGAGCATGTAAGCTTCCTTTCTGCTGTTGGTCGCAGGATTGAATATGGCAACAACAACATTGACCGGGCTGATATATTCGGGGTGTCCGAAGGATTTCAGGATATTCGTTCATTTGAACTGGCAAAAGGGCGTTACTTTAATTCACTGGAGGCCAAATCCGGAAGGAATGTTGTAGTCATCGGAAGCAAGATTGCCAAAGATCTGTTCGAGGGAGCCAATCCGGTTGGGAAGTACATTGATTTGATGGGCAGAAAGGTCATGGTGGTCGGTGTATTGAAAAAGGAGGGAAAGGGAACCTTCGACATTTTTATTCTGGATGAGGTAGCCATCCTGCCGCTTCAATACTACAAAGGATTTGTTGACATCCGTGGCGAGTATGCCAGTCCACAGATCTGGGTCAAAGCAAAACGAAGGGTTGGCGTGGAGGAGCTTACCTTTGAAATCAGGCAACTGCTGCGGGGATACCGCAGGCTGAAACCCACTGAAGAGGACAGTTTTGCCCTGAACCAGACCAGTTTGATCAATAACCAGATGGACCAGTTCTTTGCTGTATTGAAGATTGCAGGTTTTTTTATCGGGGTATTCTCCATCATCGTTGGGGGATTCGGGATCGCCAATATTATGTTTGTTTCCGTCAAGGAACGTACACACATCATCGGGATCCAGAAAGCCCTGGGGGCCAAGAAATACTTTATCCTGTTGCAGTTTCTTTTCGAATCAGTAATGCTCTCACTGGCAGGGGGTATCATCGGATTGCTGATCGTTTTCCTTGGAGCGGCTGCCATCAGCCTGTCAGGCGATTTTAATGTGACCCTTACCATGAACAACATCTTGCTGGGTGTTGGAATTTCGAGCAGCATCGGATTAATCAGCGGCATCTTTCCGGCCTGGCAGGGAGCCAGGATGGACCCGGTGGTGGCCATCAATACCACCTTCTAACTTTCTAAAACGTTCCGTACAGAAGTCTGCCCATCAGGAAATAGATGAACAAACCCATGATGTCGTTCATGGTGGTAATGAACGGACCTGTAGCCAGGGCAGGATCAATTTTCATCCTGTTGAGCAACAGCGGAATCATGGTTCCAAACAGGGCTGCGAACATGATCACCACGATCAGGGATGAACTAACCGTGAGGGTCAGATCCAGGTTATTACTTACAAAGAAATTATAGATGAAAAGCAGTCCGGAAAGAATCAATCCATTGATAAATGCTACAAGAATCTCTTTCAGAAGCTTGCGCGAGGTTCTTTCCAGGCCGAGGCTGTTGGTGGCAATGCCCTGCACAATGATGGCTGAGGACTGTATTCCCACATTGCCAGCCATGGCAGCTATAAGCGGGATGAAAAAAGCCATTTCAGGGTTGATTTGAATGTCATCCTCAAACCTTCCGATCACAGCAGCAACGACAATCCCCCCAAGCAGGCCGATGATCAGCCAAGGAAGGCGGGCACGGGAGAGCCGGGCCGGAGAGTCTGTGGTTTCCACATCGGTGGTGATACCTGAAGCCAACTGGTAATCCCTTTCAGCCTCATCACGGATCACATCCACCACATCATCAATGGTGATCCTGCCCATCAACCGGCCAATGGAATCAGTTACCGGGAGTGCGATCAGGTCATATTTTTCCATGATCCGGGCTACCTCCTGCGAAGGAGTATCTGTTTGCACCGCCCTGATCTCTTTGTCGTAGAGCGTTTTCACTTTGGCTGATGCACTGGCCAGCAGGAGTGCTTTAAGAGAAAGGATGCCAAGCAGTATGTTTTCATCACTGACCACGTAGATGTAATAGATTTCGTCCAGGCCTTCTGCCTGCTTCCTCATCTCTCTGATGCAGGTTGCTACCCCCCAGTTCTCATTGACACGGATCAGCTCTTTGGCCATCAATCCTCCGGCTGTATCCTCGTCATAACCAAGCAGGTCCACAATATCCCCTGCCTGTTCCACATCGTCAATATGAAGCAGTACTTCCTGTTTTTTCCCCTCAGCCAGGTCGCCGATCACATCCGCTGCATCGTCCGATTCCATGTGGTCGATGAACTGGCTTGCTATCAGATGGGAAGGCAGGGATCTTAGGAAATTCTCCCGGTCGTCCTCCTCCAATTCTACAAGCACGTCGGATGCCTTTTCCGGATCCAGTAAGAGGTAAAGGTATTTGGCTTCCTCGAGAGACAGCCCATCATAGATTTCAGCAATATCAGCGGGATGGAGTTCTCCAAGTTTGCCAAGCGCTGCAACATCATCCCTGATTTCAATGAGGGCCTTCAGTTCATTCAGGTATTCACGCGTCAGTTTGCTGCTCATGATTGTGCCGGTTTTTCAGGATCCACGAACCCTTGATTTTGTTGTGTTGCCACCCAGAGGGTTAAATCTATGAACTCCTGAACACTCAATTGTTCCGGCCTTTTGGTCAGCTTTTCATAAGCGCTGTCTATATTCAACAAAATGGGCCGCAAGGAGTTCCTGATCATTTTCCTTCGCTGATTGAAAACTGTTTTGACAACCCTGAAAAACAGGATTTCATCGCATGGGAGAGCGGCAATTTGATTTCTCTCCAGGCGGATTACCCCCGATGTAACTTTGGGAGGAGGATGAAATGAGCCTGGTTTCACCGAAAACAGGTACGAGACATCATAGAATGCCTGCACCAGTACACTGAGTATTCCATATGCTTTGCTTCCCGGGGGTGATGCAATCCGTTCAGCCACTTCTTTCTGCAGCATACATACCACTGAGGAAACCTTATGCCTGTGATCAAGTACCTTGAAAATGATCTGCGACGAGATGTTGTAAGGAAAATTACCGATGATATGCAGTTTTTCACCCATGAACATTTCCAGATTGAGATTCAGGAAGTCCCCTTCAATCAGCTTTTCATTGAGAACCGGCCACTTTTTTCTAAGATAGGCAACTGATTCGCGATCAATTTCAACAGGGACCAGGTTCATCTCTTCTTCAATCATTAAAGCTGTAAGGACCCCTGTTCCCGGGCCCACCTCGATGACGGTCTCCCCCTGCTCCGGATGCAGTGCATCCACAATCCGCCGTGCAATGGCAGGATCGGTCAGAAAGTGTTGTCCCAAATGTTTCTTTGCGCGTACCATGTTCCATTCAAAGTTAAAATGATTTAGGTATTTTTGGAAAACTAAAAATCCGAGGAGTCGTTTTATTGGCACATGGAATACGATTTTGACAAATACATTGAAAGAAGGGGGACCAACAGCGTCAAGTATGACCTGAACAGAGCCATATTCGGAACGGACCGTTTGCTGCCCATGTGGGTTGCTGACATGGACTTTGAGGTTCCTGATTTCATCAGGGAAGCGATTCTGAAAAGGGCAGCCCATCCGGTATATGGATATACCTACAGGTCCGGACGGTTTTTTGAGGCAGCTGCATCCTGGATACATCGCAGACATGGTTGGGACATCTGTCCGGGTGCCTTCAGCTTCAGTCCCGGGATTGTTCCTGCGCTGAATATGATTGTGATGGAATTTACCCAACCGGGTGACCGGATCGTGGTACAGCCCCCGGTCTATTTCCCGTTTTTTACCGCGGTCACCAATCACAGACGGGAACTGGTATACAATCAGCTAATTGAGGACTCAGGGCATTATGAGATGGACCTGGCCCACCTCGAGCGGCAATTCAGGGAGGGCGTCAGGATGTTCTTTTTGTGCCATCCCCACAATCCTGTAGGGCGGGCATGGAAAAGGGAGGAGCTTGAGAAACTGGCCGAACTTTGTGTCAGGTACAGGGTGCTTGTAATCAGTGACGAGATCCATTCGGACCTGAATCTTTTTGGCAACCACCACATTCCCTTTGCCAGCCTGGGGAAAGAGATCGCTGATCTAACCTTTACCTGTGTTGCACCAAGTAAAACATTCAATCTGGCCGGTCTTTATACCTCGGCTGTGATTACGACCAATGATGAATTGAGAAAAGGGTATGAACGAATTCTTGATGCGGTGCATGTGGGAGGGGGCAGTTTATTCGGGCAGGTGGCATTTGAAGCAGCCTATACGCATGGAGATGCATGGCTTGACCAGCTGATTTCTTACCTGGAAAAGAATTACCTGAAGCTGGTTGATTTCATGAATAGCAGCATTCCCGGAGCAGGAATTTCTCCCCTTGAAGCCACCTACCTGGTATGGCTGAATCTCTCGTTCCTGGACAAGGATGATCAGGAATTAAGGCGGTTTATGGTTGAAGATGCTGGCCTGGGTTTGAACGATGGCCCCATGTTTGGTCCAGGGGGCGAACAGCACCAGCGGATCAATATTGCCACGTCATGGAGAGTACTTGAAGAGGGATTGGAGAGCTTATCGAAAGCGGTAGGTACCTGTTAAGCTATTTTGAATACTGCCCCGGAAATTGGTATATTTAAGAAACCATTCGACTGATGAAGTTCAGGGTATCCTTTGCGCTTAAAATCATTATCCCCTATCTGGCAATCGGATCACTGTTTCTGTTGATTTTTTTCAATGAAATGAATAGCGATCATGCGCTTGTCAAAGGTCTGTCAGCTGCAGGTACAGCGGCCAGTGTGTTGCTGGGTGTGATTCATGTTTTCTGGCTGAAACGCCCGCTGTACAGGATCAGGGACCTGGTGGTACAGTTGACCAGAGGGAATATGCCCGTTTTTTCTGCTTCAAAAGCTGCAGATGAGATCGGAGACCTGGAAAGGAATCTTGAAAAACATGTGGGGTACCTGCAATCTCTTACCCGGTTTACCCGGGCCATGGCATCAGGAGATTTTTCCGGGAAGTTGGAAAAACTCAGTGCAGAAGATGAAATTGGTGAGGCCCTTCTTTCACTGAAGGAGGGTCTTGAGGCTTCCCTGAAGGAGAGTGAATCCAGAAGAGGTGAGGAAGAGAACCGAACATGGACCGCACATGGACTGGCGAAGTTCAGCAAGCTCTTCAGGGAAGCAGAGGATGACCTGCAGGAACTCTCCCAGGAGTTGATGAGGGAACTGGTTGCATATACCAAAGCTGATGTGGGGGTACTTTTCATCACCAATGAAAGAGAGGACAAACCATCTGAACTGGTTCTCACCGGAAGTTATGCATTTGACAGGGAGAAATTCATCCAGCACGCTTTCGAATTTGGTGAAAGCCTGGTAGGGAGGGCAGCCATGGAGAAGGATGTAATCCATATAACCGATCTTCCACCCGATTACATGAAAATCCGCTCAGGGCTGGGTGAGGATGTACCCTCTTCCATCGTTCTGGTTCCGGTGATGCTGGATAACCAAGTACTTGGTGTCATTGAACTGGCTTCTCTTGGGGAAATGCCATCATACCAGATTGAATTTATAAGGCAATTAAGTGATGCCCTGGCTACAACCCTGGCAAAGGTGAAGGCAAATCTCCGGAACAGACAACTGTTCGAGCAAACCAAAAACCAGGCCGAAGCACTGTCATCACAGGAAAAGGTTTTCAGACAGAACCTTGAAAAGCTTGAGAAAGCCCAGATTGAATCCTCCATCAGGGAAGAAAAACTCAGGCAGGAGATCGAAAGACTTAAGAAATAGTCTCTTCTTTTTGTCAGTTCCACCAACACAATAATGTCATAATGACACGCGATTTCATATTGTACTGTCATAATGACATATATTTTGTGCTGGCATATGCTTTGAAATATACAGGTCACAATGCAAAAACAATTATGAACTAAAAAACAGGAGGAATTTAAAATGTTAGCAAAAATCAACAGGAATTATGTACCCGCTTACTGGGATGACTTTTTCAACGACAGCTTTTTCCGCAATGTCAATCAATATACATGCAACAGTACTTCACCAGCCGTGAATGTGGCTGAAGAGGACAAAGCATTCAGGATTGAAGTGGCAGTTCCCGGATTAACAAGGGAAGACATCAGGATCGATCTTGAAAATGATGTTTTGACCATCGCTTCAGAAGAGAAAAAAAGTAAAGAGGAGAAAAACTTCGGGAGTGTACGGAGAGAATTCAACTACAGTACTTTTAAAAGGAGTTTCCAGCTTCCTGAAACCATTGATCTTGATCATATTAAGGCCACGCAGGAATCGGGAATCCTAACCATCGAACTGCCCAAAAAGGATGAGGTGGTTCAAAAGGCTCCCAAGCAAATAGAAATAAAATAGTACCCGGCACCCCGTATGAAGTGGTGGTTGGGTGTTTGGTGAGCTTGGGGTGTGAGGCAGGGACCAGATCTGGTTCCTGCCTTCTTGTCCTTATTTTCCCCATGTCATGATGATCCCATTGGTTGCGTCCTGGTTTTGTTAAAGCCTGGCCTTGATCTTTGCTGTTTCTTCTTCAAACCCCGGTTTTTCAAGCAGGGCAAACATATTCTTTTTATATGCCTCCACTCCGGGCTGGTTGAATGGATTGATCCCCAGCAGATATCCGCTAATGCCACAGGCGTTTTCAAAAAAGTAGAGCAACTGGCCAAGGTTGTATTCATTGAGGCGGGGGACAGAAATCCTGATGTTGGGTACGCCACCGTCAAGGTGGGCCAGGATGGTCCCCAGTTCGGCCATTTTGTTTACGTGATCAATACGCTTCCCTTCCAGGTAATTCAACCCGTCCAGGTTGGAGCTGTCCCCGGGGACCACCATTTTTTGCGCGGGCTCCTCCACGCTGATGACTGTTTCAAAGAGGATGCGTTCGCCCTCCTGGATATACTGGCCCAGGGAGTGCAAATCGGTAGAGTTATCCACTGCAGCAGGAAATATCCCTTTGCCTTCCTTGCCTTCGCTTTCACCAAACAGCTGTTTCCACCATTCGGATACGAAATGAAGCTTGTTGTGGTAGTTTACAAGGATCTCAATTTTCTTTCCTGATCTGTACAGTGCGTTTCGGGTTGCAGCATACATGGCTGCCGGATTTTTCTCGAAGGGAATATCCAGGGCACATTGTCCGCTCATGGTCCGGGCTCCTTCGACCAGCTGACGGATGTTCACCCCGCAAATGGCCAGGGGGATCAGTCCCACCGGCGTGAAAACAGAAAATCTTCCTCCCACATTATCAGGGATGACATAACTGCGGTAGCCCTCTTCATCAGCCAGTTGTCTGAGGGCTCCTTTGCTTTGATCTGTTACGGCGATAATCCTTCCGGCAGCCTCCTCCCTGCCCACTTTCTTGATCAGGTGGTCTTTGAGAAGCCTGAAGGCCAGTGCGGGTTCGGTGGTGGTTCCCGATTTTGAGATGACTACAATGGAATAGGAGTAGTGGTTCAGCAGTTCAATAAGCTCATGCATATAGTCTTCACCGATCTGATGACCTGCGAAAAGCATGGTTGGTGCATTCCGCTTTTTTTTCAGGTGGGCGAAGTTGTGGGCAAGTGCATCATTCACTGCCCTGGACCCCAGATAGGATCCGCCAATACCCACCACAACAAGGAGTTCGGTTTTGCCTTTCAGTTCTTCGGCGAGGTTCTCAATGTCAGTTATCTGCTGACCGGGAATCTCTGATGGAAGATTCAGCCAGCCAAGAAAATCATTGCCCGCTCCGCTTTCACTGTACAGGATTTTCATTGCCTCCAAAGTTTCGGCTGCCAATCCCCGGATCTCATCCGGCGGGATGAAGTCATACACCCTTGTTATATCAAGATTCATTTTTGAGTTTTTTTCAGGTTTTTTCATTGGCGCAAAAATAGAAATTTTACAGGCTTTTTGAGTCATTCGAACCAGTCATTTTTTTCTTTGTGGGATGAGCGCATTTAAATAATCAATTTTCCACCTGCTGATCCCTCAGTTCCTGCCGCCTGTCACTGCCCAGAAATCAGGGATGAAGTCCATCAATGTCCAGGACCTGAAAGGGCACATGGAATTTCTGGCTTCAGATGAAATGGAGGGAAGAAAAACCGGAGATCAGGGCTTACTGGTTGCAGCCCGTTACCTGGCAGTTCAGGCTGAACACACAACGATTACCATACGGTGAGCGATTTAATCCCATGTCATCCTGGTAATCATCACCCCATCATACGGGCTACAGTTGCTCCAGGGTTATGTTTCTGAACTGTATGGGTGAGCCTTCACTCTGAAGAAGTATATTCCCTTCTGCAAGTGTTAAATCTGTTCCAATATGTTGCAGCACTCCGTTCACCTCCACCCGGATTTTCCCGTCCTGGCAAGTAATGTCGTAGCTGTTCCATTCACCGGCGGGATTTTCACTTGCTTCTTCAAATTTCGTGAGGGCCATGTATCTGTTTTCTTCTGAAGTGACCAGGTAAGTGGAGTCCTTTACAGTAAGCCCTGAGCCTTTGCCTATCAGTACCAGATCACCGGCATGGTCTTTCATGAGCTGGCATTCTATGGCTAAAGGCCAGATCCGGTCTTCACCCTGTACATGGATCAGCACTCCGCTGTTGGTCGGTTCATCCACCCAGCGCCACTCCACATGCAGCTTAAAATTACCGTAGGATTCGGTGGTCCGTATATATCCGTGTGGTTTCCCTGTGGTATTGATCACCCCGTCTTTGACCCAGAACAAATCCCCGGGTTCCACATCTTCTGAACTTACAAAAATGCTCCAGTTGTCAAGATTCTTTCCATTGAACAGATTGATTTTCTTATCCGGGTTGCAGGCCAGAAGTAAGATGGCGAAAAAAGAAAAGGTGATGGTTTTCAGGCTTGTTTTCATGAGTCAGTGTCGGTTTTAAAAGGTTTGCGCAAACCAAAGTACAAAAAAAACTGCCGGACAGTATGACCCCGGGTTATAAAACTTCCTGAATGATGATGGTCAGTAAACCTCCGGTACAAAGGTCTGATCTGAGATAGGGGGTCTTACATAACCTTCCATATTGATGGTAGGAAGGTCTATTTTCTTGTGCCTGATCTCCTTATAAGGTATCATTGAAAGTAAATGATGGATGCAGTTCAGCCTGGCCCTTCGTTTATCATCCGCATGGACCACAAACCAGGGGGATGTTTTGGTATCAGTATAGGAGAACATCTCATCTTTGGCCTTGCTGTATTCTATCCACTTGCTTCGGGATTCCAGATCCATTTCACTGAACTTCCATCTTTTTAATGGATCATCAATTCGCTCCCTGAACCTGTTTTCCTGTTCCTCATCGCTGACCGAGAACCAGTATTTGATCAGAATGATCCCGGAGTGGATCAGCATCTCCTCAAACCTGGGGCATGAACGCAGAAACTCCCAGTGCTCCTCCTCAGAACAAAATCCCATGACATGCTCCACTCCAGCCCGGTTGTACCAGCTCCGGTCCATGAGCACGATCTCTCCGGCGGCTGGCAGGTGGGCCACATACCGCTGAAAGTACCATTGTGTCTTTTCTCTTTCGGTGGGTACACCCAATGCAACAACACGGCAAATTCTGGAATTCAGCCGCTGGGTAATGCGTTTGATCACACCCCCTTTTCCTGCTGCATCCCTTCCTTCAAAAAGAACCACTACCCTCAGGTCAGTGGCTTTTACCCATTCGTGCATTTTTACCAGCTCCAGCTGTAACCTGTCAAGCTCTTTAAAATAGAATTTCTTGTCCAGATGATGAGACTTGTACTCACCGTGGTCTTTATCGGATTTCTTCTGCTTCTTTTGCGGACTCATATCAAACTGGGTATGAAGTAAAAAAAAGTTCAGTTATTTCGTGCCAAACAACCGGTCCCCGGCATCCCCGAGCCCGGGTACGATATATCCCACCTCATTGAGGCCTTCATCCAGGGCTGCCAGGTAGATGTCCACATCAGGGTGGTCGGTTTCAATTCGGCGTACACCCTCTGGAGCGCCCACGATACAAACCAGCTTAATAAAACTGGCTCCTGCGTTTTTCAGGGTAGAGATGGCAGAACTGGCACTTCCACCTGTGGCCAGCATGGGATCGAGGACCATCACCACGGCTTCACGAATATTTCCCGGGAATTTGGCATAATAGTTCATGGGCATAAGGGTCTTGTGATCCCTGTAAAGGCCTATATGTCCCACTTTTGCTGTAGGGATCAGGTTGGTGATGCCGTCCACCATGCCCAGTCCGGCCCTGAGAACAGGAACCAATACAATATCCCGGGCGAGTTCCATGGTGACACAAGTGGTCAGTGGAGTTTCAATTTGTATCTCTTTCAACGGGAGGTCCCTTGTGATTTCGTAGGCCATCAGGCCGGCTATTTCATCCAGGTTCTCACGAAAGTCCTTGGTTCCGGTCTCTTTCTTCCGGATGAGAGTGAGCTTATGCTGGATCAGTGGATGCCGGACTACAGTGGTCACATCTTTATCATTTAAACACGGCGGGATCAGTCTCTCTTTCGTTGCCCCTGAATGCGGCAACAAAAGCCTGGCTGAATCCGGAACTTCTGCATTTTTTGGTGAATGCTGAAGCCTCCTGAACTGATGAGAACTCTCCAACAGTAATCCTGTAAGCACCTTTGTATTGATATTCCCAAGTGCTATAGGTGGATCCTGAGATGGTTACGGATTTCTGTGTATTGGCTTTGGCATTGGACAGAATCTGTACACGGAATACGATCCGGTCGGGATCCGGTCCCCTGTCAAGCTGCTGTTCGGGTGCCTTCTCCGGTTCATGAATTGTTTCAGCCGATTGCTCTGGTTCAGGTTCTTTCACAATTAAAATGGGCTCCGGCACTGGTTCCGGCTTCCGCAAAGGTTCAACCGCCGGCACTACAATGGCGGGCTTTACTTCTGGTTCTGGTTCCGGTTCCGGTTTATCTTCTGAAAGAAGGGGTAGGGAAGTAAGACTGAATCCCGCTTGCACTTCCAGCTTGGATGCTGCACCGAACCTGGCTGAAGTATAGCCAGTCCGGATCATATCTTTCAGAAGCAGCGAAATATCCTGATTTTTTGGGTCAATTCCGGCGAGGATGTAGGCGTTGTTGTCTAACCGAAGTTTCAGTACTTCTCCGGTTTGGCCCTCTTCATCAGAAGCTGTGGAATAGATGGCCATCTTGCGGCCAGGATGAATGGAGAAGCCAATCTCATCCTTTGAAGTATTAACCAGATCTGTCATATTTTGAGGTTTATCCCAGCCATTCCCGTTAAAGAAACATACGTACAGATCATATCCGCCATAACCCATATGGCCCGATGAGGAGAAAAACAGGTTGTTGTGCTGATCCAGGAAAGGAAACCATTCATGACCGCTGGTATTGATATCGGGCCCAAGGTTGACCGGTATCGTCCAGCCGCTTACACCTTTCCGGACAATGAACAGGTCCAGTCCGCCGCTGGAAGGGAACAAGTCTGATGAAAGGATCATAAACTCTCCGTCGGTTGATATGGCCGGGTGCATGTACCTGGTTGAGCCAGCAGTAAAAGACAACTGGTTATAATCGGAAGCTTTTCCTTCCACAATGTCCATCTCAAATATTTTCTCGGGCGTTCTCTTGCCTGAGATCTCTACAGTTTTGGTAAAGTATACTTTTTGGTAATCCCTTGAATAGGAGGTTCCGGAAGGAGAATAGGGGAATGGATCGTTGCTGAATAAAGGCCTGCTGCTTTCCAATGAGATGTACTCAAGTGGTGCGAAAAAGGAGGTGACTTGTCCAAATGTTATATGATCGGGGATCATCTCCTGGTGAAATTTGCTGTTTGAGAGGAATACCAGTCCATTCATATAAAATACCACATCATTGGAAGGGCCATTCATATCAAGATTCAGGGTATCCATCACAAGCAACTCCTTTACTTGTATGGAGTCGGTGGATTTTAAATCCTGAGCACAGGCCAGGCTTACCTGTAATACAGAGCATACAAGGATGATCAGAGAAAATATCTTTGTCGATTTCATCCGTTTCATTTTCATAATCAATTACCAGTGCCTGTATTGCAGGAATGCAGGGCCTCCCTGTCCCAGATTCAATCCAACAGAAACCTCAAAAATAATATTATTATCATTCAGGTAACCGACCCTGGGAAACTCCAGGAATACTCCCGTGTAAAACTTCGGGAACTGGTATTGGAAAAAGAGCGCAAATATATCAAAGTCTTTCAGATAGGTTCCCAGGTAAAAATTTTGGAGGTATAACTTCAAATAGGGCACAAGATGTTGGATTGGCTCAGAAAGGGTTTCATCATCCAGGGAGACAAGCAAGGAGGGTTCAATGACAATTCTCAGCTTCTTGTTGATTACAAATTTATACCCTCCGAACAGGTGGTATTGCCTGTCAATTGTAGAGAACAACAGAGAACTGTCACCCTTGAAATCTGTATCAAACAATGTGGTAACGGACAATCCCCCAAATCCCTGTGGCCCATAGTAGTAAATACCCGCGTCCATGTTGGGCCGAAACACCGTGTGCGATGAATCGAGATCTGATACCTCCCCTGTTTTAGGTACCATAAAAAATCCTTTTGCTGCAACACCAACAGCAAGATTGTGAAGATGTTCATCGTCAATCCAGTAATGATAAGCACCGGTAACGGCCAGCCCGGTATGCCAGGATTGGATCAATTGTTCCTGGAAGGCATATGCTCCGAAGCCGAAATGGGAATAATCACCTTCCGGGGTTGCCAGCCTTGTGTGCATACTGATCAATTGGCCTTTGGTAAAATTGATTGCTTTTGAGGTGAGATTTATGTTGGTAAAATCTTTGCTCCCGGCTATGGCCGGATTAAAGACCATGGGATGAAATACGGGGATTGAAAGCAGCTTTGAGGGAACATCCTGTCCGATGAGAAACAAACTTGGAAGGAGGCCAGACAAAACCAGCAGAAAGCGGAGGATGTTATTGTGATATTTCATGTTGGTATGAATGGTCTTTCGCATTAACGAAATGAAAGATACCATTTTTTAAAAAATGAAATCTCTCAAAGGACCTTATATCAAATAAAATTAACAATTTGATGTGAAAAAATGAGCAGCTTCGGTAATAAGAAAAGATTAATTGGGAGACGAATACATCAATTCTGAAACAATGAATTGTGCTTCCTGGTAAAAATCACCGCTTGAAATAAGCTTGTCATTTGAATCATCTTCATCATTGCCGATATCTGCGTAGGCATCGATGGTTCCTGTAGCGATTACAATAAAACGGTCGCGTCCGGTTGTATCAGCTGATACTGTATGTGTCTGCGCCAGTCCGCCTCCGCTAAAGGTGTTGACTTCGATGATGTTTCCATTGTCGGTATTGTAAATGGCCAGTTCACCTGAGAATTCAAAGTAGGAGGGTATGTTCCCTCCGGAAATCACGTGTGGATTCACAGTGACCAGGGCAGTGGCAAAGATCTTCTGGTTTTTAATATGGGCACTGATCTCTGCATCGGGGGCAATGGATAGGAGCGGTTCTTCCTCAATATTAATGCAACTTGTCAGAGCGAACAGCGTGGCTATAAACAGGGTGATAATCTTCATTTCAGAATTACAATTGCAGGTTGACCTTTTTATTCGGGTAATTTTTGTACTGAATCAGCAGCCCCAGACAACCCAGATTATTTTTGATCTCCTCCTCGGTTGACTGTCTGGCCAGGACATCCACCTTGATGACCAGTGATTTGGTTACATCAAATCCCAGGCCAAGAGATTCCAGGTATTTGTCTTCTTCATTGTCATACAAAACCTGATTGGTCTGCTGGTCAACCAGTATAAAATGAATGGGATACATTTTCTTTGCTGTACAGAAAGAGAGAATATAGTCTTTTTGCCCGTAAAACACAGCATTGATTTCCAAAGTGTCAAGAGGACTCATGGTGGCGGAATGGGACTGGCTGTAGATTTTATAACCCTTCTGCAGGTCGAAGCGGCAGTCTCCTTCGATGTGGTGGTTATCACAGTCCTGCGCCAGCGCCTGGACGGAAAGGAGCATGAGCAAAGCAGGAATCAACTGAACGTATCTTGATTGTTGCATCATATGTCTGATTGATTTAACCTTCAATTATTTTCGTGCGTAATTCAATGATTGCATTCCTCAAATCTTCAAACTGTTCCTTTGTCAGGCTGGGTTGGCTGTCCGCACCAGAGCCTCCGATGACCAGCTTTTTGGGTTGATTTTCACCTGAACCGGCAGTGCTTGTTACAGAGACTTTTCCGGTTCCCGGTTCAATTCCATCGTAAATGCTTTTGATCCTCCTCATTTCTTCAATGGTAGATGTTACGTTGGGATCATCCTCTTTCAGGCTTTCGGCGAAAGCCATGAAATTATTAATGTTATACTTTTGATCTGCAAGATGTTGGATCATTTGATCCGCAGTTCCATAATCATTAATCAGGTTTACAGCCAGGTAAAGGCTTTCAGCAAAGGCGCCTGCAGAAAGCATCACAACGGTATTGGATCTTTCGTTGCTCTCGCAGAATGAAAGGATGTTCATAAAGGCATCGTTGGAGATGCTGTAGAGTGAGTCCAGGAATTCCACGTTGTTTTTTGCCTTGTCAATCATGGCATCATCCACGGCTTCTTCAATATTGATTTCCTCAGAGAGTGACCGGACCACCTCCAGGTAATCAAGGGTAAGTTCGTGACGGCCAAAAAGTGCTGTGTAAGCCAGGTCTGTCATGTATACTCCGAGTATAAGTGACTTTGATTTCGTGTCCAGGTATTTACCTGCCTGGCTCACAGGTTGCAGGAGGTTTTCATCATAGGCAATTTCACTCATGTCCATGATGCTGAGCATTTCAGCAGGGGAGGGATAGAGATGATAGATCTGTTTAAATGATACCAGGCCATTTTCCGGTCCATCCGTTTCCAGATCGATAATGGGGGCAGGGGTTCCCTTTTTGCCCGACTGACATCCTTGGGAAACCATCACTGCAACCAGAACAAAGCCAATGATTCCAATATATAGCATTCGTTTCATAGATCCAGGTATTACATTCATAAACCAACATGCAAATTATAATAAAAAACCAAACCTTCCTAAGGTCTATTCCATTCTTCTCAGTCCGGAAAAAAAATCAAGTGTTTTTCTCAATACACTGTACCTTAGCAGGAAGTATAGTCCCAGAGACATGATCCAGATGACCAGTATGTTGAAAACAAACGTGGAGATGTATTTGTTCCCCAGCTGTTTGACAGAAGCAAAGAAATGAGCCTGGCCATTCTTTTTCAGCGGATACATATAGACAGGATCCATTTTTCTGACCAAAACGCCCTTTCTTTTAATCAGCTTATGAAGATCAGAACGGTTCAGAACCAGCTGTGCCAGTTGTTCATTGTACAGAGAATTCTTCAGATTCATGTAAGCGTCCAGTCCTCCGGCTGCATTTTTCAATGAGTCGGTCAACTTATCTTTTTCATAGGAGAGCCTGTCGTGATGTTTGCGAAGTGCTGTCTGGTACTTTTGCAGCCAAAGAAGAATATGGTTCGCATCCGTTTCAGTGAAGGAATCAGGATTGATCCGGTCCATTTCGGGGTATGGGTCGGTCAGGAATATAGAGGATAGAGCGTTTTTGATTGTGCCTAGTTGTTTTTGAAGGCCTTCATGACCCTGATTCCTCAAGGGCTTCATGGCGGCTTCAACCTCCTGCTCAATGGCAGGTACCAGGAACTGCATATCATAAATGACATTGCTCTCCAGCAACTCCAGATCGAACAGCTCGCTCTGGTAGGCATTGGCCCTGAACTGGTGAACAGCCAGAGCTTCATAGGCCCAGCGGCTGGCCATCATATCTCCGGCAAGTGGGACAACAGGCTGGGATACAAAAATGTAGTGTAGCTTATCAAACTTAACAATTACTCCGGCAAGCAGAATCTGGGGCACCAGCAGGAAAGGAACAATGACGTAAATGGCAACCACAGATTTCAGTCCGTCGGAAATATTCATTCCCAGCAAATTCGCAAAACAAGCTGTGGAAAAGAGGATGAGCCAGTATGCCAGGGACATACCCCTGATCTCCATGATCAGGTTCCCAATGGCAACAAAAAGAATCATCTGGATGCCTGAGAAGAGGAACATCAGCGAGATCTTTGACAGCAGATAGGGGGTCCTGCCCAGATTTAAAAAAGACTCTCTTTCCTGGATCCGCCGGTCTTTAATGATCTCTTCGGCGGCAATGATAAGCCCCAGGAACAGGGCCACCACAACAATCATGAACAGGTAGGCGGGCAGGTTTTCATTCTGACTGAATATGTACCTGTGGGGATCAGATTCATCACCTGCCACATATTTCGAAAAGAAGCCAAGAATGATGGCCAGGAGTGGTGCCACCAGCAGCGATATGGCCATGAACTGCCTGTCGGCAAGTTTTGATAAAAGGTTTCGCCTGAAAAAGATCAGGAACTGGTGGAGGGCATTGGGAACCCTGAATTCATTGGATGGAAGAGAACTCTTTTGGGAACTGAATTCCAGTTTTGACTCGATATTTTCCTGATAATGTTCGTACCATTCTGCCGGGGAAGTTCTGCGCCGGGATGTGAATGCTCCATATTCGTCCACATTTCTGGATTCTATCACATTCAGGATCTCATCCGGGTTGCTGATACCACATGTTCCGCATTCTGCTTCCAGTGCATCGGCCCTCCCGGCCAGTTTTTTAAAATAGGAGATACCGTCGAGAGGGTTTCCAGTATAAACCGGGTAACCCCCGCGGTCGAGTACGATCAGGTGGTCGAACTGTTTGAACAGCTCAGGCGAAGGCTGATGTATGGTTGACATGACCAGTTTGCCTTTAAGCGCCTGGTCCTTCAGCAGGGCAATCACATTCTCAGAATCAGAGGAAGAGAGCCCGGAAGTAGGTTCATCCACAAACAATATGTGAGGCTCCCTGATCAGTTCAAGTGCAATATTCAGTCTTTTGCGCTGACCACCGCTGATGTACTTGTTCAGTGGTGATCCAACCCTGAGGTCAGAGGCTTCAAAAAGATCAAGATCCTTGAGCATGCTGTTCACAGATTGATCGATTTCTGTGTCGGACAAACCATCCAGGCATAATTTGGCACTGAAGTAAAGGTTCTGGTAAACGGTCAGTTCCTCAATCAACAGATCATCCTGGGGAATATACCCGATGATTCCCTCCAGCAGGCCCGATTTGGTTTGCAGATTGTTGCCATTGATGTAGATGCCTCCCTTGTCGGGTTTCAGGCTGCCGTTCAGGACTTTCAGGAGCGTGGATTTGCCGGCGCCGCTTCCCCCGATGATCCCTACCAGTTGGCCCGATCTGCCCTGGAAACTGAATTTCTGGATGCCGTTGACGGAGTTCTTAAAGTGGTACGCAATCTCTTTGGCATAGAAATGAATTGATGGTTGGCTGGAATGGAGGATATAAGCGGATACGATGTCTGAATAGTAAATGGGTAAAATTCCTTCACCCCTGATGGATCCTCCCTTAGTGAGGAAATAGACATGCCTGGGGAACAGATATCTTCCACCCATTTCCAATCTTGATTTTCCCACATATTGAAACAGGTAAATATCGGCCCTCTCGATTCTTAATACCAAAAGCTGACCGGATAAGTTTTCTTTATACAGGTGCCGGATCTCCTCTTCCAAAAAATCTTTATCATCATCTACAAGAAGCAACCTCTCTTTATTGGGGACATTGTAGAACTTATCCTTGATGAAGGCTGAACAGTTTGCATACTCTTCGTCAGTGATCAGCAAACCATCGGCGACGGTGTGTACCGTATCTGAAATGGTGTTGGAGAAATCGGATCCCAGAACCGAGGCTTCAGAAAAATATTTCGTGAATCCGATCAGGCTCAAAAGGATCTTGAAACGGTGTGTAATGTGCAGTTCTTCAACAATCTGGTCGCAAATTCCCAGGATTTTCACCGACAGTGATGAAATTTTTTTTCCCCTGGACCCTTTCAGGGAGATTTCATACTCACTGACATAACCATCAAAGATGATCAAGTACCTGTGAGCCAGCTTTTGACTGAATTGCTGGGTCAGGAATGATTCCACAAAATTCCGGGCAAGTATATGCAAAGTTCCCCTGTTGATGTTTACCATGATGGCAAACAGCCTCATCAGGGAATTGAGCATGGCCTCATTCATGGGGAAATACCATTTTCAGTATTCCGTGGCTTTCCCTGCTTTTTTCGAAAAGCAGGCGTCCGCCATGTGCCTCCATGATCATCTGGGATACAGCCAGGCCAATTCCAAGGGCGAGGTTCAGGGGAATATCCTTCCCCGAAAACTGACCGGAAAGCAGATCATAAAGCGTATCCGTATAATTTACCCCCTGGTCCTCCACCGAGCAGGCCAATCCTTCCATATCTTCTTCGATTTCTACCCTGATCTCACCCTTGATTTCGGTGTGTTCCCTGGCAAACCGGATCAGGCTTACAAAACAGCTCACGAGCAAACCGGAGTCGCCATCAACTTCGTGTGGATGAGATGCCTTGTCTTTATTCAGACCGATTCCCTGTTCTTTCAGCTCCTCCCTGGTTTCAATGGATCCAAACTGAATCACCTGCTTTAGTGACACTTTGTTTTTTTCCAATTTGAATCCGGGTGATTTCAGAACGGATATCTGCTTGGCCAGCATGGAGAACTGCTCCAGCTTGATCACCGAATGATCCAGAATATTTACAACCTCGGTGAGTTCATCCCCTTCAATTTTGGTTTTCAACAGGTCCAGGGTCCCCATGATCCTGTTCAGGGGATGGCTTAGTTCACTGCTGATGTAGTTGATAATCTCAGATTTCAATCCATCCGTATTGAGCAGTTCAGCATTGGCTTTTTCAAGTTCATTGAGGATCTCCCGGTTCTTTTTCCGCAGGTAATAAGTTTCCATTGAAGTGCTGATGGAATGCCTGACTTCATCAGAATTCATGGGTTTCTTGATATACCCGTGAACGCGCCCCACATTGACCGCTTCGATGACAGTCTCGGTATCGGTATAGGCCGTAAGCAGGTATCGCCTGATGTCCGGAAATTTCTCGGCAACGATCTCCAGTAGTTCGGTCCCGATCATCTCAGGCATTCGCTGGTCCGATACCAGCACCTGGACGTCCTTTTCCTCCAGGATTTTTAAAGCTTCTTTGGGTGATTCGGTCAGGATGATGTCATAATCGTTCCTGAAAGTGGCCTCGAACAGTTTCAGGTTCATAGGAAGATCATCCACATAAAGCACAGTTGGCTTGGTCTGGGCCATATTTGGAATTTATAAAGGGTTGAATAGCTTATATAAATATAGGCTATTTATGGCATTCCCAAATCCTCTCAATGGCACCGGGGATGTTAAAATCGGGATTGTTATCAACAACCGGTTCTTCCTATTCCCGGTAATAGGTGATTGTTCTTTCAGACACAAGCGGATACTGATCTGAATTTCCTGTGACTTTCACCCAGTTATTCATCCCGTCGTACTCAAACTCATACGCTGACACGGTTTCTTCACCCGCTTTGTTGATCATCACCTGTTTTTCCATAAAACCCTTGTCGTTGTAAGTAAATCTCTCCTCGAAAGCCAATTCACCCTCCCGGTTGTAAAATTTATACCCGGTCCTCCGGTTATCCTGATCCACGGTGAATATATACTTTGTGGTGGGATTCCCCTTTGGATCCATGAACTGCCACTCGCTGACTTTTCCCTGTTCGTCTGTAATGAATTGAACACTCCATAGCATCGTATCGGCCGGCATCGTGTATTGTTCCACTTTCGCGATGTGCCCTGCACCATCGTATGAAAGTACCGAATAGCTCCGCAGGGTATCGTTTTTCGTATAATGACCCTTCAGAATCCGGCCTCCCTCCACGGTAAGTGTCTGCTTATCGATGATCTCATCATTTTCATCGATCTTGACGCATTCCAGCAAGGTGCCGTTTTCGTCAAAGGTGACTCTGAAATCATCTGACCAATTGATGGTATCCCTGGCTTCTTTGGTCAGCCTTTCTCCTTTAATAATCTTCCCGTCTTTTTCGATGCCCTGATAGCTCTTTTCAACAACTTCTTTTACTTTCCCATTCAAAGATTCCGGAAAAATTGCATAGGGGGTGAACAAGCCGATTTCAACCCGGGGGACTTCCGGCTCAGTTTGGGGGCAGCCTGTGGCCAGGATCATAACTAAAAAAAATACGGGAATTAGCTTTTTCATTGTATTGAATTATTGGTTTGTACCGTAAGTTATATAAAAATCCTGCCCAAGTCAAGTAAAGGGCTAACATGTAGATTATTATGTTTTTTTCACCTACCCTGTCTATTTGCAGAACCTTCGATTATTCAGGGGAATTCACTAACTTACTTCTCGATCAATTTAATCTAAAACTGCTCCTGATGAAAAAATCCATTGTATTCCTTGTAACAACAGGTGTTTTATTCCTTGTTTTTCAATCATTTATAGTCAATTCAGCTCCGGCCTTGCCTATCCCGGAAGATGTACAGGGGGTCCTGAAAAACTCCTGTTACGATTGTCATTCCAATGAGGCTTCCAACAAGAAAGCGCAATTCGTCCTGAATTTTAACAAGTGGGAAGAATTTAAGGCTTCCAAAAAAATATCCAGACTGGAAGATATTTGTGCGCTTGTTGAGGAGGGAAAGATGCCGCCTGAAAAGTATGTAAATAACAAACCGGACCGGGCCTTATCAGACTCCCAGAAAGCGCTGATCTGTGATTGGACAAAGAAGGAATCTGCCACCCTTATGGAAGGGAATTGATGCAGAAGCAGGTTAAAACTGCCGGACTTCTTTTACTCGGCATACTCATCGTACTTCAGTTCTTTCAACCTGAGAAGAATGCAGGAACTTCCAGTGTTGATGACCTGGTAAAGGTTCTTTCGGTACCCGACTCCATCTCAGCCATCATGATTGTGTCCTGTTACGATTGTCATTCAAATAACACGGTTTATCCCTGGTATAGCAGGATATCACCGGTTTCGTGGTATCTTTCGAACCACATTAAGAAGGGCTTGGATAAACTTAATTTCAGCGAATTCGGAACCCTTGAGAAGTCCAAACAGGTCGGGTTGCTGTCTGATATTTGTGAAGTGATTGAATCGGGAACCATGCCATTGAAAAGCTATTTGCTGGTCCACCGTCGCTCCAGATTGGATCTGGCTGAAGCTGAGGACCTTTGCAGCTGGGCGGATTTGGAGGCCACGGCGATGTTAAAAAAGTGAAAATTCCACCAATGGCCTTAAATTTATGATATCATTAAAAATATTCCGAATTAGTCTCGGTCACCAAATTCTGTGATTTGGTAAAAAATCACAGGAATCATGGCCTGTAAGGCTTGGCCAAGAACCTTTTAAGGATTATATTTAAAAAAACCCATAAAAAGTTGAGCCATGAAAAAAATGATGAAATTTGCGTTGATCATGCTATTCCCTTTGGGGCTGACTTCCTGTGATCTGTTCAATGTTGATGTTGAAAGTACCTTAACGGGAACCCTGGATATTGCTGTAGCTGAAGACATGAACAAAGGAGCCCTGGAAGCATATCCTTTCAATGCTTCCACCACCATGTCCATGGACGATCCCGATGTTATTAAATATAAAGACAACATCGTTTCTGTGGGAGTAGACGGGATCGTTGCCGAAGTGGTTAGTGTGACTAAAAATGGTGCACCCATTGATGGTGTGGCCTTTTTAAGTGGAAGTATCTTTACCATGTCAAATGGGGTTGTCGATGCTTCCTACTCACTTTCAGAGGATTGGGATATCGCAGTGGGGTCCACTGTAAGCCTGGATGATCTTGGCGGTTTCTATGATGATGTTTCCACCATTCTATCTGATGTAGAAGATTTCAATCTGGGGATGACAGGAACCAGTTCTGAGCAAGGCGTTTTGGTGACCATCAGCATCGACATTGATGTAACCATTACCGGCAACCCCTTTTAGCCTTACTCCCGCTTTCTGACCAGGCATACCCAGTCACGCCGGGGTTCCGGGGATCTGCCCAGATCTACCAGGGAACCTCCTGTGATTTTTGTCTTTTCTCCCGGGACCATTGTGCCACCGTTTGTGGGATCATACCATGACATGCTGTATGCTCCCTGATGGTTTGTAAGGTCGAGCGAAACTCCATCCCCTTTGGGGAGATAGATGGCATACACCTTTCCCGGGTTGGCAAAACAATACCCGCTGTTCACCAGTTCATCATGTCCTTGCATTTCATGGAAAGGAAGGTAGTCCCTGAAAAATGTGAGGGCATGATCGGTCTGTTTCCACATCTTCTCCCGGCTCCTCCAGTCCTCACAATTCAGGTCGGCATGATCATAATGGTAACCGAAATACCACTCCACACCTGCCCCTCCTGCCATCAGGTTGCCCCACAGGGCCTCACTGCGGACCGTGTCGTGGCCGGGATCATCCTGATCCGGCATCACACCCTTCCAGGCTTGTCCCAGTTCGTCGAAACAGACCACCCACTGTTTCCCTGCAGTGGCGGATTGATCAATCCATTTGCGGGAAAATTCGTGGACGATGGATGAGCGAAAAAGCTGCATCGAAGGTCCGTCCATATCTTTAAACCCAAGAAAGGGTGTGATCAGGTCCGAATGCACCGGGTCAGCCGAATGGGTATGTACCACGATGAAACTGTTGTAGGGACTGGTTTTACGAATATAGGACATCATTTCTTTTCGTTGGTCCACGGTTTGTCCCACAGGTGTCCAGTGATCAGGGCCATTCTCTTCCCCGATGTTCCAGGTGATGGCCAGGTGGTGGGAGAACCTGGCGATCAGTTCACGCAGGTACAGTTTTCTCTGTACATCAAGCCTGCCCGCATCCAGCAGGCATTCATTCTCTGTTTCCTGCAACACCACATGCATCATGATACCCACTTGTTCCATGTGGTCGAATACCACCTCCCATTGATCCAGCTTGGAGCAGTCAAACCGGTATCTTTCGTCCCGGACGGTCCATGGCCAGACATCATCCCCGTCACCCAATACGTTCATGGTCAGAAAATAGACAGAATTCATACCTTCCGAAGCCAGATAATTCAAGGCACCTATGATTCCTTTTCCCTTGTCTCCCTGCCAGACCGGGTCCCCCTGGTTCCAGTCTTTCACGTGGGCTGTATAGCGGTGCATGCCGGTATTGGGGCTGTCTTCGCCTTCCCGCTGATTACTGTTGCCGCTGAACCGGGTGCCGTCGAATTCATGATAAGCCAGGAAATTTTCCGGGCTGTCAGCTCCCCCTTTGATGAAATAGTCCCCCGATCCTGCAAAAAGCAGGTACCGTTCCCCCACATATTCCAACCTTCCGTGGGCCCTGAAATCCCGGCCTGTTTTATCGGAAGGAGTCACTGAGAATTCTCCTTTCATTCCGTCGAAACCAACGGGTTCTCCAGCAAATTCATCATCATCCACAGCCACATTGTGCCCGTATCTGAAGGAAGCCTCAAAGGTCCAATCCCCGGGCCGGTCGGGTTTGAACCTGACCTGCCAGATATTTCCCTCCCTTGCTCCGGATTCCGAAGCATTTCCATCTGCTGCATAAAAGCCCGGCACCAGGAAAGAATCTGTTTCAGACCTGAAAAGAACGTTGAGCCGGTAGTTTAGAAACGGATTGGGATCATCCTGTTCGCTCATGGCCGGACCCGGAAATGATATGGTGACCGTATGCCAGGTTTTTAATTCACCCTCGATTTTACAGGGACGCTCATGGGTACAAGCGGTCAGGATCATCCAAACAAAAAGGCCTGTAAAACTGGCCTTCAGGAAAGGTTTAAGCATGTTCATCGGCAGGCATTGGTTGTTTAATGGAGCCACTCACGGGACTCGAACCCGCGACCTGTTCATTACGAATGAACTGCTCTACCAGCTGAGCTAAAGTGGCAACAAAGGACAAATATAAAAGGAAAAAGGAAAAAGTGTTCAGATTCCTTCCAGGTAATCCCATTCTTTGATGGGTTCAAACTTTTTATATCCCTCTTCAACCGAGGGGTGCTGAAGCACAGACTCCACCGATACCCCAGGAATCTGATCATCTGCAACACCCTGTTTTATGAATATAAAATTAAATCCAAGCTCATTGGCCCCTACCAGCCTGTAACCTTTCCGTTTGGCAAGCCTGGTCATGGCCACCGGGGATGCCCCGTGATAAATGGGATGCTTTCCTGGATAGAAATAGTCCGGATCGTAAGGAACCACAATGTTGTTCAGTCCGAATTCATTGTGGGTCTCGATAATCACCACCCTGGGATCGATGACCTCCAGGGCATCCCAGATCCAGTAGTCGTTGCCGTCAACATCCACCGATAGCAAATCGATCTCTCCTTCAATTCCGGCATCCCTGATTAGTTGGTTGATATTTTCCCGGGTTACTTTTGCACACACAAACTCCGGTTTATAGAACCATGGATGTGGGTATTTGCTGAAAAATTTCCGGCCCCTTTTGATGCTCCGGGGATTCCCGTCAATAAAGAGCCCATGCCAGCCAAAATTGAAATAGAGGTTGGCAGCATTGCTGTTGACCCCGTCATCGGAACCTATCTCCACGAAGATCTTGCTTTTCATCCCGATCACTGAAAAAATGAAAAGCAACTTTCCATCCTCCTCGAACTGGGAGAAGACCCTGAATCCTGTATCCGATATGGGGGGCAGGGCCCCCTTTTCTGCAAGGCCCTGGTAATCAAGGAACAGTTTTCTCTGAACGATCTGAACCGAAGGAGTAAACCTGTTTCTGATTTTGGCAATGAGAAATTTGTCCTTTAAAAAATTTTTGATCATGGATCTGCCGGAATTGATGCACTGCAAAAATAAAGTATTTTTATTTCTGAATATTTCCTTATTTTTCTCTGGTTTTCCATATTCTGATGAAAAGAGAACGTTTCACAAGAATTGCAGGTTATTCCGGATTCTTTCTGATGCTGATATATCTGTTCTATTATCTTAAGGAGGTTGATGGTTCACTGATCTATTACTGGCAGCAGACCATCCCCCTGTCTTTTAGAGATTCCATGCAATTTCCCGGAGGATTGTCCGGACTACTGGGAGACTGGTTCCTGGAATCATTGACCCAAAACTTCCGGGGGAGCATGGGTGTGGCCCTGCTTGTGTTGACCGTTTTCTTATCACTTCAGCTGATATTCAGGCAGATGAAAAAGAATCCAGCCTATTTTATTTTCATGCTGGCAGCACTGATTCCTTTCATTTTACTCTTCGCACATTACACCTTGCCGGCCGGCCTGATCCTAAGCATTACAACAGGTTTTTTGTTTTCAGCCATCCAGGGCTTTTATTCTCCCAGAAAACTTGTTTTCAGGGCTGGTTACAACTTCGCAGGCGGCGCATTTATTTACCTCTGTGCCGGCGTGGCAGGCCTGTTGGTTCTGCTCCAGGCCATCATTGTCCGGTATGTCCTGTCAAAAAAATACCGGGAATTGCTTTCGGCCCTTCCCCTATTGGTCATCCCCATCTTGTATTTACCGTTAAATTTAGCCTCTACCGTCAAATACGCTTACCTGGGCTCATTTTTGCTTTCAGAATTGAATGCCCTTTCCCCTGTTCTCTATTTCAGTCTGTTCTCTCCGCTGCTGCTTCTTGTGATTTTTATCTCGCTGCGATCTCTTTTTTCACAATTTACCATGAAACGGACATTGTTTTTTTCCGGAACAGGCATCATTCTGGTCATCGTTGTTCTGGTTTTTTCTTCAAAGGCCAGTATCAATGAACGTGAAAGAGATGGTTACAAAATTGTGCAGGCCGGGTTAAATAAAGATTATAAGAGAGTAATTGAGCTTACAAGCCAGCAACATAGCATCAGTAACCTGGAGGAGTTTGAATTCAACCGGGCACTTTACCATACCGGACAATTATTGGAAAAACTATTTTGTTATCCGCAACCATGGGGGGAGAAAGGCATATTTTTGGAAGGAGATATTTCCTGCCCTGTGGCAGTCCATATCAGTGATTTTAATTTTGATCTGGGATTTGTCAACGAAGCAAGGCACTGGGCAACAGAGGCCCAGATGGGATTAATGCGCCATCCGATCGTTTTGAAGCACCTGGTTATTTCATACATCGCTGTGGGGAATACAGAAGCTGCGCGTAAATACTTGCGGATCCTTTCCCGGTCCGGGCTTTATAAGGAATGGGGTGATCAGGTCCGTGAAATGATTGAAAATAATACCGCAAGCGAAGACAGCAGGATTCAGTCATTCATCAGCAATAATCCCCGGGTCGATTTCTTTTGCTCCACCTCCAATCCCACCAGGAAACTCCTGGACTTCTACAACAGCAACCCGGATAACAAAATGGCTTTTGAGTTTCTGATTGCCAGTTATCTTCTGCAACACGAAGTTGGCAAGGTGGTTCCCTATCTGTCAAAATTCAGACAATTCGGTTATGAGAAGCTTCCAAGAGCCGTTGAAGAAGCGATGCTGATTTACGCCTCAAGTCCGAAGGCAGACCTGCAATTGCTTGAAGGTTATTCCACAAGTCAGAAAACATTGGGAGAATTTCGGGGTTTAACCGGATTGATGTCAGGCAGTGGAGAAAGGGCTGAGAAGATGCTGAATGCATCAGCATACAGAAATACCTACTGGTACTATCTTTTGTTTACCAGTCCCCATGCCTCAATTAAATAGGAGATGAGAAAAATCAAATTATTCAGGCATTCACTTGCCTTGTTATGGCTTCCCCTGGTTGTGGCGTGTAATCCTTTTCCGGGGGATTTTGAGCAAACCGGCGAATCACTGGAAATTTACCCTGACTATACCTCGATCATTATACCACCGAACATTGCACCGCTGAATTTCCAGATTAAAAATCCGGGCGATGACTTCGCTGTTGAGATAGCAAACAGCAAAAACAGGCGCATCAGGGTCAGGAGTAGAACCGGAAACATGGAGATCCCCATGAAAGCATGGAAAAAACTGCTGAAAGAAGACAGGGGGGGGAGCCTGACCATCTCAGTCTGCAAAAAAACGGAAGGAAATCATTGGGTAAAGCTTGCCCCTGCGAGAAATGAAATTTCCAAGGAGGAGATTGATCCATACATTGCGTTCAGAAAAATACCCCCCGCACATATCATTTGGAAGACCATGGGAATTTACCAGCGGTCCCTGGAGAGTTTTAAGGAAATCCCGATTATGGTTAACTCCCTGACGGATGAAAACTGTATGAATTGTCATTCATTCAATTCAGGCGACCCGGAACAGATGATGTTCCATATGCGGGGGCCTTACGGAGGTACGCTGGTATCAGGCAAGGAGGGTACCAGGTTTGTTGAAACGAAAAGTGATCATACGCGCAGTGCCGGGGTTTATCCATCCTGGCACCCGGATGGTGATCTGATTGCTTTTTCTGCCAATAAAATCAACCAGGGATTCCATTCCCGCATTGGAAAAAATGTTCAGGTCATCGATAAATATTCGGATATCGTGCTTTACGATGTGAAGTCCAATACCATTACCAGACCCATGGAACTGGCCTCTGACAAACTTGAAAACATCCCTGTCTGGTCGAAGGATGGCCGGAAATTGTATTATATCTGTGCTGATTACTATAATGATGAGCTACCCTATGACGGTATTTTGTACAGCCTGATGAGCATCGGTTTCGATAAGGAAACCCGGAAATTTGGTACTTCGGATACACTCATCAACACAAAGGATTTCGGTAAAAGCATCAGTTTTCCGAGGGAATCCCCGACAAAGGATCTGGTCTCATTCATTGGCCTTGATTATGGATATTTTTCCATTTACAACAATGAAGCTGATGTTTATTTTTATAATACTGAAACCGGGGAGATCAGCCTGCCAGGTATAAACTCAGAGTTTACCGAGAGTTATCCCAGCTGGTCGGCGAATGGTTCCTGGCTGATGTTTGTAAGCAAACGTGACGACAGGATATTTTCCGAGGTCTGGTTCAGCCATATTGATGAAAATGGCATTGCCGGCAAACCATTCGTTCTCCCGCAAAGGCATCCTGATTTCTACAAGGATTACATGTACAACTACAACCGGCCTGAATTTATTTCCGGGAAAGTGGATCTGAATCCAAGGAAGGTATTCCGTTATGCAAGGAAGGGTGTTGAATCCAGCGCCTTCGATGAAGCGGCAAGTGTAAGCCTTTCAACCGGAGCGACTGTGCCGGCCGATGAACAAACGGGCGAATTCTATCATCACGACTGATCTGTACTTCCATCGGCTTGGTGCTGTTTTTATCCCTATCTTGTCAGCCATTAGATACATCTTACAAGCGATGAAAAATACCGGTTTCTTTTCCAGAATATTTTCTCACGTCAGTTCCGGTGCCTCCACCGGTGGTTATTACAGTTCAATGAACAAGGCGTTGATGCGACTTAACAATGAGTATACCATGTTGCATTATCCCTTTTATGGTTCAGAGAGTGACAGCTTCCTGGATGCACAGGCAAACCTGACTGATTACTGTCTGTCACTTTTGCCGGATTTGGGAGGAAAAGCACTGCTCGAAGTAGGATGTGGGAACGGAGTACAGGCCATTTATATACTTGAAAAATTCGCTCCCGGAGAAATCAAAGGGATTGATCTGAACCAGGGGAATATCGACATTGCCAGGGATGAAGCTGAAAAGAAAGGTTTGGACAGGATCAGTTTCCAGGTGGATGATGCCCATGCTCTTTCAACGGTGGAGGACAATTCTGTGGATGTTGTTATCAATATTGAAAGTGCTTTTCACTATCCGGATAAGCCTGCATTCCTGAGCCAGGTACATCGTGTGTTAAAACCTGGAGGGGCGTTTGTGATTGCTGATATTCTGGTCAGAAAAGACAAAAGCGATTCAAAAAATGGATCATGGAGAAATAAAATGTCCTATCATCACTGGCCCATGAGCAGCTATGAAACAGAGTTTCAGCTGAAGAATTTTAAAATGGAAAGCACCAGGGACATCACTCCGGAAGTAATTCGCGGTTTTCGCAGTTACAGGAGATGGCTCCGCGACATGCAAAAAATACGTTTTGTGGAGGATCTGCTCATGAAGCTGTACTATACGATTCATACCCGGTTGAACATCTATTTACTGAGAACCAGCCGCCGGTACTGTGTTTTTGTGGGCAGCAAGGCATTATAGGAAACAAGCTAATTTTGCTTCAACAGTTTGAATGACGCCACTTTTTTCCCCGATTGCCGCATCATCAGATAATAGAGGCCAGGTCCGGTATAACTCCCGAATGCCCAGTGAAGTTCACCCTCCGGTGACCCAAGGGTTTCCCTTCTGCGCTTTTCGATCATTTTTCCACTTGAATCGTACAATATAAATTCAACAGGTGAAAGTTCGGTAAGCACGTATTGTACCATAAAGTCTTCATGAACCGGATTGGGAACCACGGTCAAAAGACAAGCGTATTCCGCTGAGGCAGGAGAAAAAACAGACGTTTCATTTACCTTTACAAAATTGATCCAGTTGATGTTCCAGGCCCCTTCAACCGCATACACCTTAAGCGACTGCCGCCCTGCAGAAAGGTTGATGGTATCTGATATGGTAATCCAGTTCTGATCTCCCCCGGCGGTCTCTATTTGGATGGAGGAAATTGGGATGATGGCCATTTTCCGGAGTTCAAAGCTTCCGCCTCCTGTGCCGCTGGATATTCTGAACTCAACCCTGTAATTTCCAGGTTCCTGAACATTGACCGTATAGTCGAAACTGTCCCCTGAAGAGATGGAAGTCACTTGAAGGCCTCCCCCGGTATCGGTGGTTGGAGCGGTTTCAATTCCGGACATCTTTGAATACTGTTCAGCTTCAATCTTTCCCGGCACAGGAAAAACCCGGTAATATTCAAACGATTTTGTTACGCCTGTGGTCAGGCCGGAATGATCGAAGGCCAGGATTGTCAGGGTATGCATGCCAAAAGAGAGAGAATCCGGTGACCATTCAAAATGAAGGGTTCGTCGGAGCCGATGCTGGTGGTGAATTTTGGAGAATTGATTACAATTACCGGGGGATTGTTTACGCTGGTCTGCACCCCGAATCCCACATCCGACTGATCGCCCAATACGGCATCAATCCCGGCCAATAGCACTGTAAAGGGCGAATTCCAGTTGATGCAGATTTCATTGGAGGCAAAACTGCCTTCCACATCCACATAAGACTTGGCCGGATTGTCGAATGGATAATTCTGGCCATCCTCCTGGTTCTTATTGGGTCCTCCTGCAATGAAACCCGGCACCGGCTGGATGATGCCATCGGATCCCGAAGGCCTGTGATGAAAATGCATGGGGGTTCTGTAACCGTATGAGGATTCAAATGAAAAACCCGTTGCATTTTTGCCCAGGATATAATCGGCACATTCAGCGGCGCCTCTGATATATTTGGGATCCCCGGTAAGGATATTCGCATACAACAGGCCCACACCCATGTTTGCAATTCCGCTGTTCGATCCCCAGTAGTAGCCAAATGCGGGTATATGGCACGGGCTGGATGCAATCTCATTCAACCATCTGTCTGCCGTGGAGATCACAGAGTTTCTTATGGAAGCAAGCAGTGATCCTGACAATCCATTTGCCCGGGTTGCCAGGGAAAGTGAAGCCAGTGGCCGTACATTCGGCCAAACGGGCGCTCCCTGATAATTCAGGTAACTGCTCTTGCTTTCCAGGTAGGATTTGTATGCACATCGGAAGGATTGTTGAAATAGATGGCCGGATGGGCCTTTGCCCATGCCCATGCATCCTTTGCACGATCCAGACAATCGGCTGCATAGGCAGAATCATAGTCCGTATAGTTCCGCCCCGCCATGGCCATCATGGCGGCAAAGTCAAGTGCCGAAGCAGTCGATTTACCGATGACATAACGATCCGCGGAGGCGTTTTTAGGCATGATAAATCCGGCAAAGGACAATGTGGTCAGTTTGCAAAACACACCGCCGTCCTCATCCTGCATGGTCCTGAGCCAGTCCAGTTCATACTTTACCTCATCCAGCAAGTCACTTTTTCCATTGCCCGATTCGGGAATAAGAATGGAACTGTCGGCAAAAACATCGTTGAAATTCTCGTAGAAGCTGAGCAAGGAAGCAACTGAAATGCCTGCATTTACCACATACTTTCCATAGTCACCTGCATCGTACCAGCCTCCCGGAGAGGATATGGTTCCGGTCCTGCCGGTTGAAGAATGCAAAATACAGGCCGTATCAGGGTGTCCGGCTCCCCTGGCCCATACTCCGGCAAAGGGCTCTGTAAGTTCGTATGAACAACGCTGGTAATAATAGGATTTCAGTGAAGCATATGCAGCTTTTCGCCATATTGTACCTGAGATTTCAAATGGATAAGATTCTCCAAAACCCGGAATATGGATTTTATAGGTTCCCGGTTTGATCAGTGCGGAAAAATCACAGAGTCTGATGCTGTCCCCCGCATCTTCCCAGTACTTCGGGGGAGTCATCTGTCCCGAAAACTCCACAGCATTGTCAGCCGAATTCACGATCTCAAAGGAGGTAGCATTGGGTTGGACCACCATTGCGATTTTGTTGGCTTCGGGATAATATCCCAACTGATTGATCCTGATTGCCCCTGATTGTGCACAGGCCAGAAGTGACAGGATAAGCAGAGGGATCATCATTACATTTTTCTTGGCCTGGTTCATCTGCATTTAGTATTTTTAAGGATTAGCAGTTTTTCATCAATAGGCAAATCTCACCTTTTGGGGATCCGTGTATAACAGGTCCCGGATTTCGTTTGGTTTGAGCTCAATCCTGCCTGTCATAAGCTTTGGCAGGTTATAATTGGCCAGTACCCAGTCGTACATTTCCGGGTCTTTCTGAGGCAACACAAAGGGAGTATGAGCAACTCCATTTTTATCAAAATAGGCAATGTGTGTCCGGGTAAACACATCGTCTATCCGTTTGCTGCTGAAAACCAGCCACCGGCCGTTGGCTGACCATGATGAATAGCTCTCCGCGCTTTCGCTGTTCAATTCAAGTTTCTTATACACTTTCGTTTCCAGGTCAACAGCATAGAGATCACTTTTTTTGTGAAAAATTGTGAAATAGCCATCATCGGACATGGAGCAAACAAGATATTTTCCATCCGGCGAGATGGCAGGCATGGAGATGCTCATGCCTGTTGAATCGGCATTTAAAACCATTTCACTTTCACCCCAGGAATTTCGTTTTGTATTATATGCAATGCGCATTAAGCTGTATTTGGAATGCAGCAGGCTCTCATCATCGCCTCTGATGGCTTCAGGGGCGCTGATATAATAGAGGTACTTTCCGTCCGGTGACCATACCGGCATATTTTCACGCCTTTCAGTTGAAATCCTCGGGGATGTGGTTACCGTATTGTTTTCAACATTATACACCATGATGTCTGATGCCCGGTCAGCCACATCAACCACTTTATCGGACCGGGTAGTCAGGTGCGGACTGATTTGTCCGGTGGAAAATGCAATGTGGGTTCCGTTGGGATGCCAGGCCGGATATATCCCTGCAGACATGGTATGATCTGTACGCGTATCTATTTTTGAAAGTTTGCCTTCGTTCCATATCATGGTGCCTGAATGGAGAATCCGGAAGTGGATGAGCATCTTTGAAGGATCATTGTTTGAAAATGAATGGCAGTTCATACAACCATGATCAGTTGAAGCGTTTTCAATGACAGGATCCTCATCAAAATTGGAAAGATTTCGCTGGTAAATCCCCATTTGGTACCACTTGAGGTATACCGCATGAACCAGCCTGTATGCAAGATATGCATCAATGGAATCGGTGGATATGCTATGCTCGATACGCTTGTATTTGCGCCACACTTTGCCTTCCTGGGCCCGGATATCAACTGTCAGGATTTTTCCCGCATTGTCTGACAGGATTTTTTGCCAGGCACTTACAGGGATTTGAATGGTCGGGGATCTCTGCCGGAATGCAATACGCTCACTGTTACCTGCCCACAGCTCGACCCTGAACTTTGAGCCGGGTTCTTTGATAATGAAATTCAGGGGAGCTATGTTGGGTGGTATGGTCAGGTCGTAATATTCCGGAAAAATAGCCGGTAGGGTATTTGTTTCAAAAGCACTATCTGTTTTGCCTGTACAACCTGAAAGCACTGCCATGGCAAAAACAGCCAGGCACAACAGGATTGTGATTGGCGTAAGGACCCCTGATCCATCATTCGTGCTAGATGGTTGGTTCTCCATTCTCATCTGTTACAATCTCGGGTTTTACAATACGCGGGTAAAGAAAATGCAAATAGTACAGATAGCTGTCACCCATTTCCCAGTAAAGGAAATTCCGGGCTAATTTCTTATTTCCCTCATGTTGCTGCAGAACCTCGTTAAAATCATTATAACGGGCCAACGTTACAGGCGTTATGTTGTAAAGCGATTTAACAGGAATTTGATACTTTTCACCATACATCAAAACAGCCTCTTCGAATATAGCCACAGTCTTGTCGAAATAATTGCCTGCATCTTCATACAGCACCATGAATTTTTCCAGTTGGACATCCAGAAGGTAATAGATCATCAGAAATTCATAGGCACGTTTGTTTTCATGATTTGCCTCCAGCAGTTCCTGAAGCCTTTGGTCGATGAAGGGGCTTAGTTCTTTTTCCGCAGGGACAAAGCTTCTTTTTTCCATGATCTCTTTATGATTGCTGATCAGGGTGGTATCAGCTGTGTACCGCCTGTATTCGGCCGTAAATTTTCTGTCGATCAGCGTTTTGCTTAAGATGTTCAGGCAGCGTTCGGCAGCCTTGTATTCATGTGTAACCAGATGAATTTTCACAAGCATCTGGAGGATCCTGGGGCTGTAGGGATAAAAGACCAGGGTCTCATAGGCCCAGTGCCTTGCCTCACTGATGTAGCCCAGGTTGTAATAGAAATCAGTCGCTATAAAAGACATTTCCGATGCGAATTCCACATCGGGTTGCAAAGCATCCGTTCCGGAAATCTGGAAGAATTTGAAAAAGTCATCCGTCAGCAAACCCGCTTTGCTTATGGCCAGGTTGTAATTGAGATTGGCAGCAAAGTTGTAATCTTTCAGGCTTTTGGCTGCCCGGGCCGATTTGCCGGCATTGTTGATAAAGCAATAATAATCGCTGGCCACAGTTTTCCTGGCGTCGCTACGGTAGGTGATGAAATGACCGGACATGGTCAGGGCAATAACTGACACATAAGCAACAGCTGTATACATCTTCAACGGACCACGCTGATCCGGTCTTGTCCTGTTGTTTTGGTTTCCGGACATGAGCAGCACAATTCCGGGCAGCACAAGAACCGATCCCAGATAGAGATAAAATATGAGGGATGGTTCATAGGCCATGAAATAGAGCCTGGTATGAAAAAAGAACAGGTACTTCTGATCCGCAGGGATCGGGAATACCGAGCCTGCGCCCCAAAGGGGGATGAGGAAGGCAAAGCATGCAATATATATGGCAACAATCAGGCTTCTCCAGTCTTTCAGTTTTATAGAAAGGAAGAGGGCCGTGGTTGAAAAAAGCATCATGTACCCGCTGCCGGAAACATAGTAAATGGTAAGGGCTCCGGCCGTATAGCAAATAAGTCTGCTTGTTGGGCTGTTCCCCTTTTTTGCCAGCAACAGCAACATAATCAGGACCAGCACCATCGAGATGATTACGGAAAAAGGAAAGTTGTAATTGTTGGTCAGTACTACAGCAAAGCCAAGGGGGGCCATGGCCCACACAACATTCACCTCATGGCTGTATATTGTATTCATTAGCCTGTGAATCAGCCACATATTGGCGAGAACAATTCCCATAAAAATAACCGGACCAACAATTTTGTAATGAAAGGACTGCATGAAAAAGTTGGCAAGCAACTCAGAAACTCCTCCCGGACAGGCAAAGAATCCCTTCAGATAACCGGTATCAAATACAAAGGGGGCTTGCACGTGGTGAAAATAGAAGACGGGCTTCGTAATAATGATGATATAGAGAAAAGCAAATACCAGGTACACACCTGGAAGGATGCCAAATACTATTTTTGAAACCTTTTGATCCACCCTCAAAAATAGGAAATGATTTAATTCCGGGAAGGGATTAACAGAAGTTTCAGCTATTCAGTCCTGATGCCATAAAGGGACCCATGCGTCGTGACAAAAAGGGTTTTCATATCTTCTCCTCCAAAAGCAATGGAAATGGGCCGCTCTTCAAGCTGAATCCTCCTGATTTCCTGATGGTTTTTATCATATATGAAAATCTGTCCGTCGGCGATGTACAAATTGCCATGGGTATCCACTGCCGTGCTATACTCACCCCGGGGTGCGATTTCTTCCATGTTGGATACTTTGCCATCGACAGCCACATCCAGTTGAACCGTGGTTTTGTTAATCTCTTTTGAGACATAGAATGCTTGCCCGGGAATAGCTTCCGACAGGGCGGCCGACCTTCCCAGGTCATATGTTTCAGGGATCACGGTTACCCCGTCCGGGGCCACGAAACAATATTCTGGTGTATAGACTACTGTCTGGTCGAAATCCGACCTCCACCTGCTGGCAGGGTAGATGGCCTTTTCTACCCTGATGACTTCACCTGAGGGCACTCTTTTCAAAGGGCTGAATGTATGATCAGGATTCAGTGGATTGATGGAATAGGCCCGGGCAGCCCATCCTCCATTGCCCCATCCGCTGTACATGGGATTATCGTCGGGCAGCCGGGGAACCGTTTCCTGCTCTCCGTCTACCAGGTAGCCTGGCTGGGGGTCATACCTGAAAATAACCAGCAGATTGTCTTCTGTATCTGTGGCGAGGGTGAAAGGTTTCCAGGGGTAATCTGCCAGCAGGCTGATCTGATGCTCCTGGGCCGACCATTTGTAAATGCGTTTGCGGTCATGCTCGCAAAAATAGACAGAGCCTCTGCTGTCAGCGGTCAATCCGGTCCCAAAAACAAAGCCTGAAGCGATCTTCACCGCTTCCCATGCTTCGCTTGTCACACGGTAACCCCCTGGTTCATCTCCTGTAATGGTCAGTCTGGCAAAATCCCAGGGATAAACAGGGATGTTCTTATTCATTTCATATACCGGAAATTCAACAACCTGCAGCTTCTGGGTGTAGTTATGAAGATTCCTGAATTCGATATTCCTGCTGTTTGAAATCCTTACGCCGATGGGCTGAGGAGTTGAAACCCTGATGGTCCTGTACATCCACTGGTTTGCAAACATCAAATTGGCAGAATTGGAAATATCAACCATCAGGCAATCATTCCCCTCGACGCCTTCTTCTTCAAATTGAAGTGCATACATTCTCCAGTTTGAAACATGGGCAAACCGCGCCTCATTCCGCACATGATGTTCAAGTGACATGGCATAAATACGGCCCCGGGTGCTTGTGTTGCTGATATAGAGGCCATTGGCCGCATAGGTGTTCGCTGTCCAGATATCCTTCAGCGTACCTCCCCCGTTGTCGGTCACCCAGAGGCTCCAGTACTGGTTATCCCAGGCGAGATCCTTGCCCCGGGCATATACCGGGTTTGACGGTGAACTTATTTCCCTTTCCCATCTGCCGCCGTTCCTCCCTGAGGATCCGGTTCTCTCCCCGGAGCTTTGAACCGGTCTTCGCATGGTGCCGTGGCCGCCTACAAATTTGATATCGTTCAGCATGGATTTCTCCCCTGCCATCCATTTGCAGCCGACCGCGCGATAATTATACCCGCCCGTATTGATGCCGATACCGTTGATCATGTCCTCACCGCCTCTGGAAGATTCCACCAGGGGTTTCGGGCTTCCAAAACCGCTGAATCCGGGCTCGCTTTCATTCAGGACAAACTGGGTGGCAAAAGGATGTAAACCTATCAGTTTGGTACCCGGTTCCATTTTTAAAGTTTCTGTCAGGCGATACCAGCCCTGGGGAACATAGATGTGCTTGTATTCAGCGATGGCGTCCTGAAAAACCTTTGTATCATCGGTTTCACCATCCCCTTTTGCTCCCAGCTCTTTGATATTCACCCATGTCTCCATATCCGGCAGTGATGGGATATCCCTTTCGCCCTGCAGGGGAAGTCTTTGAAGGGGTTCAATATCAATGATGGTCTTAAACTCTGAATCAGAACCCATATCTTCCATGACCAGTCCACAGGTGAATTCCCCGACCCTGTAGATTTTATCCGGCACATCCACTGTGTTGCCGCTTTGAAGGAATGCAGCCAAAACCGGGACTTTTTTGCAGTCAATATGGAGCAGGTTCACCTGGCTCATTGCGTTTTCTTCTACGCTGATCACCACTCCGGCCTGCCACACATTTTCAAAGAGACAGTCTTCCAAAAAGAGCCTGTCTGCCCTCTGTTCAACCATTTCTACAGCGACAGGAACATCTTTCACATGCATATGAACGATGGTCAGGCCTCCTTCGTTTGTCCGGATCGCGGCCTTCCGCTGTCCTTCAAAATAGGTATCTACCATCATCATGGGCCAACCGGGGGAAGTCCTGTTCGTGTATATCCCATAATCACCTCCAAGGAACCTCACATTTTCCATTTCATTGCCCACGTCAAACAGACCCGCCTTGCCATTGCCAATATGAATCACTGAATGACTTACAAATCCGTGCTGGGCAAAATGTGTTCGCAGTGCCACGGCAAAGGGATTACCATCCTCAATCGTAAAATTGATATTCGATATGGCACTGTAAAATGTTCCGGCCCCTGCATCCCCCGGTTCAGAACCTTCGGTAACCATGCGACCGGTAAACCAAAACATATAGTTGGCCAAACCCTGATCCGATGCAACTTCCTTTTGATATCCGGGCGTGTTTTTTCCAAGAATAATTTCCGGACGGTTTTGGCCATATCCGATCAGGCGAACCGCACCGGGAATATAGATGGTTCTGCTGATCCGATATTTGCCTTCGGGTATAAATAATATCCCAAAGTTCTTTTCTGTTTTTACCTGGTTGATCGCCTCCTGAAGGGCATCTGATACATCCATGGCACCGTCGGCCCTGATATGATAATTTTCGGGAGTAAAAAAATATGCTTCCGGATCTTCCGGCTTCAAACGGTAAACGGATTCGCTGTTGTCAGGACCAGCCTGGGCATGGAGCAGGCCAAAACCAAAAAGCAGAAGCCAACCGGTGATTGTTCTGTGAATATGCATGATGGATGGATTATTGGATAAAAATAGGAAATGATATTAACATCTTCTTGGCAAAGTTGCTTCGGAAAAACTTCTATTTTTCGGGAACTCGAAATTTGGAAACATGAAGAATATGCAATCAATATTGTTGACAGGACTCTTTTTTATACCGGGCCTGCTTTCAGGACTGAATGCTCAGGAACCAACCGGCGGAGAGATGACCTTTACGGTCAGGACGGTAACAGCCAACGGGAATTTCTCCCCCAAGCATGTGCTCGCCATATGGATTGAAGGCAGTGAAGGATTTGTGAAAACCAGAAAGGTTCAGGCCGATAAACGCAAGCAATATCTGTATACATGGAATAGTAAGACCGGCAGCAATACAGTGGATGCCATAACCGGCTCCACCCTTTCAAGCCATCAGACCCATTCCGTTTCATGGGATTGCAGGGATTTTAACGGGAACCTGGTTCCGGATGGGACCTATACAGTGTATGTTGAGTTTACCGACCAGCATGCCCAGGGCCCCATTCAGACGGTCTCCTTTGCCAAGGGTGCGGATTCCATCTCCCTTTCCCCCGCCGATGAAGCAAACTTCAAGGATATGGAACTGACATTTGTTCCAGTTTCCGCTCCTCTCTCAAACCGGGAATCCTTATCAATCATGCCCCGGATTTTTCCCAATCCCACAGGAGGCATGTTGACCATCAGGATGGAGGAATATGTCATAAACAGCAGAGTAAAAATATACGATCTGAGGGGAACGATTGTATATGCTGAAGATCTCCGGCACCCGGGGCCTTACCTTGTGGATATCTCCGGTTTTCCCGATGGGCTGTATGTGCTAAAGGTTGAAAGTGGAAACCAATTTTCAGAGCAGGTAATTATCAAGGAGCAATAGCTTGTGGTTTTGGATGCAAAAGATCCTGCTTCCGGCTTTCATGCCAGGGGTCAAAAAAAAAGGATGTCAAAAGGGACACCCTTTTTTTCACAGACTTAAAATCATACGGTAATAATTATTGAGTAACCGCTCTAAAGGCATTGACGCGGCCCTGGCCGTAGTAATCATCATTGCCGGGTTTTCCCAGATCATCCGCAGATGCTTTTAGGGCAGCTTCAACCTTTGCCGGGTCCATGGAGCCGCCATTCTTCCCAATGATCAATGCAGCAACTCCGGTTGCATGAGGTGCAGCCATACTTTTACCTGCACCCCAATACCAGCCTCCATTACCAGTACTAAGGACCATGTCATAATACCAGTAATCCAAGGGCCAGTCAAAGTCGCCACCTGGGGCAGCAAAGTCTATTTCAGATTGACCGAAGTTTGTGTAAGATGCAAACTCATCAAGGTTTGTATCTTGATCGTACGCCCACCCGTACGGTGCGGTAGCAGAAATGGAAATGGCATGGGCAGCACCTGAAGGAAGATGCATTAAATCTGCACTGTGGTCAAAATCTATGGCATCATTGCCTGCAGAAGTTATTACTGTGGTTCCGTTCTGATATGCAAAAGTAATGGCCCTGCCATAAATATTCTTATACCAGGCGGCATCGGCTGCGGTATATCCCTCTTCAGTGTTTCCACTTCTATAGATGGTTGAAATGAATAAGTAATTTAAATTACCTAATTCGAAGGAAATGATCAAAAAATTATAACAAGCGATTAAAAATACAGGATAAACAATTATTTGACTTTCTTTCTATTATGGTCTAAATTTATTGTACTTAAAATATTCAACCATGAAAACCCTGAGGATATTCATTGCTGTATGCATCCTTTTAGCCATTTGTTCCTCCGTTTTTTCGCAGGTGGATTCTACAATCTGCAAAGTCAAGATTGAACAGTACCAATCCTGGCAAAAGACAGGTAAGATTTTGATTTTCTCCGGAGCCGGAGCAGTGGCCTTGGGCACAGGGCTTCGCATTTATGCAACCACTTATGCTGATAGCAATAAATCTGATGATGCAATTGTTGGCGCCAGTTATGCCGTTATCGGAGCAGGGGTGGTCACAATGGTCAATGGTCTTATTTTCCATGGAATTGGTAAAAGGAAAACCAATGAATACAAAATAAAGCTCAATGATTTAAGGACGGGATTTTATTATAACCCGAATCATTCAGGTATTGTTCTAACCTACCGGTTTTAAGCAAAAAGTACCCCTGGATTCATTCCAGTACTTCATTCCAAACCCTGAGGAAGTTCCGGGCCAGGATTTTTCCGATCTCTTTTTCAGTGTATCCACGTTTCAGCAGTTCAGCTACCAGGACAGGATAGCCTGAAACATCGGGCAGGCCTATGGGCTGGGAGGGCCCGATGCCATCATAATCAGAACCCAGTCCCACGTAATCTATCCCTGCAATTTTCACCACATGATCGATATGATCCGCCACCTGCTCTGCTTTTGCCAGCAACTGATGGGTTTCCCCGTAGGTTTGAATGTATTTTAATCCTTCAGGTGAAGTGATGGCTGTTCCGGTGGAATCAAACCAAACCAAAAGATTTTCGATGTTGACCGAGCATACCGAATCCAGGAACATGGAACCAAAGGCGATCATGACAACGCCTTTTTTACCGGCAATGGCCCTGATCAGGGTGTCAGACAGATTCCTTTCATAGCCCGGGGTGAAGTGGCGGCAGGAGGAGTGTGTGGCAACAATGGGTTTTTTTGAGATTCTTAGTGCCTGGAAAACCACACTGTCTGTTGAGTGTGAGATATCTATCATGATGCCCAGTCGATTCATCTCTTTGATCACCTCAACACCAAATGGGCTTAACCCATTCCAGGGCCTTTGGGAATCAAAATTCGAATCACAAATCTGGTTGGACTTGGAATGGCATAATGTAATATAGGAGATCCCTTTTTCCTTCAGTTGTCGAATGTAACCCAGATCATTGCCGATCGGCGCACCGTTTTCCAGGCACAATGGCAGGGAAAACAGACCGTTTCGGAAATTTTTTGTAATTTCTTCAGGAGTCCTGGCAAGTGCGAATTTCCCGGGATATTTGTCAGTATAATCCGTGATTAATCCATAGAGTGAGTCAAACATGACACGGCCTTCATCCATATCCAGGCCGGCAGGGATATATACAACCGACATGGCAGCATTCAATCCGCCCCGTTTGGCCCTGACGAGATCAAAATCGCGGTCTTCATTTACAAGGGAGATGTCCGCAGGGTCGTGATACATTCTCTCCGGCCAGTCAATGTGGGAATCAAGAATGATATTATCCTGGCATATCTTCAGAGCCATTTCTTCCAGTTCCCGGGCGGAAGTTTCCGTTGAGTTGTTCTGGCAGGATGTTACAGCCAGAAGGATTGCGATGATCAGACCTGAAAAGTATCTCATAATAAATGGTTTATTGCATATTCCAACTGATATCATGATGGTTATTCATACCGCAGCGATTCCACCGGGTTTTTCTTTGCCGTACGCCAGGTCTGCCAGCTGACGGTCAGAACGGCTACCGCCAGGGAGGCAATTGCAGCCAGCGCAAAAATCCACCATTCAAGGCTGGTCCTGTATGCGAATCCTGACAGCCACTTCTTCATGAAATACCAGCCCAGGGGAATGCCTGCCAGGATACCGGGGCCCACCCATTTGAGAAATCCAAGGTTCAGCAGACCAATCATATGACCCACACTTGCCCCGTTCACCTTCCTGATCCCGATCTCGCGTGTACGAGCCCTGGTACTGAATTCTGCCATACCAAAGAGGCCCATGCAGGAGAGAAGTACCGCAATGATGGAGAGCAACCTGATGGAGCCGGCCCGTTTCTCCTCCTGTTTATACCGGGCATCAAGCCATTCATCGTAGAACTCATACGAGAAGGCAAAACCCGGGGCAGTATGCCGGAATACTTCCTGAACCTGCCTGAGGGCTAAGGCAATATCTCCCGGATAAAAACGGACGCACAGGTGGGAGACATCGGGCTCGTTGCGGATTTGCAGGTTTTCAATGGGACTGTAAAGGTCCTTGTAATGGAAATCCTCAACAACACCCACAACGGTGCTTCCGAAATAGTTACGGTTCTCCACCGAGTCCCATCCACCCTGATCATTCATCATGGTCTCATTGATCAGTGAGACCATGGTCGATTCGGCTTCGAAGAAGTTTCGGCCATAAAGCAGGCTGAGCCCGAATGTCTCAATAAACCTGTGGTTGGAGGAGATATGAGAGGTGCTGATATTGTCATCGCTGGAATAGTTCCAGATGTCACCCGGCGTTCCATGAGAGGCGCAGACCTGTTTTACCACGGCCATTTTGGAGATCTCCTCCAGGAGCGCCGGTACCCGGTCGCTGATCCTGTAATGAACCGGGATTCGCACCAGCAATTCGGTATCGTAACCCATGTTCTTTTCCTGAACAAAGCGTACCTGTTTGACAAGGGTGATCAGGGAAATAATAAGGGCTACCATGGCGGTAAACTGCACAAAGGTCAGCACTCTCCGGATATGGAAGGACCTGCGGATGGTTAACACCTGGTTGAGCAGCATCTGTTTGGGCTGAAGCCGGAGAATGGCCAGTGCAGGGTAGAAACCCGAACCCATGGAAATCAGCAGCACTCCTGCAAAAACCAGCAGCAGGGCCAGAGGGTCTTTCATGATTGTCATGATTCGGATCTCTTTTTCCAGGATACCACTGACTGCAGGATTCAGAAGGAGGGCAATGAAAAAGCCCAGGATTAAGGCAACGAGAACCTGAACAAACGCTTCATGAATGAACTGCCGGATCAGAAAGCGGCGGTCAGCCCCGAAAACCTGTTTTACTCCCAGTTCATGCAGGCGCCCGGTACTCTGTGCAATGGCCAGGTTGATGTAATTGAAGAGTGCCAGGAGGAGGATGACCAGGGCCAGCCACCCGAGCAACCTGATCAGTTTCACATTGGCATGTGAAAGGTTGTCATAGGGGGTGCTGATATCGAAATATACCTCCCTGAAAGGTTGCATGTGGTAATGAATGGCCATCCAGTTCATAAATGGATGGATCAACGGGGTAAGTGCAGTGTCCAGTCCCTCCGGACTGCAGCCTTCATGCAGTTTCAGGTAAAGGTTATACAGATAGGCCTCCTGGTCGTTATAACCGGATCGACTGTACCTGATCCTCAGTTCGGCACTGCAGAACATTTCACCTTGCAGGGAACTTTTTTCAGGGAGGTCACCCACAACGGCTACCACCTCCACATCTTCCCGGTGGGCCACATTCAGAATCTGGCCGATGGGATTTTCCTCCCCGAAGATCCTTTTGGCACAACTTTCTGTCAACACCGCCTGGTGGGGATCGCCAAAGAGGCCCTCCCGCTGGCCTGCGACCACCGGTAGTGAAAACACCTTGAAAAATCCGGAATCGGTATGGATGACCCTTACATTGCTGTTCTCTTCCCCCCTTAGGACCGGATCGTTGCCGATGTTCACATTGGTTGAAGCCTTGACCTGGGGATAATCGGCAAGGAGCTTGTCCCTGGCCTGTTCAGGCACATAGGCGGAGTTCTCCAGGCTGACGACCCGGTAGATCTGGTCCAGGTCAGGGATGGACCGGTCAACCTGGTTCTCGGAACGGATAAAGGCGAGCAGCAGCAGGACCACCGCCAGGCTCAGGGAAAATCCCCCGATGGAGATGACAGAGAAAAGCTTGTTCCTTTTCAGGGTCCTTAGGTAGACGATGAGGGATTTCATGACTCGCATTATGGGGAAAGCCAAACCTAAGTTAGAGAAATACTTTGTTCCATAATGATAGAATTACTTAAATTGCACTTGTGTATTAACTTTAATCATTTCACTTTAGGTTTACTTCCATGAAATACAGAATCATTATCCTATTGCTTGCGATATCATTTTATTCCTGCAAAAACGCAGAACAAAAACCGCAAAGCCTTTTCAGCGGAACGGATCTTTCAGGATGGCATGTGGATGTTCCTGCCATGGATACAAATCCAGACACACTCAATCCTTTTATCGTTCGGGATGGAATGCTGGTAAGCCTGGGAACACCCGGCGGGCATATCATTACCAACGAAGAATTTCAGAATTACAGCCTGCTGGTTGAATACCGTTTTGCAGGAGAACCCGGCAATTGTGGTGTATTGATCCATGCCAGCACACCCCGTGCACTTTACGGTATGTTTCCACAATCCATGGAGGTGCAGATGGAGCATCGTAATGCCGGTGATTTCTGGTGTATTGTTGAAGACATTTCGGTTCCCGACATGGAAGCCAGACGCGGCCCGGAAGAAAACTGGGGCATCACCGAAGGGAAAGGCCGGAATATTAAAAACCTGACAGATGATTCTGAAAAGCCGGCTGGAGAATGGAATACCATGCTTATCGAAGCTGTGGGAAACGAGATAAAGGTGTGGGTCAACGGCGTTTTGGTGAACCATGGTTTCAACTGTACAGCCTCCAAAGGTCAGATCGCGCTTCAGGCAGAGGGTTCAGAAGTCGAGTTCAGAAAGATTGAACTGAAACCGATCAGCAGGATTACAGAGTAGGGTATATCATCAGTTGCCGGGATGCTGCCTGGCAAAAACTCCGGTTCTGGTCATCCCTTCAGGGATGGGTATAGGCTATGACCAGAATTTCTTATTTTGCAATATGGAGAAGATATGCTTACCGGGAGTGATCATTTCCTTCTTTTGCCTCATGAGCGTAAGGGCACAGATTGAGTTTGCCCCCAGGGCCGGAGCCACAGTCCTCAATACCAGAAACCTTGAACCCTGTCATGTAGGGATCATTGATGGCGTTACAAAAATACATTTATCCCGAACCTGAAATAGATGACCTCAGCGTTTTATCATTTTTTCCGTCCTTACAAAATCCTCAGACCTGATGGTGATGAAATAGACTCCTTTTTCGAGATAAGAAAAATCTATTTGCTGTGAATTGCCGGGCAATTTATTGCAATAAACCAGCTGTCCGTTTAATGAATGAACCTCCACAACCGGGGAGAAGGAGTGATCAACTTCAAGGGTAAAGATATCTTCAAATGGATTTGGATAGAATTTCGGCTGTATATATTCCGTCTCCCGGAGGGAGGATGGAGCGACGTATTCGTATATTCTCACATAGTCAATAATCATAGGACTTTCAACAAACCCGGCTTCGATAGCCGGTAAAACAGCAATGTTTAACAAGAGGTACTGGTCCTTGTCGAAGGGCCATGTACTTGCATCTTTTACAGTCGGATTATAGGTATAGTGAATGATTGAATCGATACTGAACACCATCTTTTCCGGGGTCCATTCCAGAACATAGACATGAAATTCCGTGGATGCGTTTGTCACCATCCGACCGCCTTTATTCACGGTATTACCGGAACTTGATGGCGTATGCATCGCACTCGAAACATAGTCCTGGTTTGTGCCCCAGTGTTCCATCATATCTATTTCACCACATGCCGGCCATCCGGTGGTACCAAATCCCTGGGTAAACCAGTAACCGCCGTTTTCCGTTACATTTTTTCCGAGGGTCCACATCGCCGGCCAGGTGCCGGCTCCTGCAGGCAGGATGGCCCTGATTTCAACTTTCCCATACGTAAAAGCAAATTTTGAATTCAGCCGGGCGGAGGTATATTGTTTCGTAACCCCCTGATCGGTAAATTCTTCTTTTTTGGCTGCGATATGCATGGTTCCGGTATCATTGAAAGAATTATCTGTACGATCGGTATAGTGTTGAATTTCATTGTTGAACCAGCTGCTTCCATTGGGCAACTTCGTCTGGTGAAACCATTTGCTTGTATCGATTGCGCCTGCCACTTCACATTCGTCAGACCAGATCAGGTTGCCAAAGTCACCGTTGATGGATTGGCATTTGAGTACTTCCCCGTGAATCAAAAGGATCAGTATAATCACCAGGGAGTTTCTACGGAACAGGCTTCTCATCGGCAGGGAATATTTATCAGATCATAAAGATACAAATCCGTCCCGCTTTGAAGGGCTCTGATGATCATTTTAGTAACTTTGTTACACATCAAATCCTCAGGTACATGCTTCGTTATATCTCACTTCTTTTCTTCGTGGCAATGGTTTATATGAACTACCTGGCCAATTCGCTGCCCATCAATGGAAAAACAACAGGTCAGTTATCTGATAGCTATCCCAACCTTTTTGTTCCTTCGGGTATAACATTCTCCATATGGGGCATCATATATCTGTTGCTTGCTGCTTATTGTATCGTGCAATTTTTACCGGCGTCAAAGGAAATCGTTGTCAAAATAGGCTGGTTATTTATTGTATCCTGTGTGTTTAATGGCCTATGGATCATAGCCTGGCATTACCAGAAACTCCCGTTATCGTTGTTGATCATGATCGGCTTGCTGGTCACGCTTATTCTGATCAATCTTCAGCTGAAGGATTTGCCCATGGGAGTGTTGAAAGCGGCATTTGGTGTATACCTGGGATGGATCTGCATTGCCACAATAGCCAATGTAACGGCTTTACTTGTGGATACAGGCTGGGGAGGAATTGGCATTTCACCAGAGGCATGGACCATTGTGATGATTGCCACAGGCACCTTGATTGTATCACTGACAATCATGAGATTCAACAATCCCTATATCGGCCTTTCGGTGGTATGGGCTTTTGCCGGCATAATCATAAAACGCTCGGCAGATTACAGAAGTATTGTCATCGCAGCAGCCATTGGGATACTGCTTGTGGGTATTGTCACCTTCATGGGCTTCCTTGGGAAGAGAATTGGCTGAATCGATCATTTCGTTAATTACTTTACATGAAGGAAACAAGGGCCTGTTTGTTTTTGGTCTGCCCCTTGATGCCTTTATCCTAATTCTTGTTATTGGAGGATATTCAGTATCTCTTATTTGACTTTTACGAATCGGACATAAGAGATATTGATAAGTTTATTCCAGATTTCTTCCTGGTCTGTTGCATTCTTATACAACTCATGATTATGAATCTCATTGTATAGATCCTGGTTTGGCCAGTTCCCATTTAACATATATCGATAATCAGCTGCAGAATCCTCTTGGACAATCCATAGCTGGTAACCTGCATCAGGATATCCAATGGAGTCTATAGCTTCATTTATTCGATCAAGAGATGCCAGCAATAAGGTTGGGTCAAGATTTAAAGAATCATTCCAGAAAGATACACTTATGAGTGTATTCTCAATTTCTGAACACTCCTCTTTCTCAACATCTTTCGGTGTACAAGAATTCAAGAAGAAAATTGTTATTGCAGCAAGGAATACTGTACTGAGAAATATTTTTTTCATAACTGTAAGGTTTTGTGGTTAATTTCAGCAAGTTACGTCAAAACCCATTCCAAGTCAAATGATATTTAAATAGTGACAACCTGGTGATAAAAAAAGCCCCAACCACCAGGTTTGAGGCTTAAAGTTCCAAGTAAAGGAGAAGCTTATTTGGGTTGCCAGAAACAATTTTTTGGAGAGACAATGACCCCTTCAGTTTTAAGCTTCTTCATGGCTTTGTCCACCTCTTTCCGTTCTAATCCCGTTAACTCGACGATTTTTCCTGCATTCAGCGGTTCCCCCGCTTTTACCATAGCCTCCAGTACTTTGTCTTTATTTTCCATAACTGTTATTTAATTATTGATTTTCTTTTCGGGAGCGTTTACTGATTCAATATCACTGGTAAGTTTTTAAGCGTTTTCCAGGTGACCTGCAAGGTACAAAAAACCGGTAAAACAAATCACCGGGTGATTCAAACATATCAGTCAGTTACCTCTTAAAAATAAAATATACGGCCAGGACCAGAAAAACAAATCCGATGATGTGATTGGTGCGTATGGTTTCGGTTTTGAAGGCCACCAGGGTGAAGGCGGTAAAGACTACCAGGGTGATCACCTCCTGGATCACCTTCAGTTCCACCAGGGAGAAAGGACCTCCGTTCCCCTTGAAGCCGAACCTGTTGGCCGGTACCTGAAAAAAATATTCAAAAAGAGCCATCCCCCAGCTAATCAGGATGATGGCAACCAGTCCCAGTTTGCTGAACCATTTCCATTCTGTGAATTTCAGGTGACCGTACCAGGCAAGGGTCATGAATACGTTGGACATGACAAGCAGTCCTATGGTGGATAGTTGTTTCATTTGGTGGTATGATTCCGTTAAGAGTGAGAGAGAAAATCAGGTCAGACCCTGCTGATCCAGCCGCCAACCTGTTCCATGGTTACCGTCCCGATCTCCAGCTTGTTTTTCTTGCGGTAACCCATCATCTCCTGGTGCAGCTTGCCCGGTTTCTCCACCGCTTTCAACTTGGCAACGGTATCATACCCAAGCTTTTGCAGCGGCTCCACCCATTCAGCAGGGACCCCGATCGCCAGGTAGTCTTCCTGAGCACTATGCACTGGGTACTGGGCACTTTTTTCGGGCTTCATCTGCGGGAAAAAGAGCACCTCCTGGATGCTGGTCTGGTTGGTCATGAGCATGACAAGCCGGTCCATTCCCATTCCCATCCCCGAGGTGGGGGGCATGCCGTATTCAAGGGCGCGGACAAAGTCCATATCGATGAACATGGCCTCGTCATCTCCCTTTTCGGAGAGTTTGAGTTGTTCCTGGAAACGGGAGAGCTGGTCGATGGGGTCGTTTAGCTCGGTATAGGCATTGCAGAGTTCCTTTCCGTTGACGATCAGTTCAAATCGTTCCGTCAGTTCGGGATTATCCCGGTGTTTTTTACAAAGTGGAGACATTTCCACCGGGTAATCCATCAGGAAGGTGGGCTGGATCATGTGAGGTTCCGCCTTCTCCCCAAAAATGGCATCGATGATTTTGCCCTTGCCCATGGAATCGTCCACTTCCACCCCCAGGCAGTCGGCCACATCCCTGAGCCCGGCTTCGTCCAGACCCTCAATATCGTACCCGGTGCTCTCCTTGATGGCATCAAGCATGGTGATCCTTTTGAAGGGCTTCTCGAAGTCAATGGTCTGATCACCCACCTTTACAATGGCTTTGCCATGCAGATCCCGGCCCACCTTCCGGATCATGTCCTCGGTGAAATCCATCATCCATTTGTAGTCCTTGTAAGCCACATAGATCTCCATTACCGTAAACTCGGGGTTGTGTGTGCGGTCCATTCCCTCGTTGCGGAAGTCCTTGGAAAACTCATAGACGCCATCATAACCGCCTACGATCAGGCGCTTCAGGTAAAGCTCATTGGCGATGCGCAGATAGAGGGGGATATCCAGCGTATTGTGGTGGGTGATGAAGGGCCGGGCTGCTGCTCCGCCAGGGATAGGCTGCAGGACAGGGGTCTCCACTTCCAGGTAACCCCGCTCGTTGAACAGCTGGCGCAGGGAATTGTAGATCCCGGTCCGGTTCATGAACAGTTCCCTGGACTCCGGGTTGACGATCAGGTCCACATAGCGTTGCCTGTACCTGAATTCGGGATCGGTCACTGCATCGTATACCTTGCCGTCGGCCTCTTTCACAATGGGCAGGGGCCTGATGGATTTGCTCAGCAGAAACAGTTCGTTCACATGAACAGAAAGTTCTCCAACCTGGGTGCGGAATGCAAAACCCCTGATTCCGACAATATCACCTATATCCAGCAATTTCTTGAAAACCGTGTTATAGTAGGTTTTATCTTCCCCGGGACAAAGGTCATCCCTTCTGAGGTATATCTGTATTCTGCCGGTGCTGTCCTGGATCTCTGCAAAAGAAGCACTGCCCATGATCCTCCGGCTCATGATGCGGCCGGCCATGGTGATGTCTTTCAGTGAATCTTCGTTCTTTTCAAACAGCGCCTTCACATCTGAGGCTTTGTGGCTGATCTCAAAGGTTTCCGGAGGATATGGATTGAAACCAAGTTTTCTGATCTCCTCCAGGGAATTTCGCCTGATTTGTTCCTGTTCGCTACGTTCTGAATGGTGCATTTCTGGATTTATTTTTCTGGGCACAAAGGTATAAAAAAGATTATGTTAATTTTGCAGTCAGAGGGGTGGAGACTACCTGCTGAACTGCTATGGATCATGGAGAAAAACTGGGTAATAAAATCACAGGGTGACGAAGCATTGGTTGCCAAATTGTCCAGGGAGCTCACCATTGATAAGCCCCTGGCTCGATTGCTCATACAACGTGGGATAAAAAGTTTTGAGGAAGCAAGGGATTTTTTCCGGCCCGACCTGGAAAACCTTCACGATCCTTTCCTGATGAAGAACATGGATGTTGCGATTGAGCGGATCCAGGAAGCCATTCAATCGGGAGAAAAGGTATTGATCTATGGTGATTATGATGTGGACGGGACCACTGCTGTAGCCCTTGTATATTCCTTCTTCAAAGACCATTTCAAATCCATCGATTATTATATTCCGGACAGGTATGATGAGGGATATGGTATTTCACTCAAAGGGATAGATTACGCTGCCCAGCAGGGCTTTTCACTGGTCATTGCGCTGGATTGCGGAATCAAGGCGGTTGACAAGGTGAAATATGCCAGAGAAAGAGGGATCGAATTTATCATTTGCGATCACCACAACCCCGGTGATCAGATTCCCGATGCAGTGGCTGTGCTCGATGCCAAGCAGGACGGCTGCAACTATCCCTACAAAGAGTTATCAGGTTGCGGCGTAGGGTTAAAACTGGTTCAGGCGTTTGCGATGAAAAACGGAATACCCAAGGATGTACTCTATGAATACCTTGATCTAGTTGTGGTTAGTATTGCTTCAGATATCGTACCCATTACAGGTGAGAACCGCATCCTGGCTTACCATGGATTAAAAAAACTGAATAAAAGCCCCTCCACCGGGATGAAGGCCATTTGTGAAGTGGCCGGGATTGAGTCCAAAGAGATTGACATTGAAGATATTGTGTTCAAGATCGGTCCAAGGATCAATGCAGCCGGAAGAATGGAGTCGGGACGGAAATCGGTGGATTTGCTGGTCAGTGAAAAGAGCAGGGAAGCCGGTATCATCAGCAAGAAGATCAACAGCTTCAACCTGGACCGCAGAAGCATTGATACTGAGATTACCAGGCAGGCCCTGGAGATGATCCGAAGCAATGTGCAACTCCAGGAAAGAAGGTCCACTGTACTATATAATCCGGATTGGCATAAGGGGGTCATTGGAATTGTCGCCTCCAGGTTGCTCGAATTCTATTATAAACCGACGGTGATTCTTACACGGTCAAACGGTCTTGCTACCGGGTCAGCAAGGTCTGTGAACGGATTCGACCTCTACCAGGCTGTAGAATCATGCAGGGACCTGCTTGAGAATTTCGGTGGACACAAATATGCAGCCGGTCTCACCATGAAAGTCAAAAATGTGGAGAAGTTCACGGAAAGGTTTGAAAGCATTGTCATGGAAACCATCGATCCCGAACAGCTTATACCTGTGGTTGAGATAGATACAGAATTGCAGCTGAAAGAGATCAACGATAAGTTCTACCGGATTCTTAAGCAGTTTCAGCCCTTTGGCCCGGAAAACAATATTCCGGTTTTCCTGTCCGAAAATGTGGTTGACAATGGTTATGGAAGAGTGGTGGGGGCAAATGGCGAACACCTGAAACTAACACTGATCCAGGAAGAGAATCCCTTCAAGGTGTTTCCTGCTATCGCATTCCACCAGGGACCGGAATTTGACAGAGTCAACAAGGGCATGCCGTTTGATATTTGCTATCAGCTTCTGGAAAATGATTTTCGCGGCAAAGTGGATCTGCAAATCCACATCCTGAATATGAAGTTTGATTAAAGCTTCAACCGTATCTGTATTCCAATCTCAACTTTCCGGTTTCCCTCCAGCAGATCATTGCCTGAACCGATTTGGCTCCTGTCCCGGTAAACAATGCCTGAGAATTTGCCCTCTACGGTAATCCACCTGAATGCCTTCATAGACAATAACAGGCTGACTTTTTGACCGTTTCCATAATACACCGGAAAATTGAATTGGTGGTATAACCCTGGTTCATACAGGTATATCCTGTGATCCCAGGAAGGAACATCAAAAACCACAAACTGTATGGCAAAATTCATATTTTTCAGAGGATGTATACGGGCCTGTAGAATTGCGGCATAAGCATGGATTGATTTTCCTTCCTGATCAAAGGTTGTCACGAGCCTTGTTTGCCATTGAAATTTTGCAGTGGATTGAACAACCAGCCTGCCGTCAATCCTGGAGAGGGTGTGACTGACCAGTGGGCGCAATCCGGGTAATTCGCTCCCGGGTGTTGTCTGCCAGATTTTTCTGGTTATCCTGATCCTCCACGAAAGATGCGACTGTCCATAGCCCTGAAAGGTAAGGTTGAACCTGAAACCGGATGAACCAGTCTGGCAAAGGTACCGGGGGGCAGGATACCAGAACATTTCAGCCGCCATATCTGTCACAAAGAAGCGGGCGGGTTCAGCCTGTACATGCAGCAGCAGCCCTTTTTCGTTGCTTATGTGACTCCCCGAGGCATAGGCCGACGAAAAGGTCTCCCTGTGCGCCGCTCCGTAATGGTGGGCCAGCAATCCGCCCTTCAGGAAATCATTAAACTGAACCCTGACACCGGCCAGGACAGCCCCCGTCTTCATACTGCCAGGGGAATATTCACCGAAGGTCTCAAACTTGCCAGTTTGCCACCTCCAGTATATGCTCATGGCATTGTGCAGACAGGGAGAGGAAGACAGCTGCAGGCTCTCCTTTCCTTTGCCGGTCAGCCCGCTTGCTGCCATGGAGAACTGGGCTCCCGCAAAAAGCGTTTTATAATTAAAAACTGCCTGTATTCCTGCATTACCCAAATAGCCCATGTCCCGGCTGCAATTTTCTGAATTGGTCCGGTGCAGCCCCGATTCCAGCATATGGGACTCCCAGTCGATGTTTCCCGGTGTTATGGGTAAATCATCAGTGGCCAGATCTGTTGTTTTCAGGGAAGACCAGACGGATAGTTTCACCGGAGTCATGTTCAGCAGGATGGCCATGCCCTGGTGGAAACCCGATTCACGTAGTCCGGCATAGGGTTTCAGGGATGAAAAACTCAGAGCTTTTGAATAAGCTGATCCGGGGGATGCGAACTGATCTGTACCCTGAACAAGCCCCAAACCATGTTGAAGCCGGTAGCAACCAAGGATGCACTGTTCAATGATCCGGGTTCCGCGGTACCGGACAAATCCGGTGAGGTACTCGGGCCGGATCCCGATGAATCCGTTTTCGCCCGGATCTTTTTCATAGGCCACTCCCATGGTGATTTTTTTGCCGTTTCCGGCTGCCGCCCGGAGACTGGTTTTCCATGGAGAACCACTGTATCGTGGAGGATTTTCGCCCTGTTCATCATGCCTATACCCGGCAGCATCCGGATAAGCCCTTCCGGCAAAAACCAGCATTGTATTTGTATTGCTCTTTTGTTTGCTGTAGCTGTAGCCGGATTCAAGGGTGACATATGGTGCAATCTCTTTGATCCTGGCAGGGCGGAATCCCTTTATTGAAGCGAGTTCGTAAACGGAAATAAGGGCTCCGAACCTTTCCCGGTATTCAATGATCATTCGGGCCTGGAAGGATGTAAAGATCCCGGCATCTTCCATATCATCAAATGAGGCAGTGTTCAGGTTCAGGGGATGGTTCTCCAGGTCCTGAAGCTCTTCAAATGCAGCAGCCGGGATGTCTGCAAGTTCATCCCCGTCCAGAATCTGCTCGGTTTGATCAGCCATTGAAATCTCCTCCTGGGCAATAACAAGCTGGCAGTCCGGAATAACAAGCAGGGACAGGATAAGCACAACCAACTGTTTCATTTTACCATGCATAAGCCAGTGAGCATGAAGGGGTGGTCCCGGTATCAAAGCAGCATGCTGCCGCCATGGTGATCTCCCAGCAGCCATATTGCATGGATACCCCGCCTGAGAGCGTAGTCGGGGCATTGCATATTCCCAGGTACAACCGGATGGATTTTGTGAAACAGACCTCCAGTCCGTGGGACCATTGTATCCTGCCGGTCATCCCGAAATGAAGATCTGTATGGTATGTGGCTGTTTTAAAGAAGGTGTAGGACAGTCCGGTAGATATGATCATCGGCAGAAGGGTTGAGGTTGATTTTTCTTGCACCCAAGACACCGGGTGGCTGATGTGGGCACCCAGGATAAGGTCATCGCGGATTTTCATCTGAATGCCCAGGGCACACCCTGCACCAAAGTGATGTCCAATATCCCCGGTAAAATAATCCTGGAAATAGAGACCTGTTCCAGCGGTGATGCCTGGATGCAGCACAAGCCCGAAACCGGTCCATGCAGCGAATTGCCGCATGCCGCTGATCCCGGTGGTAGAAATGGTGGTTCCAAAACCACCCCGGTGTACCGGGAGTTGGAAAGAGACTCCCGATATACCCAGTTCTCCAATAAGAAAAGGGCGGGAGTGATGTATGGACAGGGAGGCGCCATCGATCCAGCCCAATCCGGCCTGGTTAAACATTCCATTTGTCAAACCACAACGGGTGACAAAGCAACCGCCAGTGGCCATAACAGATGATTCCTGCCATTGCGTCTGACCTGAACCCTGGTAAAAGGACAAAAAAAAGACCGGGATCAAAAATCCCGGTCTGGTCCATGTCCACTTTCGTGGAAAGTTCATGTGATGATCAATTGGTTTTGAATTTGTATTTCACCTCCTTCAGTTCCTCATTGGCTTTCATCATTTTTTCAGCCAGGTTGGACTTGAATTTTTTCATTTTCTCCATGACTGCCGGATCCCCCGTGGCCAGGATCTGGGCAGCCAGGATTCCTGCATTCATCGCTCCGTCCAGTCCCACCGTTGCAACCGGGATACCCGGAGGCATCTGCAGGATGCTCAGGATGGAATCCCATCCATCGATTGAGATGGATGCTTTGATGGGGACTCCGATCACAGGCAGTGGTGTGAGTGCTGCTATGACACCAGGCAGGTGTGCTGCGCCGCCTGCGCCAGCGATAATAACCCTGATCCCTCTGCCGGCTGCGTTTTTCCCAAACGCTGCAGCTTCATCGGGTGTCCGGTGCGCTGACAAGGCGTTGATTTCGAACGGGATCTCAAATTCATCCAGCAGTTTTGCCGCTTTCTCCATGATGGGAAGGTCTGAAGTGCTTCCCATAATAATACTGACCTTGGGATTCATGGGCTTGATGTGCTTAAAGGTTAAATATCAGCCAATGAAATTACAAATATTTTTATTCTACGGTATCATTGAGTATTTTAAGGGAAAATATCACCGATGGAGCAAATCGTCAAGGTTCACAACAAAAGATTCGGACTGTTTATCAGCGAAGCACAGATACAAAGTGAAGTGACACGGATCGCTGAGCAGATGAACAGGGAACTGGCTAAAAAGGATCCTGTATTCCTGGGGATTCTCAACGGCGCCTTTATGTTTGCAAGCGATCTATACAAACAGCTTCACTTTCCCTGCCAGATTACTTTCCTGAAACTTGCATCCTACAGTGGGACACAATCTACAGGAACGGTCAAACAACTCATCGGGATCAACCTGGATCTGAAGGACCGGTGTGTGGTGGTGCTTGAAGATATTGTCGACACAGGTGTTACCCTCGAAACCATTATCAGACAGTTGAACGGGTTTCAACCCAAAGAGATCAGGGTGGCAACTTTATTGCATAAACCCGAGGCAACTGAAAAGGATGTGAAACTGGATTATGTGGGGATGGAAATACCCAATGATTTCATTGTCGGGTATGGATTGGACTATGATGGCTATGGTAGAAATTTCAAGGAAATCTACCAGTTGGTGGACCAATGAGGAGAATCTTTATTAATTTTGACCACGTTTAAAAAAACCAAGGAAAAGTATGTTGAATATTGTATTGTTCGGACCTCCGGGATCGGGAAAAGGGACCCAGGCCTGCAAGATTATCGAGAAGTATAACCTGGTGCATGTATCTACCGGAGATCTGCTTAGAAGGGAAGTAGAAGATCGGACCGAACTGGGCAAAAGAGCCAAGTCGATTATGGATAAGGGGGAGCTCGTATCCGATGAGATCGTTATCGGCATGATCAGGAATAAACTGGAGCAGCACAAGGACGGGCCGGGATTTATTTTCGACGGATTTCCCCGGACAGTTGAACAGGCCAGGGATTTGCGTAAGGCACTGACCGATTTTGATGAACGGGTTTCCACCATGATTGCTTTAACAGTGCCCCGCGATGAGTTGGTGAAGAGGCTCTTAAAGAGGGGTGAGGAAACCGGACGCAGTGATGATAACCTGGAGACCATCAGCAACCGGATTGATGTTTACAACCGGCAGACGCTTCCCGTAGCCTACTATTATGATAAAATGCGCAAGCATATTCCTGTGAATGGTGAGGGAACCGTTGATCAGATCTTTGAACGCATCGTAGAAGCGATTGAAAGTATAAATTAGTAAGGCCCAGTTTAAGTTGAGCCCATGTCGAATACAAACTTCGTAGACTATGTAAAGGTCTTCTGCCGATCAGGAAATGGCGGAAGCGGGTCTGCACACCTCCGGCGGGATAAGCTGAACAGCAAAGGCGGTCCGGACGGAGGCGATGGTGGCAGGGGAGGTCATATCATCCTGAGGGGGAATGAACAGCTCTGGACCTTGCTTCACCTGAAATACAAGAGACATGTATTTGCCACACACGGTGAATCCGGAGGGGCTTCACTGAAAACGGGGGCAAGCGGGCAGGATTCAATCATCGAGGTGCCCCTGGGTACGGTGGCAAAGGATGTTGAGACCAACGAAGTTATATTTGAGATCACAGGTCACGGCGAGGAAAAAGTTCTGATTGCGGGAGGCCGTGGCGGACAGGGCAACGATCATTTCAAGTCGGCCACCTTCCAGACCCCCAGGTTTGCACAGCCGGGGGAATCCGGACAGGAAGGTTGGTTTATCCTGGAACTGAAGCTGCTGGCTGATGTGGGCCTTGTGGGATTCCCCAACGCGGGAAAGTCCACCTTGCTTTCGGCCATTTCGGCTGCCAAACCCAAAATTGCCGACTATCCATTCACCACCCTGGTCCCCAACCTGGGAATCGTGAAATACAGGGATGACCGTTCCTTTGTAATGGCCGATATTCCGGGGATCATTGAAGGAGCCAGTGAAGGGAAGGGCCTTGGGCACAGGTTTTTGAGGCACATTGAAAGAAATGCCATGCTGATCTTCATGGTGCCGGCCGACAGCAAGAATATCCGGGAAGAGTACCAGGTGCTGCTGACGGAACTTCAGAAGTACAATCCCGAGTTGCTGGATAAGCGACGCTTGCTGGTTATCACAAAAACGGACCTGCTGGATGAGGAACTCGTGAATGAAATCAAACAGGACCTGCCCGGGATCAGGTATCATTTCATCTCTTCGGTAGCCAACCTGGGACTGGTCACCCTGAATGATATCATCTGGAAAATGCTTACCTCCTGAGGGAATGATTGAATGGTTGCTTCGCCTGGACACCAGCCTGTTTCTGTTTTTAAACGGACTGAACAGTGAAACCTTTGACGTAATTATGTGGTGGGTGAGCGGGAAAACCACATGGTGGCCTTTTTACCTGCTTCTTCTGGGATTCCTGGGCTGGCAGAAAGGCTGGCAGCTGGCACCCATGATTTTTTTCATCGCGGCCACCGTTCTCCTCACCGATCAGACATCGGTCCACCTGTTCAAAAATGTGTTCCTGCGGCTAAGGCCCTGCCATGAACCTTCCCTGTCAGGACTGGTTCACCTTGTAAACAACAAGTGCGGCGGACAATATGGGTTTATCTCCTCCCATGCGGCAAATACCTTTGGCCTTGCAGGCTTATTTTTATTCTGGATCAGAAGAAGGTGGTTCACGGCATTGATGGTTACCTGGGCCCTCCTTGTGGGATACAGCCGCATTTACCTGGGTGTTCACTATCCGGGTGATGTGCTGGCAGGCTCGATGTGGGGATTGGGATGCGGCTGGCTTGTATACCGCTTGTTTAATCTGCTTTTGAGTAAGCTTCCAGCCCATTGGTGGATCACAAGGAGTCCGCTTCGATCCGGTTCCAAGGCCTGATACTGAGTCTATGCGTTGCATCATCAGTGAACATACCGATCCCTATTTTAACCTGGCTTCCGAAGAATTTTTACTCAAAGCCTCCGAAGAGGACTATTTTCTGCTCTACCGGAACAAGTCCTCCGTTGTGGTGGGCAAACACCAGAATACACTGGCCGAGATCAATCTGCCCTATGTCATTGAAAAGGGAATTGTTGTCGCGCGGAGGATCTCCGGTGGCGGCACAGTCTTTCATGATCTGGGGAACGTCAACTTTGCGTTCATTACCTCCGGGAAAGAGGGGGAAATGGTCGATTACAAGAAGCATACCCTGCCCATAATTGAGGCCATAAAAAAGATCGGCCTGACCATTACACTGGGAAAGCGAAATGAATTGCTGCTGGGTAAGCAGAAGGTATCGGGGACCGCCAGTCATGTTTTTAAACACCGGGCGCTGCATCATGGAACCCTTTTGTTCTCTACCAGGATGGAGGAACTCTCCATGGCACTGAGGATCAAGCCTGGCAAATTCCACGACCGTGCAGTGAAATCCATCAGGTCGGAGGTTACAAATATTTCCGACCATCTTGTTGATAAAATGGGGGTACTGAATTTTCAAAAAATGCTCTATGATCTTATCTTAGATAGCATGGACGGAGCAATGAAATATAACTACAGCAAAAAAGATCTGGATGAGATCAACCAGCTGAGAGGTTCAAAGTTCTCATCATGGGAATGGAACTTCGGTTACTCTCCAAAGTACCAGTTTAACAAGGCACTCCGGTTTGGGAAAGGCCATATTGCCCTCCATATGAATGTGGACAAGGGAATCATCAGGGAAGTGAACTTCGAAGGTGATTTCCTGGGTGCCAAAGACATCAGTGCGCTTGAGGATGTACTGGTAGGCACCATCCACGATCCGGAAACCATCCGCCTGCGCCTTTCAGGCATCAGGGTCACCGATTATATTGCGGGTTTGGAAAACGAACAGCTTCTTTCCGGATTGTTTTAAGAAGGGCACCCATCCAGGATGCCCTCCATGATCAACGTCCGGTTACCGGCCTTCGAGAATCGCTTTTATTTCTGAGGCCTCTTTTTTATCAATATTTCCTGAGATCAGGCATTTACCCATCCTGATCTCCTGCATCACCCTGGGAGCTGTTACCACCTTCCCTTCCAACACAATGGCAATGCTTCTGTTCACATTTTCACGGGTCATGGTGGCCCAGCTTTTTGCTCCATCCTCAGAGAAAGTAATCAGCAGATTGTAGCTCCCCGTCTGGTCGCTTTGTTTCATGCTTACTGATTGAATATCCTTCTTCCCGGGGGCATTCTGTTTTTTCGGTTCCCTGAGTGCATAGAGGGTTCGCATTCCCTCCCCGCTCTCCCATCCCCAGGCAAAGCTGAGATTTTCCGGGATCCGGTTTTGAATGGCTGTGCTGTGCAGATAATTCCAGAGAATTTCCGCATCAGCCACGGTACAGGTGCCCAACCGGGCATCTTCCGGATCGGTCTGACTTAGATCGATCAGGTCGAAAAAAGGGTCTTCATCGTTTAGATAAACCATGAACTCGCTGCTTTTAAAGGTCTCGGAAAACTGAACCTTGTCCTGGCCCATTGTGGGTGAGAAGCCACCCATGGTCATGGATATGATGACCAGACTGAATATGATATATGTTATTGTTTTCATTATGGTAATATTTATGAGATTATAATGACATGCCCTGCAGTAATGCTGAGGCAATAAAACCATGTATGCGAAATTTCAGGACCGGGACGAATCGCCCTTGGAAGATTGAAAATGAAGGAATTGTCCGGTTTTCCACGCAATGCCGGGCCATTGTTCCCTGAACTCTCCGGTGCAACAGATGATCCTGGTCCGGACTGCCAGTGAATGGATGGATTCCCTCTGCCCACTGTTTTCCCGGGACTTCAATGCTTGCAGACAATACACTACAGGCAAGACCGGTTCAGAGGTGACCCACTCTTCAGCAGGCAGGGTTCCAGCAAGAACGGACTGCTTTGGAAGGTTCTTAGCCACAGGCAGGGAAGATCCACAATCTGCAGATTGACTTTCATTCAGCCCCATCAGAAGGAGCAGAACAAAGCTGACAAACAGGAGCCGCAAATAGTGGTTCATATCATAAAGGTATCAAATATCTTTAAGAAAATCCACCAGTTCCTCCATGTCAGGGTTTGCTCCCTCAATGGTTGTTGAGGCCTGATTGTAAAAGACTTCCCGTTGATGAAGCAATGAGGTAATAAATTCCAGTAACTCGGAATCAGTTTTCCCCCGGATCAGGGGTCTTTCGTTTTTTGAATGGATCAGGCGCTCCTTCAGTGCGGATGGAGAGAGTCTGATGTAAACGGTGGCCCCATGATCATTCATGACCGACATCATCTCTCCGTGGCAGGGAGCTCCTCCTCCGGTGGATATGACCACATGGTCACGCCGGCATAATTCAAGGAGGATATCGTGTTCCCATTTCCTGAAAACGTCTTCACCGTGCTCGCTGAATATTCCGGGGATGGTCATTCCGGCGGTCTCCTCAATAACTTTGTCCATGTCCAGAAATTCATAACCGATCTTTCGGGCCAGCCTTGCTCCGAGGGTTGATTTTCCGGAGCCCATAAAACCGATAAGGAAAATTCTTTTATGCATTTTACCACTCCAGTGAGAACTGGCCGTTTGGTTCTATCTTATCGTTGTTGTCGTCCTTTTTTTGCTCCTCTTTGGGTTTCACCACCTCCAGGGGAACATCATCGGGGACCTGTTTGGCCATGGGTGCCTCCTTTTTTACAGCTTCTTTCTTGACAGCTTCTTTTTTGACAGGCACTTTCTTCGGAGTCTCCTTAGGGGCGGACTCTGTTTTCCCTGCCTCCTTTGGCGGTTCCTTTTTCGCACTGGGCACTGAGGACTGGGCACTGAGGACTGGGGACTGAGCACTTTGCACTTCCGCGGGCTCTGGGGACTGAGAACTTTGCACTTCCAGTGGTTCCAGTTCCTGCACGACCTTTACCTCATAGTTGGAGAGTCGCTTTCCCCTGGCTTTGTAGCTCTTCACACCGATAAACTCAGCCACCTCGATGATCTCAGGATGGCGGTCCCGGTTTTTTCCCCCGAATTTCAGTTCAAGGCGGGGGTATTCCACTTCGGTAATGCGGATCAGCCGGGATTCGGGATGGTCGCCGATGAAGCGGATTGATTTGGTCGCAGGCTCCAGGTGGAACCGTTTCAGGTAGTAATAATTCTGTTCGGCATCGAAATAGGCTGCTGACCAGATCTTTCCTTCGCGGAATTTTTCAATGATCAGTGTATCATCTTCAAAGTGATTGCTCAGATCAAAATTGGTGGTCCTGAAAGTCCCGGATTTTGTGATCACCAGGATTTTGTCCTCCCCTGAGAATTCACCCAGAAGGATCCCCCTGGCATCCACATTCAGGCGCTGGACATCCTCATCGAACCAGATCTTTCTTCCGCCCAGGGTGGATACACCCTTCTCTTTCATGACGATTTTCTGGACCGAAAATTTGGTCAGGATGTTCCCCATGGCTCCGCGGCCCTTGATAGCCAGCTCGGAAAAATCGTATTCAAAAACGGGATTCTTAAGCCTGGGCCTGGGCCGGAGAAATACTTTGATCACTTCTGCCTCCCCGTTTGGATTGGCACTGAAGTAGAGAATTTTTGTATGCGGGTGTTCCTTTCCAATATTGTACAATTTGTCCCTGGTGATGCCCGTTACAGGGGCCCTCTTCATCATCACATTTCCTGAATTACCATCGAAATAAACCACATTATAGATGGTCCTGTTGTCGTTCTTCTTGAACACAGCAGCATGAATGATGTCTTTCCCCACAAACTGCTTTTCGGCTGCCCTGATGATCGTAAAGGTTCCATCCTTCAGGAAGACGATAATGTCGTCGATGTCAGAACAGTCGCATATGTATTCATCCTTCCTGAGCCCGGTGCCAATGAAACCATCTTTGGCATTCATGTAGAGTTTCTGGTTGGCCACAATCACCTTGGTGGCTTCAATACTTGCAAAGTTCCGGAGTTCGGTCTTCCTGTTTTTCCCTTTGCCGAATTTCTTTTTGATCTGCCTGAAATAGTCTATGGTGTAAGCGACCAGGTTGGCCAGGTGGTTTTTTACCTCTTCCATCTCCTCCTCCAGGGCCCTGATGTACTCGTCAGCCCGCTTCGTATCGTATTTGGAGATGCGTTTGATCTTGATCTCTGTCAGTTTGATAATGTCGTCCCGGGTCACTTCCCGGAGAAGAAGCTTCTTGAAAGGATCCAGACCTTGATCAATGGTTTCGATCACGCTCTCCCAGGTTTCGCACTCTTCAATATCACGGTAGATGCGGTTTTCAATGAAGATCTTCTCCAGTGATGACAGGTGCCAGTCCTCGTGGAGCTCACTGAGCCTGATCTCCAGTTCCTGTTTAAGAAGTTCCTTGGTGTGATCGGCATTCACCTTCAGGATCTCACTCACCCCTGTAAAACGTGGTTTATCGTTATCAATCACACAGCAATTTGGTGAGATTGAGATTTCGCAATCGGTGAAAGCGTAGAGGGCATCGATGGTTTTATCAGAAGAAACATTGGGACCAAGGTGAACGAGGATCTCCACATTCTCGGCCGTGTTGTCATCAATGCGCCTGATTTTGATCATCCCCTTCTCCGTGGCTTTGATGATGGATTCAATCAGGGTGGAGGTTGTTTTGCCAAAGGGAAGGTCTTTGATCACCAGCGTCTTGTTATCCATCTTCTCGATTCTCGCCCTGACCCGGATGGCTCCTCCGCGCAGTCCGTCATTGTACCGGCTTACTTCGGCCAGGCCGCCTGTGGGAAAATCGGGAAAGAGTTCAAATTCCTTCCCCTGCAGGTATTGGACCGAGGCATCAATCAGTTCATTGAAATTGTGCGGCAGGATCTTGGATGAAAGCCCTACTGCAATGCCTTCGGCTCCCAGGGCAAGGAGAAGCGGGAATTTTACAGGAAGGGTAAGCGGTTCCCTGTTGCGCCCGTCGTAGGAAAGTTTCCACTCGGTGGTCTTGGCATTAAACATCACCTCGTTGGCAAAACCTGAGAGACGTGATTCAATGTAACGGGATGCTGCTGCGCCGTCACCGGTATAGATGTTTCCCCAGTTTCCCTGGGTATCCACAACAAGTTCTTTCTGTCCAAGTTGCACAAGCGCATCACCGATGGAAGCATCTCCGTGGGGATGGTACTGCATGGTACTCCCGATGATATTGGCTACTTTGTTGAACCGGCCGTCATCCATGCGTTTCATGGCATGAAGGATGCGCCGCTGGACGGGCTTTAATCCATCAATGATATGGGGAACGGCACGTTCGAGAATCACATAGGATGCATAATCGATAAAATAATCCTCATACATCCCACTGAGGTGCGTTATTTTCACCTCCTCCCCTGAATGTCCCTCCCCGGGTTGTCCCACCAATGAAGTATCGTCAAATGCTGTCATTCTGATATCATGTTCTAGGGGATCAGGCTACCTCCACAGGATCTTCTTCCACGCGCAGCCTATGTATGATAAAGTCCTGGCGTTCGGGGGTGTTTTTACCCATATAGAAGCCAAGGATCTCCTTGATGTCCTCATCCTTTTTCATGCGAACGGGCTGCAACCTGATGTCCGGACCAATGAAATGTTTGAACTCGTCCGGGGAGATCTCACCCAGTCCCTTGAACCGGGTAATTTCCGGATTCTTTCCCAGTTTCTCCATGGCATCGGATCTTTCCTTTTCCGAATAGCAGTAGATGGTCTCTTTCTTATTTCTAACCCTGAAAAGGGGTGTCTGCAAAATATAGAGGTGTCCGTTGCGCACCAGGTTTGGAAAGAACTGAAGGAAGAAGGTAAGCAGGAGCAAGCGGATGTGCATGCCGTCCACATCGGCGTCTGTGGCAATGACTACTTTCTTGTACCTCAGGGTATCCAGTCCGTCCTCTATATCGAGGGCTGCCTGCAGAAGGTTGAATTCCTCATTTTCATAAACCACCTTCTTGGTGAGCCCGAAAGAGTTCAGGGGTTTGCCCCGGAGGCTGAACACGGCCTGGGTATTCACGTTCCTCGATTTGGTGATGGACCCCGAAGCTGAATCGCCCTCGGTAATAAAAAGGGTGGATTCATTTTTCCGGTCATCTTTCCCGCTGTAGTGTATCCTGCAGTCGCGCAGTTTTTTGTTGTGCAGGTTGGACTTTTTGGCCCTCTCCCTGGCCAGTTTCTGGATGCCTGAAATGGCCTTTCTTTCCTTTTCCGATTCCTGGATCTTTTTCAAAAGGATGTGTGCGGTTTCCCCGTGTTTGTGCAGGTAATCATCCATTTTGGATGTGAGGAAATTCATGATAAAATTCCGCACCGAAGGCCCGGCAGGTCCCATGTCCCTGGATCCCAGTTTGGTTTTGGTCTGAGATTCAAAGACCGGCTCCTCCACTTTGATGCTGATGGCAGCAATGATGGAAGAACGGATATCCGAGGCATCGAAATCCTTTTTGTAGAAATCCCTTACGGTTTTTACCAGCGCTTCCTTAAAAGCTACCTGGTGGGTTCCTCCCTGGGTGGTGTGCTGTCCGTTTACAAAACTGAAATACTCCTCACCATACTGGTTTCCATGGGTGATGGCCACTTCAATATCACCGTTTTTCAGATGGATGATGGGATAGAGGCCTTCCCCGCTCATGTTTTCCTCCAGCAGGTCGTGCAAACCGTTTTTTGAAATGAATTTTTGTTCGTTATAAACGATGGTCAGTCCGGTATTGAGGTAGGTATAATTCCGAAGCATGGCCTCGATGTACTCGTCGATGAAATTGAATTTCCCGAACATGGTATGATCAGGTTCAAAGGTGATCATGGTCCCGTTCTTCTCTGTAGAGTTTTTAAGGGGATGGTTTTTTAGCATCTCCCCTTCGCTGAATTCCGCAGACTTTACTTTTCCTTCCCTGAAGGAGTTGATTGTGAAACTGGAAGAGAGCGCATTCACGGCTTTGATCCCCACCCCGTTCAACCCGACTGTTTTTTTAAAGACCTTTGAGTCATATTTTGCCCCGGTATTCATTTTTGAGGCCACATCCACCACTTTGCCCAGCGGAACACCCCGGCCGAAGTCGCGGATGGTCACCCTGTGTTCGTTAATGCTTACGTCAATGGTCTTTCCGAATCCCATGGCATATTCGTCGACGGAGTTGTCGATCACCTCCTTCAGCAGGATGTAGATGCCATCCTCGGGGGAGGAGCCGTCGCCCAACTTCCCGATATACATTCCCGGACGTTTCCTGATGTGCTCTTTCCAGTCGAGGGTCCGGATGGTATCTTCTGAATAATTCGCCGTCATATCAATCTCACGTTGGAGCCTTTTGGACGTGACAAATATAACCAAAAGTATGGCCCCGCAATGATGCAGTTTTCAACACAGAAATCTTAAAGAGCAGTTGAAAACAGGGAGATTCAGGCCCACTCAACGGCATTGACCTCCATCCGGGTTTGGAATCCGTGCCGGTAGGTCCCCCGGGTGTCGAATTCCCAGTTCCACCGGCGGAAACGAAATCCTTCCGGCAAAGTGGTGTAAAGCAGGGGAGTGGTTGATCCCTTTCCGTCTTTGCCTTTACAAAGCTCTGAGATGTCTGACACCAGGCAACCGGGTTTTTGTAAAATCCATTCCAGGTGAAAGGACTGAAGCAGGGAGCGGAAGGCATCGGGCGATTCGTCCCTGAACCAGCCCCGCAACCGGAGAAAGTCAGTTGGAATGATATCCAGTTGATTCAGCAGGTTGACTGAAACATATGCATCAGGACTGATCCCTGTCAGGGGTGCTTTCAATTGAAGCATGTCCGTCAGGTCCTTTGCCCTTCGCCCATCCCTTTTTCTGCCGATCTCCCAGACCTGTTCGATGGCTCCCCCGGTCAGATCGGCCTCCACCAGTTCCACCCGGTCCAGGGCTGCAAATTTTCTCCTGATCTGCCTGGGATGCCGGATATCCACCAGGTAGATGTGTTTGAACCGGGTGATAAGTTTTTCAATGGGCACATCCAGCAGCCAGCCGCTGCCCAGAATGGCTACCGACTCAATCTCCTGTTTTGTAAAGGATTGTGCAATAAAATCTTTGGTATAATTCAGGTGTTCGTTCCAGTTGCCCCTTTCGGACAAATACCGGTTCATGATCCCTTCCTGGTCACGAAGGTATCCCATCCGCCGGAGGATCTTTCCGGGGATCTCCATGTTAAAACTTTTCAAGCTGTTCAAGTCCTTCCTCCATGCGCTTTCGCACCAGCTCCATAAGTGCTTTTACCTCCATTCCTGTCACTGTTTTGGCGGGAATTTCATCCAGCACCCTGATACGGATCCTGGCCCTGCCGATCAACACCAGTGACCCCAGCGGGAAGGTATTTTCAGAGCCGGTAATTACGATGGGTATGATGGGGCTGCCGGTTCTTTTGGCCAGCAGGAAAGCCCCTTCCTTGAAAGGCCTCATGGTGTTCGTTTTGGCCCGGGTCCCTTCGGGGAACAGCAGGATGGAGGATCCTTTCTTCAGTTCAGTTTCTGCCTGGGAAATGAACGTAGAGCCTGAGCGGACGGATCCCCTGCGGATTTTGATGGAATTGGTCAGCGAAAGAACCATGCCCACAAAGGGGAGTTTGAAATTTTCGGCTTTGGAGGTCCACTTAAAAGGTCTTCGAAGCTTATACAGGGCCAGGATGTCCACCTGCGACCGGTGGTTGGATACCAGGACCACGGTGCGGTCCCAGGGTATCTTTTCCCTGCCTTCCAGGCTCAGTTTCCACTGGGGGACGAGCGACTGGTAGTGCCAGGCCCAGAAGGTGCCCATGAAATGTGTGACTACCCTTCTTTTGTCCCACCAGAAGGTGCAAACCCACACCAGCAGGAAAAACGGCGTAATAATAAACGAGGTGGCCACCATGGTTGGCCAGATCAAAAAGGTTAACACTTTTAAATGCAATTGTCGCATCTGCATGAATTTTGCCAGAAAAGCACAAATTAAGGAAAAATTGTGTCTCCCCGTTGGCAACTGTGGACGGGTTTTTTGCATATCAATCAATCCAGATGACCTGTTTCTTCCATCTGTCCCCAAGCGTCTCCGTCATACTCTCATGCGTGATGCCCAGCATGAATCCGCCACCCGATCCGTTGAGCTTCAGGTAGTATTCGTTGGAGACCTGTCCCTCGATCCAGAGATCGACGGCCTCTTCCGGTATCATTTTACGGAAGTGGGTAAACTGGTAATCGGAAAGGGCCCTGACCAGCAGGGCTGGATCGGCCCCGCGTATTCCCAGCAAAGATTCGATCAGTTTTTGGTTGATGTTCATGTATTCGTTCCTGATGGAAGAAGCAAAACGGCTGTCCTTCATCCGCTTAAGGAAATATGTCACGAGCGGACCTGTGTCGAAGCGTACACCCGAGTCGAGCAGGAAAAATCGGTAACCACCTGTGATTTGGGTAGGCTGGAAATCTACCTTTTGAACGGAACCGTCATCCGCGAAACGGAGGGCGGTCCCGGAGTGACAGGTAAGGGCATCCACCCCGGAGCTTTTGCCATGAAAAAAGGATTCGATGGTTGCGAGGTCCTCCTTCTGCCTGTTCAGGGAGATGTTCCCGGCACCGGGGAAGAAAAGGTCATAGACTGCCGCGCTGACAGCACCGGAGCTTCCAAGGCCATACCCGGTGGGGATGTCCATGTCGAGCCAGTATGTATCAAGTTCTTTGCCGAATAGTTCCAGGTCGGGCCGGGCGTGGAAGGAACCGGGGGGGAGGAATGCTATGTATTTGTACAGGTCAGTCAGGTGTTTTTTCGAGCGCTCGGCCTCTTCAAGTTTTCCATCAGGAATCTGATCCATGTTTCGAACCGTGGCTCTGAACCGTTTGAAGGGGATGGTCAGCGCACTGCCGCCCATGACCACTCCGTACTCGCCCACGAGCATGATCTTGGAAGGGTATGTGACCGGGCCGCTCAAGATGTCAGGTTGACAGGGCCCTCTCCCATTGAGTCATGGAGGACCTGTTTGTTTTCACAAAACTGTAGCAATTCCATGTCGATAAACTCCTTCACCACCGGTGCATCATCTGCCGCATAGAGCAGGTGCACATTGGCCCCGGCATCCAGTGTGAATCCGAGCCTGGTACCCGTATCTTCCCTGAACCGGCGCACCCTGTTCAAAATGGAGATGGTCCCTGGCAACATCAGAAGATAACCAGGTTTCCCGGTCAGCATCATGGCATGCAGGCTCAGGGCCTCCTCTTCCAGCAGATCGATAAAACCCTTCCAGTCCCCTTCCTGAAGGACCCGTTGCAATACCAGGAGGTTGGATCGTGCCTGCTGGAAACGGACTTGTGCAAACGGGTTGGTTTCCATGCTTTTGTGGCCCTTGCTGCTGGAAACTATTTTCTGGCCCGATTCCACGATGAGAATGGAATCCACGACCCCTTTGAATGTCTCGTTAAACCCGGAGACGGGAATGGCATATTCATCGCTTGAACCGGGCCAGTCCCCGGATGCTCCCCAGAGTGCAAAACCGGGATAGATGGAACGGGAGGCACTGCCCGACCCCAGCCTGGCGATGGTGGAAGCCCGGATGAACCGGCGGGAGGGTTCAGGTGGTTCACCCAAAGTTTCTTCCAGACTCACAAGGCACATGGCCAATGCCCCGAAAGCGGAGGCGCTTGAAGCTATGCCCGAAGAGTGTGGAAAGGTGTTCGATGATAGGATCACCAGGTTGGTATGTGCAAGAAAAGGCAGGAGGGAGGAGAGGCTTTCAATAAATGTGGCAATTCTTTGTTCGAATGCCGTGGCTTCCTTACCCTCGAATCTGAATTTTATTTCGGGATGATGGATCTTTGAATCATGAGTGTACTCCACACGGGTTTTGGTCAGGGCTTTTTGAAGGGTCATACTCAGGGAGGGATTCATGGGGATCTGCCCCGGCTTTTTTCCCCAGTATTTCACGATGGCAATGTTGGATGGGCAGGACCATGCAACCACCCCGGCGGCCTGACGGTGATTAACTGCCTTCATGGACAAGTTCATTGTAGGGATAGACTTTTTTGATACCCTTTTGCTTCAGGTACTCCATGATGGTTTTGAGATTAGCATCTGTGGCGATCATTACAAAATCACCACCCCAGGCCCCCAGGGATTTGACGCTTCCGGGGAGTCCTTCAAACCGGGAGGCCACCTTTTCCATTCCCAGGATCCCGGAAAGGGTTGCTTCATGCTTTTCCATGATCTCCCTGAATGTATCCAGGGTGTCTGCATGGAGCATATCCTGTGAAAACTGGCTGAATGTCCGGATGGTTTCATAATCGGGACGGATCGTCCCTGCAATCTCTTTCAGGTGCGGGGCGGTGGACTGCTTATGACCCAGCCAGGCAAAATATATCTGGTCCCTGAAGGCCGGGTTGAACAGTGCCGGCTGGTATCGGGGCGAGCCATTGCGCAATGTATAGAGAATGGGGCCTTCTGCCAGGGCGCAGGCCACATCGTACCCCGAACCGTCGGATACTTCAAAATGGAGATCCAGCGGATTTATCCCGGCCCAGTCAGCCATCAGGGCAATCAGGGTGGAGCTGCTTCCGAATCCGTAATCGGGTGAGAAATCAAGGCTTGTGATGACATCATAGCGGAACATTTCCTCCTGGAATTCGGGCTGTAGTGAGATGCATGCCCTGAGCAGGCGGACCAAGCGTCCGGCCATCTCAGGGTCGGTGGTATCCAGGATCGATAAACTGGCCGGGCTGATCCGGGCCGAAAACCAGAGTCCCTCCGGAGTTGTGGCATTCCAGAGAAAAGAGCCGCTCCTCTCCCTGGGGATCAGGTCCAGGGTCTGGCCCAGATTCAGCGGTACGGCCAGGGCGGTGGCCCCATGCATGACCATGTATTCTGAACTGATCAGAAGCTTGCCGTGTGCATGGAATGATTTCATGGATGGTTGGGTTTGTTCCGGACCGATGCAATGAATGCTGATACCTCTGCATGTGAAACGGTCCTTTGTTTGAAATGTGCTTTGGCCAGGCTGGTTTCCTCAGGGCTTGCATTCAGTTGCCTGAGGATATTGCCGAGGTGCATTTTCATATGGCCCTTCTGAATTCCGGTGGTGATCAGGGATCTTATTGCACTGAAATTGCTGGCCAGTCCGGCTGCCGCTACGATTTGCATCAGCTTTTCGGAAGAGGGGTGCCCGAGAATTTCCAGGGATGCAGCGGCCAGAGGGTGTGTCGCCGTAAGTCCGCCAATGGTTCCCAGGGCAAGGGGAACTTCCAGGGAGAGAGAGAAGCGGCCGCCCGTGCAGGTGGCCCTCGAGAGGCTGCAGTACCTTCCTTCCCTGGATGCATAGGCATGTCCGCAGGCCTCTGCCGCCCTGTAATCGTTACCTGTGGCGACGATGACGGCATCCATCCCGTTAAAAATCCCCTTGTTGTGGGTAACGGCCCTGTAGGGATCCTGGATGGCGATCTCCACTGCCCGGGTAAATTTCTCGGCAAATGCCGCACCTGTCATTCCGCCGGAAAGCTGTTCCAGGGCACCCAGGTCAGCTTCTACGCTGCAGGTGACCAGGCATTCCGGTGTGTAGTTGGAGAGGATGGCCATGATGATTTCGCCTTTCCCGCCGGATGATTTCAGCAGGTTCACAAAGCTCGCGGCGAGGGCTTCAAGCACCGAATTGATGAAGTTGGCTCCCATGGCATCGGCGGTGCGAAAGGTCACAAAAAGCTGGTAGCACTCCGGCAGCACATCACCGGTCTTCCGGAGCTCCATGGATTCGATTCCGCCGCCGCGTTTTTCCATACTGGCGGTAAAAGGCGATACCGATTGCAGGAGTGATTTCTTTCCTTTTTCGAATAGGCTGAAAAGTTCCTGTTGGCTGCCCGACCAGGAAAAATGTACCTGTCCGGTTTTCAGCACATTTTTAACCTCACAGTGAAACCCGCCGTTCATGGCCCAGAACTTGGCTGCATGGGAGGCTGCAGCCACCACCGAGCTCTCTTCGGTGACCATGGGAATGGTCATCAGGTCACCATTGATCAGGAAGTTGGGTGCAAGTCCCAAAGGAAGAAAAAAGTTGGAAATGGTGTTCTCACTGATATCATCGTACATTTCCTGAACCGGGGGATCCGGGTGGAGGTGTGCATGGATCATCAGCAGGGATTGTTCTGAAAGACTGGCCTGGTCTTTCAGCCATTTCAGTTTCCCGGTCCGCGACAGCTTGGAGAAACCACTGATGATGTGCATGGCTGTCATTCTATTCTTTGACGGATAGGTATGCATAGGCCATCTCCAGACCCCTCACCTGTGCATGAACAAACGCTCTGAGTTGCTCATAGTTGCCCCTGGCATGTTCCAGGAACGCCGAAGCCATCCCGAATACGGCAGGAAGAGAAGATTTTTGCACCAGGTAATAACCATCCAGGAAGTTTTTCACACCACCCGAAATGATCAGTTCCTTACAGACAGTTGATCCCCCGGCAACAATCCGGTTCACATGATCCACCATCTGCACAGCATCCACTCCAACACGGGAAAGGGGCTCGAAGAGTGCCCGGCTGGCCCGTTCGTCCCTGAGCAGTTCAACCTTTGCAAAGTTGGTACCTCCGAAGGCTGCAAATTCAACGGCCTGCAACGGCAGTTGCAGAAGGGCCTGCAGACTTCCTGGACCCATGCCCTGTCCGACTTCCTTGACGATCACAGGCAGGGAAAACCGGTCCAGGAAGCGTTTGATGGTATCCAAAGGAGTCTTTTTCAGGATATCCCCTTCGGGCTGAAACCACTCCTGCATGGGATTCACGTGGATGATCAGTCCGTCGGCCCTCAGCCGGTCTACCAATCCGGTGGCCTTGTCCACCTGGTCCCTTTCCAGCAGTTCTTCAATCTGCGCGATACCCAGGTTGGCCCAGAGGGGGAGCGCATCACCGATAAGGGGGCGCATGTTGAAATCCTCAAAACAGGTGGGATCATCCATGATAATGCGGCACGAACCCAGGCCCATGCCCATGCCGAATTCGTGGCATGCCCTGGCCAGGTTCCGGTTGATGGTTCCGGCCAGTTTCGTTCCGCCGGTCATGCTGCTGACCCACATGGGGACCCGGTGTTCCTTTCCCAGAATGGTAAAGGCCTGCAATCCACCCGCCGGGTGCGGATTGAGCATGGGTTCATAATGGAACCTGGAATCCATCTGGGGTGGAGTGGTCTGGGATTTCAGTGCCAGTTCGATGTGGTCTTTTTTTCTGTTCTCCAGGCTTTCCATATGACTTGGTTTTTATCTGATTCCCAGGTGGCGGGCAATGACGAGCCGGAGGATCTCAGAGGTTCCCTCTCCGATCTCCAGGATGCGCTGATCACGGTAAAAACGTTCAATGCCGTTCCCTTTCATGAGGCCGTGGGCACCATGAATCTGCAGGGCTTCATTGACCACCTCCCGGGCAATTTCAGAGGTATAAAGCTTGGCCATTGCAGCCTCTTTTCCAAAAGGTTTTTCCTGTTCTTTTAACCAGCATGCATTATACAGCAGGTTCCGGGCCAGTTCGATCTTGGTGGCCATGTCGGCCAGTTTGAACGAGTTGGCCTGGAAACTGCGGATGGGCCTTCCAAACTGGATACGTTCCCCGGCATATTTCATGGCCATTTCGAATGCGCCCTGGGCCAGTCCCAGTCCCATGGCAGCAATGGAAAGCCTTCCGCCGTCCAGGGTGGCAAGCATGATCTTGGAACCCTGTCCCCGTTCCCCGAGGATGTTCTCTTCAGGCACCGCCACATGGTTGAAGTTAACTTTTCCCGTATCGGCACCCCGCCACATCATTTTGGATGTGATGGTTTCGGTGGAATAGCCCGGGGTATCCCGTTCCACCAGGATCACCGACAGCTCTTTCCTGCCATTGCCATTGTTACCAGTAACGGCCTGAACAGTGATGCCCCCGGACATGGACGAGGAAATATTGGTGATGTAGATCTTTTGACCGTTGATGGTCCATTTGCCATCATCAAGCGTGGCCAGGGTTTCCGTATTGTTTGAGTCCGAGCCGGCATTGGCTTCGGTGAGGCCAAAGGCCCACAGCTTTTTCCCCGTTGTCAGCCTGGGCAGAAAGTGCAGGCGCTGTGCTTCCGTTCCGTACTTATAAATCGGAGCGATCCCAAGGGAATTGTGGGCAGCCACGGTTGCTGCCTGTGAACCGTCCACCCTGGCCAGTTCCTCTACTGCGATGATATAGGAAAGCGTGTCAAGCCCCATGCCGCCGTATTTTTCCGGCAGATTGATGCGGAGCAGGCCCATATCAAACATCTTGTTGGTAAGATCGGGCGAAAATTCAGATTTTTCATCCAGAATTGCTGCAACAGGTTGTATCTCCGTTTCTGCAAATGCCCTTACCTCTTCCCTGAGCTGCTGGTGTTTTTCATTGATTAGCGGATGTATCATAGGAATCTAAAGTAACTAATAATTGATTTGTATGTACCTGGTCACCTACAGAAACATGGATCTTTTTGATGACCGCACGGCCGGGGGAACATATTTTATTTTCCATTTTCATGGACTCAATGACAAGGAGGGGCTCTGCAGCCTTTACCTCATCTCCCGCCTGGCTGTTTATCTGCACGATACGGCCATTCAGGGGTGCCTCAATCAGGTTGCTTAATGCTCCCCGGCCTCTGTTCCCGGAGCCTATATACCGTTCATCCAGGATATCGGTCCTTCTGAAATTATAAAGGTGGCCGTCAAAATCCAGGTGAACCTCGGAACGGTCGGTTGCCCCCCATACATGGAGTACATGGTGGTTGATCCTGATCCGGTAATCGTTGCCGTTTTTCTCTTCCAGACACACATCGTGGTCCTGGTTTTCAACCCTGATTTTCATTCTTTTCCTCCCCTTCAGGAGTTCATACCTGATCCGGTGGGTGCGGTCTTCCTCCAGCAATGTAATTTCAGGGAGGATCCGCCAGTGACCGATGAAATGCCATGTGGAAACCTGGTGGTCACCTTCAAGCGGTCCCGACTGAAGGGCAATGAGGGTGGCTGCAGAAAGGAGCAGTTCATGGGACTTTTCATTTCTGCTTTGCGCCTGTTCCGCGAGGATGGATATTGTTTCCAGGTCAAGAAACCTGGTATGAAACCTGTTCTCAGCAAATGAAGCGGACCTCACCAGGGCGACCAGGAAATCCCGGTTGCTTGTCAGGCCGGTAATATGTAACTCCTTCAGACTTCGGATCATCCTTTTCCTGGCATCCTCCCTGCCGGTACCATGCACGATCAGTTTGGCGATCATGGGGTCGTAATAGGGTTCCACCAGGTTGCCTCCTGTAAAGCCTGAATCGATCCTGGGTTCACCGCCGGACGGGTACTGAAAACATTCTATTCTGCCCGAAGAGGGCATAAAATCTTTTTGGGGATCTTCGGCGTAGATCCTGGCCTCCATGGCGTGACCGCTGAAATGCAATTCCTCCTGTGAAAAGGAGAGGGGATGCCCTTCGGCAATGGTAATCTGTTCCCTGACCAGGTCAATCCCGGTAACCATCTCGGTAACCGGATGTTCCACCTGTATCCTGGTATTCATCTCAAGAAAGTAGAAGGAGTGGTCTGCATCCACGAGGAATTCAACGGTTCCGGCATTGGTATAGCCCATTCCGTTCACAAGCAGCAGGGCCGAGGCTGTCATCCGCTCCCGCAGTTCAGGTGTGATGGAAGCGGAGGGTGCCTCCTCGATGATTTTCTGGTAACGGCGCTGAAGGGAACATTCCCGTTCAAACAGGTGGCATGCATGTCCGTGATGATCTGCAATGACCTGAACCTCGATATGCCTGGGGCCGGCCAGGTATTTCTCCACGTAGATTTCGCCTGATCCGAAATAGCTGTTTGCCTCCCGTGAAGCCTCAAGGGCTTGCTGTTCAAAGGCTTCAGCACTGTGAACAATCCGCATCCCTTTGCCACCACCTCCGGCCGATGGTTTGATCAGGACCGGGTAGTGAAAGGTATCCTTTCCGGCGATCAGTTCCGGAAGATCCCCGGTGATTGCTTCCAGCACCGGCAAGCCCATCTCTTTTGCCTTTTCCCTTGCGCTTACTTTATTCCCCATCATGGCGATGGCATCCGGGGAAGGGCCTATAAAACTGATGCCATTATGCAGGCAGGCGGTGGCAAAGGATGCATTTTCTGCCAGAAATCCGTATCCCGGATGGATGGCATCTGCCTTAGCTTCCAAGGCAATCCCGATAATCTTCGCCTGGTCCAGGTAGGTATCGGAGAGTCCGCCGCTGCCCAGCGAATACGCCTCGTCCGCCTCCGTTACAAAGGGCAGGTCCCGGTCAACCTCCGAATGCACTACCACGGCCCTTTTATCCAGGGCATGGACCGCCCGGATGATCCGGAGGGCGATCTCCCCTCTGTTGGCGATGAGGATCTTATGAAGATTCTTGGCTGACATCCCAGTCCGGTTTACGTTTTTCTAAAAATGCGTTCATACCCTCCTGGCCCTCGGATGAAATCCTGGTATCTGCAATCAGTTCAGCGCTCTCTTCCTGGATGGTCTGGGCTCCTGCATGGATGGAAAATTCCCTCAGCATCTTCTTGATCCCTTTCATGGCCTCCGGTCCGCCCTTCAGCAGCCGGCTGATAATTTGACCTGTTTTTTTCTCCAGCTCCCCCGCTGCACAGGTATAATGTACCAGCCCACCTTCCAGGGCCTCGCCGGTGCTGAAGGGTTCCCCGGAGAGCATCCAGGCAGCCGTCCGGCTCCTGCCTGCTTTGCGAATGACAAAAGGTGCAATGGTGGCAGGGATCAATCCGAGTTTCACCTCTGAAAAGGAGAAACGGGCAGTGTTTTCAGCGATGACCAGATCTGATGCAGCTATGAGGCCATTGGCTCCCCCGATCACTTTTCCCTGCACGGCGCAGACACATGGGATGGGGATTTCCGTGATGAGCCTGAACAGCCCTGCAAGTTCCATACTCTCCTGTTTCAATTGTTCCCGGGATTGATGCCTTCCTTCACGCATCCAGTTGATATCGGCTCCGGCAGAGAAATTGGCTCCGGAAGACCTGAACAGGACAATGCGGATCTGATCATCTGCTTCCAGTGCATGAAGGGCGCCCGTGAGTTCCCTGATCATTGTCAGGTTCAGGGCATGATGTACCCCTGGCCGGTTCAGGGTAACGGTACCCACCGGTCCGTATAAAGAGGTCTGTATGGTACTGTAATTGCTCATTTTACATCCTGTATACACCCGAACGGGGTGGTTCAAATGGTTTATTGAGTGATATGGAAATGGAGAGGGCCAGGATCCGCCTGGTATCAACCGGATCAATGATGCCGTCATCCCAGAGCCGGGATGTGCTGTAATAAGCGGATCCCTCTTCTTCGTATTTTTTCAGAATGGGACTGCGTATCGCTTCAGTCTCTTTTTTGCTTAGGGTTTTGCCACTGGCCTCTGCCTGGTCTTTTTTGATGGAAGAAAGCACATCGGCAGCCTGTTCGCCCCCCATGACGGAGATTTTTGCATTGGGCCACATGAACAGAAGCCGGGGATCGTAGGCCCTGCCAGACATGGCGTAATTTCCGGCACCAAACGATCCCCCGACGATCACGGTAAACCTGGGAACCCTTGTATTGGCCACGGCACTGACCATTTTTGCCCCGTCTTTGGCAATTCCTCTGTGCTCATATTGCTTTCCTATCATAAATCCGGAAATATTCTGAAGGAAAACAAGGGGAATACCCCTGTGGTCGCACAGGTCCACAAAATGGGTTCCTTTCAGAGAGGATTCCGAGAACAGGATCCCGTTGTTCCCGATGATGCCTACCGGGAAACCCATGATCCTGGCAAAACCGGTCACCAGTGTTGTTCCGTACTCTTTTTTAAATTCTGAAAATTCACTTCCATCCACCAGTCTGGTGATAACCTCGCGAACATCAAATGCCTCCTTGTGGGATTGGGGAATCACACCGTAAAGCTCCTCCATGGGATAGAGGGGATCTTTCACATCTGCCCTGTCCAGATGCTGGCGGGGCGGGGTCTGGATGGTCTCGAAAATATCGCGGCATATGCGAAGGGCATCCCTGTCATTCTCTGCAAGGTGGTCCGCCACACCGGAGATTCCCGTGTGGACTGCTGCTCCACCCAGTTCTTCTGCGGTCACCTCTTCCCCGGTGGCTGCTTTCACCAAGGGAGGCCCTCCCAGAAAGATGGGTCCCTGATCCTTTACAATGATGGTTTCGTCACTCATGGCAGGCACATAGGCTCCCCCGGCAGTACATGAACCCATGACAACGGCTACCTGGGGAATGCCTTCGGCCGAAAGCCTGGCCTGGTTATAAAAGATCCTGCCGAAATCATGTTTGTCGGGAAAAACTTCCGCCTGACTGGGAAGGAATACCCCTCCCGAATCCACCAGGTAGATACAGGCCAGGTGATTCTGAAGGGCAATCTCCTGGGCACGCAGGTGCTTCTTGATGGTCTCTTTGATATAAGTGCCTCCTTTCACTGTGGCATCATTGGCTACAATCACCACCTCTTTTCCCTGCACCAGTCCGATCCCGGTGACCACTCCGGCCGACGGGAACTGATCATCATACTGGCCTGTTGCGGCCAGCGGACTCAGTTCAAGGAAGGGCGTATTTGGATCCAGGAGCAGGTTGATCCGGTCCCTGACCAGCAACTTGCCTCTTTCGGTATGCTTGCTCCTGGCGGGTTCCGGACCACCGTGGATCACGCCTTCGAGCCTGGATCTCAGGTCTTCCAGCAATGAAAGGTTGAATTCCTTTCTTTTCTGAAATATTTCAGAAGAAGGTTCGGTATGTGAATTCAGCTTTTTCACTTCGTTAAATGGAATTGATCATTAACCATAACACATTCGTTTGACATTTGTTTAATAAAAATCATTAAATGATTAAACAAATTAGAGCCATTCCCGGCATCCGGGTTTAAGTACAATCCATTCTTTCGAATGTTCGCTCCCTGTTCATTAATTCTTTCAAAAGGTATTCATTTTATCCCTTAATTGTAGCATCTCATCCTCCCGGATTACCGGGTTGGAGTAGGATTGCTATATGAAGACAGGAATAGGCAAATGGCTGCAGATTGATACCGGCAACAGGCCCATGATCATGGCACTGCTGGTTCAGGCGGGTTGTACCGGGGTATTTGCCGGTACGCTTCAACTGGCCGGTAATGCCATGTTCCTGGAATCATTCGGCGCCGATAAAATTCCCCTGGCCATGATGGTTTCAGGTGGAGCCGGGATATTGATTGCAAGCATCTACAGCTATTTCAGCAAACAGCTGGAAGTTAAGTCCTTTGGGATTCTCAACCTGGCCGCAGTGGTGTTCATTACCGCATCAATGCTGATCGGTTCTACTGTTCTTCGGAAATCATACTTCGATTTTGTGGTTTTTGTCCTCATGGGTCCCCTGTTCCTGATTACCCTCCTGGGCTTCTGGATCACTGTACGGGGATTTTTGTCTCCCAGCAAAGGGAAGCAGTTATCGGGAGTTATCGAGGTTGCCCTGGTAGGTGGAATGGTGCTGGCATATGTGGCCATCCCTTTCCTGGCCCGGGCAGGAGTTCAGCTCAACCATGTGCTTTACCTTGGAATGGGAAGTCTTGTCCTGGCTGCCGGAGCGCAACTGTATGTCCTTGCCGGAATGGGAAAGAACCAGGGTTATTCCCGCAAAAGGGTAAGCAGCACAGGTCCCATCAGGCTGTTTTCACACAGGTTCACCGGATTGATATCGGCGTTTGTGGTGCTTGGGGTTGCGGTATCAGTTGTACTGCATTATTCTTTCCTGTGGTCGGTTTCGGATCAATATGCAGGGGGTGTGGGCCTGGTTTCCTTCCTTGGTTTCTTTTTCGGAGCAATGATTGCTGCAGGGTGGTTGATGCGAAGATTCCTCTTCAGCTGGATGAAGAAGCGGCATGGCATTGGAGTAACCATGCTGATGTCACCCGTCATCCTGCTGGTGGTCTCCCTGGCTGCTGTAATCATCGGCGATATGTATGGGACCAATGCCGGATCAGGTATGTTTCCCAACTTCTTCATTCTGGTTTTCCTTGCCAGGTTCATTTTTGGCACCTGGCACGACTCCATGCAGGAACCCTCCATGAATGTGATCTACCAATCGCTGGATCCAAGGGAAAAGCAAAATGTGAAATCCGGTATTGAAGGTGTGCTTAGTCAGATTGGGGTTTTCACCATCGGGCTGTTTCTGGCCTGTTTTGTGCTTTTCAGTTTCATTGAGATTATTCATGTGACATATATCCTCATTATCCTGGTGATGGCATGGTTTTTTGTGGGGCTTTCCCTGTACAGAAGTTACAGGAAAATTCTCCGTATCTCGCTTGAATCAGACAGGATCAGGGACCAGCAGGACAGGGGATTGCACGAGTTGTCAAAAATCGACCTGAACAAAACGGCCTTTCCGGTGGAGGCCATAGAATTCAATCCATATCTTTTTCATTATACCCCTGATAAGGAATTGCTCACCATGCTTGATCATGCGCATCCGGGAGTACGTATTCGTGTTTGGGACCACCTTTTGGGTTCATCCCCCGGATTGCCGCAGCTGACCCTCAGCCAGATGCTTTCCCATGAACATGAACCAGACATCAAAGAGAGGATCAGGAAACTGATACAGAGAAAATTAAGGAGCAAACTGGGATTGCAGGCTGCTTTTATAAAGGAACGGCTCGACCGGTTTAAGGATCATTCCCCGGAGGTTGATCCTGCCGTCGGTGAGGCATTTCATTCGGGGGAAAAGAATGAAGTGTTTGCAGCGCTTTACCATGTAGCCCGTGAACGCGACCGGACTTATTTGCCGGAAGTAGTATCACTGCTGAAGGACAAGGACCTGGATGTAAGAAGTGTGGCCATTTCGACGGCCGGACAAATGGATTCAAGAAGGGTTACAACCAGTTTAATTGAGAGCCTGGAGCATCCTCAATTGTATGCCCTGGGATGGTCTGCTCTGGTCAGACAGGGAGAGGTGGTTCTGGAAGAGCTTGAATCTGCTTTCCATAAGCCCGGTTCTGATATTAAGCTCCAGCAACGTATTATTTCGGTGCTATCAGCCATCGGAGGGGTCAGGGCTACCCAGCTTATGTTGGAGAAGCTGAATTATCACCACAGGGAGGTATTCAATGCAGTGGTACTTGGGCTGTATGAAAATCATTTTCGTGCAAACCATCTTCAGCAGGCAATCATTCAATCAGCCATCTTAAAGCTGGTCCAGACGGGAGCCTGGAACCTGGCGGCAAAGGTGTCCATCCGGATGGAGAATCCCGGAGGGTACCTGGATACGGCCGTGGATCGTGAAATATGGGATGTGAATGAGCTGATCCTGACGTTGCTGGCAATGATCTACGACCGGAGGTCTGTACACCGGATCAGAATGAACCTGCTGGATAAACAGACAGAGGACAGGGAGATAGCCATCGAGATGCTGGATCTCCTGCTGGTTGAGCCATTAAAAACAGTACTTATTTCTTATTTTACTGATATATTGGTCAGGGAAAAGATAGATAAGCTTCAATCGCTTGACAGGGTTGATCTTATTCCCGTCGATTTGCTGCTTAAGAAAATCCTGAACCGGGACGGAATGCAGATGGGAGATTTTATCCGCATCTGTGTACTTGAACGAATGGGAAATGTGGAACGCTATTTCGATGAGCAGCAAATCATTGCACAGGGATTTCATCCAAATCCCAAAATTCGTGAAACCGCAGCGCAATTATTACGTAAAAATGATCCCGGACAGTACAACATGGTTACGGAGCGGCTGGATTTTCCAGATAACAGCTTTCCTGATCATGAAGATTCAGCCAGATGGTATGTAAATACCACAATAAATCTGTCTGTCTGGAAGTTGTTTAAGAACGTAGGAATAAACAGCCTGTTTAAGCTGGTTTCGGTATTGCAACCATTCTCCGAGGAACAGTTGTCGGGGGGGGATTATGTGGTGCTGGCTAGATCAGAATCGGCAGTTGGTATTTCTCCGCTTTCGAACGGGATTGCGATAATTGTGGCATACCAGCCTGAAATTCTGGAGCAAATTCGTTATCTTGGGACTGAAGGAACGCGCGAAGCGTACCTGATTGAAAGAGAGGAGTTCATTGAACTGCTGTTTGATGACAGGAGTTTATTGCACGTTTTTTGTGCATTCTTGAACCAAACCTGACAGAGGTTGGTTTAAGGTGGATTTTGTTGTAGTTAACGAATTTAAATATGGGTAAACCCTCTTTTATTGAGACAGGCATACAAAAAATAAACCCTTTCCCGGGAATCAGACCTTTTACAAGTGCCGAGGATAAATATTTCTTTGGAAGAGAAGGGGTTACTTCGGAGTTATTGGATTTATTGCAGGACAACCGTTTTGTTGCTCTGGTGGGTGCTTCTGCCAGTGGCAAGACATCCTTGATCCAATCGGGAATTATTCCGGCGCTTATCACTGACGAAAAACAGGAGTGGGTGCCGGTCTCCATTCATCCGGGACCGAAACCTGTGGAGAGCCTGGTCCGGGGTTTCCAGCAGGTCTTTCCGAAGAAACTTAAAGAATCTGATGTTCAGTCTTTTATTTCCGGGTCACAGGACCTGGGGGACCTGATCATTGAAAAGGGATTGGGCAGCCACAATTATTTTCTGGTGGTTGATCAGTTCGAGGAACTTTTCAGGTTCGGACCTGAAGTAAAACAAAACGGGAAGGATCCCAATGTAAGGCGTTTTGTGGATCTGCTGGCTAAGGCAACCAAACAGGAGCGTCCCGGCATCTATGTGATGCTTTCCATACGTTCCGATTTCATCGAAGCCAGTTCGGCTTTCAGATCACTCACCGAGTTGATGAACAGGAGTAAATACCTTTTACCCCAGATGTCACGCGAAGCTTTATCTTCCTCGATTATTGGACCTGTTCAGCAAACCGGTGCAAGGTTTGAACCTGGATTTGTGGAATATCTGCTGGATGACCTGGATGATGTGGAAACGCCTCTGCCTCAGATGCAACATGCTCTGATGCGTACCTGGGATCACTGGGCGCGTCAGGGAGACAGAGAACAGCCCATAACCATCAGTGATTACCAAGCTGTTGGAACGGTTCAGTCGGCTTTAAGAAATCACCTTGAAGAGGCATATAACGAGCTGGATGATAACCAGAAACTGATTTGCGAGCGGCTGTTTAAATCCATTACATCAAAAAGTGATCAATACAATGGTTTCAGTCGTAAAGCTTCCCTGGGAAATATATCCCGGATTGCCCATTGCAGCCTGGAAGACCTGACCGATGTTGTTGAAACTTTCAGACAGCCCGGAAGGGCATTTCTTTCACCGAATTCTGCCCTTTCATTGAGTTCCGAAACGCTCATTGATCTTGCTCACGAATCCCTGATTCGGATTTGGGACAGGCTGAAAAAATGGGTGGCTGAGGAGGATGAATCCATCAAGATGTACCTGAAGTTGTCAGAGGCATCTGCGCGTTACCAGCAGGGAAGATCCGAATTGTGGGTTCATCCGGAGTTGCAGATTGCAATTAACTGGAGAGAAACACAGAAACCAACTCCAGCCTGGGGAATACAATATCATCCTGCATTTGAAAGGGCCATGGTTTTTCTGAAGACAAGTGAGGAAGAAGTTTTGTGGGAAGAGGAGAGAAAGGTGATCCTGCAGAAGCGCAGGTTATTCCTGAACCGTGCCATAGCCATTTTTATGGGCGTTCTGGTGGTGGTTCTGGGAGTGGTTTTTTTAAGTACGCGTTCCAATTCAGCAGGAGATCCGGCCATTGATCAGATGGCAACCCAGGAACTCAATGACCCCGGAGACCTGCCGCCTCAGGTGCAAGCCATTGAACAAAATGGGCAGGATGCATTATCCAATGAAAATTTATCCGAATCGAGCGATCCCACACCGGGATCGGAAACCAACACGGGCATTGAAACTCTTCCTGATCAGGGAAGCCCTTCAAATGAATCCAGTGTAACCCAGGCCAGCCGGACAACTGAAAGACAGACCTCCGGAAATCAAAGGGCAGGCACATCAAGATCCCAGACTTCAGCATCCCAGCGTACATCCACTTCAGTACCAAAGGTCACACCTGTCACTCAACCGGAGGCTGAAACGCGGACAGCCAACCTGGCATTGGAGAAGAGAGCCGTTAATGTGGCAAAAAGTGTGGCGAGACAAAGTATGGATCTGGATCAGGATCCCGATTTGCAGGGACTTCTTGCTTACCAGGCATTCCAGATCAACACGCAGTTCAATGGAAAAAATTATGACGGCGATATATATGCAGGCCTTTACGCAGCGCTGAAAAAGTTAATTTCACCTGCCTATAACATTTACCCGAACCTCAGAAATTCAATTAAGGACATTCAATGGTTGGGCAGAACCGGGAGCATGATTGCAGCCAGCAGCGATGGATCCATAAAGATACTGTCGGGCACATTTGCAAACAGGGCTTCACAGATCACCTTGCAAAGCACAGGTCAGAACAACGAATGCCTCATTGTAAGTCCTGATGAAAAGATTGCAGTCGTGGGAACCAGTGGCGGAGGTTTGTTATTCCTGGAACTGGAGAACAAGGGTGCAATCGTACATCAAAACCTTGAGGATGGGAAAATCGTTCTGTATCTCAGCAACCTGGGTGTTTCGGGGAGTTTTGTTTCGGCAGGTACTGAAAACCGGATCCTGAAATGGGATTATCAAAGCCGGACCTCTACTGAACTTTCAGCCACAGAAGCAAGGCCTTCGGCATTGGCTGCGTCAAAAAACGGACAAAAGGTGGCATTCGGGACCAGGGACGGTAAGTTATTCGAGTTGGATGTGGACACACCTGGAGAGAAGATAATGATCGGGGAATTCGGCCGTAATCATGTGAAGGCCATTGCCTACAGCCCGGTTAGCCAAACAATGGTTGTGGGATTCCTGGATGGCTCTCTTCAGGTGCTCTCAGGAAACGGCCGTCAGCAACTGGCTACCCTCAAGGGACCTGAAGCCAGTGTCACGGATCTTGCATACAGTCCCGATGGCAGATTCCTGGCTGTTGCATCACTTGATGGCAAAGTGTATATGTGGAATAGTTCGGACTGGACAAATCCGCCACTGGTCTTTGACGAAAACAAGGGTTTCGTGCTTTCGGTCTGTTTCAGCGGAAACAGCGGCTATTTCTACAGCGGCAGTGTGGATTATCCCAGATTAATAGGCAGACCTTCATCATCCGATGTGATGGCAAATGATTTCTGTTCTTTGGTTGGAAGGAACCTGACCGTGGCCGAATGGGACCAATTCTTCGGAGGGGAAATTCCTTATATAAAGGCCTGTCCGGATAAGAATTAATAAATCAATCTGAATATGCGTAAATGGATTTTAATAATCGCAACTCATCTTCTCTTGTTGCCATATGCTTTTGCACAGGATCAGGTGGGTTGCAGCCAGTTATTAGAAGATGCGAAAGAGGCGTATGCTGCGGGGATGGTTGAACTGGTGCCTGAGCTTTTAAATGCATGTATCGAATCGGGTTTAGCGGGTCAGGCAAAGCAGGAGGCTTATGTGCTAGTCATCACTGCATATCTGTTTGATTATTTACCGGAGGAGGCGGATGTTCTGATGGGAAAACTCCTGGATGAGTTTCCAAACTACCAGTCAAAACCATCGGATCCTGTGGAGTTTACCATGTTGCTTAAAAAGCACAAGGATGAGCGGATGGCACGGCAGGCTGAACTGCAGAGACAGGCTGTACTTGAAGCAAAGGCCAGGCAGGAGGAGCAAGCCAGGCTGGAGGAGGAAAAAAGGCAACAAAAGAGCACAAAGAATCAAGAAACAAAGAGAAAAAATGTTCGTCCTCCGGGCAATTCATCTTCCCCGGGTGCAGGTTTTATTCTGGGGACCAATCTGTCCATGCCTCAGCTGCTTGAACCTTTCAGTGTCACAGATCCCCTGGCCGCCGGTGGAAAGTTTGGGATAGCCACTCCGGGATTCCATATAGGAGCAGCCCTGTCATTTCCCTTATCAGCCAGTCTGGAAGCTTCAGTAGAGATGCAGTACCAGAGGGTCAGGTTCAGCTATGCCGCAACGCCCTTTTCTTTTACCAGCAATACCTATGATGAGGTTCAGAACCGGTTTGCATTGCCTGTATCCTGCCTGTTCCATTTAAATCCTGGAGGACAAACCAAATTTTATTTCCGGTTGGGCATTGTGGCTGACTATCTCCTTTCGGCCTCGGCCTCGGCTATCAGGAGTTATACAGATGGTACAATCCCGGATGTGGTTCTCGACAAAACGGATATGAAGTCCTCAAGGTCAGGTTTGAATTTGTATGCACTGGCAGGAGCAGGAATAAAAGTTCCCCTGCAGCATGGATTCTTTTTTGCTGAGACCAGGTTCCAGTACGGTTTTTTTGATGCCAATAAAGCATCAGAGCGCTATAATAACCAGGATATGATCTGGCTCATATACCATGTGGACAGTGATTTCAAGCTGCATCAGCTGAGCATATCTGCCGGAATGGTGTTTTATCTGAATTAATAGGAACAAACTTATGATGCGGTATATAAAATATATGTCACTTCTTCTCCTGCCCTTGCTGCTTTTTTCATGCCAGCAGGAAATTTCTCCGGCACAGGCCGAAAAGTTCATTAAATTCTATGGCAACTCCCTGATGGATGAGGCCAGGGATGTGGAGGTGCTGGATGATGGCAGTTATGCCATTTGCGGAGTGGACACTGATGCTGAAAAGGGAGAACGAGCAGTACTGTTCGTAACAGACAAATTTGGGAATGTGAAGCCGGGATTTCCCAGGTACTATGCGGAGGGAAATCTGAACTCAGGTGCCAACGCCCTGGTGGTCAAAGGGGGCGGAACAGGAGGATTCCTGCTTGTGGGCTATGTGGATAAACCTGTTTTGGATACCATCCCACCCATCGAGGTCAGGACTCAGAAAGACCTTTTCCTGGTAAGGACATCAAGCACCGGACAGGAGTTCTGGAAGAAGAGTTTCGGTTCCATGGAGGATGAATCCGTTCTTCATGCAACCGGGATGATCGCGTCGGGTGGGTTTATTCTGGCAGGCTACCAGGTGCATGATGGAAAGACAGACATCATGGTGATGGGTGTTACCGATCAGGGTGATTCTATCACACCTGGTCTTAATTATTACAATCCTTTGTCCAATAAAGCTGCTGCCAATTATATCCTGAATGCAGGGGATAAATATCTGTGTGTCTGTACCTATGATAAAGTTGGTACCGATGGAACAGATATTCTTATTCTGAATTTCGATGACGAACTCAGTCCCAACGACGGGATTCTGGGTGGAGATTTCGAGGAGACCGGCCAATGCATCATCGAAGACGGTGCCAACCGGTACCTGGTCCTCGGAAACAGGATCAATATTTCAGGGAATACAGAAATTGTGGTGCATATGATTGAGACCAATGGCTTGCTGATTACAAAAACACTTTTTCTTGAAACCATTTCAGAACAAAATACGGATTTGATTGCCAAACGGTTTGTCAAGACGGAAGACAGCAGGTTTGCCATTGTTGGTACAAGACAATCGGGCGGGAACAGCGATATTTTTCTGCAGTTTTTACTCCCGGATTATCAGGCGGCAGAAAGGATCATCTTCGGGGCCGCCGGAAATCAGTCCGGTGCGGATATTGACCTTCCCGCTGACGGGGGCCTGCTCATGCTGGGAACCAATGGTTATGATGCAAACAGTATGATCTCTTTGATCAGGACCGGGGATGCAGGGGACCTTTAAGGTAGATTTTAAAAGAAATTATATGCGCTTCAAAGTACAACTTTTGTTGTTATTGATATTTTCTGTTCACCTGACGGGCCAGGCGCCCCATGCTTTTTTAATCGAAGGAGAGACAGAGGCCTGCCAGGGTGATTCAGTGGTAGCCTACCTTCAGATTGTAGGCGGCACAGCACCTTATACCGTGGAGATCAGTTATACACCCTGGGGCAAAATAACGCTGAAAGATATCTCTTCCCCTTATGATTTGTGGCTGAAACCGGAATACAACACAACCTACAGTATCTCCAGTGTAAAGGACTTTGATGGTGTACCGGGTACCTTTCAGGGCTATGTAAACATGAAGGTCTACCCGGTTACTCCTGTTCAAATCGTTATGGATCACACCTTGTATTACAAGAGTGATCCCGCTGTACCGCTCGTATCCAATCCCGTCGGAGCTGTATTTCAGGGGAACGGGGTACTGGGAAACAATTTTTATCCTGCATACGCCCCACCGGAAGAGTCACCCCATCAGATATCCTGTATTTATGAAAACACGTACGGTTGCCCTGCCTATGATACCATCGGGATAACTGTGATTTACGGCGAGGCAGAGGTGGTCCTTGTTTCAGGAGAGGAAATCATCAATACGGTTTGTGACGAAGGCGCTGCTTATGAGATCAGGGGTTCGAACCAGGATAGCATCCCGGGATTGTTCGCCCTCAGGAAGGCCGGCTCAGGGCAATTCCTCTCCGGGTATATCGTGGATGAGGATTCTTCCGACAACGTGGCTGCATTTCATCCGGCTGGACTTACAGGGACCTATGAACTGGTCTATACCTATGAGATTGAAGGGCTAACGATAACCGGCACCTGGCAGGTGAATGTAAACGATATTGAAAGCCTGACCATCGAGGGTTTCCCGGATCTTGTCTGTAACGGGGACAATCCCTACCTGCTTACCCCCGGAAACATCAGCTATGATCCGGGTTCAGTTTATTCAATTTCCGGACCGGGCATCTCGGGCAACCAGTATGCCGGTTATTATTTCGACCCGGGGGACGAATCGGCCCTGACGGGTGATAGTAAAATTACCATGGAGTATGCTTCTTCAAATGGTTGCAGTACCGTTGTGAGCAAGACAGTGACCAACCATTTCACGCCCGGGGTCTCCTTTACCTACGCCCCTTCATGTCTCTCATCTTCGGGAGGGACTGTTACATTTAACAATACCTCTACAGGCAAATATGCAGTGGCCCAGTGGGTGTGGGATTTCGGTGATCCTGAAAGCGGGTCGTTAAACCATAGTAATCTTGAGCAACCACAGCATTTTTATGCAATACCGGGGGTCAAGCCGGTTTCGCTTACGGCCCATACCACAGACGGATGTGTGGCAGCACGGGAACAGGATGCTGTTTTATCCGATCAGCCCATGGCCGACCTGACCTGGCTTCATGACTGTTATGTAAAAGGACAGAGGATTTCCTTTCTGGACCGTTCGGTAAGCAATTATTCACAGATAGAATCCCTTCAGTGGACCTTTAAGACCGAAGGGGGCTTGGTACTTGGCGTGCTGGAAAGTATTCATCCTGAAGATACCATCCGGTTTCCTTTTACTTCGCAGGATAATTATCAGATTCAACTGAAAGTATGGGACCAGGCTGGTTGCTTTGACCAGACTACAAAGGAACTCAGTCTGAGACCCACCATACCGGTCACCACAAGTGGATACCGGGAAAACTTTAATGGCAGTTCCAGTGCGTGGAAATCCGGTGCAGAGGATCAGTCAAGCTGGGTTCTTGGGTTACCGGCTTTCACAGGATTCGAGAGCGTTCCGGAGGATTATGCCTGGTATACCGATCTTCCGTCCGGAGATTCTCAGTACCTGGAGCAATCCTGGGTGGAGAGCCCCTGTTTTGATTTCAGGCAGTCCATTGGACCGCAGTTAAGCCTTGACATGATGAAGAGTTTCCGCCCGGGACTTGACGGTGCCGTTATGCAATATCAGGAGGGAACGGGCAG
>JAZDPG010000072.1:0-8417 GCA_043797815.1 Bacteroidota bacterium
TTTTGAAATTAAAAATCTCTGAAGGAGACATTTTTACCAATATAAATGGGATCGTTCATGCATATCGGTTTATAGCCAGTCAAAAAAACATTACTTACGATTACTCTTGTTCCAGAGATTCCTATAAATGCTACTTTGATCCTGATAAAATTGAAAAAATATTATACAATTTACTATCCAATGCATTTAAATATACACCTCAAAATGGCTGGATTCATATCCTGATCGATTTTATAGGAAAGGAAGAAAAACCTGCTGAGATTCAGATCAAGGTGTCAAATAGTGCCAGGATCATTCCACCGGAACAACTGGCCAGGATTTTTGAACGGTTTTATCAGGCCGATTCATCTGGAAATACCAAAATCCCAGGTACCGGGATAGGCCTGGCGTTAACCCAGGATCTGGTTTCTATTTACCGGGGAACAATAGAGGTCACCAGCAATTCTGCGGACGGTACAACTTTTACCGTTACACTTCCTGTCTCCCTGGAATCCTTTGCCTGCGATGAGATTGTATCAGATATGCCTGAGGTTGATGAATTAACCCTTCAACTCATTGCCATTGAAGGTCAAACAGAAGATCGGGACAGTGCAGATCAGAAAAACTCTGAAGAGAGATCCGGCACTGTTGATGCGGCTGCCGTTACCAAACCGACCATACTTATTGTCGATGACAATAGCGATATCAGAACATACCTGAAGTATAATCTTTCGGACGAGTATGAAACCATGGAGGCTATAAACGGAACTGAAGGGCTGAAGAAAGCCCTGGATTGTATTCCCAAGCTGGTGATCTGTGATGTGATGATGCCGGGCATGGATGGATATGAATTGTGTGCGGAAATCAAGACCGATATCCGGACCTGTCATATTCCTGTGATCATTTTAACTGCGAAGGCAAGTGAAGAAGACCGGCTGGAAAGTATAGAAACAGGTGCTGATGCATATATTGCCAAACCGTTTGATCTGCGCGTATTGAAAACAAGGATAAAACAGCTGATCTCTAGCAGGGAGCAGTTGAAGCAATTATTCAGAAGAGAACTTACCATTGGCCCCTCAACTGTCCTCGTAGAATCGACTGATGAAGCCCTTATGAAACGCATCTTAAAAGTGATGAGCAACAATATTTCAGATCCTGACTTCGGCGTCGAAGAACTGGGGAAAGAGGTTGGTCTGAGCCGGACACATCTTTACAGGAAAATAAAGCAGTTGAACGGCTCAACAGCCATTGAATTCGTAAGAAATATGAGGTTGCAGCGTGCAGCACAACTATTCGAACAAAACAAATTATATGTGGCCGAAGTTGCTTACCAGAGCGGCTTTAAGGAGCTGTCATATTTCAGAAAGATATTCAAGGATTTCTATGGAATGTCTCCAAAGGAATATATCAGGAAATGCGGTGGCAACCCGGCCGATTAGATCCTGCCGGATCAATTTTCTTCACAATGTTTCAGGGATAAGGTCTATTTGATACAGAAGTTGTCATCAATTATGTATGGTAAGTTATGCCTGCGTAAATTGAACGTCAACAACCTGGAATTGATAACAAAATGAAAATTTATAAACTCTCCTTCATTACAGGAATTCTCCTGGTAATGACATTTTTTCCTGGCTGCCGGAACCATGAACCCAATGAAGAGCAATCTCAGGCCATGGATTTAAGAATAGAGGAGCTGCTGAACCGTTTAAGCCTCGATCAAAAACTGATCCTGCTCCAGGGAGACGGGATGGCTACTATACCCATTGAAAGCTTTGATATCCCTTCTATGGCATGTTCGGATGGCCCTTTTGGAGCTCATCGTGGGTCAAAAATCACCGCTTTCCCCTGTGGCAATTCTCTTGGAGCCAGCTGGGACACCTTATTGCTTGGACAGGTTGCGGGGGCCATTGCACGTGAGGCAAAAGAAAAAAATATCCAGTGCCTCCTGGGACCGGGGGTCAATATTATCCGCCAACCCCTTTGCGGGCGAAACTTTGAGTATTACAGCGAAGATCCATTTCTAACAGCCAGGCTTGCAGTGGCCTTTACCAGGGGATTGCAAGATGAAAAAGTGGCAGCAACCCTGAAACATTTTGCTGTAAACAACCAGGAATTTTACCGAAATACAATCAATGTGGAAGTTGATGAGCGGACACTCAGAGAGATCTATCTGCCCGGGTTTAAAGCTGCCGTAATGGAAGCAGGTGCATGGTCAGTGATGACCGCATACAACAAGATCAACGGAGCGCATTGTTCAGAAAACAATCACCTTTTGAATGATATTCTGAAGAAAGAATGGGGATTTCGGGGATTCGTTATGCCTGACTGGGCCGGGGCTCATTCAACGATAGCCTCTGCAAATGCGGGACTCGATTGCATAATATATGATGGAGATTTGTTTGGGAAACCTCTTGCTGAAGCAGTTGAAAGCGGGGAGGTGCCAGAGGAGAGAATAAATGATATGGCGCGCAGGGTATTAAGAACCATATATCTCACTGGTTTGATGGACCAGGAGATTCGTTCTGAAACCATCCATACAAATTCAGCAAAACACCGGGAATTAAACCGGAAAGCTGCCCGGGAAGGGATCGTTTTGCTTAAAAATGAAAATAGCATCCTTCCAATAAAGAAAGAGAGGGTAAAAAAACTGGCCATTGTAGGTCCCAATGCAGCTAAACTCCGTCTGGGAGGGGGTGGCAGTTCCTTTGTTAACAATGTATTTTACCAGGTATCTCCAATGGAAGGAATTATGAATGCTGCTGGCAAAGATTTCGAAATTGAATTTTCACAGGGGGTGGGTATCCCCGACACGCTTATCATTATCGAACCTAAATATCTCAAACCTGCGAAGGCTCAAATGGGAAAAGGCGGCCTGAGGGCTGAATACTTCAACAATATGGAGCTGAAGGGAAAGCCTGTGGCGGAACAGATCGATAGTACGATAGACTTTTCCTGGCAGGAGGGTCCCTCGATATATCTGTCAGATGCTGAAAAAAGTGCAGGGAGTACTTTTTCCAAAACAGATCAATTGATCGGGAAAGACAGTTTTTCAGTGCGTTGGACGGGAATTATATTGCCTCCCGAGACAGGGTATTATGATTTTGTTACCCGAAGTGATGACGGTGTAAGGCTAAGTGTGAATGGCAAAATGATTATTGACCAATGGTTCAGTCACGACAGGGAATATCGTTATGGTACCATCTGGCTGGAAGAAAAGAAAGAATATGATATCAGACTTGAGTACTATGAGGAGATCGGGGGCGCAACGATGAGCCTGGGCTGGTATTATCATAATTCAAAGGAATTCAACGATGCAGTTTCACTTGCAGAAGCTTCCGACGCGGTAATTATTTATGCAGGTTTAGATCGTTTCTGGGAGGCAGAAGGGGCCGACCGAACCGATTTTGAATTGCCAAGGGTACAGACGGAATTGATACAGGCAATAGCCCGGGTGAACCCAAATGTGATTGTTGTTCTTAACAACGGAGGCCCGATAAATGTCAGGCCTTGGATTAACAATGTCCCGGGTCTAGTGGAGGCCTGGTTCACAGGAAACGAGGGGGGGAATGCCATTGCTGATGTGCTCTTTGGAAAATATAGTCCTTCAGGCAAACTTCCCTTTAGTTATGTTCAGAATGAAAGCGAATTTCCTCCTGCTTTCGACAATTACCTGAACAGGGATAAAATAGCAGAATACAGGGAGGGTCTGTATGTTGGATACCGCTATCATGACCGGTATAAAACCCCTGTTATGTTTCCCTTCGGATTTGGACTTTCATATACAACTTTCGACTACAAGAATATAGCAGTTAAAACCCTTACTGAAATGCAGATCAGGGTTTCTGTTGAGTTAGTAAACAGTGGCAATGTGGACGGTGCCGAGGTTGTTCAGCTTTATATTAAACCCGAAAACAGCAAGGTCGAAAGGCCCGAGAAGGAGCTAAAGGCCTTTGCACGGGTAGAACTCAAAGCAGGAGAATCAAAAATTGTACAACTTAATCTCAACAGGGAATCTTTTTCATACTTCGATACACAGCAGAACAAATGGACAGTACAACCAGGGAACTACCAGATCCTTGTTGGAGCATCCTCAACCGATATCAGGCAAAAAAAAGATTTTAAACTGACTTATATCTCCAACATATCCAGGGATCCCGCTTAAGACCGCTATCCTGTATTTAATAATTAATTGACACTTCTTTAAAAAAACAGAAATGAAAAGAATCAAAATTATTATTGCGGCTTTGGCCATGACTATGTCGATGCCTTCCTTCAGCCAATCTGTTAATTATACCCAGAGTTGGATGGGAAACACATATGGTGGGAAAACATGGGTGCAGGACATGATTGATTACATGGAAGTTGACTCTGATGGAACAGTGTATGCTTATACAGGTTGGGACGAAGGTTCGGGTGGAGCGCGGAAAGGAACATACAAAGATGGTCTGATTTTGGCAAACCATAACCGGAATATTAGTTTCAAACAAGTCACAGATAATGATGGCAATACATGGTCAATAAACCGGGAAGGAGATGTTTCAATACCCTTTGAGGACAAAAGCATTTCATGCAGCGATGGGCGCAAAATTACTGATGTTGTTAACCCAATGGCTCTTGCCATAGCAAAAAATGGCATGTTAATGGTAGGGGAATATGGACCCCGCCAGCAAATTCTATATTATGATATTTCGGGTAACGATACACCGACTCTGGATCATACATTTGGTGAAGAGTTCGGTACTAATTCAGGGGTGCCTGGTATCGTTGCACCATTAAAATTGCGGGAAATTACCGGGGTTGGCGAAGATGATGCCGGAAATATTTACGTTTCGCATAACAGCTTTTTTAGCGGTTGTAAATTGGAGAGTTATAATCCTGACGGAGAGCTGAATTGGTGGTTGGATGGCTTGGTCTTTGTCGATAATGGTGATTTTGATCCAACAACGGATGGTAAAGATATTTATACCAAAAATCATCATTTTGCAATGGATTATTCAAAAGAAGCCGGTAAACAATGGAAAGATTCTGCCTATACCATTAACCGATTTAAATACCCGGACGATGCCCGACTACACCCGGAAGCAGTAGGTACTGCACCTACAATTCACCCTTCATCTGCATGGATCCGTTATAAAGATGATCATAAAATCATGATTGTTAATGACATGTATTCAGATCAAATACGCTTGTATCGTTTCAATTTTGAAACGGACGGCGAAATTGCAATTCCATCTGGTTTATATGCAAAACATAATTTGAAGCCCTATTTATTCAATTTTAATCAATTTAAATTCGATGACGATGAATTCATTCTGGCTACAAGTTACACCGATAAGCGTGGAACCATCGACGAGCCATCGAATGTTGCATATATTCAGGATGGCTGCTACCTGGCATATAGTAATGTTGATTTCGGAACCGGCAAAACCTCTATTTCTGCAAGTACATCATGCCCGGGTTATGGAGGCCATATAATTGGCGGTACAATTGAATTGCGTGCCGACAGTCTTAATGGAAGAATAATAGGATCTGTAACTACTGGAATTACCGGGAGTTGGGGTACCTATGAATTGTATACATCAGATTTAAGCGATACAATTACTGGCATTCATCAGATCTACCTTCATTTTAAATATCCGAAACCGGAACGCTGGCCTGCCACTCAACCAGATTATGGTGAATGGCTATGGACTGATTTAAATGGTGACGGTCAAATGGATGAAGGCGAATACCAGACTTCCGGAGTTGAGGTAAGTTCAGTTGGTGGATTTTGGGTTGATAATGCCCTCAATATATGGAGATATGGAACAACTATTGTAAAAATACCTTGCACAGGGCTTGATTCACATGGAAACCCTTCGTATGCATTCGGTGCTCAGATGGTTGATCAGGTACCTTCAACTTCTGTTATCACAGGAGACTATGGGAAAGGCAATATTGAATATGATTCAGATAACGATGTTATGTATTTACTTACCAGCAATGGAGATGGCACTGCCGGATATGTTTCCAAATACAGTTCCTGGGATTCAGGTAACCGCACAGCAGATTGGAAGATTTCAACCTTTGGTTCACAATCGATGTGTACTGCCGGTGATTACTTATTTACTATTAATGGAAAAGATTGTAAGGTTTATATTTATGCATTGTCCGATGGAAAGTTTATCGGGAGAATGGATCCAACCGGCCCCATTGGGTGGATTGATATCCCATACGGTATTCGTGCCACCAGACGAAGCAATGGTGAGTATGTTGTAGTAACAGAAGAAGACTCAAAAGGTAAACTCTTGTTATTTCGCTTTAGCTCATTAAATCCTAACCAAATTCCTGTTGTAAATATTACCACCCCGACAGCTGATCAGGAAATAGCCTCGGCTGCCTCCATTTCCGTAATTTTTACGGCAACCGATCCTGATGGCTGGATCGAAAAAACTCTACTTTTTATCGACGACATCCTGGTTTCTGATAAAATGAGATATTCATGGTTAGATGCCTCTCCCGGTGATCATACCATTTTCGCCAGGGCTTTCGATAACTATGGCGATTCCACCACTTCAGAAATTATTGAAGTGAAAATTACTGTAACAGGGATAAATTCAAACTTATCCCTAAGTTCTGTAAAAATATACCCAAATCCAGCCACCGACAAAATCCATATTGAGGCTTCAGATAAGATGAGTGGAGTTGCAAACATCACCATTATTGATTCACAAGGCCAGGTAATCGTCACGAAAGAAGTTCTTTTTGTAAATGGTGGCAACTCCGAAATAGATGTGTCGGGAATTGCAAATGGAATCCATATTTTAAAAGTAAGATCTGGAAACGCCGAGGAAAACTTGAAACTTATTATCTATGATTAATATAAGATCGATATGAAACATGTTAGATTATTAAACGCAGCATTACTCCTTGCCCTGCCATTTTTAGTAAACGCGCAAAGTATAAATTATACCAGAAGTTGGCTTGGCGCTACTTTTGACGGAGGGCCTGTTGAGACGGTCATGAGTTTTATTGATAAGATGGAAGTTTCTCCTGACGGCACGGTTCACACTTTTTCCGGCTGGGACGAAGCGGTTGGTGGCAGCCGAACGACCAACAGTAAAGACGGTGAAATACTGAACCGTAGCGGTTTTACCATACATTGCCACCAGATTACGGACAATAATGGTAATACCTGGACAATTATGCGTCCATCAAATGAAACAGATATCCCATATCCTACCGGAAACGATTCGATAAAATGCGACGATGGCCGTGTAATAACCGATGTGGACGGACCGACCAGCCTTGCCATTTCTCATGATGGATATTTAATGGTCGGCCAGTATGGCAGGCTTTCCCAGATACGGTATTATGATATTTCCGGCACGGGTACCCCTACACTGGTCAGGACCTTTGGCGACAGCCTTGGCTATCTTTCAGGGAATGTACCTGGCAGGCTTGGCAACCTAAGATTTCGAGAAATAAGAGGCGTTGGCGAAGATGAAGAAGGGAATATTTATGTGGGTATGAGCAGCTTTTTTGGTGGTTGCAAACTGCAAAGTTATACGCAACCCGGAAGGAAAAACTGGGAACTAAATGGTTTGATGTTTGTCGATAATGGCGATATCGACCCGGCTACCGATGGCCGTGATATCTATACCAAAAGTCACCATTTTGCATGGGATTCTACCAAAGCCCCCGGACAGGAATGGATTGATACTGCATATACCTTAAACAGGTATGATTTCCCGGATGATTCAAGGTTATTTACTGTTACCCGAAATCCGACGGTTACCACTCACCCTTCCTCCACCTGGATCAGATATATTGATGGTCAAAAGTTCATGATCGTAAACGACATGTATACCGAACAATTTCGGATGTACCGCTTCGACTCTCTCAATGGAGAAACAGCAATTCCATCCTTATTCTATGCCCGGTGGAACCTTCTTCCCTGGGTGGGCAATGTCCGGGATTTTAAGATCAACGATAATGCAACAGTTCTGGCAACAGATTTTGACGATAGGCATGGTACTAACCCGGGAACAACAGAGGTGGGTGGCATCCAGGCAGGTCAATGGCTGGCGTATGATGGAATTGACTTTGGTACCACAGATACCTCAACCTTTACTGTCAATTACTCTTGTACCGATCCCTGGCCTGCCTGTAGAATTGATATTCATGCAGATTCAGCTGATGGCAGGATAATTGGTAAGCTGCAAACTGCCCGTACCGGGGGGAATGATATTTTTAAATTGTTTACAAGCAAATTATCCGACACCATTACAGGAATTCACCGTATCGTATTAATCATGCAGCACCCAACTCCGAATATATGGCCATCAACACAACCTACACTTGGCCAGTGGTTATGGAGCGATGCAGATGGCGATGGAACGATGGATGCCGATGAATACCAAAATATTGAACAAGATAATTATGATTTAAAAACTCTT
>JAZDPG010000095.1:0-10645 GCA_043797815.1 Bacteroidota bacterium
AAAATAAAAAATATTAAAAGAATCATGCGGGCATTCGACCAAATCCTGGAACATTATCCCGGCCTGGGACTGGACATCATCGGTTCAGGACCAGAGGAGTACCTGCTGCGGTCCTATATTTCAAAAAGCAGGTTCCCGGAAAAGTATTCCCTGCTGGGGCATATGGACAACCAGGAACTGGTGCAAAAATTACCCGGTTATCTGGGCTTTGTATTGCCCAGCTACCCGGAGACTTTTGGCATTGTCTTCATTGAAGCACTGAGTGCCGGTATTCCCATCATTTATTCTGAGAATTCAGGAATAGACGGGTATTTTGAATCCTATCTTGTAGGTGAAAAAGTTGACCACAGATCCGTATCCGGGATCCGTTCCGCCATCGAAAGAATCATTGAAGGGAATCAAAGTTACCGGTCGGAGATCTTGCGGCTAAAAGCATCGGGTGAACTTGATGCATTTTCTTCGGCTTATGTGGGAAAATGCTATACCGAAATAATAAGAAGTGCCATTGAGCCTACCTGAGTATTATCTTTTGATTCACTAGTCCGGTATCCGTATGGATCTCCATAAAATAGATCCCGGGCTTCATTCCCAGAAATACACCAAAACTGGTGTGGTCATTGATCTCCTTCACCAGTACGGACCTGCCAGTCTGGTCCAGGACCCTGAGTAATCGGGCAGTGATACCATCTTTCAGATCAATATAGAGCCATCCGTCTGTGGGATTGGGATAAACCAGGATTCCGGCGGACACGTTCTGCGGATCAGTGATACCTGTTACAGATTCCAGGTCTCCATTTCCTCTCCAGGTTCTGAGTATATCATAGAAATAATCACTGTTCTGGGATGGAATAGTGACGTTTCCCACAGCCTCAGAACCCAATCTGTCCTTGAGTTGCTGGAGGTAAAGACTTCGGGGAAGAACCGGTGAACCCCACTGTTCCCAGAAACCATCACCTGCTATGGTGCCTCCGAAACATCCAATACCCCAATTCATGGCTCCAACAGGACTCTCCACCTTTATTTCATGAAAAGGTGCTTCAAGGTTCCAGAACATGGTTTGAGCACCTGACCAGCCATGACTGGTACCGGCATCCTTTCGGTTTTGAACGCGTATGTCACCTCCCCGGATATTGTCGAACAGGATCCCTGTAGCATAGCGGTGATGTGGTCCGATGTCTTCGAGTGTCTGGTCCGAGAGGCAGTCCAGAAATACATTGGGTCCGGTCACTTTCGCATCCGTGACAAAATCGTGTCTGCCTCCCTTGGTATAACATCGCTGTACAAGATTGAATGAACCTTTGGTGATGTCGAAAGAATACTTCCTGTCTCCGAGGGTCAAAGAAGCCGGATCAAGCATGGCACAGTTCTCAACCGTGGTTTTATAAGCGTTTTCCATGCGAACACAACCGTAACCGAAATACCTGGCGGTTACATTTCTCACCCAGCAATTCTCGGTTTCCTTCAAATGAACGGCAGTCCATGCATGCTCCTCATCCTCTTCATGTATAAATACCGAAGAGAGCAAAAGATCTTCTATCCCGCATTGGGAGATCCTGCTGCCAGAATATCTGTGCAATACTTCACCTCCACCATATTTCAGGGAAATGGATTGAACCATTGGAACGTCCAGATAAACCATATCTCCTTCAATTCCGGTGATGACTCTTTCGAATTCCAGTATAAAATCGTCCGGCAGCCATCCATATTCATTCATCCCTATATCGTCGATCCACTGCTGGTTGGGGGTGCGGATTACCATGACAGAATCGCCCGCCTGGAACAATGAAACGTTCTCAATCCTGAATGATGATGATCCCACCGGCACTTCCTGGTTTAAAATCCGGCCGGTTATTGTTCCCGGCCTGGGCTGGTTGTCATATGTGATGGACATTTCATCCCAATCCAGGTTTGAAAAGTGAGAAACATAATGTTCAACATCGGCATAATCTCCTGCGTCGTCACACCACAATACCAATTCGGCAGATCGAAGTTGCCCGTTAAAGACAGGGACAGTAAACCGAAGATAGACCTCCCTGGTCTGCTGGTGGTTATATCCATTGTTCTTCACAATCAGCATACTCTCCTCCCCCGCATTCATTGATGCGAACTCTCCTCCCCTGATGTATGCATCATCATCCGGATAAACCGTAAAAACTGAATCTGATTCCTTGCCTGCTGGACGGCAAATGATTTCAAGATACGGTTTGGCCGCACCTTCCTTGCTGTCGTACTGGACAAACTCATCTGAATGGGTAGTAATCTTCAAAGAAGTACTTGCTCCGGTTTCCAAGTCGTTTTCGACACCTGTGCCAATATCAGCCCGAAGCCACCTGCTCCCGTCAATCGTGTCATCTTTGCCATCATGGTCGAAATCCTGTATGAGCCGCTTTGGTACCAGGATCGTATCAATATGGGCATAGGTCTCGGGTGATGACAATTCAATGCCTTCCACATTGATCAGCTCATGCTGGTATCGTGCGGTTGCCTGGATCTCTGTTCCACCCTCTGAAGGTGAAAGCTGGCCTTCACCCCGCATAACTATACCCGATGTCCTTATATACAAAGGCCCGCTGCATTCATACATACCGGACTTCAGCAGGATGGCTCCCCGAATGCCTCTTTCATCCGGAGGGAAAGAGGATAATCCATCGATTGCTTGTTGTAAGTAGGCCCTGTTATCACCTGGAAGTGCTTCAAGAATGATCTTGTTTTCAACATGGGGAAGTTCCACACCTCCAAACTGATAACCTGCATAGGAAAAATCAGGTATCTGATTAATATACAGATCCTCACCACGATTGGCATATAATGTATACTCCAGCTTATTTGCTTCACCAAGATGAACCAGCGACGAACTTTGTGCATGGACCTGGCTTACCAGAGAAAGGATTAAAACAGAGATGAACAGCTTCGGCATGTGGCATTCACTTTTTTATTTCATATCAATAAAACAACCATGTTTTCTTAGTATTAACGCTTTATTGCTGAAACAGGTTGCATAAGGGCCTCAATTAAATCATGAATCCGGATTGAGAAATCATCCCAGGTATTTTCTTTTATGAAATGTTCAATCCTTTCCTTCTGCTCATGATGATCTTTGTCCGGATCCAGATGCATTTCTATTTTATCTAGTAATTGCTTATAATCTCTGAATGTATCGATCAATCCAAGTTGAGACAGGTCGCTGAAAGCTCCCGTTTCAGGTCCTATAATACAAGCTGATTGTGAGAGCGAGTCCATCAGTACGCCAGAACTCAACACAGATTCGGAATGATAGGTCAGAACGACCAGTTTGGTCTTCTTTATCAGCGACATGATCACATGTTCTGGTACAAACGCATTCATCAGGGTGATTTGTTCACTATAAGCCATCAGGGACTCAATTTTTTTCAGAAGATCCTCCGAAGCAACCCTTCCGGCCAGCACAATCCGGTATTTGTCCAGCACCCCCCGGTCAAAAAGGTATTCAAGGAAGGTGTCGATACCTTTATATTTTTCAATAATACCCCAGATCAGTATGTCTGAAGCGGGAGTGTCCGCAGAAGGCGTTCCCTGATCAATGCTCCTTACGGGATGATGGATGAAAACGGAACGGGAAGGATCACCGATCAAATCCATGCCTTCCTTTGCATGGGTGATGATCAGATCACTTTGCTTCAGCAACAGCATGAAAATGTGATCTGAAATCACACGGCGCTTTTTATGATGCGATCTCTTGTTATGCAATGTCCAGACAATAATTATTCCGGCTGATTTTAAATATCTGATCAGGCAGATCAGGAAAAGGGTCTGAATGAGTCCGAATCGCCGTTTGGGTATTTCTTCGATCCAGTTCAGATAAACTACATCGATCTTCCTGATGTATTTTAAGATTTGTATAATGCCAAACCGAATGGGATCATCCTGGTTCACAACCTGGAATTGCTTCCTCAAAGCTTCAGCCAATTCTAGCATGTAGGGATTGACTATCTGCGCTGATTCTTTAATTGGAAAAAGGTACAATCTCTTCATGCTGTTCAACTTATAATCCTTTCTTCTGACCTTTCCACGGCTTCCCGATCAATCACATAAAAAATCAGGCAATTCAAAAATATCGACTCTCCAAAGCTTACAAAGGACCCTCCCGCTGTAATCACGGTCAGGAGGATTGCAATGAAGTGGTATCTGGCAAAAATGAATTCTTCCGGGAGTTTCGCACGAATGGCTTTGTATAATATGAGCAGTGCGCCGACAACGTATACTGCGCCGTAATTAAAATATTCTCCGACCAAACCTATGTCGTGCACGAAAAAACCATACTGTTGCTCATATTTCATGGTCCGTAACTCGTAGACAGAGGAATAGGAGACACCGTTCCCTGTGAAATAAGCAAGCTTATTTCCATAGAACCTGGTCATAAAAAAATCAATGGCCCTCAGCCGGATGCTTCCTTCAAGATTCCCGCTCTGTTCAAGCGTCTGTTGAAACATGGCCAGGATGATGTCCTCAAAGATAAAGAACGCTGCGACGGCTCCCGCAGCAAACATCAGGAAAATAAGGAGCTTCGACCTTATTACACGGCTTTGAAACAAATATAACAGTGATAAAAGCAGAATCACGGCCAGAATTTGCCTGGTACCCATCATTATATAAACACCCAGTGACAGCATCAGGAGCAGGACATACTTCCATTTGAAGTCAGATGCAGCCCGGTTGAGCCAGATGTAATAGGCAATGACAAGGTAGCCAAATCCGTCGAGCCAGATCCTGAGCGTCTCCCTGTCAACCCTGATGGGACTGGATGTAATCCTGACCGGGTAAATAAAATACTGGATGAAGTACAGCAGGATATAAAAGACACCAAATGCCACAGCAACTCTCACAATGAACCTGGTCTCAATCTTCATGGCATGCAACAGGAAGTAAACCAGGTAAAAGTAAACAGCCCTTTCTGCATAAAGAGAATTAATGAATTTTTGGTCATTACATACATAGGCTCCGATCATAGCCAGTACCGAAGCGATAAAAAATAAGATGACGGGAAATAAAAATCGTTTCCTGATGGTGCTTTTCTCTCCATATACCATATACAAAACGAAAAAGACCAGAAGGGTACCAAGTCCGGTAAGTTCAATGGCCTTCACGATGGTTTCCGGGATAAAAGCCAGGTGATAGAACTCAAGGCTGCAGAGCATTATGAATATAAGGATTATCTTTTTCATGGTGCTATTTACGCCTCAGAATATTGGTTTCAACAATATCAACGATAAACATGGTTCCGTAACGGGGGAATTGATAAATATACCTTAAAACAGGCCATTTCATAAACTTCAGCGACAGATAGGGAGCATACCAGTTATTAAAGAGAAATTGTATGACAAATTTTACAAAGACAATCCCCATGAGACCATACAGTGGCATTACCTTGAATCCAACCAGCAACAGTGCTGCCCCCGATAAAATGGCAGGTAATGCAAAAGGAACATGGTTGGTTGACGTATAGATGGTGGCATGGAAGGAGGAATGAAGATCCAGTATTTCGGTAAGGGCGATCAGCAAAAGAATCGAGAGTCCCACAAACTTTGTATCTGAACCCAGCAATCCCAGGGCCGGGTTTCCAAAAAGGATCACAACAGCAAATGCCACTACCATTAATCCAAGTCCTAGAAACATATAACCGGATGATCTTTTCTGAAGGCCCTTGATATCTTTTTCCGCTGCAAGTTTGTATATCTTCGGGACATTGGTATAAAAGGGAGCCCTGGCAATATTCAGTACGAAATTTACGATCCGCATGGTAAAGAGAAAGTTTGCCATCAGCAGGGCGTCATTAATCTGCGAAGCCAGAATGGAGGTGCCTGACTGGACGCCGTATGCGCCCCAGAATAATATCCCCGTTCTCCAGGTGGCAGACCAGAGGGGTTTAAATATCTCGTTGTCAAACACTCCCTTTCCCTCGAATACGACACCTTCATTCCTGAACCATTTCAGAACGAACCACCGTAAATAATAAAAGCGGATGACGGATTCCAGCAGCATATAAGCCAGGAGGTACGCCGGTCCCAGCTTCAGCAGGAGAAGGATTACAAACACCAAAACCCGGATCACACCCTGGAACAGGCCAAAACGTGACTCCAGTGCTATAAATCCCAGTCCCCTCATGAATGCACTCCATTTAACCGCAATGATACTGAAATAACAATACGGGATCACGATCACAAAAGCAACCCAAAGGTCCGGCTGATGACCTGACAACTCCATGATATTCCATGCAGCGGCAACCCCACCCGTAGAAACCATGACCATGGCAAATAGTCCAATAAAAATGTATATCCTCCTGACAGTGGTTAAAAGATTTTTAAGACTTTCCAGGTTTGGCTCCCCGGCCTGGATCTTGTCGATCTCATCATATTCCTTCTTGTTTTTGGGCAGGTAGTCTGCTCCGGCATGAAAATAGCTCACGGCCCTGATAACAGTGGGACCAAAACCGGAATCGGCAAGCATGGCAAAGGCGGTGATGGTGCTGATAAAAAACCAGAATGACTGTTCAACTGGTGTATAGAATTTCAGTATGAGTGGCAACACAAAAAGTGCGCTTCCGAAACGCACAAAATAGGATGCCCAGGCCATCATGGTGGGACTGTCGTAAATTCTTTTAACCAGCATCTAAATCAATTGGATAAAAAAAGCCTTGTTTAGTACTATTTATTCATGGGCCTGATGAAAATATCTGTGATTTCAGCCGTATAAGGTAGCTTAAGGGCCTGTGTCACAGTAGTTGCAATATCAATGGGCTGTATCAGAATATCCGGGTTGAATGTACCATCTGTTTCCTGAGCCAATTTTTCCTGCATTCCGGTTGCAGTCCTGCCCGGCACGACATTCATTACACGGATTCCGTGTGGATGAACCGCATACCTTAAAGCTTCAGTGAATCCGGCCAGGGCATGCTTGCTGGCACCATAAGCAGATAAATTTCCTTTGGCATTTTTTATAATGCTGGAACTGATTATTACAATCTGCCCTTTGCTTTGCTTCAACCGGGGCAACAGTCCGCCTATTAAACTAACCGTTGAAAAGAAATTCACATTAAACTGTTTCTCAAACACTTTTCCCCTCCCTTCTTCTACTTCATTCGGACTTACGGACCCGGCGGCAAAAATAAGTATATCAATATTCCTTTCAGGGTCCATAACAACATGAACCTCTTTCTCAATGTTTTTTCCCAAATCGAGCCTGATCACATCTACTTTTGCATCGGATATACCTTTGATGGCCTCCTTCAATCTGCCAAGTTTGGCTGAATCCCTGCCAAGCAGGACCAGGTTAACGTTTTCCCTGGCCAGACATAAAGCGATTTCCGTACCCATCCCTCCTGTGGCACCTGTGATGAATGCTGTTTTGCCATGCAATGATTTCATTCAGCTACAATACTTAGTAATTGGCTTTCTTCCAGTTGCCTGGCAGCCTCGCAAATCACATGAAAATCAATAGCTGATCTTTCCGCTATATCGAGCAGGTCATGCTTCCCATCCGAAAAATTGAGCACCCACAGAATGGCCAATTGCAAAGTCTTGCTGTCATTGGTACCCCCCAACCTGTCATAAAGTCCCCTCCTTCCAAGCTGCGGTTCACATAAGGGATTCAGGTTCATATAGACTTCATTCTTTTCCACCATTTCCATCAGTTCCTTCAGAACCTTCAGTGATTCGGAAAGCCTCTCCGGTTTCACGAACTGAAGGTTGTCAGCCGAAGTGTGATATTCCGGAAATTCACCAAATGGTTTTCTTGTCAGGCAACCCACGGGCAGGTTGATCCCGGGCGAACAATATTGCCTTTCATCATATCCATAGGGTATAAACTCAATGGTATGGGATTCACCACCGAAATTCCTGTCAAGATAATATGCAGCCATGCGGTCTATCACTGCCTCCCCCTGCCTTGATTTTTTATAGGTGAATCCGGAATCATCTCCCAGCAGGGTGACAACCAGTCCGTGCCGGATGCGGTGCAGATGGGCTTTATTCCGGCTCAGCCAGGCAATGGATCCGATGGTTCCGGGGATAAAAAGAAACCTGTAGGAATATCTGGGCCTGCGCAGAGCGAGCTCCCGGGCCAGGAAGGTGGTAACCGCAATCCCCGACAGGTTGTCGTTGCAGAGTGAAGGGTGACAAATGTGTGTGGAAATCAATATCTCTTCCTCCTTCTCTCCCCTGATATAATATTCTCCATAGGTCAGATGTCCGTCCTCCAGGGAACTGTCCACGGTTACTTCGTATTCTTCATCCTTGAGTGTGTCGAGCTGATTCTGGCTCATACAGAATCCCCACCTCTCCTGGTAATAGGAGGTGCGGTAAGGAATCAGGTCGGGTTTCCCCGGAATGGTAAACAGATGTTCCCTCAATTCACGAAGCGAAACCTTTTGATGAACCGGAATGCTGTAATTGAGCAGGTGGAGGTTCAGCACCTTAAAATCAATGATCTTGTCTCCCGCGCTGTTTTTTATATATGCATCCCGGACATTCCACTCTTTGGGAATTTCCCAGTCAAATACGGGGGTTCCTGTAGGTATTTCCACTTGCCGGACAGGGATATGCCTTTTGATAATTTCAAGGGTTTCCCTGACTCCGTTTCCAGTGATGCTCCTGCAGATGGGAAACAACTCAGTGATCAGGTCATGCATTTTCTGCCCTTGGTCCAACATGGTTAAAATATATGCAATTCAGGAATGAATACGACAAATTTACCTCCCCAATCCCTGATATAACTCAATTGCTCCCCTATTTCCTTTTTCAGGTTCCAGGGAAAAACAATCACGAAATCGGGTTTGAATTCTTTGATCCTGTCAGGCGGAAATACCGGTATCCTGCTGGCAGGAAGGTATTTACCCTGTTTATGGGGAGAGGCATCTGAAACAAAATCAATGAGATCCGTCCCCTTTACTCCGCAATAGTTCAGAAGTGTATTTCCTTTTGCAGCAGCACCATATCCCACAACTTTCTTGCCCTCCTTCTTCTTCTGTATCAGGAATTCCCATGTATCATATTTGATACGGTCCACCACTTCCTGAAAACCAGAATAATAATCCAGAGTCGTCAGACCGGCTTTCTTTTCCTTCTCCATCACTGCAAACACACCATTTGTAATCGCCTTGCTACCATCTTCCATGTGTTTCCCGAAGATCCTCAGGGAGCCTCCGTGGGTCGGGATCTCCTGCACATCAAACAATTCAAGTCCCTGGGAATTAAAGATGGTCCGGACAGTATGGAAAGAGAGGTAACTGAAGTGTTCGTGATAGATGGTGTCAAACTGATTTTCCTCAACGAGTTTCATCAGGTGCGGAAATTCCATGGTGATCACCCCATCCTCCTTCAGGGTTCGTTTCATACCCTGAACAAAATCATTGATATCGGGCACATGGGCAAGGACGTTGTTCCCAATGATCAGATCTGCCCTGATCCCTTTATCAACAAGTTGATTTTGAGCAAAATCTGTACCAAAAAACTCTACGATTGACTCAATTCCTATTGCTGCTGCAGCTGCAGCAGTATTTGCCGTAGGTTCGATCCCCAGTACCGGAACATTACGTTCCTTGAAATACTGAAGCAAATACCCGTCATTTGAAGCGATCTCGATAACCAGGGAGCTTTCGTTAAACCTGAAGCGATCCATCATATCATCCACATACTTTTTTGCATGGGCAAGCCAGCTGGTAGAAAAGGATGAAAAGTAAGTATACTCATCATTGAAGATCTCCTCAGTGTTTTTCATCTCATCCACCTGAACCAGAAAGCATTTCTCACATACAAATATTTTGAGCGGGTAAAACGCTTCAGGCATTACCAGCTGTTCGGTGGTCAACATGGCATTGGAAGGTGGGCAATTTATAAGATCCACAAATACATGTTGCAGATCTGTCTTACAATGGCGGCATTTCATAGTGTTATTCCTTTAAAACTCTCAGTTAATAATTGATGATTCATATCTTTTCCCGAAATCTCGGAAGGCGGCATGGGCCAGTCAATCCGAAGACGGGGGTCACTGTAACGTATTCCCCCTTCGTGTTCAGCCGAATAAAACGCTGAATGAAAGTAAAGCAGTTCGGTATGATCTTCCATGGTCTGAAAGCCATGCGCAAATCCCTCGGGAACATAAATCATTTTCATATTGACGGCAGACAATTCCACTGCAAAATGGTGCAGGAAAGTCGGAGACCCGTTTCGAATATCAACGATCACGTCGAGAACCTTTCCCCGGATGCATCTGATCAGCTTGTTTTCGGCCCTGGGGGGCATTTGATAGTGCAATCCCCTCAAGGACCATTTCCTGATGGTAAAAGAATGATTGAACTGAACAAACTCCTTGCAGTCCGGTATCGCTTCAAACTCATTTTTACAATAAGCCCTGGTAAAAAAACCCCTGTCGTCACGATAAGGTTCCAGTTCAATGGTATAGGCCCCACACAAAGGCGTCTCAAAAAACTTCATCCGTTGGATTCAATTCAAGATTGCTGTTGATGATCCGGTCTTCAAGCAGTTTGTTAATCACTTGCAGGCGGATTAGATCAGATCCCCTGAAATTTTTATCCCTGAAATTCATCTGGCGCAATCCCTCAATAAGTTCTTCGATGGTTCTTTCAAGGTTGTGCTGTGGCTGATGACCGGGA
>JAZDPG010000002.1:0-39365 GCA_043797815.1 Bacteroidota bacterium
GGGAATAGCGGAAAAAGTAGACTTTCATAATGCCCGGATGCAGGATGGATTGTCTGATGATTGTGGCGCTCATGATCAGAGCCAGGTAAAAGAAAAAAACCAGCAAGGCTCTTCTGTGGTTGGTAAAAGTTAATGCATAGATGGGCCCGATAAGGCCTACGGTGGCTATACCAGTTGAACTGAATATCCCATCCAGAAAATAGACTTTACAGGAAGCCATTACAACAATCGTAATTTGCATGGCAAGCCCATAATTCTCAATGTTCTGCCGGTAAAAATAAAATGAAATGAGTAGCGCAATACTTATCAGAAACCCTGCACCATTGATAAAAATCATTGGCGTTTGTCCCAATAAATAGGAGATGAAGGAATCAAACAGGCTGAAAAATGCCCAACAAAAAGTCAGCCCCAACCATATTTTTTTTCTGAGAAGAATTTCCTTATCGTCACCAGGGTATCTTACAAAGCTGGTGGCCCATGTATTAACATTATATATAAATCTCTTTATCATACAATGTTATTGTATTTCAAAGGCATGAAATCACAAACAAAAACCTTATCCTCAGGGCCTGGCTTTCTCCTTCCGGTCCAGGATCTCGTCCATCTGATTCATGAGTTCATTCATGGCTGAAATGGTGGAGGTGAACACTTCACTCCCCGTCATGTCCACTCCTGCGATTTTCAGCAGTTCAATGGGATCGTCCGAACCACCGGCACTGAGGAATGCCATGTATTTTTCACCTGCACCCGCTTCTCCGTCCAGTACCCTCTTGGCCAGCGAGATGGAGGCTGTGAAGGAGGTGCTGTACTGGTATACATAGAAGTTATAGTAGAAATGGGGGATAAAGCCCCATTCCATGTGAATGTAATCATCCACCTGGCATACGCCCAGGTCGTGGCCATAGTATTTGCGGACGATCTCAAGGTATAGCTCCGAAAGGTAATCTCCGGTCAATGGAATACCTTTTTCCACGGCCTCGTGGATTTTAAGTTCATATTCGGCAAATTGCGTTTGACGGAAAAGCGTCCCTTTGAAACCGTTCAACCTGTCCATCAACAGGGAAAGCTTGATGTCATCGTCCGTGATTTCGTTCATGATGTAATCAAACAAAAGTACCTCGTTGAAGGTGGAAGCCACTTCTGCCACAAAGGTTGTATACCTGGAAGTGGGGTAGGGTTGGGTTTTGTTGGAAAAATAGCTTTGCATGGTATGACCCAGTTCATGGGCTGTTGTGCTCATATCAGAATAGAGGTCATTGTAATTCAGCAGAATATAGGGATGACCATCATAGAAAGCCCCGTTTGAATAGGCACCGGCGCTTTTGCCTTTGGACGGATATACATCGATCCACCTTTCGTTAAAAGCTTTTTCGACAGTTCCCACATATTCCTTTCCCAGGGGAGCGAGGGCTTTGAGCAGGATTTTCTGTGCTTCTTCGAAATTATAGGTGAGGTTCACATCTTTGACCACAGGAGCATAAAGATCCAGGTATTTCAGGGTATCCAGTCCCATCATCCTTTTCTTGATGCCCAGGTAGCGGTGAAAGGTGCCCAGGTTGTCGTTTACACCGTTTACCAGGGCATGATACACCTCAGTCGGGATGTTGTTTGGATACAATGCCATCTCAAGAGATGAATTGTAATTGTGGGCTTTGGACATGTATACATCCCCTTTGATACCACCGTACAGCAATTCACCGAGGGTGGCCTGGAACTTCTCAAGGTTGCCAAAAAAGGACTCAAAAACCAGTGTCCTGTCCGCCCGGTTGGCAAGCGCCCTGTTCTTTTCGAACCCGGGGCTGTCCAGAACCACTGTTTCTCCGTTGCTTAGAGTGACTTCCGGATTTGGCATCTCTGCATTGATGAAAGTGCCATACACCGAGGATGGGACACCTGCAACCATGCCTGACAGGGCAATGATCCTTCCTTCTGCCTCACCGGGAGTGTGCTCTTGCAGACGAAACAGATCGCTCAGGCCTTTCTTGTATGGTTTCAGCAAAGGTTCTTCATTGATGTATGCTTCAATGACCTGCCAGTCAACAGATAGGATCTCCGGATCAATAAAAGCAGCTTTCGCTCCAAAACTTGAAAAAAGCTGCTGAACCTCCTGCCTCATCCCCAGATAAGTCATATCCCGGGTATCCAGGTCCGAATGCATCCCTGCATAGATGCTTAGCTTGATGGCCTCCTTCGAGATTTTTGTAATGTACTCCATGGTTTGCAGCAAATCCCCGGAGGATTGGGTGATGGTCCCTTTGAAGGACTCAACTTTATCCAGCTCTTTGATTAACTGTTCCTTGGCTTCCCTCCACGTTTCATCACTGGGATAGATATCAGACAGATCCCATTTATACTTGTCCTCGATCTGATCTCTTTCGGTCTGAGCCGGAAGGACAACAAATAGGGCAAGCATTGAAATGCAAAAGGCTATTCTTTTCATTTTGGTTTTGGTTATGGTTGAATTAAAAGGTTCAGCTCTTTTTTAAAAGGTCCATGGCGATGTATTCCCACTCCTCATCCGGGGACATTTCGGGCATCCTCTTTCCGGCACTCCGGTACCAGTATCCGGCGTTGCCCAGATCTCCTTCTTTTCTGTGCAGGTAGGCATGAACCCAGGATCCGTCCCGGTTGGATTCTCCCTGGGCAATGCGGTGTGCACTGTTCCAGTCACCAGCAGCATCCAGTAAAAGAGCCTGCAACAGGGGAGGGATGTCCTCCGGAAGCGCCCCGGCATCCTTCATCTTCAGAAAATCTTCAAATGCAATCATTCGTGAAAGAATCTCATGTATAGGATTTCTTCTTTAAAGGTATGAAAAAAGGCTGACCGGCGCCAGCCTTTCAGATGTTCTGCAGAACAATATCTATAATGAATAGGGGGCCCTGTATGGGTAATGCAATCTGGCCGTAGCAGCGCCATTGTGATCATCCACGAATGTCTGGGTGACCGGATCCCATTTCACGGTCCTGCCCAGGTCGCAGGCTATGTTACCCAGGGTACAAACGGTGCAGGAACTGTGTCCGGTCTCCACGGGGACTACCGGATCAATCCGTTTGCGCACCGAATCGATGAAATTCTGGTGATGTGAACCTTTTGTTTCATAGGGAAGGTCCTCTCCTGCAGAAGCTTCCTGAACCGGGTACAGGCTCTTGTCCGATGCCAGGTAGTGCTCCCTGGAGATCTCAATCCATCCTTTGTCTCCATGAAATTTGACTCCTTTCGTAAAGGTCTCATTAAAGGGTTCTGATGTCAGGATTACACCGTTTTCATATTTGAAGGACATATATTCGGTGCCGTCTCCGATGGGGGATGCCTCGATGGGTCCGCTTCCGTCCATTCCCAGTCCCCACTGTGCAATATCGAACATATGGGCTCCCCAGTCGGTGGTGAACCCGCCTCCCATTTCCTTATACCAGCGCCATCCTCCCCAAAACTGTTCATCCTTGGGCGGATCCAGTGAAATGGGCGGATTCAATTCGTTGTTGTAGTGAATATCCCCTGGAAGCGGGCCAAGCCATAAATCCCAGTTCAAATCTGCAGGTACCTGTTCCTCAGGCAGCTTATAAGGGATTGGGGGTGCCCCCACATATGCATTTACTTTTTCGATGTTGCCCAGGGCACCCGATTGTACCATCTTCACTGCATGCTGGAAGTTGGGATCGGAGCGTTGCTGGCTGCCAAGACCAAGGATCCGGTTTGTGGACCGGACTGTTTTTACAAGCTCCTGTCCCTCCCTGATGGTGAAGGTCATGGGTTTTTCAAGATAGACATCTTTGCCTGCCTTACAGGCTTCAATGGCGATAAGGGCATGCCAGTGATCGGGAGTGGCTATCACCACGGCATCAATATCTTCGCGTGCAAGGAGTTCAGTGCTCTTTTCATAGGTTTTAACCTCTATGGATTTGCCCTCTTCAGCATAAAACGCATTCACCCGGTTTTCGAAACGGGTTCTTTTCACGCCGTATACATCACATCCGGCCACCACCCTGACTCCTTTGAGGTGCATGAAACCGTTCAGCAAATACATGGCTTGCTGTCCGAGTCCGATGAATCCCATGGTAAGCTCCCGGGTCTTGACGGGTTTCACGCAAGACCGGAGTGCAGGAACCATTGCCATGCCGGCCATCCCTGCAACAGTTGTTCCTATAAACTGTCTTCTGGAGAGACTTTTCGGTGTTATTCTTTTCATTGGATCTGATGTTGATTTCTCCAAAAATAGCAACACTTTTTTAAAACCCATACAAAACCTCCGGTTTATACAAGCCATGGTTGGTTTTAATCACCATCACATTGTTATGTTCCTTTTTTTATATTTACACAAAAGAAAATAACCATGATCGATTCTTTCCATTTTTCAACATTGCCCGAAATCCGTTTCGGAAAGGGAAAACGAAATGATTTACCCCAGGTAGTGAAAATCTATGGAAGAAATGTGTTATTGCTCACAGGATCCATTTCCATTCACTATTCCGGACACGGAGACGAAATCATGTCCGCCCTGAAAGGTGCCGGCATCAATCTGAGTCATGAAGTGATTGCACACGAGCCTTCTCCCTCCATGGTAGATGAAATTGTTGAGAGATACAGGGGTTTTGAAATTGATGTGGTGGTGGCAGTGGGTGGTGGCAGTGTCATGGATGCAGGAAAAGCAGTCTCGGCAATGATACCGGTTGAGGGCAGTATCAGGATGTATTTGGAGGGAGTGGGGGAAATGGAACATTCCGGGGATAAGATCCCTTTCATTGCTTTGCCCACAACCTCAGGAACAGGGAGTGAAATGACGAAAAACGCTGTGATCTCAGAGGTGGGGGACCAGGGATTCAAAAAATCGCTCCGGCACGATAATTTCATTCCGGAGATGGCCATCATCGATCCGGAAATGATGCTCTCATGCCCGGCAAAGCTCACCGCCACTTCAGGGATGGATGCTTTTACCCAGCTCCTTGAATCATATGTATCCCGGCTGGCGAATCCCATGACCGATGCCCTGGCATTGCAGGGTCTGAAAAATATTAAAAAGTATCTTTTGCGGGCGTTCCTTGAAGGGGAAAATAATATTGAAGCAAGGTCAGGAATGGCACTGGCTGCCATGTTTTCAGGGATCACTCTTTCCCATGCAGGCCTCGGCCTGGTTCATGGATTTGCATCTCCCCTGGGTGGCTATTTCGATATCCCCCATGGTGTGGTATGCGGTTCACTGATGGCTCCGGTCTTTGCCCATACCATTGATAACCTGATCGATCAACCTGACAATCCAGCCTTGCAGAAACTGGTTATTGTGAGTAAGGTGTTTGCAGATTTCAAATACAAAAAGGACAATGAATATTTGCAGGCTTTCAAGGAGAAACTGCTCCATATCACCAGCCTTCTCGAAGTCCCCCGACTTTCAGAATATGGGTTCGGTGAAGATTCAATACCGAAGATTGTGGAAAATTCCTCCCATAAATCACATCCTGTGAAACTGACCACAGAACAGATGGAAGCGTCCTTAAGAAGCAGGATTTAATCTGAAATGCAGTGTATCCCCCAGGGATTTCACGTTTTTGAATTCAATGGAGAAGAAATGCTCAAGGATGTGGGTTCTTTCAGTGCTCTCCAGTCCGGTTCCTGGCAGGTCCTGTTCGAATTCCTGTGAAAGCCACATATCGGGGTTGGTAAATGGATTCAGCGTAGGGTCATAATTGACAGTTTTACCGTTTTTGTAAAATTTCACGGGCTTATCATGATCCTGAAAACAGACGATGAGGCTGTCGTAATAAAATGAAAAATAGTCAAAGGCATCCAGGCAGTCACAGTTTATGGAATAAAACTCACCTGTAAAACCAGGCTGGATCCATTCGCCGTTTGTATATTCTGAAGAATATGGAAGTGCATAGATGGGTATTCCGGTATCATTGCGGATGGATATATAGGAGAGTTCGTTATCCATGCAACCTGTCAAAAAGATGAATATTCCTACCCAGAATAAACTTCTCATTTACATCCCTTTAGATAGATCAATTCCCGTATTCGACACAAATAACCTGATTGCTATAGCCAACAAGATAATACCGAAAAATTTCCTTAGGATATGTAATCCGCTGGGCCCTATAAATCGTTCAAACCAGGTTGTGAGTCGAAGGACAAGATACACAAAAATCATATTTAAAGAAAGAGCGATGAGGATATTTACAGAATGAAAATCAGCGCGTAACGAGAGCAGGGTAGTAATCGAACCTGTTCCGGCAATTAGTGGGAATGCAATGGGAACAATTGCACTGCTGCCCCCTGCATCATGCTTGAATAGCTGTATCCCCAGTACCATTTCAATTCCCATTAAAAACAGTATCACCGAGCCGGCAATGGCAAATGAGGAAATATCAACTCCGAAAACCCCCAGCAAGGGTTCACCGATAAAAAGGAACAGCAGCATGATCCCAAAAGCTACGAGGGTGGTTTTGCCAGGATAGAGCTTCCCTGATTTGTTTTTGATATCCAGGATGATGGGTATGGATCCCAGGATATCGATAATCGCGAACAGAACCATGGTTGTCGCAAGGATTTCCTTGATGTCAATGTGCATGATCGGTCATTTTTTTCCGGCCTGCAAATATCTGAATTTTTTCAGGATATAAATCAGACTTCAGGCAAAGCTTTCACTTTTCTTTTGCAGAAATGGACCGGGCAAATCTGAATGTGATTTCTGCTTATCCTTTCGATTTGATGGCGCATCCAATGGCCTTGGTTGAATCAGGATTGGGACGTTCTCCCGATAAGAGGGCCGAAATGGCATCTTCCAGGTACCTTTTTATAACGCCTGATGCATCCATTGCATTGTCATCAACAGCGCCTGTGTAAGCCACCTTGAATTTTCCACCCTTCTTTTCGAGCAGGAAAATATGGGGGGTCCGGGTAGCTCCGTATGCTTTGTACACCTCCTGGGTCTCATCTTTCAGATAGGGGAAAGGATAGTCTTTCTCCCGTGCGCGTTCTTTCATTTTTTCCATCGTGTCATCTGGGGATATTTCCGCATCATTTGGATTGATGGCTATCACAGGAAACCCCAGTGCCGAATATTTCTGGTTCAGCTTAATGATCCGTTGCTCATATGCTTTGGCAAAGGGGCACGGGTTGCAGGTAAATACAAGAATTACACCCTTCTGGTCATTGTAATCAGAGAGCGAAACCTCGGTTCCATCCACATTTATCAGTGTAAAATCGAGGGCTGTGTCTCCCGGCTTTAAGCCCGCCTGAATCATTATCATACACGTCAGTGCCAGTCCTGTTGTTAATAGAGCTTTTTTCATATCAATTCATCATTTGTTTTATGTGAAACAGTATCTCTTCTCTGGATAACTCCCGCTCAAGAAAGATACGCTGATCTTTTTTGTATATCAAGGTCGCAGGGATAGCTCCCGACCAGGCAGGATCCACCCGTTCAATCCAGTCGTTATAGCTGAGGTTTGTCATCAGGTAAACTGGCGCTGTGATCTCTTTTTCCACCAAAAATGGAGTTACCCTTTTTTCAGCCTGGTCTGGGAAATCGAGGCTCACAAGCACCACTTTCAGGTTTTCATCCGAATAAAGGCGGTGGATATCCTCAAAGTAGCCGATCTCTTTTACGCATGGAGAACACCAGGTGGCCCAGAAATTCACAACATAGGTTGTATCATTTGCATGGCCCGTAAGGGCAAGGAGTTGTTCTGTGTTGATTTCGGTAAATGATTGTCCATCCACCCGGAAAGATGCCATGAATACAATCAGCAGTATGAATTCGATATTCCTCATCACAAGTTAAACAGATCAGGCCCGTCAATTGTTTGTTTTTGGAAGTGGTCATTTAAACAAATGGTGATTTAATTTGTATACTTTTTACGGCTATCATTATGAAAACAGCAGCATTTTGATGTATGTGTTTTTACTTTTACCTTTGGCCTTTCATCCTTAACCTCTGATATTATGGGATTTACACTAGAAATTGGTAAAACTGCTCCTGATTTTACACTTCCTGCCACAGATGGCAGGACCTATTCGTTAAAGGATTTCAACGAGGAGTATCTCGTTATATTCTTTACCTGCAACCATTGCCCTTATGTAATCGGATCAGATGAAGTGACCAGGGCCTCAGCAGAAAGATATGCAGGGAAAGGAGTTAAGTTTGTAGCGATAAACTCCAACAGCGCCAATACATATGAGTCTGACGACTTCGCCCACATGGTCCGGCGGATGGAGGAGCACAATTTCCCCTGGGTATATTTGTATGACCAGAGCCAGGAAGTGGCACTGGTCTACGGAGCGTTGCGAACACCTCATTTTTTTCTTTTTGACAGATTCAGGAAACTTGTTTATACAGGAAGGGCAGTTGATCAACCGAGGGACAGGTCCCGGATTACTGTCCATGATCTGGACAGGGCACTGGAGGATATTTTATCAGGGAAACAGGTCACTGTTCCGGTAACGAATCCAATCGGGTGCAATGTAAAGTGGGAAGGAAAAGATCCACACTGGATGCCGGAAGATGCCTGTGATCTTGTCTGATCAGGCTAAATAGACCTTTCGAATCTGTTTTTTCCCCAGGTGGATCCTGCTTTTGACAGTCCCGATGGGAATGTCCATCTGACGGGCTATCTCCTTGTATGAGTACCCTGAGAGCAGCATCTGAATGGGTTTTCCATATACACCCGGGAGCCTGCTGACCAACTCCTGCAATTCTTTTTTCAGAAGAATTTCATCGGGGAGGAGATTTCCCCTGTCCACATTTCCATCCGAGTATTCACTTAACTCGTCTGTATCGTACACCAGTTGCCTGTATTGGCTGCTCCGGAGGTAATTAATGTATGTATTTTTAAGAATCGTGTATAGCCATGCCCTGATATGATCATCATTATGCAAGCGTTTCTTATTTTTCAGGGCCTTATAACTGGTTTCCTGAACCAGGTCCATGGCATCTTCCCGGTCCTCGGTGAGTTGCAGGGCATAATAAAACAACTGTTCCTGCATCTTGACCAGGTCTGATACAAAATGATCTTGGTAATCGATGTGTGCATGGCCTTTCATAAGGGCACATGTAATTTTTCACTGAAATTTACCAAATTATAAGATACGGTTCAAGTAGTTCATATAAAACTTAGGCGAAAACGCCTGAAGCATTTAACGCCCCTTCTGGTAAGTCTCAATATTCCTGGCGATTTTCTCCACAAGGAGTTCCCTGGATTCTTTTGAGGCCCATGCCATGTGCGGTGTAATCAGGATTTTTTCCTTGTCATATAATTTCAGCAGGGGATTGTCAGGAGTGATGGGTTCATGTTCCAATACATCAATGCCTGCTGCCGCAATGAGGTTATCATTGAGTGCTCTTGCCAGGTCTTTTTCATTGATGATTCCCCCCCTGCCAAGGTTCAGCAGTATGGCGCAAGGCCTCATCAGTTTAATCCTGTTATAGGTAATCAAATCAATGGTCTGGTTGTTCAGCGGAGCGTGTATGGAGACCACATCCGAGCTTTTCAGCAGGTCATCCAGATCGAACCGTTTATAACTGATGTGGTTGTTTCGGCCCGAAGTGGAATAAAACACAACCTCCATGCCGAACGATTCGGCAATACGGGCCACTTGCCTGCCAATGGTTCCCAGACCAATGATTCCCATTCTTTTCCCCTTCAACTCCCAGAACGGTTCGCTGTGATGTGTGAATGAATCGCTCCTGGCATAGGCCCCGCTTTTCACATAGCTGTCATAATAGGATGGCTTGTTAACCAGGTAGAGGAGCATGGTAAAAGTAAGCTGGGCAACGGAATCAGTGGAGTAACCCGTCACATTTTTTACTTCAATCCCGTGGCTGCCGGTGTAGTTTAGATCCACGTTGTTGATGCCTGTGGCAGCCACGCAGATGAGTTTCAGATCAGGCAGCTGTTTCATGATTTCTGCCGTTAACCTAACTTTGTTAACGATCACAATCTCCTTGCCGATGCATCTGTTCACCACCTGATCCGGATTTGTAGTCCCATGAACCTCAAGAACGCCCCGTTTGGAGAGCAATTTCATGTTGTTCACCTTGCCTATGGTCTCGGCATCGAGAAATACAATCTGATCCATATTTCTTGAAGATATAGTTTTGGTCAATGAAAGTACTACTGATAAACATCCCCCGGAGTTTTTGGTTCATGGTTAAGGATTGTTAAATGCTTTCAACGGAAAGGCAAAATTAAATATATTTATTCGTATGTATATCCGGATCACCTTTCTGACAGTGTTTCTTTCCTTCCGGATTGCCTGCTCAATCCATGGACAGATATCGGATTCGGTATTTGTTTTGACCGGGACTGTGTACACCTCATCATTTCAGCCGGTCCCTGCCACCCATGTGATCAACCTGAATACCCATTCAGGAGCAGTATCAGACAGTCTTGGAATTTTCAGGTTACCTGTACATTCCGATGATAATCTGCTTTTTCGAAATATTGTTTATATGGATACAGTGGTTTCGGTGCACCTGATCCTTCAGACCAGGTACATGACACTCAGACAGGCTTATTATCCACTGGAAGAGGCCAGGATTTTTGAATGGGGCTCCACCTATGTGGATTTCCGGAATGCGATCATTAAAATGCCTAACCAGCAGACCCTGGGGGAATCCATGGGGCTTCCGCGCCGCGATCCGGACTACATCCCTTATGACATGGATGAAGCAGTGCTCGAAAGTACTGCATTTCTTATGACATCGCCGGTGTCTTATTTCTACCACAAGTACAATAAAAATGCGAAATCAAGCCGGAAGGTATACTGGCTTGAAAAGAACCGTGACAAGCATGAGACATTTGATGCCATCATCAGTCAGGAAAGCATTTCGGAAATAACCGGCCTGTCAGGAGAACCGCTCCTGGAATTCATGGCCTATCTGTTCCAGAGGATGGTGTGCGATTTCAGATGCACGGAATTCCAGGTCTATTCAGAAATCCACGGCCATTGGCAAGTTTTCCAGGAGTTAAATCTCCTGGAAAACAGGTAAAAGGTAATAGTGAAAAGGTAAAAGTACCTGTCCCTTTTTACTTTCACCTTTATCCTCTGGTGACTTGTTGTTTGTCCTCGTCCCAGAAGACAGTCCGGTTCTCCCTGTACGCCATCGTGGCCATTGCTGCTGTGATACCTTCCTCAAAGGCCTGGTCAATGTTGCAACTGGGCTGTTTTCCTTCCCTGATGGCATCAATCCACTCTGCGATATGCAGGTGGGTGGTGTCTACCCTGCGTCCGTTTCTGTATGTATAAAGCAATCCCCTGCTGGCAAAATACTGTTCGGTGGCAGTGGCCACGGAATCCACATTTTTACGCCCCGGAATGTATGTGTAGATGGGCACGCTGGGATCGATGAGCCCGCTGCTGATCTGCTCCTTGTACCGGGTACTCTCACTGCAGGCATATATGCTCAGGTTGTTGCCCATTTCCATGGAGGCATCATGTCCCATGATCACCTTGCCGCGTTCACGGTTATTGGCCAGCGTTGCACTGTACATCAGGGTGAAGTCCAGGTGGGGATATTCCAGCACTGCATTCCAGATATCGGGCACCTCCCTGATTTCATTCACATGGTGTTCCTTCTCTTTGAAGAAATAGACTCCGCCCGATGAGACGGCAGATCCGGGAATTCCCATTCCAAGGATCTGGTTCACTGCATCGTACTCATGGGTGAGCAGGTCACCGGAAAGCCCGGTTCCATAATCCCACCAACATCTCCACCGGAAAAACCGCTCGGGGCTCCATGGATGCTTTGTTTCGCATGGCTCTTCGAAGCTGACCCAGTCGACAGTATTTTTATTGGCATCCGGATGGATGTCATACACCCAGGCGCCGTTTGGGGAATTCCGGTTGGTGCAAACCTCCACAAGGTTGATTTTCCCAAGAAGGTTCTTATCCACCGCTTCCTTGGCTTTGATGTAGCTTTCCGTCTGCCTTCCCTGGTGTCCGAGCTGATAGGTAATCTTGCTTTCTTTCACGGCATCCCGCACGGCATAGACCTCATCAAGGGTTCTGGTAAATCCTTTTTCACCATACACGTGCTTGCCTGCTTTTGCTGCATCTATGGTCATGCGTGCATGCCAGTGGTCAGGGGCGGCTATAATCACTGCGTCAATGTCATTGGAAGCCAGCATCTCCTGGTAGGTCCTGTATCTTTTTGGACGGGGACCCATTGTCCCTCCTGGGGCTTCTCTGCCTGTATTGGCTGCGGCAGCCAAGGCTCTTTCTGCGTGAACATCAAACAGGTCACATACCCCGGTGATTTTTACATTCAGGTCATCCTGCTCAAGAAACTCTTCATATATTTTGTTTCTGGAATCCTTCTCCCCGGCTTCTTTCCATTCCCGGATGGTTTCCGGTGGAACAAATCCGGCAGCTTTCATCAGCTGGGTACCCCGGATTCCATATCCGATGATCCCGATTCTGATTGCATCCCCATCATGTGCATAGCGGCTGAATTCAAGTTTCTTATTGCTCATGCCCAGCTCACCGGCCAGCATGTGGCTTTTGATATGATCCTGCCTGCGTTTTCTGAATATTCCGTATGCCATTGCACCGAGCACGGGAACAGTGGCTAGTCCTTTTATCAGATCCCTTCTGTTCATTTATTTATCTTTTTCCAGAATAATTCTATTTCTTAAATACAAACCGGTCCAGGCCGACAATCTTCCAGGTCGGAAACAGTACAATGACCCATAGCGCAAGAAATTCGATCAGGTTCTTATTGATCCACAGGTAGTTGCCTTCGCTTGGAATAGCATATGAAACCCCTATGAGGGCTGGGTGGGAGAGGTAGTAGAAAGCCAGCAACACCATCCCTGCAATGGATGCAATCCGGGTAAACAGTCCGACAACCAGTCCGGCGCCCACCAGGACCAAACCCCAGACATTCAAGAAATCCATTACGTTCAGCAAAGCTGCATTTCCTGCAATGGAATGAAACATGCCTTCAAAAAGCCCCTTTGAATCCATCAGGTATCCCAGGGAAGACCAGTCAGGATTCATCAGTTTGGTAATGCCTTCGTAAAGGAAATGCCATCCAGTGGCAACGCGGAGGACCACCAGAGCCCAGAGTTGCCAGGCGCTCAAGTCTTTATTCTTCATTATTGCTATGATTAAAATTTCTTAATGGATTGGGGAATTTGCGAATGTAGCAATTTTTATAAAAAATTATTCATGTTTTTCTAAGTTGGGTTTAATCATTTTCCTGATGACGAGGTGGTTCTTATGTTCAGCTCTGCGATAATCAATAGAATCTGAGAAAGCCTTGATCAGCATCAGCCCCATTCCGCCCTCATCAAGTGCTGCCGGGTTGGTCTGGATATCCGGATTGTATTCCATCGGATTAAAGGGGATTCCGTCGTCAATTATCTCAGCCACAACCATGCGGTTGATCATTGATAATATAAATTTGACCTGGTGCTCTGCTTCGTCCTGAAATGCATACCTGATTGTGGTGGTGAAAAGCTCCTCAGCGATTAATATGATTTGTTTCAGCTCTGAGGGTGGCCATCCCCATTGAACAGCCAACTCTTCCAGATCCTTTCTGATCTGGGGAATGGCTTGTATATCATTTACATAAGCAAATCTTTTTTCCATATTACTGATCACTGATGAATTCAACCGGATTGAGCCGGGCCAGACGGATTGTATGATATAAGACTGCGATCCAGCTGAACAGGATTAATACCCCTGCACATGCGGGGAAAACCCAAACGGGAATATCGATCCTGTATTTAAAATTCCTCAGCCACCTTTCTATAAGGAAAAGTGATGCCGGGATAGACAGGGCAGAAGAAATGAGTGCCAGCCAGAGGTAATACATCAGCTCCGGCAGGATGATCTGGTAAAGCCTGGCTCCGTTGATCTTGCGAAGGGCTGCTGCCTTCACCCTCCGCTGCATAAAGAGTCCGCTGAGCGCAAACAATCCCAAACCTGCAATGATGATGGAGAGCAGGCAGAAAACCAGGAGGATCCTGATCTGGATAATCTCATTCTTGTAAAGATTTTTTATCAGGGTTGAGGAAGAATAATATTCCAGGGGATATTCCGGAAATAACTCCTCCCAGACGCTTTTCAGATGTTCTATGGCCGGAGCTGTCTCGCCTGCGGGTAAAACGGAAAAGCAGTAAAGCCAGGTATACTTGGGAAAGATCACCATGGGAGAGATGTCATAGTCCAGTCCTGAAAGATGAAAATCCTCTACAATTCCGGTGATGGGCCCGGGCCAGATAAATCCGGGGTAATTGAAGTGCAGTGTAAGCTCACTTCCAATCAATGACCCGGGCTGATCCGATAACATCTTTGCAGCTGTTTCATTGAGAATAAAGTACTCGGCAGAGTCAGCAGGGTTATAATTCATCGGCATGTCAGATCCATAGAGGACTTTCAGAGAGAAAAATCTTAAAAAATCCTGGTCAACCGGGAAAAGGAATAATTGCTTGTCGGCTTCGTCAGTTCCGTTGACCTCGAATTTATTGGCATCCATGGTTTGTCCGGTAGGTTCTTCCATACTCGCAGTGACCATCGCTATATGGGGGCTTTCCAGCATTTTCGCTTTAAAGACTTCAAACTGATCCACAATGGGCCGGTGCAGGCTGTACATGTGAATGGCATCCCGGGTCGATGCTCCCAGCTGACTGGACATGGCAAAACGGGTCTGTTTCGTGATCATGAACAGGTTGGATACCAGGACGAATGTGATGATGAATTCCAGAAGGATCACTGCACGGATGAAAACGGTTCTTCCGGTGATGTTGGGTGGTGATCCAATCTTGGTGGAGAGGTATTTGTGCTGCAGGTGCATGTAAAGTCTGCCCGTGGAGAAAAGGGCTGTCAGGGCTGCACTTGTGATGATGAGGATAAACAATACAAGGATTGAAAACAGGAATATTCCCGGTTCCTGGATAATGGAATTACCTCCCAGTTTCTCAATGGTTGGAAGCAACAGAACGGTCAAAGTGATCCCGGTAATAAAGGCGATGAAACCCACGACCAGGTGGTCCAGCAGAAATTGCCTGAAGAAGGTGCTTTTGCCTGCTCCCATCTGCCACTGGATCACAAGGCGATGAATATACAGTTGGTTCTGACTGAATGAAAGCAGCGTGAAATTAAACCAGGCCAGAAGGAATACCAGCATGCCGGTAATCATCAGGATCAGGACTGTTCTGAACCTGATGTTGGGCTGAATCTCTCTGGCCAGATGGGACTTCAGGTGAATGTCAGTCACCGGCTGAAGACGGGGGTGAATATTTTCTGAATAGGATCCATCCAGGTTACTGTCCATGAACAGTTTAATGTTCTTCTCTATCTCTGCCGCATCAGCCGATGGTTCCAGTTTTAAGTAGGCCCATCCGGTTCCTTTATATTCAAGTGGATCATCAAAGGATGTAAGAACTGAAATCTTAAGATGTGAATTCTCAGGAAGATCCTTTATTACACCCGTTACGGTATAGGTCTGGCTTTTCACATCGAACTGGTGCATCAAGTGGAAGGTTTGACCCACCGGATTCCCGGTCCCGTAGAACTTCCTGGCTGTGGTTTCCGTCAGGATGGCCGAATGAGCAATGTCCAAGGGATTTTCAGTTTCACCCTGGATTACCCGGATGCCGAAGATTTGCAGGAATGACGGATCACATGAATAGGCATATTGTTCATAATAAGTATCATCCTCAATTCTAAAGGCTGCTTTCCTGAAAGGGGCAATGCGGCCTACCTGTTCAACACCGGAAAGCCCATCTGAAAAGACGATTCTGTTCAATGCCTCGCCATGAAGAATTCTGGCTGTATGCCGGTAGAACCCATCGTTGATCTCTTCAAAAGTAAGTCTGTAGATGGTCTCTTTTTCAGGGTAATCCCGGTCGAAGGTCAGGTGCCAGGCTGACCATTGGATGGTAGATAAAAAGGTCGTAATACCAATGGCAAGTCCGGTAATCACGAGGACCGCATAGAGCAGGTTCTTTTTAAGGCTTCGTAATGTTAATAAGAGGTGCTTCCCAATCATGGCCGAATCCCTAGCTGTCGTAAATATAGCGATTCGGAGTTTATTTCCTATTTGTGTAATCCCTGATGTATTTCATGGCTTCCACAGCTTCCCGGATGATCATATGAAAACTCATGAAACCATGGATCATGCCACTGTACTGAATATGTTCCACTTTCACGCCTGAAGATTCAAGTTTTTCTGCATAGAGGCACCCGTCATCCCGGATGGGGTCGCATTCGGCTGTGATCACAAGGGCAGGAGCAAGATCGGGAGTCAGCCTGGCCTCCAATGGAGATAGATATGGATTCCTGTCATTTGTTTCACCGGCCATGTACATGGCTTTTACGCTCCTGAGGAAATCCTCTGTGAGCACATAGCTTCTTTCCTTGCAACCAATAAAATATTCACGGGAGGGAAAGCCCGTATCCACAAAGGTAACACCGGGGTAAATCAGGACCTGGGACACAGGCTGCGGCCTCTTATTGTCCCTGCACAGCAGTGTGAGTACAGTGGCCAGGTTGCCTCCCGCACTGTCGCCCATCACGCAAATCCTGGCCGAATCAGCACCGATGCTTGCGGCATGGTCCTGGAGCCAGCAAAGGGCTGCAAAACAATCGTTTAATCCTTCCGGAAATGGGTGCTCCGGGGCGAGGCGATAATCCACCGAAACGATAATTTGGTCTGTAATCTTGGCCAGTTTGCTGACCATGATGTGATATTCTTCCACACTTCCATAGGTAAACCCCCCTCCATGGACAAACAGGGTAACCGGGTGATTTCCACCCAGACTCTTTTTTGATGGGTAGTAGATTCTCACCGGGATGTTCAGTTCCATGGATTGCAAAATGGTATCTACAATCCTTTTCTGGGGAATGACAAAAATATTTCTGATCCATTTGGCAGGAGCCTTATAGGATTCAGGTTCGTCAAAGGCCTTGTTGATTCCCATCAGCAGGGTGTATGCCATGGGCCTCAGGTAGGTTCCCGGCTCAGGGGTGGCATATTTCTCCCTTTTCCGTTCACTGCCGGGGATATATTTTTGTGGTGTCTCAGCATGGCCGCAACTGATGACAAACAGGGCCGTCAGAATAAGGATATATGACTTTTTTATCACCTTACTAATTTCATAAAAACCAACAGAATAACCATGTTCAGAAAGATGTGCCAGTGGGGTCATGTATCTGACACGGCTATGACCCTGCTGGCTGTCCTGAGGATCAGCATTCCCCGGGAAATCCCCGGTGTGACCAGAGAAGCTTCACCCAGGGGTATCGCTTTTAATAGCTTATATCTTGGCCCGGCCTGTGCAATGAAGAGCATCCCCTCCTCGGAGACCATATAGATTTTGCCGTCAGAAGCCACCGGTGATGCAATAAAGCTTGCCGGTTGAACAGTCTGATCGTAGATCTGCTCCCCGGTCCGGGGATTGAAGCAGGCCAGATTTCCGTTCCATTTGAGCCTGTATAAAAGGCTGTCATAAACAAGTACGGAGGTCATGTATGCTCCTGCGCGGTTATAAAACCATTGCAGGTATTCACCCGGTTCAGATTCCTTTTCAGGGTAGGAAATCTCCCCTTTTGCATTGGTTTTGACTGCCATTAGCGGAGCATGTCTTCCATGGGCGCTGTTGAAATAGATCAGGTCTTTCCATACGATGGGGGCCGGTATCGGAATATCCCCGCCGCCTGACATCTTCCAGATCTCCTCACCTGTCTCCAGGTCATACCCGCCCCGGTGCTTGTACCCGTTCACGGCAATCCTTGACCTATCTCCGTCAAAATAGATGTTCGGTGTACACCACCCGGATATTTCATTCCTGTCCTGCTTCCAGATGGTTTTGCCAGTGGACAGGTCAAGTACAGCCACAAAGGCAATGTTCAGCGCATCAGCCTGTATGATCACCTTGTTCTGGAAAATAACGGGGGAACTGCTGAATTCCCATTCGGCCGATTCCACCACATTCCAGGATGAGTTGATCAGGCCGAAATCACGCTTCCAGAGCAATGACCCTTCACTGTCGTAACAGTACAGGCCCTCCGATCCAAAGAAGGCAACCACATGTTCTCCGTCGGTGGCCACGGTGGTATTGGCATGAGAGGATTTGGGGTGCCGCCTTACCATGGGAATGCCCCGGTGGGCTTCCCGTTCCCAAAGAATGGCCCCGGAAGATTTGCTGAGACAATACACCATCCAGGCATGTTCGGAAGAGTCCTGTACAGGCATGATATCACCAAACATGCCCGTTTGATAGCCCTGCCTGTCCTCCTTGCTGATGGCTGAGGTAACATATACATGGTCATCCCATATGACCGGGCAGGAGAGGCCCAGTCCGGGTATCTCCACGTTCCATTTCACATTGTGTGAAGTCTGCACATTGAAGCTGTCCGGCAGGTTTGCATGGTCCATGTGGCCAGCCGCCAGGAATCCCCTGTAGGAAGGCCACTGGGTATTGGATTGCGCGGCAGCAAAAAGTGTCTCTTCCGAAACCACCTCATGCCCGGGCAGATTCTCCTTTTCTGCATTGAAGCATGACAGCAGGACAATGGTGATGAGTGAGGAAGAATATACAAGGTATTTCATGGTTGGTTGGTGTGTTTAAATCTAATGTAGAAAGATATAATTTTTAGTCCTATATTCGTCCGTGCTCATGAAATTCATACAACCGTCGGTGGAGCTACTGAATGTCCGGATTGATGAACCCATCACCACGGCTACCGATCTGATTCTGGCAGCTGTCTGCTTTTATGCCTTCTACAGGATCAGTCAACAGGAGAATACAGGCAGGATACAAAGGTATTTCAAGTTCTATTTCCTAACACTGGGCCTGGGCGCATTGTTTGGGGGACTTATCGGACATGCTTTTTTATACAGCCTTCCCCCTTCGTGGAAACTTCTATCCTGGATATTCACACTGGCCTCAGTGGCCATTATTGGGTTTGCACTTATAGAATTGTCCCGACCCCTGATCCGGCCTGCTGTCTCCCGGACAGTTGCAAGGATCAACCTTGTGATCATGTTCTTTGCTTTGTTCTATACCATGTGGACCCTGGCATTTTCTGCCGTGAAGTATTATACCATCTTCGGGATGGTCGTGGTGGTAGGTTTCCTGAGTTTTGTGGTATTTCAGAAAACCAGGGACAGGGGAGTAATGATGTTGATGTTTGGCATTACCGTCGGACTGTTATCGGCTGTGGTTTTCAGTTATGAGTGGGGTTTGGGCCCATGGTTCAACCACAATGACCTCAGCCATGTGATCCTGAGTTTCAGCGCCCTTTCACTTTACAAGGGAGCCGTGCTGATTCTAGAAGCTCCGGTAAACCTGCTGTAGGTTGCGCTACTCCACATCTTTTACGCAACGAAATCCGCCAGCCATGTCAACCCAGTGCTGGGGCAGGGCGTTTCGGTTGTAGACTGAGCTGCAACCGGCTCCGGAATGCCATCCACCTCCCCGGAAAACACGAAAAGTTCCCCATCCCGGTCCCCTGGGATTCTCCTCCGGCGATTCACTGTAGTAGCCTGCCTGGAACCAGTCGCTTACCCATTCCCACACATTGCCTGACATGTCGTAAAGTCCGTAACCGTTGGGTTCGTAAGAACCCGTTGGGACCGGCCCTTTTTCGGCTTCAGGGTCATTATACCTGGCTTTTGACCGGATTGCTTTCTCACCGAATGGAAAATCGAACCCTTCAAGTCCGCCCCGTGCAGCATACTCCCATTCAGCTTCTGTGGGTAACCGTTTGCCCGCCCATTCTGCAAATTCGCAGGCATCAAACTGACTTACACCCACCACCGGATGGTCAGGGAAAGCGGTTCCGGATTTGTAAAGTTCCATACCCCAGAATTCGGGAAGCCTGTGCCCTGTGGCCATACAGAATTCGTAGTAGGCCTTGTTGCTTACCTCCCGCGTATCCATATAAAAAGAGTTCAATTTTACCCGGTGGGCGGGAGTGGCGATGGGTTGCTGACTGGAACTGGTACCCATTAAAAATGTTCCTCCGGGAATAAGGGTCATTCCATCGGGTGCCGGTTCCGGATCAGTCTGGCCGGTTAATGTTACGCAGATCGAGCAAGTGATAGCTGCAATTGTATACCTGAACATGGCTGTTGGGTTGAGTGAATTTTAAACATAAGTTAGGAAAATTATGATAAGTTTACCCAAAGCAATCTGGTTCAGACCACAATGAGGTATTGGTATTACTTTTGGGTTCTGCTGTTTATGAAGCTGTCGGTTCTGCAGGGCCAAAGGTCCATCCAGGCCGCCCGGCTGGATCATCCCATTGTCATCGATGGAGTACATGAAGCAGGCAGCTGGAGCGGTGCTGATTCTGCCACCGGATTTTTCCAGATGGAACCTGTGCCCGGTGCTGCAGCCTCTGAATATACCACATGTTACGTGGGGTTTGATCAGGAGAACATCTATATCAGCGTGAACCTGTACCAGGAGACAGAAGTGCTGGCAAAAGTGATGAACAGGGATGTGCTCACCAAGGGAGATGACTGTTTTACGGTCACCTTTGATCCTTACAACGACAACCGGTCGGGATACGGTTTCTCGACCAATGCCCTGAGCACCCAGACCGATTTCAGGATCAATGATGACGGTCGCAATATAGATGAAAACTGGGATACCGAGTGGCTATCCGCCTCAAGAATCAATGACAATGGATGGACAATTGAAATGGCCATACCTTTCAAAAGTATCCAGTTCAAACCCGGGTCAGATACCTGGGGTGTAAATTTCGGACGGGTCATCAGGAGTAATTTTGAAACGGTATGGTGGTCCGGAGCGTTGACCGAAGATTTCAGGATTTCCCAGGGAGGAAAACTGACAGGGATCATCCCTCCCGCATCCAAAGGAAAACTGACACTTTTCCCTTATGCCACTGTCAGCTATGAGAACAATGAATTTACCGGCGTCCGGCACAAAGTAAAACCGGATGCAGGGGTGGATGTAAAGTGGCAGATGACTCCCAGTATCACAGCGGATGGTACCTTTAATCCTGATTTTGCCACGGTGGAAGCGGACCAGGAACAGATCAACCTGACCAGGTACGAGTTGAACTACCCGGAGAAACGGCTCTTCTTCCAGGAGGGGAATGAGATGTATTCCACACGGATAAAAACCTTCTACTCCAGGCGGATCCAGGATATTCTGTACGGTGCAAAACTGAATGGAAAGGCAGGGAAATATAATTTCAATGCTTTAAATGTGAGAACATTGCAGTCAGATATAGAGAGCGAACCACCTTCTTTTTTTACGACAGCCAGGGTGAAAAGGGATTTCCTGGAATCCTCTTCGGTGGGAGTGATGGCAGTGGACCACCGCAATGATTCCTCCTTTGTGACCTCCGTCAGCGGTGATTATACGCTGAACCTGGGCGACACCTGGAAGCTTACCGGTCAGTTCGTAGCCAGTATGCCGGGTGATTTGCTTTCACACAGTGCGTGGTTTGTCCGGTTTGCCAAGGAGACCAATATCTACCATCTACATTTCCGGTACACCGAACTGGGTGAGAATTTCAAGGAAAATGTGAACCAGACCGGGTATGTGGTTGATGATGACCGCAGGGAGGTGGACAGTGATCTAAGCTATGTATGGTGGCTCAGGAACCGCGTTTTCCAGTATATTCAAGTGGAATCAAGGAACAATATATTCTGGGCACGTACCACAGGGGTGATGCGAAGTTGGAATGTGACTGAGGCTGTAAAGTTTTACATGCAAAACAGATTTTCATTTGAATATAGCTACAACAATGAATTTAAACTGTTTGAAAAAGCGTACTACAACCACAGGCACTCCTTTGGCCTGGGGTACAATACGGCCCAGTGGAGCCATGCCCAGGTTGAATACGCATTCGGACATAATTTTGACCGCGATTTTCAAAGAATCTCCCTGGGAGGAAGAATAAAGATTACGGACAATCTGGCTGCAGAGTATAGCGGGGACCTGATCCGGTTTATTCCCGATGTGGACAGCACCTCCACTTTCATCAACGTATTATCACTCAATTACAACTTTACAAAAGACCTATGGATCAAGGTGTTTGCACAGAACAGCACCCGGAGCAGCAAAATTTACTTCTATGGGATGACCGGCTGGCGGTTCAGACCTCCTTTTGGAGCGCTTTACCTGATCTATTCTCACGACCAGGAGGCTGAAGTTCTGGGTGTCCTGTCCAGGGCAGATGCACTCTTCCTTAAACTTACCTTGCCTATTCCTGTGATCAGGTAAGCTACCTGTACTTTGGCATTGCAGTGAAACGGATTATAATAAGACAAATGCTTATATTGCAGTTAACCCAATTTTAAAAACGGATATGGAACGACCAGCGCAAGCCAAAGCACTTTTTCTTTCGGGACACAACTGTGCCCAGTCGGTATTACTGGCATTTGCTGGGGACCTGAAATTCAGCAAAGAACTCGCCCTGAAAATGTCAGCCGGATTCGGAGGAGGCATGGGCAAAATGCAGCAGACCTGTGGTGCTGTAACGGGGGCCATCATGGTACTGGGCCTTCTGAAGGGCGAACACGTGAACAACAATGATGAGCTGAAATCTGAAACTTATGGTTCGGTAAAAGAATTGTCGGAGAAGTTCATGGCATCCTTTAAGACCACCAGTTGCAGTGAGCTGACCGGATGTGATTTAAACTCACCCGGGGGAGCGCAGAAGTTCAAGGAAGAAAGAATCATGGAAAATGTATGTGCCCCTTGTGTGGAAGAGGCGGTTCGGATTGTGGAATCAATGACTATGTAATCTATGGATTGGAAGGGATTTGAGGTATTGCGTTCGGGTGTGGAAAAGAGGATTTCCGAGTTTGCCCGGATACCGGAGATCAGGAGAAAAGAACTGGAGCAACTGGCCTTGGGCATCCGGACCGGTTTAAAAAAGAATCAGACTCTGGATGTGGTTTTCATATGTACGCACAATTCGCGCCGGAGTCAGATGGGTCAGATTTGGGCGCAGCTTGCTTCGAGGGTTTATGGGGTGGAGAACATACATTGCTACTCGGGAGGTACGGAAGCAACTGCCTTTCATCAAAGGGCTGTGAATGTGATGAAGGAGGAGGGATTCCGCTTCAGAACAGTGATGCCCGGATCCAATCCGGTATATGCCATCCAGTTTCCCGGTGCACGTGAAACGGATCGCTACTTTTCAAAAAAGGTTACAGATCCTCCCAATCCCACCAAAGGCTTTATCGCGGTAATGACCTGCGCGGATGCAGATGAGGCCTGTCCTGTTGTCCATGGAGCTGATGTACGATATGCCATCCGGTATGACGATCCCAAAGCATTTGACGGGACCCCGGCTGAGAAGGAGGGCTACACGCAAAGAAGCAGGCAAATCGCCAGGGAGATGTTCTTCCTTTTTTCAAGGGTGGCTTCTACGATCTGATGGCCTCCATGGGAATATCCGTTCCCCCGGAAAGATCATTGAGGGCATTGATCAGCCTGAGTTTCCGGAAATGAGCCAGATCTTCCTGCCTGATCCGGACCTCCGTTAGAATGCCTTTATCAAGCAGGGAGGCCCTCATGGTACCTGCCAGAAGGGGTGTGTCAGGGGTGAACCAGCCTTCCCCGTCCCAGAACGCCACATTGGCAACATAGCTGTCGGTAACACAGCCTGCTTTTAGAACCAGGATGTCATCACAATCGCCTCTTTGTGAAAAAAGTTCGTTCAAAGCAGTCCGGTCACGATATTTGTGATCATAGGAGATGGATTCGGATGCAAGCAGTTTGAGGGTGCGTACCTCCATTTTTTGATAGGGTTCATATTCAATGAGGTCCACCTTTTCACCATAAAGAACCCTGCATTTAAACAATCCCTGATCCAACCCGCAGGGAATACCGATCACCTTCTCCAACAGCGGATGGTCTGAAAGCCCCAACACCTTCTCCCTGGCCCGGTTGAGTCTTCGCTGGTGGTAGGAGAGATTCATGATTTCCCCGTTCACCAGTCTGATGGTTTCAATAAATAGGGACATAGATTTTGTTTAGCATTTCTTCATATTCGGGTTCACACCGGCTCTGGAATGTGATCCCGCCTCCACTTTTAAAGAACAGGTGGTCACCTTTTTTTTCAATATACCTGATGGCTACTGCCGAATCGAGGCCTTTGCCATCCCAGTGGCCAAAGATACCGGTGTAATAACCGCGTTTATACTGTTCCGCTTCCCGGATGATTTCCAGGGTCTTTAATTTTGGGGCACCACAGATCGATCCGGCAGGTAAAAGTGAAAAGATCATTTCTCCAAGCCTTTTTTCAAATCCGTCAGGAAGGCTGCCCGTAATCTCGGAACTCATCTGCAGCAATTCACCCTTGTGGGTTCTGACCCGGTCAATGTACTTGAACCGTCTGACACGGACACTTGTGGCAATGATGCTCAGGTCATTTCTGATCAGATCCACGATGGTGTTGTGCTCTGCATCCTCCTTCAGATCTGATGTGAGCTTTGCATGGGCTCCGGGTATCTTAGCATCAATTGTCCCTTTCATGGGGTTGGAAGTAATGGTATTTCCCTCTATCCTGATGAAACGTTCCGGACTGAATACCACCAGTTCATCTTCCAGGAATAGTTTGAACGGGGCGCGGCTCCGGGTAAAGATTTCCTCAAGGGAACAGTTGATCTGAATTTCTGTTGGAAAGGTCAGGTTCAGCAGGAAAGAGTTTCCGTAATGAATCTGGCTGGTAACCAGGTCGAAGGCATGCCGGTACTGCTCTATTCCGATGGGTAACTTGTTCATGGAAACCGGGCGGGAGGGAGTCCTGAAAAGCTGATGGTTGGAGAAACCTGGCATCTCCATATAAAAGCCTTCTCTTTCTGATACTGAACGTTTGATTACGCAGTTATTTTCTCCCTCAAAACTGATCAGGAACAGAAAGGGTGTCCCGTTTGAACCGTAGAGGTTCATCAGGTTGATGGTTTCTTCCCTGGTGTGCCTTTTTGGTTTATATCCCATCCCCTAATTGGCCTTTTGGTACCAATCCAGCGCAATCCTTGCAATGTTGGTAGCATGGGTGTCAATGGTACTGAGCAAGGCCAGGATCTCCACATGCGTTTTACTGCTTTCAATGGATTCCTTCATGCCATCCAGTATCCTGCCGTAATGAAGTCTTTCAAGGTCCTGTGACAGGGAACGATACTCCTCGTGCTTGGCCTTCATCCTGGAAGCCTCCTGAAGGTTGGTCTCTTCAAAGACCACGAGGGCCCTTATCAGCTGCTTTCCCACCTTGCTGTGATAGGTCCGGATCTCCTCTTTCCCCGCCTCAGAAAAATCAAAGTCCCTGACAACCCATCTTTCAGCCCTGTTAGCGAGGCTCCCGGAGATAATATCAGCGATCTTCTCAAATTCATTCATTGTGTAAAGCATCTGGAAAGACTCGTTTACCCGTTCGCTGTTTAACATCTCCCTGTTGATTTTCAGCAGGTAATCCTTGATGGAATCCATGAGAAAATTGACCTCCTGCTCGTGGGTGTAAACCGCATCCAATGAAGAGGGGTCCTTTTTTAACAATGGCTGTAGAACCAGCGAAAACATGGTCTGGACAATCTTGCCCATCCGTATGATCTCCTGTTTGGCCAGGTTCAGTGCCAGAGAAGGGGTAGATAAAAGCCCTTTATCCAGGTAGCGTGTGGCAAATACCGAAGGTTCCTGATCCTTTGCTTTGCCCATCAACCAATCCGTCAGGCGGGCTATCTGAGGGGTAAATGGCAGAACCACAACCATCAGAACCACGTTAATCAGGGTATGGGAATTGGCGATAAGTCGCGCCAGCGGGGCATCGGGAGAAAAGGCCTTCACCATTTCCCCCAGTCTGACTGTCCAGCCTGCGAAAATAAGGACACTGATGAATTTGATGAGAAGGAAGGCCAGGGCAACTTTCTTCGCTTCACGGTTCGCCTTCATGCTTGAGAGCAGTGCGGTGACTGTGGTACCCAGGTTGGAGCCCAGGAGCAGAGGGATGGAAGCATCCAGAGAAAGCAGGCCCTGGGAGGCAAGGACGATCATGATGCCCACAAATGCACTGCTTGACTGGATCAGGGCAGTAAAAAGGGCTCCTGCCAGTATGCCAAGGACCGGGTTCTCCAGCTTCAGCAACAAATCAATGAAAGGGGTCCATTCCCGAAGCGGAGCCATTGCATTTGACATGATCTGCATTCCGAAAAAAAGTATGCCAAATCCGAAGAGCGAGGTCCCCACGGATTTCCATTGTTCCTTGTTGGAAAAGGCCTGAAGGAAAAAGCCAATGGCCACCAGAAGAAGGCTGTATTCAGTGATCCTGAAGGCAATCATCTGTGCGGTGATGGTGGTACCTATTGCCGCACCCAGCAATACCGGCAGGGTCTGTCTGAATTTGATTAACCGGGCATTCACAAAGCTTACCAGCATGACCGATGTGGCGCTGCTGCTCTGGATGATGGTGGTAACCAGCGTGCCTACCCCGACACCAACGATCCTGTTGCGGGTCACGCTTCCCAGGATGGATCGCATTCTTTCACCTGCCGATCGCTGCATTCCTTCACTCATGGCATGCATTCCGAACAGGAACAGCCCCAGCCCGCCCAGCAGTCCGATCAGCAGCATGTAGACCCAGTTCTTCCCATTGGCAGTTGCCCTGAAAATGACCTCGTTATCAGGAAAACCCTCGCGGATTCTGCAGGATACCTGGTATTTTCCGGGTTTGGATCCCAGGGTCAGATAGGTTCCTGCAGATCCTGTTGAATCGGTGGTGACCAGCCGGGCACTCAATTGGCTGTCATCGGGGCTGTCTGGTGCTGAGATGATGGAGAAGGCTACGCTCACTCCCTGAACCGGCCTGTTTTCCAAGTCAGTTACCCTGATCATCACAGGGTCCTGGAGTTGATGACCGCAGATCCCTGATCTTTTGCCCAGTTCATTTCCCAGGAGTGAAATTCGATGCATCCCCTCTGCCGGTGGTTTCAGAATACTGGCAGAATCCTGCCCCTGAACCTGAAGCACCAGGAAGAGCAGGATGAAGATGGATCGGGTCCTGTTCATGCCCATAAATATAATCAAATGCATAAGGTTTTGTACCTTGGTGGTCTTACAGAACAGTTTGATCCATGAGGAGACAAGTTTTTTTAGCAGTGTTCTCAGCCATTTTGTCCTTTACCCTTCAGGCACAGGAGTTGGGACTGAAAGAGAGCAAAGTATTCAGCAGCCTTGGTGATTATGTCAGACAGGCGCAGTTTTCACCCTGCAGGAACTTTTTCGCCTTCACCATTGGCGATAATACCCTCAGGGTATATAACAGGGACTGGGAGAAAATATTTGAGCACCAGGGAAATCCGAAGGCTGTAGGTGGGGTGTTTGCATTTTCCCCGGACGAAAAATACCTGGCCTACGGACGCTATAAGGGCTTCAATGACATTGCCATTATCAGCCTGGATGACCTGAAGGTGGTACAGGTCATGAGCGGGCATACTGATTATGTCAACCACCTGGAGTTCAGTAATGAAGGCGATTTACTGGTTTCTGCCTCTTCCGACGGAAGTGCCATTGTTTGGAAGCTTGAGCAAGAGGAATTCAGGATCAGCCAGGTGATCGGGGGCTTTGAATCCTCTCTGAGCCAATCCTCCTTCAGCCCGGACGACCGTTTTCTGGTCACCGGTGATTCCCGTGGGAATGTGCTGATTCTTGAACGGACCAAGGAGGGCTACATTGAGTTCCAGCGCTTCCAGTACCGGAGGCATGGAATAGAGTCGGTGGTATTTAATCCCAAGGCCTATGAATTTATTACGGGATCATCCTATGGATTAAGGAGGTACCGCTTGCTTGAAAAACAATTTGTACTTACTGATTCACTGGCGGAAAAAGCAAATATCAGCTACCCCATGCAATTCAGCCCCGATGGTTTTCACCTGGCAGCAGGAAATTACCAGACTGCGGTTATTTTCAGGGTGGAAAAAGATTCCATATTCCCGGTGGAGACAGTATACAGGCATATGGAAGTTGTGTTTGGGGCCGGTTTTTCAGACGACGGGCAGTTTTTTGTGACCTGTAGCGGTGATCAGAGCCTGATTGTCTGGGAAATTGACCAGATTCAGCCTTCGTCAAAGTCGATCCTGGTCTCCATGCTGGGGACCCATCTTACCCTGGCCCAGCGCCGGGCGCTTAAACCTGCCACAGTAAACAGGATCCTGACCGGAGTCCCTCATGTTCTGGTTTTGCCCAAAGACGAATTTGAGACAACACCGGAATATCATGCAAGAAGGCTTCAGGTGGCCGACCATGCATTGAGCCTGCTTCAAAAGGAGATGGAGAAGCAATACGGGGTCCGGAGCCGGCAGGGCTTGGTGGAGATCCCTCTCCAGGGCCTTTTGGGGTACAACGCAGATCTTCAGATTTACAAAGTCCGGTTCATGGAGACAGAAGCTGGGGTGGCCATTCCCATTGACCAGGCGAAACAGCTGAAGAGCCAATGGGAAAAATCACATATCAGGGCTGTGCGTGAACAGTCTGAAGGATTCATCAGTTACCGGTACAGCAACTTTGAGTTATTCAATCCAGCTGATAAGAAATACTACCCTGTTACACCACTTGAAAATCCGTTTCATACAGAGGAGGATCAGCCCTCTGCCCGGTCTGAAATCAAGTTTGATCAGCAGGCAGAAGCTGATCCGGTACCCGGAACGGGCAAGACCTTTGCACTGATGTTTGCCACCAACGTTTACGATTACTTCTCAGACCTTGTGAATCCTGTTCTGGACGCACAGACCATTGCCATGGAACTGGGGGAGAGTTATGGGGTGTTTTCGGAGGTGGTCCTGAATCCAACCCTGGCTGAAACTGCGGCCGTACTCAGGGAATATGCCTCCATGTCTTATGACCCTTCTGATAACCTGTTGGTTTTTTTTGCCGGTCATGGGGTCTATGATGAGGTATTCCGCGAGGGGTATGTCATTTCAAGGGATTCAAGAACCGATGATCTGGGAAAGACCTCCTACCTGTCCCACTCAAACCTGCGGACCATGATCAATAACATCGACTGCCCGCACATCTTTCTGGTGATGGATGTTTGTTTTGGGGGGACATTTGACCCTCATCTGGCAGCCACACACAGGGGTTCTCCGGCTGTTTATGCAGATATCAGCACCAGCGAGTTCGTGGAGCGGAAACTCAAATACAAAACAAGGCTTTACCTGACTTCCGGTGGAAAGGAGTACGTTCCCGATGGCAGGCCCGGGTTTCATTCACCCTTTGCCAGGCGCTTTATCGAATCGCTCAGGACCTATGGGGGAGAGGATGGTGTGCTGACCACATCGGAGATACTTCAGTTTGTGGAAAAGGTCAACCCGCAGCCCAGGTTCGGGGAGTTTGGGGACAATGAGCCGGGCAGCGATTTTATCCTGGTGGTCAGGTAGCCGCCCGGTCCCAAAATCGATTCTTTGCTTTATTCTAACTTCTGATGATGCCAGAGGTCCAGAATGAACCAGAAAAGAATAGAAAGCAGATAGATAAAAATGCCATAAAGTGTGGTGTACATAGAGACTTTCAGTCCGCCGTACACCAGGGCGGGAGAAATATCTCCAGCCCGTTCGATGGCGCCGAATGCCATCAACAGACCGATCAGCTGCCCGAGGATCCCTGTGATCATGGTAAAAAGTCCCAGCGATTTCAGATAGGTAAGCCGGTGCCTGAAATGGGTCATCTTCCGGGCTCTCCCTGAAATAATGTAAACGGCAAAAACAACGGTCACAGCCAGGAGTAACACCAGCAGGGAGGTGAGTATTCCCATAAAAAGCGGTCCTCCCACATGAAATAGATTATTCAGTGTATCCATCAGATAAAGCAATTAAGTTATTACAAATAATATCATTACAAAGCTAGGCAGGACAGGTCATTCAGCGCAAGGTTGAATCCGGCTGCAAATCTGCGTTCTGTCGACGAAGGGATTGGCGGACCACATTTTTTCCGATATTTATCACCCAAGCCCGTGAAAACCTACCAGCATATTATCTTCTGGATCGTGGTCTACGGATCGCTCACCCTGCTTTTCGGGAAGTGGTTTGAAGATTATGTAGAATCCTTCTATTATGTTTCCCTGCTGCTTCCGGTGGTCATGGCTACATCCTATTTTTTTAACTATTTCCTGGTACCACGATACCTTTTCAGAAGGAAGTTCTTTCTTTTCGGACTCTATTCCGTTTATATGCTGGTGGTATCGCTCTGCCTGGAATTGTTGGCCAGTGTGGTCTCCATGCTGCTGATCATCAAGTTCGGTGACAACCGGACAGGTCCACTTGTCACCGATGTATTCTCCCTGGCCATCATCCTCTATTTCATTGTGCTGTTTACATCTTTTATCCTTCTGATCAAACACTACTTCGTGGACCAGGGAGCCATCACCCGCCTGGAGGAGCAGCAATCGAAAATGGAAAAGGGATTCATAAGCGTTCTTTCCAGACGGAAAACAACCCGCATTGATTTTGACAAGCTGCTTTACATTGAAAGCCTGGCTGACTATATCAACATCCACAGGGAAAATGGGGGAGAGGTGGTGTCCAAGGAAAAAATAAGCCATATGGAAAACCGTTTGCCTGATGGCTTTCTCCGGATACACCGTTCCTTTATCGTGAATGTGTCAAAGATTACCTCTTTTTCACGTGAAGAGCTTTTTGTGGGGGAGACGAAGCTGCCGGTGAGCCGCACTTACAGAAGCGAAGTGATCAGCAGGCTGCAAAAACTGTAGCGTCTTTTTGTATTTATACCAGCTCATCCAGTGCCCTGGCCTCTTCCGGATTCAGTTTGGCCATCTTAATGACCTTCTCTTTGGTCACTGTATTCATCGAAAACACCAGTACACAAAGGATAAAAAGGACCAGTTGCTTGGCATCCTGAAGCAGGATCAGTCCCACGATAGAAAAAAGTGCCACCCCCTCGATCATGGCCCACCGAAGAATCATGGCCGATTGGTATTGTGCAAATTTCCTGACAAAGGGATCCCCGGCCTTGATGGCCTCCGTTTTCCGTGACGAGATCATGTAGCCCAGGGGAATGGAACCCAGCAGCAGCACATTCACGATGGTCAGGATATCCACCTCATTGCTGAATCCCGGGATGGACATCCCATTGAGGAATACCCCTGTGAAGAAGAATATTATCAGCCCTGCGTTGAGCGAATAAAAGATCATTTTTAGTGCTCTGAATGCCTGTCTTGGTTGAAATTCAGTTTCCAGCATGGTGAATAAGTTTATCCTAAAGTTAAATAAAAGAGCGGGTAAAGAAAAACCCCGGAATTTTTGTCTCCGGGGCTTTTCTGTGTAAAAATCGTATTCAGTCCTTTCTATTGGATTATCACCGATTGACTAAATTTCATTGTTCCTGATTGCACGTGGATCACATAAAGGCCGGAGGTGAGATCGCTGGTTTGAATCTGGTTGGGCGTATTGGCTACGATAGATTCCAGCGTGGACTGTTGGACCAGCTGTCCCGATATTGCATAGATCCTGATGTCGGTTTGACCCTGCAGGTCCCGGTTAAACCGGATATTCAACAATGGGTTGCCTGGTGACATATATGCCTTTAGCTCGAGGCCTTCTAAATTTCTGGTCCCGATGGAAGTGGGATCCACAACTTCCCGCTGCGTATTCTGATAGATCAGCTCAATACCATCACCCGTTTCCAGGTTTCGGGAGTACCTCTTATCCAAGGGATTGTCCTTGTTCCAGTGCTCGTGTACACCCAGGCTGCCGATGGGGGTACCGTCATTCTCAGGATCGTAAACAATGCCTTCTGGCCACCATTCACTGGAGGCTGCCTGGTGCAGGTAATCATCCACCGCAGGAAATCTCACATAGGTATACCGGGGCGGATTAACAGTCAAATCCTCCACCTGGAACTCTTCCTGAAGAATATCCAGGGCTACCGAAGCCACGGCAACCGGGTCCAGGGAGACAAGAATGGATGAGGACCAGTTATTGTTAAAAGGTTCACTCCGGAATTTCAACGGGGGATCGTGTTCATAGGAGGTTCCCCACAAAAGGTCACCGATGTAAATCAGGTTTTTTCCTCCCAGGTTCTTATAGGACATCAGATCAACCATCACCCGGTACGATTTGTATTCACCCCGCACGGGCAAATCGTAATCGGTTCTGTGCAATCCCTTGTGAAGATGACTTGCTCCATTCAAATCCGTATTGGAGCCAAAATGGTTTTTTGCGAAGAAAGTGACCCCACCCCATCGGTGCCCCTTGATGGCGGGTATACTCAATACATAGTCTGCAAAGACCGTACAGTCATAAAAAGTGTCATATTCTTTGTCCAGTACAGTTCCTCTATCTGAATACTTCAGCGTATCTGTATTGGTCATGGTCAGTTTGTCACGGTTGTCATAATCTCCCCTGGACATGTAATGCACTGCCGGGAATTCGGCATGCAGCTTTTCGTAGATATGCTTAAATACCTGGGTATATGGGTCCCCGATATAAATGGCCTCTTCAGGCACCCCTGCTTTATTGATCAACCGTCTTAAAACTGCGAGGATGACCTGGGGGGAGGTATCCACATTTCCGTAGCTTCCATCATTTCTTATGGAAAGGTCCTTGTTTGTGGTCCAGGCATGAACGGCATTTATCTTGATATAGATCTTCTCACCTTCCGTATATCCCACCTCACCCTTGTTGTGGGTCGAATTGAAATAGGTGAACACGGAAGACCAGGCCTCCTCTTCGGTCTCTTTCCCCGTGACTTCAAGCATCGCTGTGATCAGCATTGTATCCACAAGTTCCTGGTCACAGTTCTTGTCCAGGAAATAGCCATCTCCAAAAACTTTTGGCTGACAGCTTTCATTGGTGGCATCCGGATTGTGCACCCACACCACCCGCCCGGGCATCACACCCTTGGCCTCGCCAATGGGAGCATTGGGACCAAGGGGGTCAACAAATTCATCTACCGTGGACGAGCTGCCCGCATAAAGATCCTTCTCATTGGACAGGAGGGTAAAAAAGCCCACGCCAAGTCCGGCCAACACCAGGAATCCTGCCGCCAGGAATTTACTTTGCACCATCTTGCGGAAGGCCTTTTTAAATACCATAGCAGAGGCCAGAAGGCCACTCAGGTAGATTAAAAGTGAGGAGGCAAAGGGAATGGCCACCTTCATGCAGGGGTAGGCCGCCCGCTGGGGTTTGGGAATCACCCGGACCAGAACCCAGATCAGTGCAAGAATGCTGAATAGGGGTAATGCCCATTTTTTAAGGGCTTTGACCGGACGTCCGGTTTTCGGGCAGAATTTAATCAATCTCGAGATTAAATTCATCATTCGGTATCTCATGCTTTCTTCACTTAAAATTCATAAATCATTGCAGAAAGCCAAATGTACACATTTTGAATTGGGATCCACTTTTTTTAACAATGACAAGAAGTATGAATGTATCAAAAGAAAAAGCGGCCACACCTTCATTGATGTAACCGCTTCATTTTCAGTGTGAACTAGAGAGGAGTCGAACCCCCAACCTCCTGATCCGTAGTCAGGTGCTCTATCCAGTTGAGCTACTAGTCCGGCAATTGGACTGCAAATTTAAACAAATCGGGTCAAATCCAAAACACTTCACCTCTAATTCGTGTTCCTTTCATATATTTATACAAAAAGTATAGCCATGAAAAAAGTCCTCCGTATCCTGTTGATTACCCTGGGTGCTATTTTGCTGTTGCTCATACTGATCCCGGTCCTCTTCAAATCGAGGATAGAAACGGCAGTCAAGCAAAAAATCAATGAGAATGTATATGCCACGGTGGACTGGTCAAGGTTCAGTTTGTCGCTTTTCAGGGGATTTCCCGACCTGAGTGTGAACCTTCACCATGTTTCCGTGGTGGGTCTGGAAGATTTTCAGGGGGATACCCTGGCCGCGCTCAGCCGCTTTGAATTGCGGGTCAATCCCTTCAGTGCCATCAGCGGGAACCTGGAGGTGAAAGCCATTTTACTGGATCAACCGCTGATCAACGGGATCGTTTTGGCGGATGGCACAGCCAACTGGGATATTGCTAATGTATCGGAGTCCGGTGAGATGGAAGAAGAATTGGATGCAGAGGATGGAAAAGGAACCTCCATGGGGGTCTCTCTCCAGCGTCTTGCCATTCTGGACGGTCGGATTTATTATAAGGATGCTGTCATGGAAATGGATGCCTCCCTGGAGAATCTGGATCTTGAATTATCTGGCGATCTCTCTATTGAGGAGACCGTGTTGCACCTGGAGGCGGGGGTGAAGCGGGTCAATGCGACACAGGGGGGGATCCGCTATCTGCGGGATGCCACTTTCGGTATTGATCTGGAAGCTTCGGCCAACATGGTGGAGCAGACCTATTCCATGCTTGAAAATGAGATCAGGCTCAATGCATTGGTCCTGGGGATCGAGGGAGTTGTCGACATGATGGAAAATGGAGCAATGGACATGGACCTTCGGTTTTTCACCCGGGAGACTTCATTTCAAACCCTGCTTTCCATGGTTCCTGCCATCTACCTGAAGGATTTTGAATCACTGGAGGCAAGAGGCACCCTTGGACTGGAGGGAACCATCAAAGGGGTCATGTTGGACTCCCTGCTCCCAGATGCCAGGATTTCTCTTGAAGTTTCGGATGGCTACTTCAGCTATCCGGACCTGCCAAAGGATGTCTCGGATGTACAAATCAGGCTGGTGGCCAACTACAATGGGAAGGAGATGGACCAATCGACAGTGGACCTGGAAAGATTCCACCTGTTGCTGGGCGGGAATCCCTTTGAAGTAATGTTGCATGTGGACCATCCGATCAGCGATATGCATGTGGCCGGTTCGGTGAAAGGAGTGATCGATTTTGCTTCTTTAAAAGATGTGGTCCCCTTAGAAGGTGTGGAGATGGAAGGGAAGATGACGGCCAACCTGGATCTGGATACACGCATGTCCTTTATTGAACAGGAAAAATATGAGGAAGTCAACCTGGACGGTAGCCTGCTTATCGAAGGGGTGATGTTGCACACCCCTGAAATACCGGTGCCTGTCCATATTCAGAAAATGGAGATGTATTTTAATCCCAGGTTTGTTGAGCTTGCCGGACTGGACCTGGTGATGGGAAGTTCAGATCTGCAATTGGAGGGGAAATTATCAAATTTCATCCCCTATGTGTTTGAAGGAAAAACAGTTTCCGGTTCACTGGCAGTGTCATCCCGGATGCTGGATGCCAATGAATTGATGCCGGCAGAGGCAGAGGCTGATACTACTGTTGCTGCACAGGCCGATTCCATGGCTCTCCCTGCCCAGGTCAAAATCCCCGAAAACATCGATTTTAAATTGGGACTGGATATGAAGAAGGTTATCTATGAAGAGATCCAACTGGAGAATATCAGGGGTGAAATCGCAGTAAGCGGGGGAGTAGCCAGCCTGAAGGGATTGCAGGTGGAGGTGATTGAGGGAAGGGTGACTGCTGACGGAACAGTGGATACCCGGGGTGAGTATACCGAGGCGGACCTCGTACTTGAAATGACCGGGGTTGATATACCTTCCTCCTATGCGACCTTTGTTACTGTGGAGCGGCTGGCACCCATGGCAAAGTTTTGCAAAGGCAGTGCCAACATGAAGCTGAACTACCATTCCCTGCTGGATGCATCCTTTTCCCCGCTGTACGAGTCCATGAATGCCAATGGCAGGATTTTTACAAGAAATCTTCAGATTTACAACACCAATTCTTTCGTCAGGCTCAGCGAACTGCTGAAGAATGATAAATTCAGGGAGATGGCTCCCGATGACATGGATATCAAGTTCAGGGTCAGGGACGGCCGCGTCATCGTGGATCCCTTTGATCTGGAGTTCAGTGATTCCAGGATGGTAGTTTCAGGTTCGCACGGCATCGATTTGACCATGAATTACCAGCTGGATATGGCGATTGCCAAAAGCGACCTGGGGGCAGGAGCCAATGATGTGATGAACAGCGTAACTGCCCTGGCTGCCGGAGCGGGACTTAAAATTCCTGAATCTGATTTTTTAAATGTAAAAGCAAAGATCACGGGCACATTCAAAGAACCCAAAGTTTCCACCGATCTCAGCGGAAATCTTCAGGCTGGAAAAAATGCGGTAAAAGAAGCTGTTGAAGAACGTGTGAAAGAGGAGATTGAGAAAGTGGAAGAGCAGGTGCGGGAAGATGCCGGAGAAAAGGCCGAAGAGATACTGAAGAAAGCTGAACAGGAATCAGAACGGATCATGGAGGAGGCCAGGAAACAGGGCGAGGCGCTTGTGAAGGAAGCCAAAAAACAAGGAGATGCCCTTGTGAAGGAGGCCGGAAGCAATCCCTTGAAGAAGGTTGCTGCCCAGGAGTCTTCCAAGGAACTGGTGCGTCAGGCTGAAAAGCAATCTGAAAAGCTGATCCAGGAGGCACAGCTGAAATCCGACAAGATCATGCAGCAAGCCAGGGAGGAGGCAGAAAGGATCTGATCAGAATTTTATGATGAAATCTCCTTGCTCCTGTACGGGAAGTTCAAGGGTCCATTGATCAACCTGTTTCAAAGGATATTCAAACTGCAGTTTTTTACCGGCACGCTGGTCCTCAGGAGCAGGGACCAGCCTAAGATAGATTTTATGAAGTTCGTACCAGGCTGGAAATGCCTTTACATCGGCCTGGTTCTTTCCCAGATCCTTTCTATACCTGTATGAAACATCTATCTCCCCTTTGCTGGAGATATGCGACTTTATATCCAAATCAAAAGTTCCGTAAGCGGTTGGGAAATTCTTCAATTGGATCTCTTTCCCTTCCTTGAGCCATTCACCCGGAACTGTCGAAAGCAAAAACAGCTCCCCGTTGGGAAGCCCCTGTTCATCCCTAAGCTCATCAATCAGGCTCTTTCTGATAAGCATAAGCCCCTCTCCGGCTCCGGACCCAAGGGGTTCCGTGAAGGAGCTGTGTCCGGACAGGTAACTTTCTGCACTGTACATTCCGAAATTCCAGAGGGCTTCCCTGACAACCCGTTCATACTGGATCCAGTCAAACCGTTCGGGAAAGAATCCTGAGACTTCCTGGATGGTATGTCCATTCTGGCTTGAGGCATGTACCATAAAGGATTCAAGTGAAGCAAGGGCTTTGGCCCTGTTCCCAATGTCCATCTTGGAACGTTCCATATATTCATTGATATTGCCGATGGCGTAAACTGCATCCAGTCCGCTGTAAAAACGGGGCAAACCCCCAAAAAGACCACCATGGTTCTCTGCATACCCGGTAATCCATTCACTGGGTAGTACAGGATCTTTGTACCTGAATGTCTGCAGGTGCAAAAACAGGGGGGCAAAAAGATTCCAGTAATTTCCAAACTCCGTTTCGGTAAGCCGTTCAAAAGGTCCCTCATGATTACCGGGTTTATTGGAAACCTCAAGGGCAAAAGGCAGGAAGGGGGGAGTGGTCTGTTTGTTCAATACTTAATGGATTACTTCAACCAGCCTTTTTCTGAAATCTGAGGCTTCCCGGCTGAAATCATTTGCTGCTTCCTCCAGGCTCTTTAATTCCGCCCGCCTGAATACATCCGATGTTTCGATCAGGCCCTTTAAACAGGTCCCGCTTGAATACAAACTGTATGCAGGCGTGGCAATATCCCCTCCATAAATATGACTGGGCAGCATGCCTCTGCCAAGGGAGGTGCGTTTTTCCGTGTTTTCCTTCCTGGCCCGGATGGTCCAGTATCCGTTAGAGACCAGGGCGGGAGCAATGCCTTTCAGCCACTCCCTGTCACCCGTCAGGCGCGCTACTTCTGCTGCGTACCAGGAGCTTAGTCCGTTTCTGTATTGGTGATGGTAGTTGCTTTTATCCAGGTTTTCTTCTGACAGGATAATCTCAGCCTGCCGTTTTGCTTCTTCTCCTTTCCCCCACATGGCAAAGGCCACTGCAGGCCAACCCTCTTCAATGCCAAAATAATAGTTGCAATAGATGTATGAACCATAGCTTAACCTGTCTTTGCCATCCAGTTGAATCCTGGTAATGGAGGAGGCCTGGGAAAGCCATGAATCAATCTTTCTGTTCCATTCTGGAGATGGCAATTCTGCATATGCGCCGGTAAACAATGCAGCATTCCACTTCTTCTCAAATTTTTGAAGGGCCGCGGTATACATTTCCCGGGTGAGGGGTTCTGACGGACCTTTGCTCCGTACCTGGGGCGTAGAGATAAAGACCTCGGGGGTTCCGGAGTCAAATTCCAGAAAGGTCTCTGATATCCCCGAATGTGAAATACGGACAGGCGCACTGGCTCTCAATGCAACAGATTCTGTCTCATCCATTAATACGTATTCATTCCTGTGTGAAAGCTTTGACCGGGATGTAAAGTAAGGAACAAAGCTTCGGGCCTGGGAGCGGTCTCCCCAGAAAAAAGCATTGGCTCTTTTCCCGTGGCCAATCAGAAGCGAGGATTCCCGGTCAGGATCCTCCAGTTTCAGATGGGCAAATACCTGGGGGATTCCCTCCAATTCCTCAGAAAAAAGGCTTTGGCTGATTGTCTTTTCGTTGCCGTCGGGGGACTGAAACGTCCATTCGATAAGGAGCATGGGAAGGATGTGCCCGTATTGATTCTCATAAAAGCTTGTGTGTGCCGATAAGGGTGCCGGCCGGATAAGCTCATTTCCAATGCGGATGGCCGGGGCAAACCAGATATCTTTTCTCATCTGCCAGTCGTTTGAAATAAGCGGGCCTTCATTTCCGGGCCAGACCACAAACCACTGCCCGTTCTGATAGGCATATCCCGGATTGGCATCATGAATACCTGCCAGCAAAATTTTCTGGTAATCAAGAGGAAGTGCCAGGGATTCAAGTTCCTTCCATCCAAGCTCTCTTTCTCCGGATCCTTTCAGCAGGTCCATTACCGGATCGGTCATTTTAGCTTCCAGCTGCCCGATCTGCTCAGCGGTAGTATGGATCTTCCTTACATGTGGGGGAAGCGCCTCTCCAAATGTACCGGATTCGGTCAATGTGAAGTTTTCAAGCGCTGCCGTATTACCGGTTCTTAAAGCTTCCTCCCTGACCACAATGATCTGATCCCAGTACTCATCCCGGTCCGGACTCCCGTGAACTCCCCCTTCTCTGCTTACCCTGAACCTATATGAATCTCCCTTCCTATAAAGTCTGGACGGAATGCACCACGGAATTGCCTTAAGTCCCTGAAAAAGGCCTAATGGCAGTGGTTTTCCAATATATATGGAATCCTCATTTCCGATCTCTTTCCAGATACCTGCTGCTTTTTTCTCCAGGATCATTGATCCTGGTTCAAAAGAATGGCTCCCAAAATGGAGAAAAAGTACCCGTGAGGGATCCGGAGTGCCGGCAAGTTCAATCATCCCTTCTCCCGATTCCTGGACAACCCGGGAAAGCCATGGGGCCCTATCCGTTTTTGCATCAGGCCGGCAATCGGTCACTATCATCAAAGAGAACAG
>JAZDPG010000047.1:0-10613 GCA_043797815.1 Bacteroidota bacterium
AGCCCGCTGACAGAAAAAGAGGTGCCATCAATTCCGGTTTGTTCCATAACGATGCTGGAAATATCGAAATCGGATGAGGTTGAAACCTGTAAGTTGTATGATAATGCATGGTCGGTAGGATCCCATCCCAATTCCGGGGAAGTCGGTATTTCAGTGGATCTGTTTTCGGGGCTTATAAGCGTGGGAATGCCATAGGCCGCACCTCCCCCCGTGGTTGTCTTAAGAATCGTACCAATGTTACCTGATACCCAACCTGTATTGGAATCTACAAAACAGACGCTGAAAAGAACCTGAGATGTTCCACTGACCTGTTTTCCCCAGGAATTTCCACCATCGGCAGTCTTTAGAATTACGCCATCGCTTCCGACCGCCCAGCCGGTTAAATCATTTACGAAATTGATGCCGTATAATGTATTCATTATGCCACTAGGTTGTTCATCCCAGCTTGTCCCGCCATCAGACGTAAAAAGAATCGTTCCTGTGCTGCCTGCAATCCAGCCCGTTGAAGCGTTGACAAAACAAACTGAACCAAGACCTTGATCAGAACCACTTGCCTGCTCACTCCAGCTCATCCCGCCGTTGCTTGTATGAAGAATGGTTCCCGAGTTACCGGCAGCCCAACCGGTTGAAGCATTGACAAAATAAACTGAATAGAGCGTTTGATCCGTATTACTTGTTTGCTCACTCCAGCTCGTCCCGCCGTTGCTTGTATGAAGAATGGTTCCGTCTTCGCCTACCGTCCAGCCTGTGAGTGCATTGATAAAAAAAACCGATTGAAGCCATTTGGTGATATCTCCGGATTGGTCCGTCCAGCTTGTTCCGCCATCAGACGTGTTAAGAATGGTTCCGGAGTAGCCAACGGCCCAGCCGGTATTCCCGTCAACAAAGTGAACTGAATAAAGTGGCTGAGAGGTGCCGGATGTCTGCTTCCCCCATGACGCACCGCCATCCATGGTGTTTATTATCGTACCATATTGACCGACAGCCCATCCGGCAGACTGGTCCAGAAGAAAGATTGAATTGAGCCGGTTGGTAGTGCCTTTACCGGCTTTCAGTTCCCAGTCAGTTCCCCCATTGCTTGTTTGTAATATACAACCTCCTTCACCACATAACCAGCCAGTAGCGCCATTCGTAAATTTTACCGAATAAAAAGATGCAGTGGTTCCTGTCGGGCTGGTTTGCATATTCCACGCAGCGCCGTTGTTTGTGGTATTGATAATCGTACCATGATCACCAACGGCCCATCCCGTCTCAGTGTCGGTAAAACAAACCCCTCTCAACCACCCGGTGGATGTGAATATAGTCGCATCCCACGTAATGCCTCCATCTGTCGTTTTCCAAATCGCTGAATGTTCACCATCAACGGTAATGGAAATTCCCTCAAAAACATCATCGGTTACTGAAATATAGGATGCGCTTATTCCTACGGCCCAGCCTTCCAGGTCATTTATAAAATGGACCTTTTTAATCCAGCAATTTCCAAGATTTATTGCCGTCCAATTTTGCCCGCCATCCGTTGTCCGGTACACATCCCCTTCACCAGACCACCCGACTGCAATACCCGTGTCCTGATTCATGAAATGTACATCTTCAAGAAATGCTGTAGGGCTGGTACTGAACTGACTTGTCCAATCAGTCCCCCCATTTGTAGTTTTCAGAATGGTTCTTTTATATCCTACTGCCCAGCCTACATTCGCGTCAACAAAGTTTACAGAATAGAGTGTCTGTGAGGTGCCTGATGTCTGCTTCTCCCACGTCTCGCCACCATCAACGGTTTTAATAATCGTACCAGATTTGCCGGCGGCCCACCCAGTATCTGGGTTTATAAAATATACTGAATATAAATCATATGAGACCTCTGAGGGCTTGATCGCCCAGCTATTGCCCCCGTCTGTGGTTTTTAATATTTTCCCGCTGAATCCGACCGCTATTGCGGTATTGTCATCAAAAGCATGAATTTCGTTGAACCGTACTTCTGTGAGCGGCGGACTTTGTTGAATCCAGTCACTTTCCTGAGCGAGGGTGTACCCTGCCCAGATAAAGAAAATACAAAGCAAAATTGATTTTTTCATGGCAATCGTCCTTTATTGTATTAATCTCTTCAGGTATAACAAGTAATACTATAAATACAAATTCAACTGGATTTTTGTTGTAAGCGATGGCCGGAAATAAGTGAACAGGCCATCCCTGAAATGATTCTCCACCAGCCCTTTCCTGCAAAACCAACCATTCGCGAAGACATCAGGGTCATGCGCAGCGACATGCTGGGCTTCAACGCACCGATTATCCGGCAGGTCGGAGCCGGGGTGAAATTGAAATGGTCCGATATCCTGAATCTGGTAAACGCTTGAGTTAAACCGGTTCACTTTTGCCATGAACGAAAAAAAGGGAGGAGGTCAGCTATATTTGGTCTTTTGCTTCTTCGATAAAGGCTATTATATTATTGACTGGCGTATCAGAGCACCTACACCGTCCTTTTTAAATAAGGATATATAAATTCTTTCCAAAAATCATTTTATGGCAAGGGTTCCCGCGAAAAATATTTTGGTTTCAGTTTGGTCCAGACAATGATCCCGATACCTGCAAGAATGCAGGGAATACTAAGCAATTGCCCCATGTTAAACTTCATTCCCGCTTCAAATGCTACCTGGTCATTCTTCACAAATTCGATGAGGAATCTTGCGGTATATAAGGCAATCAAAAAGACACCAAATATGAATCCATCCCGCACTTTCATATTTTTCTTCCGGTAAAAAACAAACAGTACTGTGAAAATCAGTATGTAACTCAGCGCCTCGTATAATTGCGTCGGATGTCTTGCTACTGTGGGTAACAATTGACCGGTAGTGCTATCATATAGTCTGTCCCTTACAAATTCAACTCCCCATGGCAGATTGGTTGGCAAACCATATATTTCTGAATTAAAAAAGTTCCCAATCCGGATGAATGCCCCACCCAGTGCCGCAACAATCACAATCCTGTCAATAAGCCAGAGGAAGGAGAGTTTATACTTTCGGATATATAACCAAAGGGCAAAAGGAACAGTAATGGCTGCCCCGTGACCTGCAAGTCCCCCCTTCCAGATTTTAAGAATCTCCAGGGGATTGTCCAGGTAATAGTCAGGTTCATAAAATAAGCAATGACCGAGCCGTGCACCAATTATGGTAGCAATCGCACTATATACCAGCAGCTGATCCAGCATTTCCTGTGTGAGTTTATCTGAACGGAGGTAACGCTTAAATATCCAGTATCCGGAAAGAAAGGCTGAAGCAAACATGACCCCGTACCACCGGGGACCCCAGTTACCGATGGAGAAAATTTCAGGGTCGAGATTCCAGGTAATTACGTCAAATATCATTTGGTGAAGAGCTTGGAATATCCGTATATAAATATAACTGGAAAAAGTGAAAACAATGAAACAGGCAATCTTAAAAAAATTACTTCATAGCCGGATCGATGCTAAAACCAGCCTCCATCTCCTGTGTGGAATGGACACCCAAATCCCGGTTATTGATGATCAGTCGAAAACCACCCTCTCCGTGAATATTGTGGAATATAATTACAGGTTTTCGTTTCCACCGGAATGGGCTGTTTATATCTAAATAGATAATTCCTTTGTCAATTTTACAACGGGTAACATTTATGCCGTTTACGCCAATACCTCTGCATGATGCAAAATCAACAACAAGATCGTGCAGAAACTCCTCCTCCATTTCAATACCGGCCATCCCACTTCCTGTACCCCAGTGAAAGCTGCTGACGCCCCGTATCTTCTCGGGATATCTGTTGTAACTGAACCATGGCGGAACCGCATCCAAATGTCCAACACGTTCTGGGGAGGAAGGTCTGCTTCCATAACCAGTATGAGCAACATTTTCATAGGGTGATATGGGAAATTGTGCACGCAAGGCCGCGATTCCCCTTTCCAGATATTCTACTTTGCCGGTCTCGCCATAATAATCCATAAGTATGTTTCCGATTTGACTTTGCCTGGCATCCGACCACTCTGCATCCGAGTTCTGAGTAGTAAATCCTCCAAGGAGTGCTGCTTTGCTTTGAAGTCCTCCTATTAAAGGGTGCGTCCAACACTGTTGATAGAGCAGCAGATAATCCAGCAAAGCTTCACCGGTTTCAAGGTAGTGTGCGTTGTTCGTCATTTTCCAGGCAAGCAGATATGCCGCTACGGTCTGGCTTAAAGCAAGATTGTTTGCAGGCCACTGACCGCTTATCTCATCGAAAGGAATGGTTCGTGGACTACAACTCCAGAAAGTCTCATAGTCATACCATTGCCGCGTGGCAATCACAGATCTTTCCAGAAACGAAAGCGCCATCTTTGCTGCGTTCAGATATTTTTCCTGAGCGTCCTGTTTATACAGCTGAAGCAAAAAAAGCGCCACGGGTCCTGTTTCTGCTTTAACTACCCGCGACAAATCCTCCTGAACAGCTCCAACCCTGTCAAAACGGGTCGGAATAAATCCATCCTTTTCCTGGCGTTCAATGAAGAATTGAGCCAGAAAACGGCATTTTTCAAGTATTCCGTCGCTATATGGCAGCCCGGCCTCACGCCACTTCAGCAACCAGTACGCAGTCCAGCTCATGTCATACCCAAGAAACCCCTCGCCTGTGCTGCCTCCATTACCGTCACCAGCTCCCCAAACGACACCATTTCCTTCCTGAACCGGTACGGCGATACATTTAAAGGCACCATCAGGCCCGGGTGACTTAAGCGCAAGGTTCACTGTCCGGCGGGCCAGTTCCATCAGCCCGGGATTACCGGTTCTTTTTGCATAAAGCGCCATTCCGTATGCCGTACGCATCGAATTGAACCAGGATGACAGGTATACCGAAGGACCGGGACCCCATCGAAAGGTAGCGACTCCTCCGCCAAGCGAACCATCAGGAAGTGGAATATCAAGCCAAAGTTTGGGCGTTTCCTGTTCCCAAACGACGGGTCTCCATTCATCCCAAAGCGCCAGTTCTTGCGTAAACGTTTCTGCATTACCCACCTGTTGGTCCGCTGCATAAACCTGTTCACGACGGCCAAATTGATCCCAATGCAAACGCACGGCCCTGCGGTAGGCTTGTTGTTTTTCCGCCTCACCTGTAAGCAACAGGAAATATGCGTTCTCCATACCTGTATTGGGTTTCCAGAAACCATGCTGATTTTCGGCATATACGGAGTGCGCCACCAGTTTGTTAGGTGCAAATCCTGCTGAAAGCAAACGACCCGCAGGCATATTGAGTGAAATAAAATGATTGCACCGCCCCAGATCAGCCGCATTCAACCGGTTTAAATCGGGCAATACAGCGAAGGCAGTACTGTTTGATTGACACATAATTACCGGGGCCTTGTAATAGGCATCAGGAATAAAGCCCCCTATGCAAGGGGCATAAGACCAATCGGGATCCTGACAAAAACTGAACTGATCAAAAAAGGAGTGAACAAGCCCCGTATCCGAAGAGTTAAGACGGGTTGTAACATGCAGTAAATCATCACCAAGCACTTCTATCTTGCGAATAATACGATGTTTACCGATTGCCAGCTCTTCACTTACTGATGATTCGTCATCCTGCCACAATTTTACAAAGCTTCCTTTGATGATCCGGTTAGAAGCATCCTTCATGCTTACAGCACCGACAGACTCTCCCCGGGTTTCGGCAATTTCAATCCAATCATTGTCCTTCCTTACCAGGTACCTTTCTTCAAGAAGTCCTTCATTCGCACGAATCTCTATGGAAACATTGCCCTTCTTCAATACAAAGGAGTCTGTAACATTCTCCTCCCCTCCTGTTTCTGGCATTTTAATTTGCGTATATCCAAGAAAAGTGAACAGGTACAGGCAAACGGAGGTAGCAGCAATAGTTAAGCGTTTCATAATTATGGTATTTTATCACTTATTTTCTGTTAAATAGACGGGCGAAATGATTCATCCGGACATTTTTTGGTAATGATCATGGCTTTCTGCCTGCTAATGATCTGATACCTTCGGCGGACTTCATAATTCCTCATCCATCCACTCTATAATCTCCTTATTATATTCACGGGGATCCAAAAAATGTTCCTCATCGTATTCTGCTATTTCCTTTTTAACCGGGGTCAATTCAAATAGTGCTTTGGCCCGGGCATTTCTTAGCGCGTTATCCCTTTTTGCAACAACCATCAACATGGAAAAGCCATTGTATCTGGAGAAAAAATTACCAGCGATTATAACCCTTCCGGGTCAATATCATCCCGGTTGACCAGGTAATCAATGCCAAGCCTTATATCCATGACCGATTGGCACATCCAGTCCCTGTAATAATACGGACCACGGTTGCTTCCGTAACAGATTCCAGCCGTGCATTAAAACCACTACAGGTAACTTCTCTTCCTTTTCGTCCTTTGAGATTGCCAGGTATGCCGGCACCCTCTGTTCTCTGACACTCCTGTACGATAACTTATATAAAGTATGCGGCCCCCTCCAGGGCCATTCACCGTAAAACCGGGGATCGGAAGGAATATCCTTATCGTAGATATAATATTCTATAATACGTTGGAATTCGGCATCATCGACAGCAGTTTCAATGGGTGTTTTATTTGATTGCCCCGACACTGTGAATGAGAGGAGAATGGCAACAAGGAGTTGAAAAATCTTAGGTTTCATGATCGACTATTTATTAGCATAGATTAAGCCCAATGCCCATCCAGGTAACCTGCCTGCATCCATGGCAGGTTTTCATGCTTGTAGAAGGGAGCAAGACGTACAGCCATTTCTTTCATTGCAGCAGCCTGACTTTGGCCTGAAAAGCCAATGAAGCGGGTAAGCCCTTGATCTCTGCATCGATGCAAAATCTCAATAAGATTTCCCTTCTCACTTAGCTTATTCACATCATCCATGGTCGTCACGTCGTGAATCATCAGTTGATCCAGATGATCTGTCTGCAATCTTCTCAGGCTGGTTTCGATCTGGCGCATCGCTTCATCCGGATCGCGGCTGGATACTTTGGTTGACAGGAATATCTCCTTTCTGCGCGCATTTACAACCGGCCACATGCGTACTTCACTGGAAATATAGCGGGGATTCTTCTTCCTTCCGGGAGGCAGGCCAAGGGTATTATCGGAGGCCCAGGCAGTATCCAAATAATAGAGTCCATGATCCAAAGCATAGTTTAACATTTCGGTAGCCTGCTGGTCACTATCCCATGTGGCAAAACCGTGAACCCAAACCACAAAGGATACGGGGGACACAAACACCGGTTGAGCCAAATGGGACAGTCGCCAACAGCCTTTTTGATGAATATCCGGCGGCATAATTCATTCTTTTCCATAATAGCTGTGCTTATCGTACGGTATGGGCTTCGGTAAATTCTACTTTGGTCCCATCTTCGTTTTTCAGATTCAATAACCAGCGTTTCCCTTTGCCAACCACTGGCCTGGCAAGCTGATTGGTTCCCAGCCGTTCTTTCAGGGTATATATGGTTTCCTGCATATCATCAACCAACAGGCAGGGGTGGCTGAAGTTAATGTCATCCGAAGGGTAGTGTTCTATATTTTCAACACAATCAGGAAGATGCAGATAATTCATCTGTGCTTTTTGCTGAGGATCTTCCGGGTAACGCCATAACGCTTCACATCCCAAACTCTCAACCCAAAAAGGGTCCTTATCAAGTACTTCCCTGCAATATAATCCCACATGGTGGATCCGTTTGGAAATCCTTTCCGGCGAAAGGAATCTCCCCTTCGATAATCCATGCAGCGAATGTTCACCGAAATTCAGAAACTCCACCGGTACGCCTGATGGATCGTGCACCAGAGCTACTTCGTTACCTGCCCCGTCAGTAGAAACACTTTCAGGCACTTTTACTCCTTTTCCCTGAAGGTAATTTCGCATTTGTTCAACGCTTTCCGTTTCAAACGAAACCGAAACAAGGCGTGGCTTTTCCCTTGCATCCTTATCTTCTACAAACTCAAGGAACTGGCGGTCATTCACTTTAAACGAAATGACCGTCCCCAAACCAGACGGATAAGAAAATGCTTCCTCAAAACCCAAAAAATCCCCGTAATAATCTCTGGCAATCTGGAAATCACTCACCAAAAAGGTCATTTTGGCGATCCCCCAAACAGGGGGTTTCAGCGTTTCCTGCCCCGAAGCCCGGAATATGAAAGCCGCACTAAATACTATGAAGCCTGCTATTATTTTCATCATTTTGCCTGAATATATTCCTTTATAAGCTACTGCTATTTTCTCTATAATAGAATAAATACAGGAGGGAAGATTTGTGTTTCATCAATATTTTTCCCTCCTGCATTTTCTCGTGAAGTGATAATCACTAATTATAACCCGGATTTTGTGGTTTCAGATTTGGATTACGGTCCAGCTCATCCTGAGGAAGCGCCAGGAGATAGTCTTTACCGGCATCAAAATTCTCATGCGGCTCCAGAGAATTGGCCCCTTTAAACACCTGGTCGCCCAATTTCCTGCGGCTGATATCCCACCAGCGTTTAAACTCAAAACAGAGCTCAATTCTTCTTTCCTCAAGAACCATATCACGGAATTCATCTTTAGACATCCCAACGCTAACATTTTCCGGAAAATCATTCATAACACCGGCTGCATTGCGTGCCCGTTCCCGTACCTGGTTTACATACCCTTCCAGTTCAGCATTCGGGCCGGAAACCTCATTACCAGCTTCTGCCGCCATCAGCAAAACATCGGCATAGCGGTAGATGGCATAGTTGCAATCCGACCAGCGGGCATCATTATTTGCTTTCCCGGGATACCTCGTATATTTGGCAATATATGGCCTGGGGAATTGCCATTCCGTATATGGTTTTAACTCGCCGCTGAATGTAGTCTCAGTAACAAAAGCTACCTGCTTCCTGTAATCACGGTCATCAAAACTATTGTAAACATTTAAAGAAGGGACTGCAACATCCCATCCTGCCATATCAGATCCGCCCCCGACTCCGGTCAAGGGGCCAGTCAGGTCATCGCCTTCCCAATATTCTGTTCCACTTTGCAGCCCCAGGAAGTCAATAACAAAAATGTGCTCTTTTTGCCCGTCATGTTGTGATGCATCAAAAAGCACCTGATAGTCGGGTTCCAAAGACACATCCAGCTTGGTAGCGTTGTCAATCACCCATTTAGCATTATTATAGGCTTCGTTCCAGTTTCCGAGTGTTAAATGTACATCAGCCAGCATTGCGGCTGCTGAAGCACGCGACGCCCTTGCACGTGAAATTTGCTGATCAGGCAAATAATCTACTCCAAATTCGAGGTCATCCATAATACTGTTGTATACTTCTTGTGCGGAGGTCTTTGAAATATCAATCAACGATTCGGGGTCATTGATGGCTTTTCCAATGTATGGAATATCGCCGAACAACCTAACCAGGTCAAAATAGACCAGGGCGCGTGCAAATTTTGCTTCAGCTATCAAAGCATTCCTTTCCTCATCGGAAATATTATCAAGGCTTTCGGCGCCTGAAATTGCAGTATTGGCTGCGCTGATTATCATGTAAGAACGAGGCCAGAATTCGCTGACCATGCCGTTATAGGCATCGCTGGTAAAGTCATTAATCTGGACGCGCCGCGTAGGAGTGCCTGGATTGCCGATATCGACCATGTCGCTCAGCAGCATAATGGGCAAAGATAATTTTCTCCCCCAGAACGGTTCACTGGCCATCAGTCCGTATGCGCCAAATACAGCGGCTTCAACATCGGCAGCCGAAGTAAAGAAACTTTCAGGGGCATACACGCCCATGGGTTCTTCCTCAAGTGAAGTGCAGGAAAAAAATCCCGGCAGGAATATGATCAGAATGAATATATATGTTTTCATTTTTTACTTTTTTATGGTTGTCAAAATGTTAGTTTTAAACCAAGGGTGTACGATTTGGCATTCGGATAACTTGCAAAATCAAATCCAAGGTTCAGGTTTCCGCTTGAGGTCCCTTCAGAATTGTAGTTGACTTCAGGGTCATAGCCACGGAATTTCGTCCAGGTCAGGATATTCTGCCCGCTTATATAAATTCTTACATTCTCCAGCCCAATGGGACGAATCATTGATTTTGGCAGGTTATATCCCAAAGAGAAATTCTTTACACGTAAAAAACTCCCATCAAAGATCCACCTCGACGATGAACGCAGGCTTCTGGCCGACGATGCCACAGGGACATCCGTATCCGTATTTGTCGGGCTCCAACGGTCCAAGGCCTGGGTGGTTGAATTGCAATTACCCTTTAATGTCTCCAGTTCCGCCAGAGTTATACTGAACAAATCATTTCCTTGCGAACCCTGTATGAAAATATTCAGGTCAAACCCCTTGTATTCCAAAATGTTGTTTATTCCATAAATGAAATCTGGATTTGGATCCCCAATAATGGTCCTGTCGTTTCCATCAATTTCATGGTTCACATCAATATCCTTAAATTTCTCGCCACCAGGGTAATCTTCGAAATTGCCGGGTAAGATATCCTCTCCCTCCTGAATTACTCCGTCATAGACATTTCCGTAAAACACACCGACCGGTTCACCCTCACGTAGTATATTGGTATACTCAAATTCGATAAACGTGCCGATCCCGTATAATACATCTTTCCCGTCCGGCAATTCCAGAACCTTATTCCTGTTTAA